>NZ_JBIWFZ010000013.1:0-226065 GCF_044763325.1 Streptomyces sp. NPDC096136 | reverse complement strand
GGTTCTCCCTATTTTTTACCGGGGGCGGCGGCCGGCCGGGCGGCCCCCCCCGGGGGGGGGCACCCCCACGGGGGGGGGGGGGCCCCCACTTTTGTCCGCGGACAAAAGTCGGCCCCCGGCGGCGTGCCGCCGACTCAGACCCTGGTGCGGGCCACGGGGATCCACAGCTGGGCGTCGGAGTGGGCCGGCTCGTCCTCGGAGGCGCGGGTGCGCAGGATCTCCGGGCCCGGCCGGTACTCGTACGGGTTGGAGGGGATCCACTGGGCTGCGACGTCGCCCCACATCTGCTGCAGCGCCTGCGGGAACGGGCCGGTGTTCTCGAACACGGCCCAGGTGCCCGCCGGGCACTCCAGCACGTCGAGGTCCCCGGGAGGCTCGGTCCCGGCCGTGGTGACCACGGCGTGGTAGTAGTCGAGGTCACCGCCCTCCTCGAAACCGTCCGACAGACGCACCGTCGCCGACACCACCCCCTGCGGATCCTGGTCCGAGAGGCCGACGATCCGCAGCATCGTCTCCGCCGGGATGCTCTGGATGTGCTCGACGATGTGCGGGTTGACCCCCTGGTAGATCAGCGGGACGCGGGCCTTCTTGCCGACGACCCGGAATGCTTCCTTCTCCACGATGCGGTACCGCATGGTGCTGTTCCCTTCGACGGTGAGGCGGAAGGAGAGCCGGGGCTGCGCGCTCAGAGCCGCGCCGGTACGCCGGGCCTCGCCGGGACCGATGCCGTGCACGGCGCGGAACGCCCGGGCGAAGGCCTCGCCCGAGGTGTAGCCGTAGCGGATCGCGATCTCCAGCAAGGTCGGTTCCCCGGCCAGGACCGCGGCAGCGGCAACGGTCAGCCGCCGCCGTCGGACGTACTCCGACAACGGCATCCCCGCCAGCGAGGAGAACAGCCGCCGGAAGTGGTACTCCGACGTGACAGTGATCCGCGCCAGGTCCGACACCTCGATGCGCTGGTCGAGATGCGCCTCGATGTGCTCCATGGCCTGGTTCAGCCGATCCAGCAACTCCGGCCTCCTTCCCTTTCGATCACCCACGCTAGGAAGGACCGAGCCTGCCGCACCCGACATCCTGTGCCCGCTCCGGTCGGGTACGGAGGGCCGGCCCGGCCAGGATCGCTCCGGATCGAGCGGCCTGACGGGTGCGGAGCGGTCGCCGGGGATCAGTTGCTGCCGGAGGCCGGATCCTGACCGACGAGGTAGATCCGTTCGCGGAGCTGCGTCTCCGCCCAGTCCAGGTCGACGCGCAGGTCGAGCCAGACCCGGTCCTTGCGCCCACGGGGCCGGTCCAAGCTGACGGCGACCCAGGTGAACACGCCCTGGAGGACCTCGCGTGCGTGTCCGGGGCTGGTCACGGACAGCGCGAAGCGGAGGGCGATGCCGGCCCGGGTGACGGTCACGCGCTGCGGATCCTCAGGATCCCGGCGGCCGCCTGTGAAGTAGCGCGGGTCGTCGAGAACCTTGATCCACTCCAGGACCGCTCCGGGGACCTGCCCGTCCAGGATCCTCGCGATGGAGTCTCGTACGGCGGCGTCCGGCCGTTCGGCGAGCCAGTCCAGCCAGTGCTGGGAATCGGTGAGCTTGGCGAAGTCGTCCTTCGGCGGGCCGTAGTTCGGATTCTCGACGAACTCGCCGGTCAGCCTTCCGTCCTCGCCGACCACCCAGACCCCCTGCACGGCCTCCCCCGGAACATAGCCGTTGGGGTCACCGATGAACGCAGGGTCGATCACGGCGACCGATCCGCCCGGGTTCTCAGCCGCCTGCGCGACGAGCTCCGGCGGAGGCGACTCCAGGACGGGAACGGCCCGACTTTTGTCCGCGGACAAAAGTCGGGCCGTTCCCGTCAGAGCCTGGTGGCCGGTCAGCGGTTGGCGGACCGGCCGTTGCTGTCGATCAGGAGCATGGTCAGCTCCGCGCGCTGCTTCGGCGGCATGTTCTGGCGGATCGCCTCGAAGACCGCCTGGGGGTCGGCCCAGGAGACCGGCCCCCCTTCCGGGCTCGTCGTCGCCTGCTCCGGGATGGCCGTCTCCGGCTCGTAGGCGGGAGCCGGCTGGGCGGCGGGAGCCGCCTCGGGGGCGAAAGACGGCACCGGTGCGGGTGTCGGCTCGGGCTGAGCCGCCGCGGGAGCCTCCTGGGGGAGGGGGGCCGGAGGCGTACTCGCGACCGGCTCGGCGATCGGGGTCATGGCTTCCGGGGCTGCCTCCGGGAGCGCTTCCGCCTCCCGACTTTTGTCCGCGGACAAAAGTCGGGGCTGAGACTCGGCCTGCTCCGGAGCCTGCTCCTGGACCGCATCGGCGGGACGCGGCTCGGCCACGGCCGGTGCCGGAGCTGGCACCGGCACCGCAGCCGGAGCAGGCGCAGGCGTCGGGGCGGGCTCGCGCGCCTCGCGCAGGAGCTCCCGCTGGGCCGCCTTGGACTGGGCCTCCTGCGCCTTGTTCTCCTGGAGGTAGTCCAGCAGCGCCGCCGCGTCCGCGCCCGGCCGGTCCTTGGCCGCCCGCGCCAGGAGGCGTCCGTCGCGCTCCGGCATGTCACCGGAGCTCAGCATCCTCTGGATCTCCTCCGGGAGTTCCAGCAGCACCAGCTGGTTGGTCACCCAGGACGGCGACTTGCCCAGCCGCTCCGCCGCGCGCGACTTCGCCCCGTGCTCCCGGCCCTGCTCCGCACAGGTGTCGACGAGCTGCTGCACGCCCCGGGCGCGCTCGATCACGTCGAAGTCCTCGCGTTCGAGGTTCTCCGCGAGCAGGTGGTCGATGAAGTCCGCCCGGGAGGCCGCCAGGTCGTCGCGGACGACGAAGTCCAGCGACTCCAGCCCCACGTGCAGGGCGCTGCGGAAACGGCGCTCGCCGTTGATGAGGATGTACGCCGACGTGCCGACCCGGCCCTCGTGGTCGGGCCAGAGGGAGAGGTACGCGCCGCGGGTGACGGCGACGCAGGCCGACAGCTGGGCCTGGCGCAGCTCCTCGCCGAAGCGGGTCTTCTCCTCGTCCGTACCGAAGTTGCGGCGCGGGTTGAGGGGAGTGGGGGAGACCTGGTCCAGGGGAACGCGGATCAGCTCGTACGCCGGTACGTCGCCCTGGGCGATGGCCTTGGCCCGACCGCGCTCGCTGCGGCCGGCGGTACGGCGTGCGTTGCTGAAGGCCGCGCCGGTGCCGAGGAGGTCGCTCTTGCTCATGCCGCGATCCTCCGGGCGATCTCACGCATGGCCTCGGACTGCTCGCAGTCCGGCGCGTAGTGCAGCAGGGGCAGCTTGACGCGTACGGCCTCGCGCTGCTCCTTGAGGTCGGCGATGACGGTGATGACCGGCGGGTCGCCGAACTCCTTCCAGCTGTTGAGGGAGGAGGTGACGACGTAGCCCTTGCGGCTGTCGTAGAGGTTGACCACGAAGCCGAGCTGCGTGATCTCGATGCCGAGGTCGTCGATGAGGTCCTCGAGCTGCTCGCTGAGCATGTCGTAGGCGTCGGCCGAGGTGTCCTCCGCCTGCACCGGGATGATCACGCCCGAGCCCTTGGGGGACTCGCCCTCGCGGGTGCGCGCGTAGTAGAGGGCGGTGTCCATGGTGTAGCCGAGGCTGGGCGGGCAGTCGACGACGATGTAGTCGAACTCCTTCTCCAGCTCTTCGAGCGCCTTCTCCAGCGCGGTCTCCTTGGTCCGGACGTGGCGGGTGGTGGCCAGCCGGGCGTCGAGGAGGAACGCGTCCTTGCAGGAGGGGAGGAGGAAGAGGCGGCCGGCGAACACCCCGTGCTCGATGGGCACGAGGAGGTCGCGGATGCGGCCGTCGATCTCGCCGAGCATGAACTTGGCGAGGCTGGGCTCCTTGATGCTGAGCATCTCGGCGCCGAGGTGGCGGGTGAGGTGGCCCTGGGGGTCGAAGTCGATGACGCAGACGCGGGCGCCGGTTTCGGCGAGGGCCTGGGAGAGGCCGTTGCTGATGGCGCTCTTGCCCACGCCGCCCTTCTGGTTGCAGACCACGATCCGGCGCGCGCCCTCGTTCGCGGGGCGGCGGCGGCCGGCGGGGGAGGGGTGGGTGTCGAGCCACAGGCGGATCGACTGGGCGAGGCCCTGGTTGTACGGGACCTCCCGTACCCGGCAGTCCTCCTTGAAGTCGCCGTACAGGCCGGTGGGGAGGTACGTCGAGAAGGAGGATGCCCCCGAGGTGTCGACGGCCGTTGCCGCGGACGCGTCGGCACGCCAGGCGTGGACGCCCTCGGTGACGGCGTCCTGGATGTCCACGCCCAACTGCGCTGCGCGGACCTTGAGTTCCTGCCGCAGGGTGGCGGGCAGCTTGGCGACTACCTTTTCCCTGACTTCCGGATCGTATGGAGCGGTCATGCGGGTACCTTACTAACCTTCCGGCGGGAAGGCGAAGAGGCACACCGAAATATGTTGCCCTGGTATGGGGAGGCTTGGCCGGAAAAGATCACCGGTTGCCCCGGCCCGGAAAGCGGGCCTGGCGGCCCGTCAGGGCGACGATCGACGATCACACCTGCGACGCCTGCCGACTTCCGACGACCCCTGACGTGACGGCCCGGAGGGCATGACCGGGCCCGGTGGAGCCTGACTGCTCCGTTGGGGCGACGCTCCACGCCCCTGAGAGGGCTCCACCCTCCATCGAAAAGCCCTGTGCGCCCCGCTGGAGGCCTCTGGTCGCCGGGAAGGTCGCGGGACACCAGGGGAGTTGAGATCGGCCGCCTGAGGGGCCGTTCTGTCGGTCGATTTTTGTCCGTTGTGCCGGAAAACGAGCGAGCCGCCCCGAACCTCGTCCGTTCCGCCCTGACGAAGGCGCCGTCCGCGTGCGGCTGGTCGACTTGCGCTCAGCCAGCGGCGGATCGGTCTCCGGTGATGCGGTCCGCCACCGAGAAGTCCGTCCCGCAGTCCGGACATGTCGCATCGCCGAAGACGTAGGTGAGCGCGTCGGCGAGTTCCTGCTGCCCGTCGGCGAGCGCGATCCGGTGGAGCCGTCGGCCGATGCCTGCCATGGCTGCGGGATCGACGGGACGCAGCGGCCTCGTCTCGACCTCGTGCTCCGCCAGCGCGTAGTCGCTGCTCGTGGAGAAGAATCCGTACGCGCCGATGGCGATGAACAGGTGGACCCGGCAGCCGGGGCAGGTGACCGCGTACTCCTCGCTGACGAGGCCCCAGGCCAGCTCCTCGCTCCAGCTCATGACGCCTTCGAAGCCGAGCATGCACTCCAGGAGGTAGGTGTACTCGGTGCGATCGGGAGCCGTCCGGAGATGTGCGTGCACCAGTGCCAGCAGGGTCTCGGTCTCCGCCGCGTACAGCGCGCGGACGTCGCCGCCGGCTCCGTGCGACTGCTCGGAACCGGCCAAGATCGCGCCTGCCAGGTTCAGGGCACTGACCGCCTGCTCCCGGTCGTCGCCACCGGCCACCTCCGCCAGCCATGGCAAGGCCGCGAAGCTGGCCGAGTAGACGCTGCCTTGATGGCACAGCGCCGACCACAGATCGCTCCAATGCTCGGGGCTCGGCTCCGATGCGATCTGCTCCAGCAGCGCCGGTATGTCCTCCGCGCAGCCGTATGCGTGTCTGAGTCGCGACCAGTCCGTCATGCCGGAATCCAATCAGGTCGGCGAACCGACACCGCCGGCGCGTCGGACCGGCCGCACGTCAGGGTTCTTGCCGGTTCGCCGCCTGCGGTCCGGATGTCCCAGGGGCCAGCCCCTGGACCCCGCCAGCGCCTGGCCGCGCTGGACCGGCCTCGGCATGGGGGGCTGCTCGCCCCCCAGACCCCCTCGCCAGGCGCTCGGGCGCCCTGGACCCGCTCCCCCTCACGCCCTGCCCCTGCTCCCTGACGGTCGCCGGTGCACCCCTCGGGCGCTGGGCGCCCTCACTGGGCATGAGGGCCGGGCAGAGGGGGGCTGGTGCCGGAGGTGCTTGGGGCGGGGGAGTACCGGTGGGTATGTCAGCCGGAGCCGACCTGTGCTGAAGGTGCGTCGGCCCAGGTATCGAAGAGGGGAGGGGAAGGGTACGAGGGGCCTGGGGCCTGCCTGCCTGCCTGCCTGCCTGCCGGAAGGAATGGGGCGACAGGGGCTCGGCAACCAGGAGTAAGGATTCGGGAAGCCGGGGGAGGGTCGAAGTACGTCGCCGGGCTGCTCTTTTAGTAAGAGAGCGCCGCGTTTTCAAGCCTCTGACCTGCGGTTTTCTCAGAGCTGATGTGTCACCCAGGACACATTCGAGGTTCCGCAATGTATACCCGGCGGGCACATTTCGCGGAAAACTCAAGCAGGGCTTGAGTTTTGCCCCGCCTCGTCCCGCTGCGCGGCACCGCAGGTCAGAGCGTTGTCCGGTGAAGGCCGGACGGCCCGCACACACGCGTGGCCGCTACATGCACGTGTCGCCATTCCGGCAACCGAAATCAAGCAGGCGTGGACTTTCGGCGTTCGACAGCGCGGAAACTCCAGCCACCGTGGAGTTTCCGCGCAGCGCTCGAACAGATCCCGGCGCACGGTCGCCCTCCGGCGCGCCGAGGCGTCAAAAGACAAGCAGGAGTTGATTTTTTGGATAGCCTCGGACCGCCTGAGTAACAAGGAGGTCCTGTGACATCTGATCCGCCCGCCCGTCGTCGGCGCGGGCCCCGAGCCGTGCCCGTCCCCACCGCCGCGGGCAGCGAAGCCGAGTACGGAGACATCCTGGCGGTCCTCGGTCAGCAGCTCGGCGAGAAGGTCGCCGAAGCCACCGACCCCGGAGGCCGTCGCCGGCTCAAGGGAGTCCACTTCGAGTACGCCGCCGACCCCAAGTCCGTGCACGACATGGCCGGGGGATCCGGGTACAGCCTGGCCAGCAACTGGTTCACGCAGCTGCTGGCCCAGCTCGCCGTGGCGAACAGCATCACCAAGTCACAGCTCTGCGTCTTCCTCTTCGTGGCCGGCGGGCAGGTGCCGGGAACCGGTGTCACCCCGTACACGCAGCAGGAGATCACCGATGGGCTGAACAAGATCGCCGCTCAGAAGGGCGGCAAGATGATCACGCGGTCCACGGTCAACCGCGCCGTTCAGGCGCTGTGCGGCTACAACTGGGTGGAGAAGGCGGGCCGGGGCCGGATCCAGCTCAATGTGCGCCTGTGGTTCCACGGCAACAGCACGGCCCAGCACGACGTACTCGCCGAGATCGCCGACCGGCACGAGCACGACGTCGCGGCCTTCCCCTACGCTGTGGGCCCGCAAGGTGCCCATCAGGAGGAACTCGACCTCGATTTCGGGGCGGCGGCCGACTATCGCGGAAGGAAACGTACCGGGTGATAGTGCTGCCAGGCCCGTCCTCCATCACGGACCACCGCCACCGCTCACGAGGAAGGCCGTCCCATGGCTAACGTCATGTCTCCGATCGTCGCGGAGCGCATCTGGGCCCTGCCGCTGTCAGGGTCCGCCGTCAAGTTCCTCCAGTACCTGGTCGCCCGGAGCGACTTCGGGGGAGCGCTGGGGGTCCGGCAGAAGGACATGGCGGCCGAGTACGGGGTCACGCCGCAGGCCGTCAGCGGGCTCATGGCCCCGCTGTGCGAGCTGAACATCGTGCTCCGCCCGCGCAGCGAGGAGCGCAACGGCAACTCCTACCGGCTCCACCCGCTCGCGGCGAAGTACGAGAGCCCGGAGAGCATGGAGGCCGCCTTCCGCGCGGCCCTGGTCCGCATCCAGGCCGGCGACCTGCCCAACCTGAAGCTGCCCACGTACCACCAGGCCCCGCCCACGCCGACGACGGGCCGTCCGAAGCTCCAGGTGGCCTGAGCGGGAGCCTGCGGGGCAGGAGTGGGAGCAGGACAAGGGAACAGGACAAGACGAAGGGCCCTCCACGATGTGGAGGGCCCTTCGCGCCTGAGTAACTCGTGCCGCCACTATATCCGCCGTGCCCTGGGTTGGGACAGCCGAACCGGGCAGCCCACCGGAACAGTGTCCGGACCCGGCCCGGCCCGCTTCACCACTCCTCGGTCCGTCAGTCCCTGCAGTCCCTCGGTCCCTGAGTCCCTGGGTCCGTACCTCCAGGGACCGAAGCCGCCGACACCTGGAGTCGGCCCTCTCACCGCGCTCCGTGGATCCTCACAGCGGACCGCGTTCGGTCCCTCGGTCCCTGAGTCCCTGAGTCCCTCCACGTTTACGCAGGTCAGAGCAGGTTCAGACACAAAAGCAGGGACTGAAGGGACTCAGAATCCACTCTTCCAGCCTTTACGTGCGTGCGTGTATGCGCGGGCGTAAGGAGTACTGGTGCCATATTCACGTCATAACTAGAAAACTGAGTCCCTTCAGTCCCTTCGAATCCGGGAGCAACCGCCTGACCAGCAGGTTTGTCAGTGACTGAAGCGACAGGGACCGAAAGGGGCCTGACGGCCTTTCCGTCCCTGTTCGGGGGGTGGGAGGGAGCAGGGGGAGGGGGGCCCAGGACTTCCGGAGGGACTCAGTCCCTGGCTCCCTCCGGAAGGAAAACCGGCAATACGGGGCAATCCACCCGAGCCAGACTACTGCCACCACAGCCCGGAGGGACTCAAGGGACTGAAAATTCAAAACAGTCGCAGCTGCTTGCACTGCTTCGGCGTGTCGCTGCGCTAGGCTCCGGCATTGTGAAAGTTTGGTCCCTTCAGTCCCTGCCCGGGACCGGGGCCGACCCTCCCACCAGCTCACACGGTCCAACCGAGCCACACCGCACCGCCGAGGAAGACATACGTGCCAGCCCACAGCGCAACGCCGCCACCAGCGGCCGCCGTCGGCTCCCGGCACAGCCTTGACGTGGCGCTCTGGTTGGCCTCCCGGGGCATGCCCGTCCACCCCCTCGCCCCAGGGGCCAAGACGCCCCCCGCGAACTGCGCCCGCTGCCGGGAGCACCACCACGCACCCGAGGCCTGCCCCTGTACGGCAGAGGGACGCTGGTGCCACGGCTTCCACGCCGCCACCACCGACACCGACGTCATCAGGGACTGGTGGCGCCAGGAGCCGGAGTTCGGCGTCGGAGTCTCCTGCGGCCCGGCCGGCCTGGTCGTCATCGACGTGGACACCCACCCGGCCCCGCTGCCGGACCGGGGGCGCCTGCTGCCCGGCATCCCCCTCGACGAACGGGTCGACCTGACCGGGCTCGGCTCCGGCTACGACACCCTCGCGCTCCTGGCCGCGCTCCGCCGACGCCCCGATCCCGCCCGGGACGGCGGCACCCTGCGCGTACGCACCCCCAGCGGAGGCCTGCACATCTGGTACCGCGCCCCGCTGGGAGGCCCGGCCATCCGCTCCTCCAGCGGCAACGGCACCCGTACGGCCCTCGCCTGGCAGGTGGACGTACGGGCCACCGGCGGCTACATCGTCGCGCCCGGCACCCGCACCGCCGCCGGCACCTACGAGGCCCTGCCGGGCTCCCGTACGCCCGCAACCCTGCCGCTGTGGCTCAACGCCGAACTCGCCCGCACCGGCCACCACCCCGCCCCGCAGCCCGCCCCGCAGCCCGCGCCGGAGCGCGCCCCCGGGCCGCGGAGCACCCGGATCACGGCGGCGCCCGCGACGCCGCCGGCCGGGGCCGACGACGCCCACCGCATCCTCGCCCCCCTCCTCGCCGAAGTCCGGGCCTGCGCCCAGGCACCCTCGGGCACCGCGTTCGGCGAGAAGCTCAACCGGGCGGCCTTCACCGCCGGCGGCCTCGCGGCCGCCGGCCACATCACGCTGCCCGAATGCGCCGACCTCCTCACCGACGCGGCGAACGCGGCCCGCCCGGGCCGACAGCGCCGCAACCGCCTCGTCATCGACTCCGCGCTCCGCGCCGGCAGCCACCGCCCCATCCACCCCAAGGGACGTTCATGAGCAGCGCAGGAAGCACCGGCTTCGACGCGCACGCCGCCGCGGAGCAGCTCGCGGTCTTCGCCGCCGAAACCGCCGGAGCGGCCGGGACCACCGGAGCGGCCGCGACCGCCGGGACGCCCGGAACGGCCGCGGCTCCAGGTGCTCCCGGTATCCCCGGTGCCCCCGCTGCGCCCGGTACCCCTGGAACAGCCGGGGCCACGGACGCCGCCGCGACCGCCCAGCTCCCCGCCCAGCAGGTCTCCACGCCCGGGGCCGTCTCCCGCCCCGGTGACTTCGTCCAGGCCGGCCTGCTCCTCAACCTCACCGACCGCGGCAACGCCAAGCTCTTCGCCCACCTCCACAACCACCGCTTCCGCCACGTCGAGGGCCTCGGCTGGTACGTGTGGGACGAGTACCGCTGGAAGCGCACCGGCGGCGAGAAGGCGGCGATCTGGGCGGCCGGCGACATGGCCGAGGAGATGCCGCTGCACGACCCCCGGGGCCACTTCACCGACCGCGAGCTCGCCCAGCACCGCAAGCGCGCCATGTCGACCTCCGGCGTCAAGGCCATGCTGTCCCAGGCCAAGGCCTCCCCGGAGCTCGCCCTCGACCCCGACACCCTCGACGGCGACAAGTACGCCCTGTGCACCCCCGCCGGCGTCGTCGACCTGCGCACCGGCGAGCTGCGCAAGCCCGACCCGCTCCGGGACCTGCACTCGCGCGCCACCTACCTCGCCCCCGAGGCCCGCCCCACCCCCCGCTTCGCCCGCTTCCTGACGGAGACCTTCGGCGACGACGACAAGGGCAAGGAGATGATCACCTTCGTCCATCTCCTGCTCGGCTACTCCATCACCGGCGACGTCGGCGGCCAGGTGCTGCCGTTCCTCTACGGCATCGGCGCCAACGGCAAGTCCGCCCTCATGGACATCGTCATCAAGATCCTCGGCGACTACGCGGACGTGGCGCCGCCCGGCTTCCTGATGGAGCGCGGCAAGTTCAACGAGCACTCCACCGAGCTCACCGAACTCCACGGCCGCCGCCTGTTCGTGTGCAGCGAGCTCAAGCCCCACGACAAGTTCGACGAGGCCCGCGTCAAGCTCCTCACCGGCGGCGACCGGCTCAAGGCCCGCCGCATGCGCCAGGACTACTTCAGCTTCGAGCCCACCCACAAGCTGTGGCTGCTCGGCAACCACCGCCCCGAGGTCGGCACCGGCGGGCACGCCTTCTGGCGCCGCATCCGCCTCATCCCGTTCGACAAGGTCGTCCCCGATCACCGCAAGATCGACAACCTGGCGGAGGAACTCGTCAACCACGAGGGTGCCGGCATCCTCCACTGGATGATCCAGGGCGCCATGGCCTACCTGAGGACCAAGCCCTCCCTCACCGGGCCCACCGTCGTGCGCACCGCCACCCAGGCCTACGCCACCACCGAGGACCACATCGGCCGCTTCCTCGCCGAATGCTGCACCACCGGCGACGGCCCCGAGGAGCCGCGGGACTTCAAGGTCGAGCAGGGTGCCCTCTACCGCGCCTACAGCACCTGGTGCCAGGAGGGCGAGGGCCTGCGCCCCGCCACCACCCGCGCCTTCGCCACGCGCATCCGCGCCGAGGTGGGCATCTCCTCGCCCGGCGAGATGCTCCGCTCCAACGGCCAGAAGTTCTACCCCGGCCTCGCCCTGCTCGCCGAAGAGGCCGGATGAGGGCGTACGGGACCGCACGGGGCGCCCGGCGAACGGGGCAGCCCCGGGGTGAACCGCCCGGGCCTACTGTCCGCCACCGCATCCAGACACCTACCATGGACACGCAACGAATGAGCCAGCCACAGGACGCCGCCGCGCACACCGGCATAGCCCATGCCCGGCGCCCGGTAGCGTGGCCAGTCCGGCCCGTGCAGCAGCTACGTCAGACCGAGAGGGGACCAAGGCCATGAGCTCGCTACTTCAAGCAAGCGATCTCACCCACGAGGACAAGGTGGTGTGGCTGGAAGACCCCGCGCAGCTCGACTACGTACGCCAGGCCCTCGACAAGACCCCGCGCCGGCGCGGCAAGCCCCGCTACTACCGGGACGGCCGCATGGTCGGCTTCGCCGAGCTCTGCGACAGCGCGGAGGCGGACCCCGACAGCGGGCTCCAGAAGCGCCGCGTCTTCTACCTCCTCCCGCACGACCGCGACGCGGAACCGGACGGCCTCTACCGGGCCGGTGCCCCCGGCGAGGCGGTGGACCCCCGTACGGTGGAGCCCCGGCACGTCGGGATGAAGACGGAACGCTCCCAGCGCGGCGCCGCGGGCACGACGACGCGCACCGTCGCCTGACACGGGGCCCCGGCCGGTCGGTCGACACCGTGCACGTAGTTCGAATGTTCGGTCCCTTCAGTCCCTGAGTAGGTCCCCTCGGCACTCTGACCTGCAAGGACCGCCAGGGACTGAAGGGGGCGTACGGTAGCGCGCCCTGCGCGGACGCGGCGGACCGCCCGTGAGCCGACGGTGCCCGCGGCGCCCCGAGGGCCTCTGCCCGGCCGGGCCCGCCGGGCCACGTTCGTGTGGGAATCCGCCTTCCGCCCACGCGCCGAGGAGCGCCCCGGTAGCGTGGCGCCGCCGTGGGGCCGGAGCCGGCCGCCGCGCACGAGCGGCGCGCCTGCGTGCGACGTGCGCCCCCGGGAAGAAGGAGGCCCCCGCGTGACCGGAACCTGGCTGCCGCCCGAGCAGTACGTCAAGACCATCGCGAACGCCACCAGTTACGCGGCGCTCTACTTCACCGACACCGCCGGCCGCCCGGTCCAGCTCCGCGCCGTCGGGGACGCGGGGACCTGGCAGTGGCCCGGCGGCAACATGGACCACGGCGAGACGCCGTGGGAGTGCGCCGTGCGGGAGTGCTTCGAGGAGACGGGCATCTCCTTCGCCGGGCCGCAGAAGCTCCTGGCCGTGCACTTCATCGCCCGGGGCGCCGCCTGGCCCCTGAACAAGTTCGGCGTGGTCTTCGACGGCGGACACCTCACCGACGCGCAGATCGCCCGCGTCACCCTCGACCCGGCCGAGCACACCGAACTCCGCGTCCACACGCTCGGGGAATGGCAGCAGATCATGCACCCGGACGGCTTCGCCCGCCTCCGGGCAGCCGACACCGCCCGTCGCACGGGCACGGTCGCCTACCTGGAGCGGTAGGCCGCCGACTGCGCCCCGGCGCACGGGCAGCCGCTGCACCGTCCACGCACCTACGGGGTGGTGCGGCGGAGGCCCGGCCACTGGAACGGGAGGGTGCTCGGGGGAGCAGGCGGTCGGGGGTGTCGGCCGGGTAGACGTGAGGGCCGCCGGCCCCGCCGGTCCACTCCTACCCCCTGGCCGCGGTCACCCGTCGCGACGGGACCGACCGGGCGCCCAGCTCCGTGTCGGCGGCCCGCAGGGGTCGCGCAGGACGAGGACGGGGAGCCCCTCGGCCTCGCGCCGACGGTCCGCTGCCGGCCTGCCCCGAGCTGGGCGGTCTCGTTCTCGTCGAGGGTGATGTCGCGGCGCTCGGCGGGAGGGCGGCCGGCTGCGGGTGTGATGATCACGAAGGCGCCGCCGGCGCGCAGCCGTGCGCCGAGTGATTGCAGGACGCGGCCGCCGCCGTCGGGGGCGGGGGCGTGCTCGGCGAGAAGGGCCCGCTCCACGTCGCCGAGGGGGGAAAGCCGCGGCCGTCGGCGTAGTGCCGCCGCCACTGGTCGCGGGCGGTGCATCCCACTGCTGCTCCTCAGGTGGTCGGGCCCGGTGATCGGTGCGCCGGTCACGGCCGGCTCGTGGTGCGGTGGCGGGCCAGGGTGCGGCGGCCGTGTTCGACGAGCTCCGGGTCGGCGCCGTACCGGATGCGCCGGACGTACGCCTGCGGCATCAGGACTTCGCGCGGCAGCGCGAGCGGCGCCTCGCGCACCGGGCCGACGCCGGGCTCCCCGTCCTCCGCCGGACATGACGCACGCCCACGCCGAAGGTGCGCCGGTCAGTGGAGCCGGGGCGTCCAGGGGTGGGGGCCGAGGGTGTGGGTGAGGGCGCGGGCGAGCCAGGCGCGCTGTTCGGTGTCGAGGAGGGGGAGGGCGGCGTCGAAGTCCTGCTCGTCCTTCGGGCGGGGGTGCTTCGCCTTGTAGTAGAGCTGGATCTCAGGCCTCAGGTAGGGGATGCCGTCCGGGCTGACCGCGCCGATCCCGGCGACCGGTCGGCGCACGCCGGCGTCGCGCCGGGACACCCACTGGCCGTGCTCCGCCTCGTCCAGCATCACCTGGATCCGCCAGGCAGCGTCCGGCGCGGGACGGCACCAGATGTCGTGGACGCCGGGGTGCAGGTGCTCCCCGGGGCGCCAGGGGCGCAGGGTGCCGGGCGGGTCGGCGGCCCACCACTCCCACCCGGCGAGGACCTCCTGGACGGCGTGCTGGTCGTCGCGCAGGAGCAGGACGTCGATGTCGTCGTGGGGGCGGAACGTGCGGCCGACGGCGAGTTCGATGGCGTGGCCCCCGGCGATCCACCACCGGCAACCGGCCCGGCCGAACAGGTCGGCCACCTCGCGCAGGGGTGCGGGATCCCAGCGCGCGGAGGTTCCGCCCGTCAGGAGCCGGAGGGCGGTCGCCGGGTCGCCGTCGTGGCGAACGGGGTTCTCGTCGGGACCGGGCGGCTGGTACCGGTCGCGGAACCGGTGCAGGTCGTGCTCCTCGAAGCGGAGGTCGGCCGGGGACCCGTGGGCGTTGCGGTGCCGGATGCGCTCCCACAGGGTGTCGTGCCCGGCGTCGAGCAGCACGAGGACGGGGACCCCGCCCGCCTCGGTGACGACCTGCCGCCAGTCGTCGCGCTCGGCCCGGGTCCACAGCCCGTGATCGAGGACGACGGGCCGGCCCTCCGCGAGGAGCCGGCCCAGCCGGCGTTTGAGGTCGTCCAGGACCGGCCGCTCGTGGGCGGTGAAGGTGCCGCGCGGGTAGTCGACGCCGTACACGCCGTAGCGCCGGTGCATCTCCTCGTCGGGGCAGAGGCGGGTCACCCCGTGCGCTTCGAGGGCACGGGCCAGGCGGGACTTCCCGGACCCGGGCAGACCGACCAGCAGGAGGCAGCGCGGCCCGTCCGGGCCTTCGGGCAGGGAGGTGTGCTCGGACATCCGGGCACGCTACCGCCGGACGGCCCGTGCCGGCCGCCGGTTTCCGGTACGGGCCTGCCCGATCCCGTACGCGTCGACGCGTACGGAGGTCCCCGGCGGACCGGTTCGACCGGTCCGCCGGAAGCCGTAGCCGTCATCGGGAGGTTGCCGTGCGGTGCCCGCCCGGCCCGTGTCCGGTGGCTACTGCTTGACCCTCGTCAGGTGCACGGCCTTGACGTCGCTCGCGGTGACCCCGACCCGGTAGTCGCTGTCGTAGGCGGTGGCGGTCGCCTTCACCTCGACGTCACCGGACTGGAAGGGGGTGGCCCCCGTGGGGTCGGCCTCGGCGCTCCAGGCGACCGGCGCGCCCGGCACGCACGCCACGGTGGCGCTGTACGGCCCCCGGATCAGGGTGTTCCGCTTGACCTGGGTCACCAGGCCCGACACGTCCACCTGGACCGGCTTGTTGCAGCTGACCTTGCCGTTGACGGTCGCCCGGCCGTTCAGGGCGCTGGCCCGGCCCTCGACCGAGACGCCGACTCCCAGCGAGAGGGCGGCCGGAGGCGCCGGGTTCTGGATGTGCACCCGGCCGCGCAGGGCGGGGGCGCCGCCTTCGCAGTGCTGCTCGTAGGCGGCGTCGAGGGCCTCGACGTAGCCGTTCGGGCCCCAGGTGATCTTCGAGATGGTGAAGGATCCGGTCAGGGTGTTGCAGCCGCGTCCGTTGCCGTCGTGGCTGAGGCCCGGTGCGCCGCCGTCGTTGAACGGGTAGCGGGTGGCGCCCTCGTACGTGCCCGCCTGGAGCTCCCGGCCGGCCGGGGCGGCCAGCGAGAGGGACCACCAGTCGCCGTTGGCCCCGCTGATGCTGAGGCCGACGGTCGTCCGGCCGGCGGACCCGTTCACCTGGATCTGGTCCTTGCCGGCGGTGTAGGCGTACGAGCCGCCGCCGCTGATGTAGTCCCCCTGGTCGCCGTCGAAGCTGACGGTGCCCTCCGAGACCGGCTGCGCGTGCGCGCCGGCGGCCGTCAGCAGGCCTCCCGTGGCCAGCGCGAGCGTGAGACCCAGTCCGGTGACGGTGCGGGCGCAGGCGCGTCGCATCGTGTGTCGCGTCAAGATCAAATCCCCCCACGTGATGGTGCGTGGACCCTCGTACGGCGGCTGCCGCAAGGGCGGAGGGAGTCTTGCAAGGCGTGCGTTCGGCGACAACTCCATTTATTGGAGTGGTAGTTGGGATTGGCCCGATTCGTGTGTTCGGGAGGAGGGGGAGGGGGAGGGGGAGGGGGATGCGGCGGAGACGTCGGATGCCGCGTGACGGGCCGGGACGGCGGCGGCCCCGTATGGTGCCGGATCCGGCCCGGCCGGGCCCGGGCCCGGGCCTTCGACAGCGTCGAGTCGCGTCGCCCGCCCGGCCCCGAGCCCACGGGGGCGGGCCTCAGGGACGGGACTGGCCCTGCCAGGTGTGGCACGGCAGCGATTCCGCCAGCGTGCTGAAGAACCGCTGGTCGCGCCACGCCTCCACGTTCCCGATCACGAACAGCCGGCGCTTCGCCCGGCTCACCGCCACGTTCAGGAGGTTCGGGCGGGACGCCGCCCACGCCCGCGCTCCCGGGCGCCGCGGGTCCGTACCCAGGACCAGGATGACGACGTCCGCCTCCTTGCCCTGCGTCGTGTGCACCGTACCCACCCGGTCGGCCGGCACCAGGTCCCGGCACGCCCGCCGCGCACCCGCCACCACCTGCCGGAACGGGCTGATCACGAACACGTCCGCCGCCAGGTCCACGCCCGCCTCGTCCCGCAGCCGCTCCAGCACGCGCCGCAGCGCCCGCCCCTCCTCCGCGATCCAGTGCCCGTCCGCCTCCGCGCCGGTGACGTCCACCCAGCTGCTGCCCGGCCGGTAGGCGTACGCCTCCCGCGGCGGCGTCCCCTGCACCATCAGGCCGTCGTAGGCGACCGCGTTGCTCACCGAGAACATCGGGTCGTCGCACCGCCGGTGCACCCGCAGCGGTGCGCCGACCCACACCTCGTGACCGCCGTCGGGCAGTTCGGCGGGCAGCAGCGTGCCGTAGCGGTTGGCACGGTCGGCCAGCTGCTGGACCGACGTACGGCCCGGCGCCCACTCCTCCGCCACGCCGAAGTCCTCGCGCAGCGCCCGCTGCGCCGTCCACGGCAGCACCACCACCGGCTCCAGCTGGAGCGGGTCGCCGACGACGACCGTACGCCGCGCCCGCCACATGCCGCCCACCGCCATCTGCGGGGCCGCCTGCCCGGCCTCGTCGACGAACAGCCAGCCCAGCGCCTCCGCGCCGAGCCGCCCGAAGACCCGGTCCAGCGAGGCGAAGGTCGTCGACACGACCGGTACGACGAGGAACAGGCTCTGCCAGGCGGCCCGCACGTGCGTCTCCGGCACGGTCCTCGGCACCGCGCCGGCGACGGCGTCCATTGCGGCCATCAGGTTCGCGTACATGGTGCGGGCCGTGCAGCGCAGGAAGGCCCGGTGGAGGTCGAGCGCGGCGAGGAACACCTCGGTCCGGGCCCGCGTGATCTCGGGGTCGGACCAGGGCGCCGCCAGCTCGCGCACCGCGTCGTCCGTCAGCCAGGAGTCCTCCGGGACGAAGCCCTCCCAGCGGGCCCGCGCCGCCTCCAGCACCCGGTCGGTGCGCTCGGCGTCGGCGAGCGCCGCGCGCTGCGCCTCCTGGCGGGCGCGCAGGGAGGCCGCCGCCGCGCCCACCGCGTCCCCCACGCCGTTCGCGTGCGCCTGCGCCGCCTCGCGCGCCGTGCGCGCCTCGGCGACGAGGCCCGCGGCGCCGGCCTCGTCGGCGTGCCAGTCCCGGGCCGCCCGGCCCATCGTGAACAGGCTCACCGAGAACCCGGGCCGGCGGGCCAGGTGCGCCTGGTGCGCCTGCTCGGCGTCCGCGAGCCGCTGCTCGGCGCGGGCCAGCGCGGCCGCGGCGCCCGGCAGGTCCTCCCGTACGCGCTCCAGCGCCGCCGCGTCCCGCTCCGCGGCCAGCCGCGCCGCGTGCAGGGCCTCGTACGCCGCGGCCCGCCCGGCGTACGCCCCGCAGGCCGCGGCCCTCTCGTCGCGCAGCCGCTCGGCCTCGGCCAGCGCGTCCTGGAACCGCTGCCTGGCCTCCCGCCACACGCCGCTCTGCGGGGTGTCGCGCCACTGGCGCAGCAGGTGGGCGAGGCCGCTGCCGCTGTCGATCCAGGCGTCCCGCCCGCCGCGACGGCCCTGCGGCGGGACCGGCGGCGGGGGAGGGGCGCCGGCGTCGGTCCGGCGGTACTTGCCGTGCCAGAACCGGTTCACGAACTCCATGCGGTTGCGCTTGCTGCCCAGGCGGGCCGCCACCGCGCCCCACGCCGGTTCGCCCTTGAGCAGCCGGGTGGCCTGCTCGGCGAAGTAGTCGGCCTCCTCCCGCCACTGGCGGCCCAGGGCGGCGCGGGCGGGGATCTCGGTCGAGATGTTCTCCACCGCACCGTTGTTGGCGGAGGCGACGACCATCTCGAAGCCGGTGAACTCCGGGCGCAGCGGGGTGACCGTACGGGTGTAGTCGCCGCTCTTCCACACGTACGGGTCCTGCTGCGCGAAGGCTTCGGACGGCAGCCGGAGCGCGGCCAGCCGACGGGCCCGCTCGACGACGGCCGCGGCGAAGCAGTCGCGCAGCATGGTGGTCTTGCCGGTGCCGGGCGGGCCGTTGACGGCGAAGAGCCCGGCGGCGGGGGCCAGCTCGGCGTGCACGGCGTTCACCGCGAACTGCTGGCTCAGCGCGAGCGGATGCCCCGCCTCGGCCGGCCAGCGGCCCGCCGGGGTACGGTCGGGGGCGACCCCCGCGAGCGCGGCTTCGGGGTGGAGGCGCAGGTCCACGCGGCCGACCCGGCCGAAGGCGGCGCCGGGGGTGAGGTAGGCGGCGAGGCCCGGCCCGGGCTCCTCGCGCGCGAGGGCGCCGGCCACGCGTTCGAGGTCGGCGGCGAGGAAGCTGTTGAGGAAGTCCTGCTGGTCGGCGCCGTCGGCGCGGTCGATCCGTACGGCCACGCTGCGCACCCGCACCCCGACGGGCTCC
This sequence comes from Streptomyces sp. NPDC096136, assembly GCF_044763325.1. Taxonomy (NCBI): domain Bacteria; kingdom Bacillati; phylum Actinomycetota; class Actinomycetes; order Kitasatosporales; family Streptomycetaceae; genus Streptomyces; species Streptomyces sp. NPDC096136. Next base: position 207,155 of record NZ_JBIWFZ010000013.1, on the reverse strand, counting down.
AGGGCCGCGCCCACCCCCCAGGCGGCGGCCAGTTCACGGGTGAACCCCACCAACTCGGCGGCGCCCACCACCCCGGTTCCGACGGACGCCCCGTCCCCGCCCCCCTGCTCCGGCTCCCGCGACCCGTCGGGCTCCCCGAGCGCGGCGGCCCGGGCAGCCCACGCCTCGGCCTCCTCCTCGAACCCGTCCAGCCAGCCCCGGCCGCCGGGGCCGGGGTACAGGGCCCGGCCGGTGGCCCAGGCGCAGGAGGAGAAGACGGGGGAGTCCAGCAGCAGGCGCCCCTCGTCGGTCACGGTGAGGGCGAACAGCGCGCTCTCGCCGTCCATCCGGCCGTCGTGGTCCTCACCGCTCTCCCCGAACACGCGCAGCAGCGTGTCGCGCACGGCGCTCAGGGCGTACGCCCCGCCGTACACGACGTGCTGCCAGGCGTACCCCGGATCCAACGGCACGGCCCGCAGCGGATGCCCGGCGTCCCAGGGCAGCGGCCCGTCCCCCTCGACCGGGTACACCCGCTCCCGGGCGGACGGCCCGGGCACCTTCTGCGGGCTGAACAACTCGACGGCCCGCCAGTACGCGACCACCCCGCTCCGCCACCGCTGACCGGCCCCGCCCCTGACCCCTGCCACGCCCCGCTCCCACCGTCGGTGATGATCACTACGGGCACCCTACGGGGCGGGCGGGGGCGAAACAGGGGGTTACGGTCGGCGCAGGCCCCGGCGGCGCCGCTCCGCCCCACCGGCCCGCCCCCGGGCCCGCAGTACGACCGAACCGACGAACGAGGAGGGACCTTGAAGGTACTCATCGCAGGAGGCGCCGGCTTCATCGGCAGCACCATCGCCTCCGCCTGCGCGGACAACGGCATCACCCCCGTCATCCTCGACAACCTCTCCACCGGCCGCCGCGAGTTCACCGACGGCCGGATCTTCTACGAGGGCGACATCGGCGACGGGCCGCTGCTCGACCGCATCTTCACCGAGCACCCCGACATCCGGACCGCCGTCGACTGCGCCGCGCTGATCGTCGTCCCCGACTCGGTCGCCGACCCGCTCGGCTACTACCGCGAGAACGTCTCCAAGGGCATCCAGTTCCTGGAGCACCTCGTCCGCAACGACTGCCGCAACCTCCTCTTCAGCAGCTCGGCCTCCATCTACCGGGCCGACCCGGCGGACTTCTCCGTCGACGAACGGTCCCCCCTCGAAACCCTCAGCCCGTACGCCCGCACCAAGGCGACGTTCGAGACGATCCTGAGCGACGTCGCCGCGGCCGGAACCCTCAACGTCATCTCGCTGCGCTACTTCAACCCGATCGGGGCCGACCCGCGGCTCCGCACCGGCCTCCAGGTGCGCACGCCCACGCATGCCCTGGGCAAGATGATCGACGTGCACCACGCGGGCGAGCCGTTCACCGTCACCGGCACCGACTACCCCACCCACGACGGGACCGGCATCCGCGACTACGTCCACGTCTGGGACCTCGCCGCGGCCCATGTCAAGGCCATCGAACGGTTCGACGCCGTGACCGCCGCCGCCCCCTACCGCGTCATCAACCTCGGCACCGGCCGCGGAACGACCGTCCGCGAGCTCCTCGCCGCCTTCGAAACCGTCACCGGAACCCCGCTGGCCGCCGTCGAGACCGACCGCAGGCCCGGCGACTCGGCCGGCGCCTACGCCCGCGTCGACCTCGCCCGCGAGCTCCTGGGCTGGACGGCGGAGCACTCCGTCGAGGACGGCATCCGCGACTCCCTGCGCTGGTACGACCGGCGCGACGCGGTGATCGGCGCCGGCGAGTAGACCGACGCCGCGGGAACCGGGGGGGCGGCGGGGCCGGGGCCGCGGAAAATGCCGGTGGGCCCGGGGCCTTCCCGGTTATCTTGCCTCGTCATGAACAGGCCAGGGAGGTCCCCCGCATGAGCAGCACCCCGTCGTCTTTGCCCGAGCGGATCGAGCTGTCGGGGGAGGGGCTCGTCCTGCGCGACTGGAGGGAGAGCGACCTGGCCGCGATGCCGGAGCTGTTCGACCACCCCGACATCGCGTACTGGACGCCGATCGTGTCGCCCTTCGACGAGGCGGCCGCCCGCGCACGGCTGGTCCGGGACCGGCAGCTGCGGAGGGAGGGCACGACCGTCCTGCTCGCCATCACCGTCGACGGAGAGGCCCCGCTCGGCGAGATCATGCTGCGGCGCGCCCCCGAGGGCATGGAGATCGGCTACGCGGTCGGGCCCGCGCACCGGGGCCGGGGGCTGGCGGTGCGGGCGGTGCGGTTGATGGCCGCGTACGCGTTCGAGGAGATGGGCGCGGAGCAGGTGATCCTGGAGCTTGAGGCCGAGAACGCGGCCAGCGTCGCGGTGGCCGGCAAGGCGGGGTTCAGACTGCTCGACGTGCCGCTGATCACGGGCGAGGAGAAGGGGAGGCCCTTCGTCCTCCAGACGTGGGGCCTGGACCGCCCCTGACGACCGACACCGGCCCGCCGGGGTCCGCACCGGCGGGCGGGTTCCCAGGAGCGGGACGGCGCCGGCGGCGCGGTCATCCGAAGGGGCCCCGGCCGGCCAGGGCGATGAGCTGGACGTCCATCTCGTCGGCCTGCGCACGCAGGATGCTCGCGACCGTTCGCATCGTGTCCTCGTCCAGACGCTCCGGGGCCGCCCGGTCCTGCGCCGGCCGGACGGCCCCGTCGGACAGCCCGTGCTGGTCGAACGCCCGCGCCAGGTCGCGGAGCATCGCGGTGACGTCCTGGGCGGCCACGTAGAACTGCCCGTCGGCGCCGCGACGTACGGGTGTCTCCGCGTCCGTGTGCCGCCAGACCATCTTCCTCACCCCACTGAGATCACGCCCCACCAGGCGGTGCGTCTCTGCCCGGTCCCATCCTGCTCCCAACGGGTGCCGCCGGCGAAGGGGTTCGGGGCCTTCGGCGTGTCGGCACGCCGAGGGCCGCTCCTTCGTGGTCACCCCGCCCTCCTCTGGCGCGCGCACGCCAGTCGCGCTGCGGTCCGTCCCCTCACCGGCGGGCCCCGCCGTGGACGAGGGCCAGTTCCCGGGCCGTCAGGGGTGGTCCGCTCAGCGGCGGGTACTGCGGTCCCCGTACGGCGCCCAGCAGGACGCGCGGCCTGACCAGGCTCGTCAGCGGGGCCTGGAGCGAGGTGACGTCCGAGAGGTCCTGCACCATGCTGAACCGTCCGCAGCTCGTCCTCACCAGGCGGTCCACGTAGCGGCCCAGGATCCTGTCCCGGAGGTTCGGACCGCCGCCCCGGACCTCCGGGTAGAACACGTCCTGCCCCGTGGCCAGCTCCCAGGCCGCGCCGACCGGCCTCGCCATGGCCCGCTGGACGTGCCGTGCGAGACCGGGGGAGTCGACGCCGCGGGCCCCGACCTCCCTCCGCAGGACCTCCGCCGTCTGCGCGGCGACGGACATGCCGTGCCCGTACAGGGGGTTGAACGCCGCGAGGGCGTCGCCCAGCACGACGAAACGTTCCGGCCAGTCCCGCACCCGCTCGAAGTACCGGCGCGTATTGCGCGTGCTCCTGCTGAGCGACACGCCCGTGAGGGGCTCCAGGCGGGAGATGATCTCCCCGACCACGGGGTGGCGGAGCCCGCGCGGGAAGGCCGCGAAGCCCTCCGCGTCGTCCGTCGGCTCGCCCGCCCTGGTGCCCGTCTCCGTGACGATCCACCGGCCGTCCTCCACCGGCAGGATGCTGGCGCTCTGCCCGGGGCGCCCGCTGCGGGGATCCGACTGCACGCTGACGATGGGGAAGCCCCCGGCCCCTTCCGGGGCACGGAAGACCCGTGTCGCGTACACCAGGCCGAGGTCCAGGGAACGCTCGGGCGCGGGGGCCACCCCCAGCTCCTCCAGGTGACCGGGCGTCCGCGAGGCGCGTCCGCTCGCGTCGACGACGAAGTCGGCTTCCAGGCTCTGCGTGCGGCCGTCCAGCCCGCGTACGCGCACCCCGGTCACGCGGCGCGCGCTGCCCGTCAGGCCCTCGACCCGGGTGCGCCGCAGGACCGCGACCCCCTCCCCGGCCAGGACGTGCTCGCGCACGACGGAGTCCAGCAGGTCCCGGCTGCACCCCAGGACGAAGTGGGTCTCGCGGCCCCAGCGCCTGAACCAGCCCTGGGAGCTGAGCGCGACCATGCCGGTCGGGATCGGAATGCGGTTCGCGCCGGCCGCCAGCCAGCGGTCTGTGATCCCCGGCAGCACGGCTTCGGCGGCGTGGACGCCACCGCTCCAGAACATGTGCGCGTGGCGCGCCTGGGGAAGCCCCCGGCGGGGGAGCGGCCCGTCCGGCAGTTCGTCGCCCTCGACGACGAGGACCTCGTCCACCGCGCCGCGCAGCGCGGCGGACGCCAGCATGCCGGTCAGCCCCCCGCCGATGACCAGGGCGCGCCGGTGGAGCGCGGTGCGGGTGCGGGCGGTACCCGGATCGTTCACGGCACCGCCTTCCGCGGTGCCGTCGACGGGTCGTGCGCGTTCCGGGCGTGCCCGGCGGCCGCGAAGCCCCCGCGCGCCGCCATGACCCGTACCGCGTCGGAGAGGCGTACGAGTCCGTCGTCGCTGTCGATCAGACCCTGAACGCTGCCGCTGCCGCTGCCGCTGCCGCTGCCGTCGTCGGGGCGGGTGCGCAGGGAGTCGAACGCGGCGATGACCAGTGCCGCGTGCTCCGCCGCCCCCGGCTTCAGCGCACCGGGGACCGCCGCGCACCCGGGCCCGTGTCCGTCCGTTCCCGTGCCGTGTTCGAGGTAGGGGGCGAGGAGCCGCAGGCCGTCCCGGATGTCGCAGGTGCGCCGCAGGTGGCGCCGGCTCAGCGAGCACCACGGGGGGATCCGCACCAGCTCGTACGGGATGACCAGGCGCATGACCTCCCACAGCGGACCCAGCCGGTGGTACCTCGCCCGGCGCCGCCACTGCCGGTGCAGGCTGTGGCCGACGGCGGGAAGGGCGAAGCCGACGCACTGGAGCAGTGAGGAGAGGGCGGCCATGGAGGGGGCCACCGTGGTGCTGATGCCGTCCCAGTCGTGGCCGGCCCAGCGGGCGCCGACGGCGAGGAGCTTGCCCGCCGTGTATCCGAGCCCCAGGACCCCTCCGGCCACGATCAGGACGAGCCCGGCGCGCAGCAGACCGGTGACCTCGCGGGCCCACCGCCAGCACAGGACCGACAGGACGGCCGTCGCCACCGCGTGGGCCACGAGGTAGAGGACGATCATCTCGCGGAGGTAGGGCGTGGTGGAGTAGTACGTGTCGAAGTCCTGGAGGCGTTCGTCGGGCGCGTCTCCGAGGGCGAACAGGGCGAGCAGGGCCACGATCACCGCCCCGTAGACGCCGGCGCACCAGAGGGTGGCCGCACGCCGCCGCTCCTCCGGGCCCCCCTGCCAGGTCAGCATCAGGTTGATGACGCCTGCGCTCCCGGCCGTGACGACGGCGTAGACCAGCGGGGCGGAGAAGTTGGCGACGCCGGTGAGCGCGTTCACCTCGGACACGGTCGGCGGCGCGGCGAAGAAGAAGACCACGGCGCCCAGGGGGATCACCACGCCCACCGAGCGGACCAGCGGATCACGCCAGTGCCGCACGAGCCCGGGCACCCTCAGGGCGAAGGAGCCGAGCAGGAGGAGCGCGGGGATGTAGTAGTAGACGCTGCTCAACGGGTGGCCCCTCCGGCTCCCGGCCCGCCGGCGGCCCGCTTCCAGGTGTGCACGAGCGCCTGCGAGATGCGGACGAGGTCGCGGTCCTCGCCCGCCGGTTCCTGAAGGGCCCGCGAAGAGGCGATCACCCGTCGTTCGGGGTCGGCGCGCATGGTCTCCACCGCGGCGAGGACCATGGCCGCGTCCGCGTCGGCCGCCGCGCGGTCGCCGGTCGCGCCGTCGGCGACCGCCTCGGCCAGGGTGCGCGCCCGCAGACCGAGGTCGAAGTACGGGTTGAGGGTGAGCAGTCCGTCATGGATCAGGGATTCCCGCTGGAGCCGCCGTACGCCCACCGAGGCGAGCAGCGGCACGCTGACCGCGGCCCGGGTCGGTGCCAGCCCGCCCACCAGCCGTGACAGCGGTTCCAGCCGCCGGTACCGGGTCCAGTCCTGCCAGCGCCCCCGGAAGCGCCGTACGACGATCGGCAGCACCATGCCGCAGGCGATGAGGGGGGCGGCCACCGAGGTGAAGCCCCGCGCCACCTCGGTACTGAGGACGTCCCAGTCCGCGCCGGCCCACCGCGCGCCCAGGGCGGTGAACTTGAGCAGGCCGAAGCCGATCGCGAGGCCGTAGCCCGTCACCATCAGGGCCAGCCCCGCCCGCAGTTCCCCTCCCACGTGGCGCAGCCAGCGCCAGCACATGGAGGCCATGACGGTGGCCGCCGCGGTGTGGCCGACCAGGTAGAGGACGATCATCTCGCGCATGTACGGGGTGTTGGCGTAGTAGGTGTCCAGGTCCCGCAGCCGCTCGACGGGCGCCTCCGCCTGTGCGAACAGGACGACCAGGGCGACGCAGAGGGTCCCGTAGCCCCCGATGCACCAGCGGGTGGCCCGCCGGATGCGTTCGGGGGAACCGCCCCGCCAGTTGATGATCAGCACGATGCCCGACGCTGCGCAGGCCATGGCCCAGAAGTAGTCGAAGGGCGCTGCGGCGTTCGGCACGCCCGTGAGCTCGTTGATCTTCGCCACCACCGGGACGGAGGTGAAGAAGAACACGCCCACGCCGGCCACGAGCATGGCCATGACCGCCCGGAGCAGGGGGTCGTGCGGATTCCTCAGCAGGCCGGGGAGCCTGAGCAGGGCGGCCACGCCGCCCAGCACCGTGGGGAAGAGAACGGTCGGATCGGGCATCGTCAGTCCCGGATCCCGTGGTTGCAGAGCGCGGCCGCGATCCGGCCGGAGCGGGTGCCCCGGTCGGGCTCCGGGGTGTCGGAGGCCGTCAGCAGGTGCCGTACGGCATGCGCCAGTTCCAGCCCGTAGCGCTCCGCCGCCCGCTCCTCCACCTGGTGCCTGCGGGCGGCGGTCCCGTCCTCCTTCAGCAGGACGGGGCTCTGCCGCCCGGCGACCGCGAGGGCCGACGCGACCACCTGCTGCAGATCGGCGTCGTGGTGGAGGAGACGGGCGGCCACGGAGCCCTCCGACACGTGCTGGTGGCAGTGCCCGAGTTCCAGGTGGCGCAGTTCGTGCCCGGTGATGACGATCCGGTGTTCGGCCACGGTCCGCTGTTCGACGATGACGAGGTCCCGGTCGCCGAGGTTCAGGGCGAGGCCGCTGGCAGTGCCCGGAGGGAAGGAGGTGCTGCGGAACTCGATCTTCCGGCCCCGGCGTCGTCCCATCGCCTCGCAGAGCGCACGGCAGACCACCTCGGCCGGAACCGGAGACTTCAGATGGCTGAGCCCGCCCACCATGGCGCTCACGGACTGCCGTAATTCCTGCTGCTTGAACACGTGACTCCCCCATGCCCTCTCCCGCGGAGGCCGGAACACGTCCCTCCGCGGATCCCGTGCGACCGGCCCGTACCGCCCCGCACGGCGGCCGACCCCTTGACAGCACCCCCCGCCGCGACGACCGCGGGGGTTCCCGATGCCCTCAGGCCCGTTCACCGGGCGGGCCGGGATCCGGCTCGGCCGCGTGCTCGTCCATGTAGGTGTCGAGCCATTCGAGCAACCTGGTGCGCCCCTGGTCGGGCAGCAGTGCCGCGCGCAGCGCGATGCCGTCGACGCCGTGCCGCGCGTAGAGAGCGGGCCTTCCGGCACCGGCCGGGGCCGCGGCCGCGAGGGCGTTGCGCTCGCTGTGCTCCTGGCACTCCTGGAGGAGGGCCTTCTCGATGGCGGCCAGGGCGCAGCCCAGTGCCTCTGAGTCCTCGGACTGGAGGAAGCCGGCGGGCCGGTTGAAGAACCTCTCCAGCCGTGAGCAGTGCTCCATCGTGGGGCGGCGGTCCCCGCCGAGCAGTGCCTGCACCTGCTGCCGGGAGATCCCGCTCTCCCGGGCGATCTCCCCGTGTGAGAACTTCCGGCCGTCGGCCTTGCGGTGGGTTTCGTGGAGCAGGTCCAGGCGCTGGCGGAACCGCGCGTGGATGTCCGGCTCGCCGGCCGCCCGTCCCTGGAGCAGCGCCCGGATGACGCCGAGGGGAACCCCGCAGGCCCGGTTCAGCGCCTCCGGGTCGAGTACCTCGTCACGGCCCCGGCCGAGCTTGGCCCCCAGACCGGCGATCCGTTCGACGGCCTCGGTCAGCCGGGGGCCGGGGAGGGGCGGTACGGAGGGGGCTTCTGTCACCGGGCTGCTCCCCCGAGCTCGACGCAGGACGACTGCTCCCGGACCCACCGGGAGCGCGGGGCCACCACGGGGCCCTTGCGTCGTCGATGCTGCCACAGTCGTGGCAGACGAGCCAGGGATCTCCAGCCAAACTGCCACAGTGGTGGCAGGAACGTGACGGTGCCCTACCGGCCGCGCACGGCGGGGCTCGCCGCGCGGGGCCGGGATCCCCACCCACCGGGGCCCGCCTCCTCCGCGCCGCCCCGGCCCGGGGCGGTGTCAGTCGACGTCGGGGTGGTAGGCGCCCGCCCGGGCGTCCGCGAACAGCGTGAACTGGACGTGCGGAGGACCGTCGACGCCGTCGGTGTCCAACTCGACGGGCTCGGCGTCCACCAGGACGTACTCGCCGTACCCGTCGAAATCACCCGGCCCGTCCGCGACCCCGATGTGGATCGGTGTCTCGTCCGGCAGTTCCGCGAGAGCTTCACGCAGCCGCGCGGCGGTCCATACCTGCGGGGCGTGCTCGAACATGTCAGCCATGTACAGAAGCTAGAACCACCGTCGGCCGAACCAGGGTTCGCCGCGCCGTGGGCACGCCTGCCATGTCGGCGACCGGACACCGGATCCCCGGCTCCCGCCGGTCCGGGCCGGCGGCCACCGAGGAGCCGGAGGCCGGGTGCGCGGGCGGGGCTGCTAGCTTCTTCCCCCGTGCCGCACCACCAGGACGAGACCAGGGCCGCCTACGACGGGGTCGTCGAGCTCTACGCGTCGCTGTTCGCCGATCGCCGCCTGGAAGGACATCCCTTCACACGGAACATGATCGCCACCTTCGCCGAACTGGTGCGCGGCACGGGCAACCCGCGGGTGGCCGACGTCGGCTGCGGCCCCGGCCACCTGACGGCCCTGCTGCACGACCTCGGCGTGGACGCCTCCGGGTTCGACCTCTCCCCGGGCATGGTCGCCCACGCCCGGCGGGCCCACCCGGCGCTGCGGTTCGACGAGGCCCGGACGGAAGCCCTGCCGGTCGCGGACGGCGCGCTCGGCGGAGTACTGGCCCACTACTCGACGATCCACACCCCGCCCGGGGAACTCCCCGCGCTCCTCGCCGAGCAGGCCCGCGTCCTGGCACCCGGGGGCCTGCTCCTGGTCTCGTTCTTCGCCACCGACGGCCCGGACCCGGTCCGCTTCGACCACAAGGTGACCCCCGCCTACAGCTGGCCGGCCGACCGCTTCGCCGAACTGCTGGCCGCAGCCGGCCTCACCCCCTTCGCCCGGCTCCTCCACGACCCGGCCTCCGAACGCGGCTTCCTCGACGCCCACCTCCTGGCCCGCCGGGCGCACGTCTAAGCTGGCCCGATGATCGAGGACGGCGCCACCGACCAGGGCAGCGTCACGACCGTGCGGCGCGTCGGCGAAACCATCCGCCGGCCGGCCGGCGCGTGGACGCCCGCGGTCCACGCCCTCCTGGACCACCTGGAGTCGGCGGGCTTCACCCGGGCACCGCGCGCCCTCGGCACCGACGGAGCCGACGAAGTCGTGTCGCTGCTGCACGGCGAACCGGCCTTCAGCCCCTGGCCGCCGGCCCTGCGGTCGACGGCGGGCCTGCGCGAGCTCGGGACCTGGCTGCGCGAGTACCACGCAGCGGTCCGCGGCTTCCGGCCCCCGGCCGACGCGCGGTGGCGGGCCCAGGAGGAGCAATGGCGGCCCGGGATGACCATCCGGCACGGCGACCTCGGCCCGTGGAACTCCATCTGGAACGGCGACCGGCTGGCCGGCTTCATCGACTGGGACTTCGCGGCGCCCGGCCACGCCCTCGACGACCTCGCACAACTCGCCTGGTACGCCGTACCCCTGCGCCCCGACCGGCAGCAGCACAGGGCCGGCATCACCGGGGACGGCGTCCTGCGCGACCGCCTCGACGCCCTCTGCACCGCCTACGGCGCGCGCCCGGCAGCCGTCCTGGACGCGCTGGACGGCCTGCAGGCCCGCGAGGCGGAGCGCATCGAACGGCTCGGCGGGCGGGGCGAAGAGCCGTGGGCGGCCTTCCTGGCCCGCGGCGACGCGGCCGAGATGAAGGCCGAACGGGCCTGGCTCCGGCAGGAGCGCACGGCCCTCCTCGGCGGTCCGGGCGACTGAGGACGGAGTACGCCGGGGCCCGCGCAACGGCGCTCGGCGAGCGGAAAGCCGTGGACCACCGGGGCGGGGGCGTGGTCCACTCGGGGCATGAGCTTGCTGGTCGACGTGTTCACCACCGACGAGGGCGGCGGGACCCGCTACCTCGACGTCCCCGCGGGGGCGTCGGACCTGGCCGGCTTCGAGAGCTGGCGCACCACCGTGTGGGGGTCGGAGGCCGTCCGCTCCCTCGGCGCACGGTTCTTCCCCCGGCTGGCCGGGGACGACCTGCGCGTCGCCCCGGGGGACGTCGCGGAGTTCATCGAGGAGGTCCTCCTGCTCCAGGCCAACATCGAGACCGTCGCCGCCCGCATGGACTCGCCCGAACCCTTGCCCCGGCGCGTCGGCGCGATCGCCGATCGTCTGGGCAACGTCCTCGACGCCGCCCGACGGGCGGAGCGGGTCGGCGGCGGCGTGCAGATCTGGTAGCGGGAGCCCCTCGCGGCTGCCCGCCGCCCCCGACAATCCCGGTGCGGTCCGGTCGTCCCGCGTGGTACTCCTGCCTCCCATGGGCGATGTGATGACGGCACGGCTCCTGCTCCACCCGATGAGCGTCGGCGAGGCCGAGCGGCTGCTGGCGGGCGCGCCGGACGGGGGCGACGGTGGCGACCGGTGGGCGCCGGGATACCCCACCGAGGGGGACGTGTTGGCCGCCAGGCGCTTCGTGGGCACCTGCGCGGACACCGGCGACCCCCACCCGTTCGGCAACTACGAGATCCGACTCCGCGAGGACGGCCGGGCCATCGGCGGCGTCGGCTTCCACGGCCCCGCGGACGAGAACGGCACCGTCACCATCGGCTACGGCCTCGTCCCCTCGGCCCGGGGCAGCGGATACGCCTCCGAAGCCCTCCGCGCACTCCTGCTGCTGGCACGGGCCCAGGGCGTCACCCGCGTGAAGGGCGACGCCGACCACGACAACACCGCGTCCCACCACGTCATGACGGCGGCCGGCATGCGGCCGGCCGGACAGGACGAGCGCGTCAGGTACTTCGAGACCACCTGGACCGACGCCACACCGCCCACCGACCCGCACCCCTAGCCCGTACGCCCGGCAGGTCGGAGCGAGCCGACACCGCGCCAGGTCCAGCCCGCCCCGACGACCGCGTCGCGCAGGGCATCCTTCATGTCACGCGAGTCCAGGCGGAACTCCTCGACCCTGCGCCGACGCCCGTCGGGCCCCCGCTCGACGGTCCACGTCCTGTGCTTCCGGAAGAACGGCCCCGACCCCTGCTCGCGCGCCACGGTACGGCCCGGCGGATCCCCGGCGCGGGTCACCGCCCCGTGCTGGTGCAGGGCCCGCACCTCGCGCTCCCCGGGCACCAGGCGCATCGAGATCTTGAAGGTCCACTCCACCTGCCTGCGGTTCGCCCCGGAGCCGGTGGCGGGTTCCATGACCTTCCGCATCGCGACCAGGCCGAGCCCGTCCCCGGCCTCGACCAGGCTGAACGGCGCACCGCCGCCGTCGCCGAGCGCGAGCAGCGCGGCCCGCAGCTCCCGTGCGGGTACGGCCACGGTGCCGGGGGCGGGGTACCGCGTCCCCATCACCTTGTCCCGGAACCGACCCATCACCGGCGACCCCGCCCCGCCGACCGCATTCCGGCCGACCGGCCCCGACGTGCACCATCCGCCATGCGTAAGCCTCCCCTCTCGCTGCCGCCGATCCTAAGCATGGCGAGGGCCGCCCCGTCCCCGTGTCAGGTCTGACATCACGGGGCCGGAGGCCAGGGGCACGGAGGTCAGGGGCAGGTCTCCTCGACCTTGGCGACGGTGAAGGAGACGGGCCGGCCGTTCAGCGGGGCGCCCGCGGCCGGGTTCTGCGTGCACACCTTCCAGTTCGACTCCTGGAGGACCATGCGGCTCTGCACCGCGTCCTTCACGGAGATCGAAGCGTTCCCCGGGAGCGCGGCGCGGACCGCCTTCATGCCCCGACCGACGAAGTCCGGCATGGTGTCGCCCGCCGGCGCGGGCGCGGGCGCGTCCGTGGCGGGGCAGGTCTCCTCCAGCTTCACGGCGCCGAAGTCGATCGTCGTGCCGGTGTCGACCGTGCCGCCGCCGGCCGGGGTCTGGGAGCAGACCTTCCAGTTCCGGTCGAGGGCCTGAAGCCGGTCACGGCCGAGTGCGTCGTGGGACTTGAGGGCATGGAACCCGGCGGCCTGCGCCTCGTCCTGTGCGGTCTGGAGGCCCTTGCCGACGAGGTTCGGGAGCGTGCCCGTCTTCGCTGCGGCCGCGGGGGCCGGGGGCGAGGAGGCCTTCTGGGACGGGGCTGCGGGGGCTGCGGGCTTGGCGTTGCCGTTGTCGCCGCCCGCCTGGGGGTTGCAGGCGGTGAGCGCGAGGGCGGCGGATGCCGTGAACAGGGCGATGGCGTGACGTTTGTGCATTGCGCCATGTTCGCCCGGTCCCGATGCCTGTGCGGTGGCTGTGACCAGTCTGTGACGCGCGGAAGTCCCGTCCACAAGGGTGCCCCCCGACCGACGCCGGCCGAACCGAACACCTGCCCCCAAAAGAAGATGATCCGACGCCGACCGGGCCCCTAACCTCACTGCCATGACCGCACCCCAACCCGCTTACCCGCCCAAGCCCGTCCCCGGCGACCGCATCGCCGTCATCTCGCCGGGGTCCGGCCTGCCGGAGCTGTTCCCCCTCCCCTACGAGCTGGGGCTCAAGCGGCTGCGCGAGGACTTCGGCCTCGAACCGGTGGAGTACCCGACGACGCGCGTCATGGGCTCCACGCCCCGTGCCCGCGCCGTCGACATCAACGCCGCGTTCGCCGACCCCACGGTCACCGCGGTGATGGCCACCATCGGCGGCGACGACCAGATCACCGTGTTGCCCCACCTGGACCGCGAACTGATCCGCGCCCACCCCAAGCCCTTCTTCGGGATGAGCGACAACACCAACCTGCTGGCCCTCCTCCACAACCTGGGCATCGTCGGCTACCACGGCGGCTGCCTGATGACGACGCTCGGCCGCCCGTACGCGCTCCACCCCCTGACCGCCGACTCCGTCCGCGCGGCCCTGTTCACCCGGGGCCCGTACGAACTCCGCGCCGCCACGCACTACGGCGACACCGACCGCGACTGGGCCGACCCGGCCACCTTCGACGAGGAACCCGCCGCCCGGCCGGCCGACGGCTGGACCTGGCACCAGCCGGACCGCCGCGTCGAGGGCCGGACCTGGGGCGGCAACCTGGAGATCCTGTCGTGGCTGCTGATGGCCGACCGCGAGATCGCGCGCGACCCGGCCGTGTACGACGGCGGGGTGCTGTTCCTCGAGACCTCGGAGGAACTGCCGCGAGCGGAGGAGGTCTTCCGCATCCTGCGCAACATGGGGGAACGCGGTCTGCTGGCCCGCTTCCCGGCCCTGCTGATGGGGCGTGCCAAGGCGTGGTCCTTCGAGCAGCCGAACGGGACGGAGCAGAGGCGGCGCTACGCCGCCGAGCAGCGCGAGGCCGTGCTGCGCGCGCTGGCCGCGTACGCCCCGCGCACCATGGCGGTGTTCGACGTCGACTTCGGGCACACCGATCCGCAACTGGTGATCCCCTACGGCGGCTCCGTCACCGTCGACGGCCCGGCGCGGCGGATCACGGTGACGTACTGACGACGGCGATCAGTCCTCACCGATGGTCCGCACCCGCCCACCCCGGCGGGAGCCCGGTGCGATCATGCCCGCATGAACGATCTCGGCGATGCCCGCGTACGGACCTGGACGCTGCGCCTCATGACCCTCCTGGCGGCCGACGTCGAGGAGCAGCTCGCCTGGGTGGGGGAGCGTGAGGTGGAGACGCAGGACGTCGTCGAGGAGGCGGAGCTGCTCTGCCGCGTCTGCGAAGGGCTCGCGGAGCGCGGCGTACTCACGCCCGTAGAACTGCGCGACCTCCGCCCCGTCGGCCGCCGCCTCGCCGAGATCGACGCCGCCTCCCGCGCCGGCCTCTGGGCCCACGCCCTGACCGGCACGGACCCGGCGTGGGACGACGTCCGCCTGCGCAGCCGGCAGTTCCTCCTCACCGCCCTCGGCGACCCGCGCCGGCCCCTGCCGCGCTACGTACCCCCGCGGCCGCGGGACCGCTGATCGAGGACGCCCCCGTCTGGGGGCCGAACGGTCCACACCCGGCGCATCGCAGCGGGGCGCGTCCCCGCCGGACTGGCATCGTGGGAGCACACAGGACCGGACCGGTGGACTGGGCAGGCGGCAGGTGGAATCGTGAGCGGACCCGTCATCGACTATCAGGCAGTCTTCCAGGCGCTCCCCGCCGGGGTCGCGCTGCTGACCCCCGACCTGGTCTACGCGGACGTCAACGAGGCCTTCCTGGCGCTGGCCGGCCGCACCCGCGGACAGATCGTCGGCCGCTACCTCTTCGACGTCTTCCCGGACAACCCCAACGATCCCTCCGCGACCGGCATGCGCAACCTCCAGGCCTCCCTGCTGCGCGTCGTGGCCACCGCCGAGCGCGACACCATGGCCCTGCAGCGCTACGACGTGGAGGACCCCGAACGTCCCGGGGAGTGGCAGGAGCGGTACTGGAGCCCGGTCAACGTCCCCGTGCCGGCCCCCGACGGGACCGTGGCGCTGCTCCTGCACCGCGTCGAGGAGGTCACCGAGCTCATCAAGGCCCGCGGCAGCCGCAGCGGCAGCGACCGCACCCAGGTCCTCGAGGCCGAGCTGTACACCCGCGCCCGCGAGCTGCAGGAGGTCAACGAACGGCTGCGCCAGGCCCACGCCCGTGAACGCGAGGTCGCCCTCCACCTCCAGCAGGCCATGCTGCCCGCGCCCCGCCCCCTCGGCCACCACCGCGCCGCGGTCCGCTACCAGCCCGCGATGGGCGCCCTGAACGTCTGCGGCGACTGGTACGACCTCGTCGACCTGCCCGCCGCGGGCCGTACGGCCGTCGCCGTCGGGGACGTCGTCGGCCACGGCCTGGCCGCCGCAGGGGTCATGGGCCAGCTCCGCAGCGCGCTGTCCGCCGTCTCCCACGTCGCCGACGGCCCCGCGCAGGCCCTCGAGGTCCTCGGGCTGTACGCGCGCTCGGTCGACGGGGCCGAATCGACCACCGCCGCCTCCGTCTTCATCGACTGGAACAGCAGGACCCTGACCTACAGCAGCGCCGGGCACCCCCCGCCCGCCCTGTGCCACCCCGACGGCAGCGTCACCTTCCTGGACCAGGCCACCGACCCTCCGCTCGGCGCCCGCCCCGAGCACGTCTCCCGGCCCGAGGCCCGTACCGCCTTCGCCGAAGGCTGCGTCCTGGTCCTCTACACCGACGGGCTCGTCGAACGCCGCCGGGAGGACATCGACACCGGCCTGCACCGGCTCGCCGACTCGCTGGCCCGCCACCGCACCGCCGACGCCGACAGCCTCGCCGACTTCCTCCTGGCCGACCTGATCCCTCCGGCCGGCCTCACCGACGACTCCGCCCTGGTCGTCATGCGTCTGTGACGGGGCGTTCGAGGGGCCGCTTGTAGTACCGCCAGGGGAACCATCCCGCCCCGACCGGGATCCAGCCCTCCGCCTCCATCCGCCGGTGCCGCGTGAGGGAGGGGAGCGTGACCCGGCAGTGCTCCCAGGGGTGGCCCGATGCCTCCACCTCGTGGAAGAAGGGGCCGTAGCCGACCATGTGCCAGCCGTCGCGGCCGGCCTCTTCCAGGGCCGCCATCTCGTTGAACGCGGACAGCCCGCTGAGGGTGCGGCGCTTGGGGGCGTTCGGTCCTCCGGGGGCCGCTGCCGACGGGTCCGCGGCGGCCTTGCTCGCGAAGCGCTGCTGGGCGGCCTGGCGGCTGACCCCGAGGACACGGCCCACCGTGTCCCAGCTGTGGCCGGCGGCCCGGGCGCCCTGGACGGCCTCCCGCAGGAGCCGGCTCGCCTCCTCGGCGCCGACGCGCGAGGCGTCCACCAGGCGCAGGTACCCGTGCGCGTCGTGTTCCAGCGAGTCGGCCAGCCCCTCGGGGGCGCCGAGGACGGCGGCGGCGATCCCTTCCCGGATCCGGTCCATCTCCACGGGGTGGAGCAGCGGTTCGTCGCTCATCGGTCCAGCCCCGCCAGGGGTTCGAGGGCGTCGAGGACGGCCTCGTCGCGGCGTGCCCGCTCGGCGGACTCGCGGGCCGCCCGGCCGGCCAGTCCGGCGGTGCAGGCGATGAGCACGAGGCCCGCGACGACCAGGGCGGCGGTGGCGAGCGCGCCGAGCCGGTCGCCGAACAGCACGCTCAGGGCGGGCAGGCTCACGGCGAGGGGGAGCACGGCGGCCATGGACGTGGTGGCGGGGAAGAGCTCCCGGTGACGGGAGCCCGTCTTCAAGATCAACATGCGTCAAGGAAACCTTGACGCCGCCGACTTGTCAAGAATTCCTTGACGCCCCGGCGCCGAATAATGCGTTGACGCCCCCGGGAGCCGCCTTGTTAGCCTGACCGGGTCGTTCTGCTTCGATCTGGGCCTGTGCGCCCTGGAAATGGGTGTTTGATGACCCGGCCCGCGCCGAGTGCGCCTCGCCGTACCGCGTAACCGTCCGCCGCTTTCCGCCGCCCGCTCCTCCGGGCGGCTGCCGGATGCGTTCTCCGGTGCCCTGACCTGCCCGCCCGCCGTCCCACGGCGCCTTCGGGCCCTCTGACGAGGCCGCTCGGCCTGCTCTTGCTGCCATGACCGACCACCCCAGCAAGGAGCACCCCGGGTGTCCAGCCACACCAACCGCAACACCGCCAACACCGCCAACACCAGCAACAACACTCTCAGTCTCGACACCTTCGCCTGCGCGTGGTGCGGTCTGACCGTGTCCGCGTACGCCGCCGACGGAGCGCCGCGCAACCACTGCCCGTCCTGCCTGCACTCCCGTCACGTCCTCGACCACGTCGACGGCGGCCCGAGCGACTGCGGGGGACGGATGTCCCCGATCGCCATCGCCGTGCTCCGCACCGGTGACTGGATGGTGATCCACCGCTGCATGCGCTGCGACGAGCTCACCTCCAACCCGGTCCGCACCGACGACAACCAGCTCATCCTGATGCGCATGGCGGTCCGACCGCTGGCCCAACCGCCCTTCCCCCTCGAAGCGTTCGGAACCCTCTGACCGCCGCACGGGGAAGGAGCACAGCCGTGTCACGCAGCAACAGCCGCCGTCGGAGCCGTCCCCAGCGGCACAAGGACGTCCTGCACGCCCAGGGCGGCCACCGGGCCGACGCCTTCCGGTGCACGTCGTGCCGCCTCGACGTGTCCCTGGATGCACCCGGCACCGCGCACCGCAACCACTGCCCGAACTGCCTGGCCAGCCTGCACGTCGACCGCAAGGTCCCCGGCGACCGCGACGCCGACTGCCGGGGCCGGATGGAGGCGCTCGGCATGTCCGTCCGCCCGGACGGCGAGTGGATGATCATCCACCAGTGCGCGACCTGCGGCGAGCTCAGCGCCAACCGCATCGCCGGCGACGACAACCCCCTCGCCCTGGTCCGCCTCGCCCTCAGACCCCTCACCGATACCGGGCGCGCCGGCCGTGCCCTGCTGATGCTGTGAGCGGGGCACGGGGCCCGGCGCCTCCCCCCTCCACCCGTCACTGACCAGGGGGCCGGCGCCCACCGCCGTACCGGCGGCGGGCGCCGGCCTCCGGCAATACGGCGCGGCCTCCGGCAATACGGCGCCGGCCTCCGGCCTCCGGCGCCGGCCTCCGGCATACGGGTGAACGCGCTGCGGTCACGGCGGGTGGATCGCGCCGTTCCCGTGTCGCCCTCCCGTCCCGCATATTCTGATGGCATATCTATGGACCCGATGCGTCACGCGCAGTGTTGACCTCTCGGGAAGGGCGTCCATGCCGCACATCCAGCCTCTGCCTCAGTACGTCGCGCTCGGCGACTCCTACAGCGCCGGCCAGTTCATCGGCGGTGATACGAACCTGGTCCGCGAGCCGGTGGACGGCGGTCTGGGCGGGCCGGACGGCGACTACAGCGGCCGCTCGAAGGACAGCTACCCGCAGCAGCTGGCCCGCACCGTCCTGTCCGCCTACGAGTTCATCGACGTCACCTGCGGCGGCGCGACCATCGACGACCGCGGCCTCGGCCTCGGCGGCATCCTCACCCCGCAGACCGTCTTCGGCGGCCCGCCCTACGTCCCCGTCGACGGCAGCGGCGTACCGCAGTTCACCCCCACCCCGCGCCCCGCGCAGATCGACGCCCTCAGCAAGGCCACCACGCTGGTCACCATCGGCATCGGCGGCAACCAGTACAACCTCGGCCAGATCATCGCCAAGTGCGCCTCCCTGGGCGCGTCCGCCATCGGCAGCCCCGGCACCGACTACTACCGCCACACCGAGGAAGGCCGCGCGGACCTGGCACGGAAGGAGGAGGACCTGCGCGACGGCTTCGCGAAGATGATGCCGGAACTGCGCGAGCGCGCGCCCCACGCCCGGTTCTTCTTCGTCGGCTACCCCACTCTCTTCCCGGCCGCGGAAGGGCAGGGCACCTGCGACGGCGGGCTGGACGAGAACATCACCATCAAGAAGGGCGACATGCCCTTCATCCAGCAGCAGTTCGACCTGGTCGACTCCGTCATCCGCGACGCGGCCAAGGCGCACGGCCACACCTACGTCGACATCGCCGAGTCCACCCGCGCCCACCACGTCTGCCGCGAGGGCACCGAGAAGTGGATGTTCGGGCTCTACGCCCGCTACACGTTCGACGAGGAGCTCCGGGGCTACAAGCCCGCCCGCTTCCCCGCCGGCAAGGACATGCCTCCCTTCAGCCCCGGCTGGACCGCCTGGATGCAGGGCATGCTCGCCCACGGAGACGGCATCTTCCGCGGGAACGAGACGCTGACGACCTTCCACCCCAACAAGCGCGGCGCCGACAACCAGGCCCGCCAGGTCACCTCCGCCCTGCGCGCCGCCGGCATCGTCTGAGCAGCACGGCGCGGCCGAGGGAGCCCGTGGTGAGCGGCGGCGACCCCGGCTCCCCCTGAACGTGGACGAGGTCGGGGGCGTCCACACGGGCCGCCGCTCCCCTTCCGGGGGCGGCGGCCCTTCGCGTCCGCCTCGACGGCCGGCAGAGGCGTCCGCGCCGGCGTCGAAAGCGGTCAGGCCACGGAGGCTCCCGCGGCGGCGGGCCGCCGTCGTCGCGCAGCCGCCCGGGGAGGGCGGTTCAGGACCGGACGACCGGTGCCTGGAGCTCCGTCACCCACTCGTCGCGGTTCTCGGGGCACTCCAGGTTGACCTCGCGGGGGTAGCCGGCCGAACGGTAGCCGTGGGCGTCGATCCAGCGGGCCAGGGTCTGGGCCGTGGGGAGCACGGTGTCCATCGAGCCGCGGTGCACGACGGTCGCCGCCTCCTCGACGGGCGGCAGGTCGAGGACGCGGAACGCGCCGTCCTGGAGCGGCGCGGCGACCTGGACGCCGGCGTGGACGCTGATCCTGCCGCCGCCCTCCGGCGCGTCCTCGTAGTACGCGACGCCGGGACCGGTGGGGGTGATGCCGGCCGCTCCCAGGAGCCGGAACAGCTCGTCGTAGAGCGGCCCGATGACCGGTCCGATGTCCTCGGGCCCGAAACTCTCGGCGGTCGCGGTCAGCTCCGCGACCCGGACGGCGGGAAGGTTCTTGACGACGACGTCGTTGACGGGCATGCGCCCCTCGCTCTCGATGGCCCGGAGCCTCGCCTCGACCTGCACCAGCCGTGCCCCCGCGGCGGCCACGGCGGTCTCCAGCTCGGCCTGCCGAAGCCGCAGCATGCCGCGCAACTCCTCGGCCCCGACCTTCTCGTCCACGATGTCGTGGACCTGTTGGAGGGTGAAGCCGAGGTCTTTGAGCGCGATGATCCGGTTGAGGCGGGCGAGCTGGGCCGCGGTGTAGTGGCGGTAGCCGTTGTGGGGGTCGACGTGGGCCGGGCGCAGCAGTCCGGTCGCGTCGTAGTGACGCAGCATCCGGACCGAGACGCGGCCGTGCCGGGCGAAGTCTCCGATGGTGAACATGATGTCTCCGAGTTGACCGCCTGACACGGTGTGAGGGTCAAGAAACTACTCGGCGCCCGGGAAGCGGCGGAGCGCGGGGGCGGGCAGCGCTGTCGGCAGCCACGTGCAGACTGACCTCGTGAACGCCTTCCCGCCGTCCGGCAGCGCATCACCTGAACCGTTCCGAGCGTGGGTGGGGTCGAACGGAGTCCGGGCTGGTCAACGGCGTCACCGACACCGACACCGACACCGACACCGACACCCGCACCGGCACCGGCACACCCGACGACTACGACCGCGCCTGCGAGGTGCAGGGCCTCGCGGGCCTGCTCGCCGTGGCCGGCCGGGGGACCCACGCCCTGGTGCTGGCCGACGAGCCCGCCTCCACCTCCCTCCGCGACCGCAGGGGGCGACCTGGGCGTCGAGTTCCCCGACGGCGGATTCCCCGAGCGAGCGGTCGTGCCCCTGACCGTCGGCACGTGGACGGTGCGGGCCGTCCACGCCCGGCCCGACGCGCGGGGGTCGGTGGGCCTGGTGCAGCCGCTGCCCACCTCCGGGACCTGACGGTCAGTGCCGTCGGGTACGTTCGTGCCGCGCGGTCGGCAGCCGAGGAATCCAGCTCCGCAACACAGCCACCTCCCTGTTCTGTCCGAGGGCGGCCCGGTCGTGAACCGGGACCCAATCGACGTCCAGGCATCGTCGAGGGTGGGAGAGTCCTGCCCGTGCCGACCGCGCGCCCCTGGAAGGACCCCGCCCCGTGCCCGACCCCGACGTCCCGTTCCCCACCGTCACGCAGTACGCCAGCCCGGACCTGATCGCCGCGATCGTCTACGACGGCCACGACCAGGGAGCCGATCCCCGCTGGGCCGAGAGCGGCGCCCCCGACGCCGACACCTACCGCACCTGGTGCGGCCACATGTGCGGCATCGCCTGCCTGCGCATGGCCCTCCTGGCCCGCGACGGCGACGCGCCCACCCTGTTCGCACTCCTCGACGGCGCCCGGACGTACGGGGCGTACACCGAGGACCCGGACAGCGGGACGATCCGCGGCCTGATCTACGCCCCGTTCGCCCGGTACGCACAGGACGTCCACCGCCTGCACGCCCAGGTCCACCCCACCCTGCCGGTGCCGGACCTCCTGGCCCTGCTCGACTCCGGCCGGCTGGTGATGGCCTCGGTGCACCGGGAGATCCGCCGGCCCGAGAACCCGGCCCCCGGCAAGGGCGGGCACCTCGTGCTCGTCACCGGCCGCCGCGGAGACACCGTGCACTTCCGCAACCCGTCCGGCCACACCGACCACACCCGCACCGCGAGCCTGCCCGTCGCCGCCTTCGCCGCGTTCTTCGCCGGCCGCGGAGTGTCCCTGACCTGACCGGGGGCGCGGCACGCGGACGACGGAGCCCGTGCCGGACGGCGCCCGTCGGGGCGGTGCCGCAGCGGCCCGGGGCGTTGTCAGTGCCACCTGTCAGGATGAAGTCCACGCCGACGTCGACATGGCCGGGACGGATCCGGAGGAGGGGGGCACCGATGAGGGATCTCGACGTCGTGAGGTTCGCGGACCGGGGGCGGAGCGTGTCGGTGGAGCTGGAGAACGCGGCGGGCGGCGGACGCCACCAGGGCTGGCACGAGGCCGAGATCGTGATCGACACCGGCTTCGTCGGCGCGCGTCTGCCGGTGCACTTCACCGACGCCGACCTCGCGGACCTCACCGCGTTCATAGCCGCCCGCGCCGCCGCCGAGGAGGAAGGCGCCCTGCCCGACGGCTCGGTCACCGACTGGCCCGAGGCGGGCCGCGGCGCCTACCTGCGGCTGCGCGCAGCCGACCCGTTCGTGGTGGAGGTCCGCGACCCGGTGCAGAGCGGCGTGACGGTGACCGTACCGCTGGACCTGCGCGACGGCTGGGCCACCCGCGCCGCCTCCCACCTGCACCGCCTGCGCGCCGCCCTCACCGACGGCCACTGACCCGGGCCGACTGGTCCGCGGTGCGTCCGAACCACTGCGCGCTGAAGGGCCCGGCCACCGCAGTTCACCAGCGGACGGCGGTGAAGTCGACCGGCCGGGGCCGCAGCAGCCGGGTGCGTTCGGCCAGTGCGCCCAGCCGGCGGGACATCTCGTCGGCGGGCCGCCGGCGGCGGTCGCCGTGGCCGGGGAGGACCCACTCGAACCGGAGCCGTCCGGCCACCCTGGCCAGTGAGGCGGCCAACTCCTCGATGGAGTACCAGGTCACGCTGTCCGCGACTGCGAGATCACCGGTGGTGCGCGACCAGTAGAAGCTGTCCCCGCTGAAGCAGTACCGGTCGTCGGCGAGGTAGAGCACGCTGCCCGCGGTGTGGCCCGGCAGCGGTTGGGCGGTGACCCCCTCGCCGATCTCCAGCGGTTCGAGACCGCGGATCACCTCGTCCGCGTCGGGCGCCGCGTCGAGGTCGCCCTCGTGGATCCACAGCCGGGCGCCGAAGCGGTCCGCGTAACGACGGCCGTGCGCGGCGTGGTCGCGATGGGTGAGCAGCACGTCCGTGACCGGGCCCGATGCCGCGTAGCGCTCGGCGAGGGCAGGACTCCAGCGCGGCGTGTCGATCATCATGGCCGTCCCCGAGGGCCGCAGCAGCAGGTAGGAGTTGGCCCCCGCGGTGTGCCGCGAGTTGTGCCCGCACAACAGCACGCCGCTGTCCAGGGCCATCGGAAAGGGGTCGAGCCGCCGGTCCGGTTGCCCGGAGGTGTGGCGGATGGAGCGGGTGGGGCAGGCGAACACGGCCGCGTGCAAGCGCCGCGTCTCCGCCTCGTCGCGCGGCGGGCGCAGGATCCGCGACGTCCCGCCGGTCTCGCCGATCAGGTCGGGCGCGAGCTGTCGTGCGACATCGCAGTTGGAGCAACGGTCGTCCACGTACCAGCCGTCCACGGCAGGTCTCCGTTCCGGGGCGAACGACCCCGATCGGGGCCGCCCCACAGGGATACCCCACCCGCCGCGGCAACGGCCAGGCCCTGCCGATCTTGTACTTTCGCCCCCGGTGCTCTCTCACGGCGGCCGACGGCGCCCGGCCCGGCCGGGACCGGTACCGGGCCGCGCGCACCACGAGCGCTCGTCCGCAGCACCTGCGGTTTTCCGCAGGGTGAGCTGGAGGGGCACCCGCATACCGCCGCTGAGCTGCGCTTTCCACCATGGAAGGGCGACGGGGCACACCGCCCCGCAGAACCTGAACCCCGACCGCCCTTCCAGGAAGGCCGCAGCATGCATCCCTCCATCACCCTGGCACTGTCCCAGCAGCCCGCGGGCGGCTTCGCGGGCTGGGCAGCCGGACTCGTCGACACCATGGGCGGGCCCGGCGCCGGCCTGGCCATCGCCCTGGAGAACCTCTTCCCGCCGCTGCCCAGCGAGGTCATCCTGCCGCTGACGGGATTCGCCGCCGGACAAGGCGTGCTGAGCCTCGTATCGGCCCTGTTCTGGACCACGTCCGGTTCGGTGGCGGGGGCGCTCGCCCTGTACTGGATCGGCATGCTCTTCGGCCGCGACCGGATGCACGCGATCTGGGCGAGGCTGCCGCTGGTGAAGGTCTCCGACCTGGAGCGCACCGAGCAGTGGTTCGCCCGGCACGGCACCAGGGCGGTCTTCCTCGGCCGGATGGTGCCCATCTTCCGCAGCCTGATCTCGGTGCCGGCCGGCGTGGAGCGCATGCCGATGCCCGTGTTCCTGATGCTGACCGCCCTGGGCAGCCTGATCTGGAACAGCGTGCTCGTGCTGGCCGGCTACTGGCTCGGCGACCGGTGGGACGTGGTGGAGACCTACGTCGGGGTCCTGTCCAAGGTCGTCCTGGTGATGGTGCTGGTGGCGGTCGGGGCCTACCTGGCGGTCCGGCTGCGCGGCCGCAGCCGGACGCCCCGGCACCGCCGCAC
Source organism: Streptomyces sp. NPDC096136 (assembly GCF_044763325.1). Taxonomy (NCBI): domain Bacteria; kingdom Bacillati; phylum Actinomycetota; class Actinomycetes; order Kitasatosporales; family Streptomycetaceae; genus Streptomyces; species Streptomyces sp. NPDC096136. The sequence goes on along the minus strand of NZ_JBIWFZ010000013.1, from coordinate 182,981 downwards.
CCCGTGACCGCCGCACCCCGTGACCGCCTCCCCCGCCGTGACCGCCGCCCGCCCCGGCACTGCCGCCCGCCCCGTGGCCGCCGCCCACCCCCGCCCGGTCGGCCCGGATCGCCTTCCCCCGCCCGGGGAACGACCTGAACGATCTTGTCCGGACCACACCGCCCGACTACGCTCGGACCCCGTGCCGGGGGACTCGATGATCAGCGAAACGGTTCGGCGGGAGCCCGCCCGGCACCGCCCGTGGCCGCTGCGCGCCTGCGGGGTCCTGCTCGGATGCCTCACCGCCCTGCTGGAGCTGGCCTGGTTCCTCGTCCCGGGCGTGGCCCTCGGGCCCTTCCTCCTGTGGCCCCGCACCCGCCCGGACGCCCTCGGGCTCCTGCTGGGCGGTGCCCGCCGGCTGGCGGCGCTGGAGCATGGCCGCCGCTCCGCCTTCTTCGGCGACCTCTTCCCCCAGCACTACAAGGCCTCCGGCCCCAAGATCCTGCGCTTCCTGGCCGTCCGCTGCTACTGCGGCCTGCTGTGCGCGACGGTCCTCGGACTGCTCGGCTTCGGCGCGGCACTGGCCGTGCTGCTCGTCTCGGGCGCCGTACGGGGCAGCCTGGGCTGGTCCGAGCTGCTGACGCAGGTCCTGCTGGGCGGTGTCCTGCTCTTCCTCGGCCTCCAGGGCCTGCGCTCCCTGGTCGTACTCGACGCGCGGATCGCCCGCGCCTGCTTCGGACCCTCCGAGCACGAGCTGCTCCGGGCCCGCATCGAGGAACTGGCCGGCAGCCGGGCCGCGGTGGTACGGGCCGTCGACTCCGAACGGCGCCGCATCGAACGGGACCTGCACGACGGGGTCCAGCAGCGGCTGGTGGCCCTGGCGATGCTGTTGGGCCGGGCCCGCCGCAGCCGCGAGCGGGACCCGGAGCGGGCGGACGCCCTGCTGCTCCAGGCACACCGGGAGTCCCAGGACGTCCTGACCGAACTGCGCGAGGTGGCCTGGCGGGTGTACCCGTCCGCCCTGGACAGCCTCGGTCTGGAGGAGGCGCTGGCCGGGGTGGCCGAGCGGTGCGCGATCCCGCTGCGCACCGAGTTCGACGTGGCCGGGCCGCTGCCGGGACCGGTGCGCACCGCCGCGTACTTCGTGGTCTGCGAGGCCGTGACGAACGCCGCCAAGCACTCCGGCGCCTCCGCCGTCTCGGTACGGGTGGCCCGGCGCGGACCGGTCCTGACCGTACGGGTCGAGGACGACGGCTCGGGCGGCGCGGACCCGGCGGGCACCGGGCTGTCCGGCCTGCGCAGCCGGGTGGCGGCCCTCGACGGACTGCTGCACGTCGCAAGCCCCGCAGGGGGACCCACCACCGTCACCGCGGAGCTGCCGTGCGCGTGATCCTGGCCGAGGACTCGACCCTGCTGCGGGAGGGCCTCGTACGCCTCCTCGTCGAGGAGGGCCACGAGGTGCTCGCCGCGCTCCCGGACGCGGCCTCGCTGGTGGAGGAGACCGCGGCGCGGCGGCCGGACATCGTCGTGGCGGACATCCGGATGCCCCCGACCCACACCGACGAGGGCCTGCGCGCCGCCGTGGAGATCCGCGAGCGCCTGCCGGAGGTCGGGGTCCTGGTGCTGTCGCAGCACGTCGAGCGCAGTTACGCCGCCCGGCTGCTGGCGGCGAACGCGGAGCGGGTGGGGTACCTGCTCAAGGACCGGGTGGCGCAGGTGGAGGAGTTCCTCGACGCACTGGAACGGATCCACGCGGGCGGGGCGGTGATCGACCCTGAGGTGGTGCGGCAGCTGGTCGTCCGCAGCACGCACGGCGATCCCCTGGCCCGGCTCACCCCCCGCGAGCGCACGGTGCTGGAGGCCCTGGCCCAGGGGCTGACCAACACGGCCATCGCCAAGGAGCTGCACATCTCGGTGAGCGCGGTGGAGAAGAACCTCAACACCGTCTTCGACAAGCTGGAACTGCCCCACACCACGGACCGCAACCGCCGCGTCCTGGCGGTACTGCGCTACCTGGAGCACTGACGGCCCCGCACACCCCCGCACACCCCCGCACACCCCCGCACCGTCCGGGCCCCGGGCACCCCGACCGGCGCCCGCGCCAGGACACCGGGGCGCCCGGAGCACCACGACGTCCCGCTCGTGCGCCGCGTGCGTCCCCGGCGTACGGTCGGATCATGGCGGCCGGATACGACGTGGTGATCGTGGGCGGCGGGGCTGCCGGATGCGTACTGGCGGCGCGGCTGAGCGAGGACCCCTCGACGCGGGTCCTCCTGCTGGAGGCCGGGCCGGACTACGCGGAGCTGCCCGCCGCGCTGCGCGACGGCTCCGGACCGCACACGGCCTCGCACGACTGGGGGCTGTCCAGCGAGCCCGGCCCGGCCGGCCGGGCCATCGCCCTGCCGCGGGGGAGGGTGATCGGCGGTTCCTCGACCACCAACGCGGCCTTCGCCCTGCGCGGTTCGCCGTACGACTTCGACGCCTGGGCGGCGCGCGGCAATCCCGGCTGGGGCTGGGACGACGTGCTGCCCCGGTTCGTCGCGGTGGAGACCGACCTGGACTTCGGCCACGAGCCGTACCACGGCGGCCACGGCCCGGTCCCCGTCCGTCGGTACACGGGCGCGGACCGCAGCGACATCGCCTCCGCCGGGCAGGCGGCGATCATGTCCACGGGGGTGCCGGCGATCGCCGACCACAACGCTCCGGGCGCCGTGGGGGTCGGCCCGCTCCCGGTCAACGAGGTCGGCGGCGAGCGCCTCGGCGCGGCCTCGACGTACCTGGCGGCGGCCCGGGCGCGGCGCAACCTCACCGTGCGCGGCGGGGCGCACGCCGCCTCGGTGCTCCTCGACCGCGGGCGCGCGACCGGAGTGCGACTGGCGGACGGGGAGGACGTGCGCGGCGATCGGGTGATCGTATCGGCAGGCACCTACTCCAGCCCTGCGATCCTCCTGCGGTCGGGGCTCGGCCCGGCCGACGAGCTGCGCCCGCTGGGCATCGAGCCGGTGCTGGACCTGCCCGGCGTGGGACGCAACCTCGCCGACCACCCCGCGGTCTCGATCGACGTCGCCTACTCGGGGGCGGGGCGCCCGCAGCGCGCCTTCCAACTCGTCGCCACCCTGCGCAGCGAGCGGACCGGCGAGCACCGCGGGCCGCCGGACCTCCAGCTGATCGTCGGCGGCCCGTTCGAGGACCCGGCCGCCCCGACCGGCGCCACGTTCTTCGTCGGCGGCGCCCTGCTCACACCGCGCTCGCGGGGCCGGGTCCGACTGCGCTCACCGGCCCCGCTCGCGGCGCCACGCGTCGATTTGGGCTACTTCTCGCACCCCGCCGACCTGCCGCGGCTGGTGGAGGGGGTGCGCCGCGCCTGGCGGGTGGCGCGGGCGGAACCGCTCGGCCCCCTCTCCGCCGGTGTGGTGAGCGCGCCGGACGACGACGGCGACGGGGCGACCGAACGCTTCGTCCGCGCCCGCGTGTGGACCTACCACCACCCGGTCGGCACCTGCGCCATGGGCCCCGACCCCGCGGCCGGGGCGGTCGTCGACCCGACCGGCCGGGTGCACGGAGTGGACGGTCTGTGGGTGGCCGACGCGTCGATCATGCCGAACGTGCCCTCGGCGAACACCCACCTCCCCACCCTGATGCTCGCCGAACACATCGCGGCCACGCTACGGACCGAACCACCGCCACCCGCCGGCGCCGCCAAGGCCTGATGCACCGGCAGGCACCGCGCCACCGGCAGCACAGGGGAGACACCCCCGAACAGACCGGACCGGGCACCGCCCGCCGGCTCAGGCACCGCCGGTGCGTTCGAGCAACTCCCGGGCCTGGACCGTGCGGACGTTGTCCGGCCCGAAGGCGGCGAGGCAGGCGTCATGGGCGGCCGCCGCCCGCGAACGGGCCTCGGAGCCGCGGCCCAGCCCGAGGAGCGCGGCGGCAGCGGCGAGGTCCACGGCCCCGGTCTCCGGGCCGCGCTGCTCCGGGGGCAGGCCGCGGTAGACCCCGCCGGCGCGCTCCGCCGCGGCCAGGGCCTCCTCGTGGCGACCCTGGGCATGGAGGCTGAGGGCCAGGGAGAGCAGCACGATCAGGGTGGGCTGGTCCGGCTCGCGAGGGGTGGCGAGGAACTCGCGAGCCAGCCCCTCGACCGCCGGGTGGTCACCCAGCGCGTTGAGGGCCGCGATCCGCCCGTTGAGGGCGGCCATCACGATGAACGGCGTTTCCGGGGTCGCGCTGAGGGACGCGGTCCGCATGACGTCCAGGCACTCCGCCTCGCAGGCGTCGTGCCGGCCGAGCAGGTTCAGGGCCTGCGCGCGGTCGGTGCGCAGCTTCAGGGTCATCGGGTGCTGCGCGCCGAAGACCCTGCCGAAGTCCGGCAGCAACGCGTCGAACGTGTCGAGCGCCTCGGCATGGTGCCCCTGCGCGATCGCCGCGAGCCCGGCTATGCCCAGCGCCAGCGGCCCGAACGGGTCGTCGTGCAGCGGCGCCCGGGCCGCGGCCACGGAGCGCGCCTCGGCTTCGGCCTCGGCGTAGCGCCCCGCCTGGTACAGCGCCGTGGCCCGCGCCGGGGGGTATGCCGCTGCCGGACCGTCTTCGCCTTCACCGTGCGACCGAGAGAGTGTCATGCCCCGAGCATATGAAGGCCGGGCGCGCCCGTACGGAGAACGCGGAAAAGGGGCGCGGGCCGGCCGTCCCCCGGCCCGCGCGCACGGGGGAAACCGCTTGTCAGGACGTACCGCATCGGGCACGCTCCCCCTCATGACCACACGCAAGGGCGGCCGGCCCTCGGGCCGTTGACCGGCACAGGGTGGACGCGCGACGCCATCGCCGCCGCGCATCCCACCTTCTTCCACCACGCACGGACCCTCCGCCACCGCTACGGCCCCGGTCCGTGGCCCGACTCCGGTGACCCACTTCCCGATGCCGGCCCGACCGACACCGGCACCAGTACCAGTACCGGCACCCGCACCAGTACCCGCACCGGCCTCGGCTTCGTCGGCGGCGGTGAGGACGCACTGCTCCGACCCGACCCGGCCCCCCACGGCACGGCCCCGCCCACCGCCGCCGAACTCGCCGGCCACCTCGCCCACCTCCTGCCGACCGCTCCGCCCGGTCTCGGCGGCGAGGCGTTCACGCGCCTCCACGAACTCCTCGCCACGTGCTCGCCGATCGACCTCGCCGACGACCTCAGCGCCGAGATCCGCCGCCGCGGCCTGCCGTCCGACGGCCTGCGCCTGCTGGGCCGGCAGCTGGCCCGGCACGGTACCCACCGGGCCCCGGTCAAGATCGGCCTCGTGCTCCTGGGCCTGGGCGGCGACACCCGCGACCGGGACCTGCTGCTCCTCCTCGGCAGTCTCGACGAGCTCACCCTCTACGCGGCCGTCGCACTCCACCGGTCCCAGCCCGACGGGGACCGGGCCGTCCACGCCCTCGCCCGACGGGTCGCCGGCTGGGGACGCATCCAGGCCGTGCGAACGCTGCGCGACACCCCCGATCCCCGTATCAAGGCCTGGCTGCTCCGCGAAGGCTTCCGCAACACGATCACGGACGAATACCTCGCCCACCTCGCCGCGACCACCGGCGACCTGCACCGCGCGCTGGGCCGGCCCCACGTCGACACCCCGCTCCTGAACGGCGGCGGGCGCATCCTGGCCGCCATGGCCGAGGGCCAGGGGGGTCCCGCACCCGGCCTGGCCGACTACGCGCACGCCGTACCCGTGCTGCGCCGCTACGCGGACCTGGTCCAGGCCCGGACACCCACCCTCGCCAGGCTCCGCGACCTGATCGCCATCACCCTGTTCTTCCGCCACCCACCCGGGGAACTGCCCTGGCCGCCCGCCGACATCACGTCCCTGACGGCCCGCTACGAGGACCTGCTGCACGCATCCCACTGGCGCACCCTCGTCCACGACCACCTGGCCGACCCGCACCGCCCCGACTTCCACCTCGCCCTGCGCCCTGCCGAGGTCCTGCACCTGGACGCGACGGCCCCGCTCCTGGCCCGTCTGGAGACCGGACCGTCCCTGCTCGACCCGGCCTGGTTCCGTGCCCTGGGCAGCGCCGACCGCCGGCACGCCGCCCACCTCCTCGACCTGGCCGAACGACGCCTCGCCACCACCCCCCGCCCCGAACGCGACCACGCCCTCCTCGTCCTGGCCCACCTCCTGCGCCGCCATCCCGAACACGGCTGGCCCCTGCTGCGGTCCGCGCTCACCGACAGCACCCCCGAAGTCCGCCGCACCGCGCTGAGCACCCTCGCCGCATGGCCCGCCCACACCCTCACGCCGGAGGCCGCCGACCTCCTGCTGCAGCGGCCAGAAATGGGCCTCGGGGCGGTATCGGGCCCCGGCAGGACCGGCCGACCCGGAGACCCGCCATGAGCTCAGGCCGCACCCGGGGGCGGCTCCGGTGTCCCCGGCATCTCGTCGTGGTTGCGGAGGTCTTGTGAATTCCCTGAGTCCTGATCACCTCGGCGACGCTCCCGCGGCTGCGCCGCCTCCGGGCCGTCCTCCGGCCGCGGGGCCCGGCGCGGCCCCAGCCGTGCTCCACCGCCCCGGCCGCCGCCCGCGACGACCGGCCGCGGACGGCGGTCACCGTCGGGAAACGCCCGTCGGCCCTGGTGGAAGCCGCTGCCGCGGCGGCGTCAGCACGCACGTGACCGGCATCGGACCGGTCCCCCGTACCGCGTCCCGCACGCGGGCGGGCTGCCGGCGGCGGCCGGATCAGCCGCACCGGCAGTCCTCCACCAGGCTGGTGCAGACCCCCTGATGCCTGGTCATTTGCCCACTCCAGCATGGCGCTTGCCATACTCACGCCCTATTGGACGGGCCAGTTCCGCTGGATAGCATGCGCCGGAATACATGATCACCCGTGCATGACGCCAGGCATGAGGAAGCCTTCCCGACGGCAGTCGTGCGGGCCCGCGAGCGCGTCGCACGACGGCTGAAAGGCGATTGCGAGTGAGGCGTGACCCCGGGCTCGTGGTGCCCCCCCTCTACACCCCCATCCCCACGGCCATCCACCCGCGCCACGCGGCGGTCGAAGCGCACGTCACAGCGTGGGCCGAGTCCTTCCAGGTGGGCTCCGACGCACTGCGCGCACGGCTCCTGGGCCACAGCATCGGCACCTTCGCCGCCCGCATCCTGCCCGACGGGCGCGAGGAAGTGGTCGAGCTCGTGGCCGACTTCGTCCTGTGGCTGTTCGCCGTGGACGACGGGATGTGCGAGGAGGGCGCGCTGGGCCGAAGACCGGGGGAGCTGGCGGCCGTACTCCACCGCCTGCTGCGCGTGGCGCAGAACCCGGAGACCCCCATGCTGGGCGACGACCCCCTCGCGGAGTCGCTGCGCGACCTCCGGCGCCGCGTCTCGCAGTACGGCACCGCGGGCCAGGCCGCCGTCTGGTGCAACGCCCTGCGCGAGTACTTCTTCTCCGTCGTCTGGGAGGCGTCCCACCGCCGCGAGGAAACCGTCCCCAGCCTGGACGACTACACCCTCATGCGCCTCTACGACGGCGCGACCACCGTCATCTTCCCCCTCATCGAGATGGGCCACGGCTACGAACTGCCGACGCACGAGCGGGACCAGCCGTCCGTCCGGGCGGCGGGCGAGATGGCCTCCTTCGTCATCACCTGGGACAACGACATCCTCTCCCACCACAAGGAGAGCAGGGGCGACGACTACTACCTCAACGTCCTGCGGGTGCTCCGGCACGAGCGCGCCCTGACACCCGCCCAGGCCCTGGACGCCGCGATCGACCAGCGCGACCGCGTGATGGACCTCTTCATGCGCCTGCGCGAGGACCTCCAGGCACAGGCGAGCCCCCAGCTGCGCCGGTACCTCCAGGGACTGGGCAGCTTCATCCGGGGCTCCCAGGACTGGGGCGTCACCTCGCACCGCTACACCACCCCCGAAGACCCCGCCCGCCTCCCCACCCACTTCCGTGACACCCCCAGTACCGACAACCGCGAGGCCCTGGAGATCCCCCCTGTCTCCTGGTGGTGGGACATGCCCCCCAGAACGCTCACCGGCATGCCCCGCCCCCGCACACGCGCCACTTCCCTGCTCGCGCCCACCCCCTGAAGAAAGGATTCTCCACTGCCGCTGTCGCCCAGTCCCTGGGCGGGCTGCCTCCGCACAGCCGCCCGGAGCGCGACGGGAACACGGGCGTGCGGGGTCAGTCGCACCGGGCGCGGGCGAGCGTAGGGTGCCATCCCCCGGCGGTTTCGAGGAGCAGGGCGTCCGCATGATGACGGGCGATCAGCTGGAGGCCGACGGGCTCGCCGTTCGGTGTGTGCCCGGCGGGCAGGGTGATCGCAGGGTGGCCGGAGAGGTTGAAGGCCCAGGTGAGTGCCACGCTCATGTGCGTCCCCGGGCCGTCGTGGCCGTGCGGCGGTCGCGGTGTCGTGGGCGTGGCCAGGAGATCGGTCTCCTCGAAGGCCTCCCGCAGGACCTGCGCGTTGCCCTGGGTCAGGGCCTCGGCGCCACCGTCACGGGTGCCGGTGCGCAGGGCGGTCCAGGCGGGAGCCGGATCGCACAGCTCCACCGGACGGTCGACGAGGCGGCACAGCCCGGCCCGGGCGATCCGCCGCAGGGCGCGCAGGGCGCAGGCCGCGACGTCCGGGGCGGTCTCGGCGTAGCCCAGGGTGGAGGTCCAGGCGACCCGGAGCGTCCGCGCCGCCGGCGCCGGGGAGTGGGCGGGGGCCACGGCGCGGAGGTAGGCCGCGGCGTCGGCCGCGTCGCGGGTGATCACGCCGGGACTGTTGAGCCCGGCCCGGTCGCGGGCGGGCAGCAGGCCCTTGGTGGGCTTGAAGCCGATGACGCCGCACCATGCGGCGGGGATGCGTACGGATCCCGCTCCGTCGGAGCCGGTGGCCACAGGCACGAGGCCCGCCCCGACCGCGGCCCCGGCACCGGCCGACGAGCCGCCCGGGGACCATGCGGGGTTCAGCGGGTTCAGGGTGGGCCCGCGGTCGGTGGAACCGTAGGTCTGCCAGCCCGTGCCGACCCGCGGCACGGAGGTCGCGCCGATCGGCACACACCCCGCGGCGACCAGGCGCCGGTTCTGCGCGGAGCCGGCGCCCTCGCTCGCCTTGACGGCGATCGGGACGCCCGCCAGCGGCAGCACGACCCCACGGGCCACTTCCGCGTCGACCTCCGCCGCCCGGGCCCGGGCGGCATCCGCCCACAGGCCGGTGAAGGCGCGGAGCGCACCGTCGCGTTCGGCGCTGAGGGCCAGCGCGGTGTCCACCACCTCGCGGGCCGTGACCGCGCCGCGGCCGACCAGACCGGCTATCTCGACGGCGGACAGCGACGTGTACAGGTGGACGTCGAGCATGGCAGACCTCCTGGTGCGGGCGCCGTGCCGGCGTGCAGTCCCGTCCGGTTTCCGGCGTCGATTCTCCAGGGGCGGGTCCCCGCCCCGTCCGCCGGGGCAACGACGGCGGCCGCGCTGCCACCGCAGGATCCGGCCCCGTGTTCCCCGGAAGCCGTGAGCGGTCGCGGGGAGCGGCGTCAGCGCGCGTCGGTCAAGGGCACGCCCAGGAGGTCTTCGATCCGGGAGACGGTGTGTTCGGGCTGGAGCGCGTGCACTCCTGCGAAGCCGAGCTCCTCCGCGGCCCGTACGTACTCCTCGGTGTCATCGACGAATACGCACTCCTCGGCAGTCATCTCCAGGAGCTTCAGCACGACCGCGAAGATCTCCGGGTCGGGCTTGCGCATCCCGTGGCACTCGGAGATCACGACGCCGTGGTACAGGTTCTCCAGCTCGTAGCCCTCGTAGAGGTTCCACGGGGTGAGCCCCACCGAGTTCGACAGGATGCCGACCTTGATCCCCGCCCGTATGGCCGCGGCGGCCGCGTCGACCATGGTCTGCTCGGGCCGCAGGTCGGCGAATATCCGGCCCATCAGGTTGTCCGGAGAGACACCGAGCTTGGGGGCGGCGGCCTCGTTCCATTCGGTCTGGGTGAGCGCACCGCGCTCCAGCTCGTGGGTGAGTCGCACCCCTTCCGGGTCCATGTACAGCGCCTTGAGGCACGCGCCCTGCGCCAGCCCCTCGCGCTGCTCGAAGGCCAGCACGGCAGGCAGCAGCGGTGTGGTGAGCACCCCGCCGAAATCGAGGACGAGGCCGGTGCGGTGAGACATGTGAAGCTCCTGGGGAAGGGAATCGGGTCGTCGGGCGGCGGCAGCCGGGTGGGGCCGTGGATCCGGCGGGAAGGTGGCCCGCCTTCGCGGCTCGGGGGCCGTCAGGCTCGGATGAAGGACTGGACGACGTGTGCGCTCGGCTTCGGAACCCGATCGCGGTCGAACAGTCCGAAGGGGACGGTGTGGCCGTCCAGCCATTCGTAGTTGTCCACGCCCGTCCACAGGTGTACGCCGGTGATGTCCATCCCGCCTGCGATGGCCTGGTGGACCTGTTCCAGGGCGGCGGACAGGTACGCGGCGCGCTGGGCGTCGTCCTCGCCGCCGAGGCCGATCTCCGAGACGAGGAACTTCTTCCCGGGCAGCTCGGAGTGGAGCCGGGCGAGGACTTCGCCGAGCCCCGGAGCCCAGGACGCGTATCCCTGCGGTCCCACGGGGCTCCCGGCGGGGTAGGGCCGGAGTTCCGCGGAGGAGTCGACCGCGGCGGTGAAGTAGTAGCTGAACCCGTACTGGTCGAAGGCGTCCTCGTAGCGCGGCATCCGGGCCAGGTTCAGCCAGGTGTCCCAGATGACGGCGTCGATCAGCGCAGTGGCCCCTGCTGCGTCGTCGCTGTCGTCAGCCGGGTGCAGGGACATCAGCGCCTCGTTGGTCGCGGTGGGCTTGCCCGTCCCCCGCAGCCGCAGCGCCGCCTCGAAGTCGGCCTGGTGAACGGCCTGCAGAACGGTGAGGAATTCCTCCTGGGAGGTGTGACCCGGAGGGAAGGTACCGCGCAGGTAGGCCTTCTCGGCGTAGCCGGCGGGGTTGTTGACCGGCATCCAGCCGTCGACGAGGTCGCCGAACGTCTCCGCGACGAAGTCGACGTGCCGGGCCCAGGCGGCGGCGGCCGTAGGGGAGAGGAATCCCCCCTCGGCGGCGAACCAGACCGGCAGGGCGGTGTGCAGGAGGCACGCCCACATGCTCAGGCCTGCCCGACGGCCCGCCCGGAGGATCTCCCGGTAGTGCTCGACCGCCCGCCGGTCGCGGTGTCCGGGCGTCGGCTCGAGCCGGGCCCAGTCCAGGGACATCCGGTGGTCGCCGAACCCCCAGTCGGCCAGGAGCCGGAAGTCGGAGGCGTACCGCTCGTCGAAGCCGTTCCCGGACCCGCTGCGAGGTGCCTTCCCGGCCTCTTCCCAGGCCCACCAGTTGTCAGCCGGTGTCGCGCCCTGGCTCTGCGTGGCTGAGCCGGCCGTTCCCCACCTGAAGCCGGGAGGGAAACTGCCGGGGCCGAGGCCGGACGGGGTCATGGTGGTGCTCCTGATCAGTCGACTGGGCGGCACGCTCGGGTCCTCTTCCGCGGCTGGCGCACCGGCGGGGGCGGACTCCCGGAAGTTGATCTTCCCTGGCAACGTATCACCGGCCGTGTCGCGCCTTCGCACGGGTGTCCGTGATGCCCTGAGCCGCGGCTGTGGTCGGGCGGACGGGCCCCGGTGTCCAGGCCGCCTACACCTCGGCATTCTTGAGGAACTGCTCCGCCCGGTCCGCAGGAACGCTTTCGACGAGGGTCGGGTCGCCCCGGTGAAGACGATGGCCTGGCCTTCCGGAACATCAAGGCGGAGCAGGTGGGCAACGGCGGCATCGGCAAGGCTGTCGGGAGTGAGCGGGATGGCGGTCAGGACGAGGAATGCCTGCGGCCGCGGGGGACCGCCACTGCGGGACCACCCCACCACGGCCGCCGCGCAGGAACGCCGCGCTCTTCGCAGGCCGCCTTGGACGGGCGTCACCCAGCGAACAGCCGAGCCCCAACACCGCGCCCCTGCTGTCGACGATCCGCGTCGTCGACACGCGGTAGGTCGTCGGCGTCCATGCGGGCGGGCGGCCGTTTTTCTCGACAGGACATTGGTCCCCGTGCGGTCGGGAGCATGGCGCAGGGGGCTGGCGTGCGGCGGTTTGGAGGGCCGGGGTGCCAGAACTCCTCGCCGCGCCGCACTCGCGGATCTGGCCGGCCCTGGGTGGTACAGGTCCGGCCGTGGTCGGCGAGAGCGATCGCGGTTCAGGTCGGGACAGGTCCGGCCTTGTGCCGTGCCGCCGTCCCCCGCCCGACGCGCTACTTGGCGAAGCGCCAGGTGACGTCGAGCTTGTGCTTGTCGAGCGGGGCGAGTGCCTTGAACGCCCCCGGGGTGAGGTCGAGACCGTGTCGGCCCGCGCCGGGAGCCTCGTCGAGGACCGTTGCCGTGATCGACTTCCCCTTGTAGGTGATGACGACCTTGCGTCCGCAGTTGCTCGACGGGTATCCGGGCCCGAACATGGTGGGGTCGAGGGCGACGGCGAGGTCACTCTCCTTGATCATCTTCCCGCACGCACCCAGGCCGGGGGAGTAGAAGGTCGCGGAGCCCTTGTAGGTCTCACCCGGCTTGTCCGGCTGTGGAGAGGCCGTCGCGGTCTTGCTCGGCTTCGGGGCAGGCGTGGTGGTGTTGCCCGGCTGCGGGCTGCCCGATGGAGCGGGCGTCTTGCCCGGCTTCGGCGGCGCCGTTGTACCGCCCGCTTGCGGAGCAAGCGTAGAGCCGGCCGGCTCCGCCAGCACCGTGGCGTTCGGCCGTGCCGCGACCGTGGCTGCCGGCTTCGCGGCGACCGTCGCGGCCCGGGCCGAGACGGCGACGTCGGCGGTCTCCGAAGCGGAAGCGGTGGCGACGGTGATCACGGCGCCCGAACCGACGGCGAGCACGGCAACCGCGATGGCGGCCGTGGCGATCCTTGCTTTCATCGTTCTCTCTCTCTGAAATGTCGCGTTACAGGGCTGGTTCGCGGGAAGTCACTGGTTCGCGGGAAGTCACGGACGATGCGCCAACGCGCACGGTCGCGTGCGCACAGGGCCCTCGCCGACCCACGGCACCGCCCGGTGTCCACAGCCGACCCAGGACCACGAGAGCCACGGACAGGTCACTGACGTCCGGCGGGCCGACCCGTTCGCACACCGGACCAGGGGTCGCCTGCGGGCCCCGACGACAAGCACTACTGCGCACGGCAGCTCGGCCCGGCCGTCAGTCAGGCGCCCGGATCCCGGTGGCACACGACACCGCGCGGCCGGGTCCGAGGGCATGGCCGCGCAGGTCGCCACCGAGGACTGTCGAAGGCGTCCGCTCCGACCAGATGAGCCGCGAACGTGCAGACTGCCAGGCCTGGCAGGCCTGCGAGGACGATCGCGGTGCCCAGTGGCGGTTCGACCGGTGGCCGTTGCGCATGTGGTGCCGTGCCGGGACGTCCGTCCTCCTGGGCGACGGCGACAGGCGGGAAAGCTGCGGTAGGTCACCTGGCCCCGGTACCGGTCGCCCGCCATCGCCGGCCGCGGATACGCCTTGCCCGCGGCATCCGAGTCGAGGGGTCGGGCCCGCGTCCGACCAGGCCTTCCGGCTGGAGCCGATGCCTCGGGGCCACTCCACGGCCCCGTACTGCGTCAGGGGGCAGGGGGTGGTGCGAACCGACGTCTCGAAGCCCTTGAGCCGAAACCGATCCGTCTGGACGTTGCGAAGTCCGATCGCGGTGTCCGAGCCGAGGCACAGTCGGGTCGCCTCGTTCACAACGGAGCCCGACCAGTCGAAGTCGGGCTCGGCTGCCTGAGTCGAAGGCGTCGGCGCGATGCTCACGCACAGCGCGGTCAGGGCCGCCGCGATGCCGCTTCGGATTCTCATCAGGGGACTCTCTCTCGGCCGGCGGCTGCCGGAGCCGTGCTGTGCGCGTGCCTTCAGCCAACCGTCTGCAGCGTGCGCAGACCATGCAGTTCCACCCGCAAAACTCAGACCGGACTTCTTTTGCGGGTCCCCCCTGCTGTCCTCCAATCACTGGCACCAGTACGGGCTCGTGGACACCTCCGCGGCGCCGGCGCTCGCCATGACGCAGATGTACCTGTACCACTCGGTGGCCGCGCCGAGGGCGGCTGGAAGCAGGCCGGGGCGAGGTCGCCGACACCGCGTTCACCTCGGTCGACGCGTTCCCGCCGCGTGCGGTCCGCCGCCGGCCCTGGGAGGTCCTCACCGAGGACAAGGTCGAGGAGCTGTCGGAGATGTACCGGATCTGCTTGCCGACCGGCGCTGGGTGGCCAAGCGGGTTCCCCTGCCCGCTGGAGGCCCCGCAGACCGGTGACGTGGTCGTACGGCAGACGGCCGCCCACGCGATCAGCGGGCTGGAGCAGGTACTGGGGCCCTCCACACCGACAACGCCTGAAACACGAGCCGGGGAACGGCGCTAGCCTCTGGGCTGTTCCCCGGCCCGCACGCGGGCCCCTCCCGAAGTGAGAGTCAAGGAATGCGCGTTTCAGTGATCGGCTGCGGACACCTCGGCATCCCGCACGCGGCCGCGATGGCCGAACTCGGCCACGAAGTCATCGGCGTGGACGTCGACCAGGCCAAGGTCGACCGCCTCAACGCCGGCGAATGCCCCATCTACGAGACCGGCCTGCCCGAGCTGCTCGCCCGCCACACCACGAGCGGGAGCCTGCGCTTCACCACCGACATCGGCGAGGCCGCCGCCTTCGCCGAGCTGCACTTCATCGGCGTCGGCACCCCCATCGACGCCGACGGCCGCTCCTACGACACCGGCCAGGTCTACGGCGCCATCCGCCAGCTCGCCCCGCACCTCGACCGGCCGTGCACGATCGTCGGCAAGTCCACGGTCACCGTCGGCACCACCGCCCAGGTCACCACCCTCACGCACCGACTCGCTCCGGCCCGGGAAGCCGTGGAGGTCGTCTGGAACCCGGAGTTCCTGCGCGAGGGCCACGCCGTGCAGGACACCCTGCGCCCGGACCGCCTCATCGCCGGCGTCACCACCGCCGAAGGCGAGAAGGCGATCCGCGCCGTCTACGCCCCCATCCTCGACGCCGGCGTCCCCCTGTTCGTCACCGACCCCGCGACCGCCGAACTCGCCAAGGGCGCCGCCAACACCTTCCTCGGCCTGAAGATCAGCTACATCAACGCCGTCGCCGACATGTGCGAGGCCGCCGGCGGCGACATCGCCCAGATCGTCGACATCCTCGGCATCGACCCGCGCATCGGCAGCGCCGGCATGCGTCCCGGCATCGGCTACGGCGGAGGCTGCCTCCCCAAGGACGTCCGCGCCTTCACCGCCTCCGCCCGCCAGCTCGGCGCCACCCGTGCCGCCACCCTCCTGCGCGCCGCCGAAGAGATCAACGAGACCCGCACCGACGTCGCCATGGACCTCATCAACCGTGCCCTGGCCGGCCGCCCCCTCAGGGGCGCCCGCGTCACCCTGTGGGGAGCGGCCTTCAAGCCCGGCACCAACGATGTCCGTGAATCCCCGGCTCTCGCCCTCGCCCACGCCCTCCAGCAGGCCGGCGCCACCCTCACCATCCACGACCCTCAGGCCGTGGCCACGGCCATGATCCGCAACCCCGAGTTCGACTACACCGACGACCTGCCCTCATCCCTCGACGGCGCCGACCTCGTCGTCCTGGCCACCGAATGGCCCGAGTACCACCAGACCAACCCCGCGGCCCTGGTCAAACGCCCCGCCACCCCCCTGTTCGTCGACTGCCGCACCACCCTGGACCCCGAGCCCTGGCGCACCGCGGGCTGGACGCTCCACCAGCTCGGACGACCCGGGAAATAGAACGGACCCCTCGGCGGCGAGGGCTGACGAACTCACCAGCACGTTCTGACAATTTCCGTCGAGCTGAAGCAGCTCTGCATCGACCCGTCCTCGCGCGGGCGGGGACTCGCCGCCCGGTTCATGGCCGTCGCCAAGCAGCAGCAGCCGGACGGGCTGACGCTGTGGACCTTCCAGGTCAACACGTCGGCACGGCGGTTCTACCAGCGGCACGGCGTCACAGCAGTCGAACAGGGCGACGGCCGACGCAACGACGAGCGCGAGCCCGACAGCCGCTTCGTGCGGCAGCCCAGGCCCCGCCCGTCGTGAGCAGACTCCGGGAGCGGCCGGGCAGTCAAACTCCTGGCGAACCGTGAGTGGGGGTCTCCATTCACGGTTCGCTATTTCTGTGCAAGCGTGTCAACGGTCCGGCGTGGGTCGTTCGGCACCTGCATCGCTTTCAAGGGTGAAGGATATCCACCCATCCGTTGAAGGTCTCACCCAGCAAGACCTGCGCCCACTTCGAGCTCGCCCCGGCAGCCGGTACTCCTGATTTCACGCAGAGCCACAGACTGCACTGGCCTCCGGACTGAAATAGCGCAAGTTCGCCAGCACTGGCGAACTTTTGGACGGGAGGCCTTGATGCTCCTGCGGCGACGGGTATTGCTTTCACGGTAGCGGCCACAGGAGCCCCTAGTGGGTCGCAGGTGTTCGGGAGTAGCTGCACTTGGCTACCAGAGCCTGACCCGAACATCCCGCCCACGCCGGTATTGCTACGCCCGTCGATTCCGGCACCGCCAGCGCTCCACCCCGATACGCCAGGGCTTCCGCGCCCCCTGATGCCGACGCTGCCACCACTCTCGCCATGGATGGCCACGCCGTTGGTGCTCCTTCCGAAAATGCCGACGTTGGTCGTGCTCTCCCCTATCACGCCCTCGCCGTTGGCGCTTGTTCCCCGGACCCCAGTGGCACCCACGCCCCAAACGCCCGGGGAGCGTGTGCCCACAGTTTCATCGCCCACCCCGAGAACACCGGCGTGATTCGCTCGTTCCAAGTCCCTGTTGCGCGCCGTGACGTGCACGTACCCGACGACTCCGTTCAGGCCTCGGCCTACGACTCCGTTACCTGCGAAGTGAACCACCCCATGCCCGTTGTCCTGGTGCTTTGTTCCTGTACCACGAATGGCGTCTACCCCTTGGAATGCTCCCAGGAGAATGTCGTCCCCCGGGCTGGCCTGGAGCATAACGTCAGAGGTGTACCCATTCGGGTCACCGTTTTTGGCCACATAAACAGTGCGCTGTTCACTGCTATTGGTGCGACCTACCACCATGTCATCGCCGGCGCTGGTAGCACCGCTTGCCATGGGAAATCTCCCTTGCCGTCTGTCCGCTCCGGAAGGAGAGGTCACCTGGCGCGGCATCGTCGCCTCCGGGGGTGGAGGTCGGGGGACTCGGCTTGCCGAATCTGCGCGACAGGCGTACTCCCATGCAAACCCCGCTCCTTGCTCAGCGCAACCTGTGAACGTCTTTATTGCGGCGGCTAGTTGAGGGGGCAATCAAACCCCGGAGTAAGTGTTGGCGCCTTGCGAACCGCGCTCGGGAACGCGGATCCGAGGGGCGCACCAGTCAGCGCGGCGTGACCGGCGAAGTGCCCTGTGTCGGGACTGCTCACCGACCACGGGAACGGGCCGCACATCACGGTCCCCGTCCCGCCCGGGGAGCACGTGCTCGACGAGGCACGGGTCGCATACGGCTCCTCCTGCGAGTGGCGCGACGCCGAGGCCGAGACCCCGGAATCCACGGCTGTCCGCCTGCGCCTGAGCGAGACCCCTGCCGCGTCCTTCGAGCCGCTCCTCTCGCTCTTCGAGCGGGGGCTGACCGACGGGGAGCCGGACCTCGACGGGTACGAGGGCCTCACGGACAAGTCGATGTTCACCCACCGCACCGGGGACACGGCCACCGGCGGCGAGCTTGCGTCTGACACGGCGTACGTCACGTGCGGCGGCGTCGGCCACCTCGCCGGGGCGGGTCTGTCTGGTTCGCCTCGGCGGGGACCTCGAGTTCCCTGACGTTCACCCGGACCAGAGGGCCGCCCTCGGCCGCCGCCGGGATCTGGCGGCCCTCCTCGACCGGCACGTCCCCCGCGGCCCGGACCAGGCCGCCGTGCGCCTCGGGGGCCGCCGTGTCGACTTCGGCGTCGTGGTGCGCCCAGGTGGGGTCGCACCGGTCGGTTCGGTGGAGACCGACCATGAGCGGCGGCGGAGCACGACCTGGCCCAGGAAACCGGGGCAGGCCCCGGTCCCAGGCCTCACAAGATCACCCGCCTCGCCTTCTTGCGCCTCTTCACCACGACCACCGGAGGGTCGGAGCGCTCCGCGGGTGCGCCGTCGTCGTGCTGCTGCCCGGTCTCTTCGGCCGCGACCGGCTCCGCGGTCTCCGCCTCCACGACGTGCAGCAGGACCTGGGCGCGGAGGGCGAGGATCCCGTCGTGCGCGGAGCCGAGTTCGGCTGTCATCGACGGGTACGCGGCGAGCTGGGCGAGCAGCGTGCCGCGCGCGTCCGGCCCGGACTCCTCGTCCAGGGCCCGGACCTCGGCCAGGAACCCGCGGACCCGGGCGTGCATGGCCCGGATGTCGCGGTGGTACTGGCGCAGGGGTTCGAGGACGGCTCCGATGTCCGCGGCGGCCTCCGGCGTGCCCCGGTCGTGGCTGGTCTCCAAGCGGGCGATCAGCTCCGCCACGTCCCGTTCGGTGGCCGTCAGCTCGCCCTCCAGAGCGCCCATGCCTGCCACCAGTTCCCGCTTCGCGCTGCCCTTGCGGTGCCGCCCGAGGTCCTTCTCCCGGTCGAGCATGTTGTACGGGACGCCGTAGTTCTGCGCGATGTCCATCACCTCCTGCAGGGGGTGGTACGCCAGGTCCGACGTGTGGTCGTAGTCCAGCCGCCAGAACGCGAACGTGCCCCACGCCACCGCGCTGAGTTCCGCGATGGTGCCGCCGACGGCCTTGGTCAGGCCGAGCATCCGCATGGCGGTGAACGAGGACCCCGCCCACACCGGCAGCCGGTGCCGCCGGGCCAGCTTGGTGCTGTCGGCATGCTCCGCGCGGGTCGAGGGGATGTGCCGGACCCGGTTGCCCGGGACCCGGAAGGCCATCTGTCCGCGGTCCGTGGTGGACGCGGTCCGGTTCCCGTCGGCGTCGATCTCCGTCGTGCTGAGGCTCATCGCGTCCTCGTCCGGGACCATCCCGTTGCCGGCGGTCTCGGCGTTCCACGACTTGCGCGGGCCGAAGAACTCCATGAGGTCGTGCAGGACGATGATCTTGTCGCGGAAGGTGAACCGCGTCGGTTGGTCCAGGACCTTCCCCATACCGCCGTTGATGGCGGTCCGCAGCCGCTGCCGGACCGGCTCGGGGATGCCGGTCTTCGCCTGGACCACGCGGTCGAAGTACTTCTGGTAGTGCCCGAACTCGTGCAGTCCGTCGTGCCCCTGCCCCGGAGTCAGTCCGGTCGTCAGCTGCTCCTGCACGTCCCGCCACCGTCCGCTCTCGTCCGCGGACGCGTTCGTCTGCTGTTCGTCGATCCACCGGCGCACGCGCAGGAGCAGCGATTCCAGGTGCAGTTCGACGTCACTGTTGTCCTTGACCTCCCGGGCCAGCTCCTTCTCCCGGTGGCGGTTCTCCTTCGCCTCCACCCAGCCGACGAGCGCCCGCGCCAGGTCGCTGTACCCCGCGTAGGTGCGGTCCTGCTGTTTCGAGCCGAAATCCGGGTGGGACTTGGGCCCCCGGGTGCCGGGGACGCCGGCGACCCACTTCTGCAACTGCTCCCCGACGGTGTCCTGATGGCGCCCCAGCGCCGCCGTCTCTTCGGGGGAGAGGGTGCCCTCGGCGGCGACCTGCCGCAGGAGGAAGCCCAGCAGCCCGCCGGTGTCCGTACGGGCGCCGGCCTGCTGCGCGCGCTCACGCATGTCGGCGGCGCTGCCGTCGGCCAGGACGATCTTCACGGTCCGCTGTACGGCGCCGCCCGGAGCCGAGGAGCCCTGGGCCCGGCCGTCCCCAGCCCCGGACGGAGACGGAGACGGAGGCGGATAGGTTCCGGCCGGCCCGCTCATCACCTCGTGCGCCTTGGCCTCGGCCGAACGCTCCCCGGCGTCACCGGGCGCGGACATCCGCGTCCCGTCCCCCTGGGGCGTACCGGGCACAGGACCGTTCTCCTGGTCGATGGTGTGCGCGATCTCGTGCGCGACGGTGTGCTTGTTCCGCAGCGCGGCCGGGCTGAAGACCATGTGGGAGCCCGAGGTGTACGCCTCGGCTCCGATCTGCGCCGCCGAGTCCTGCGCCAGGGCGTCGGTGTGCAGCCGCAGATGGGAGAGCGGCCGCTGGAAGCGGCCCTCCATCTCGGTCCTGAGCGGGCCGTCGAAGGGCTCTCCGGGAGTCTTCAGCACGTCCAGGACCGCGGTCTTGCGCTGGACGGGGGGACGGGGGTGGCCGCAGCC
This sequence comes from Streptomyces sp. NPDC096136, assembly GCF_044763325.1. Lineage (NCBI taxonomy): Bacteria > Bacillati > Actinomycetota > Actinomycetes > Kitasatosporales > Streptomycetaceae > Streptomyces > Streptomyces sp. NPDC096136. The sequence goes on along the minus strand of NZ_JBIWFZ010000013.1, from coordinate 162,807 downwards.
GTCTCCGTGCCGATGGGGCTGCGCGGCCGGCTCCGCACGGTCCCGGGCGAGCAACTGCGCCACGGCGGCGTTGCCCACCGTACGCTGCAGGGAGGCTGCCTGCTGCGGCGTCAGCGCCCCGCTGTCCGCGCGCTGCACCGTCGCCGCCCGGGCCGCGGCCTGAGCGAAGGAGGCCGGGGTCAGTAGCCCCGGGCGTTGCGGCCGGCCGGCCGCCGACCCCTCGCCGTACGACTCTGCCCGACTGCGCATGCGTCCCCCCCGCCCATGGACGGCGAAGGCCGCCGGTCCCTGTCTAGACCGGCCGGCCGGCCGGGAGGAAGGGCCGCGAGGGCACGATCGACCGGCCGCCGGGGCAGCGACCGCTTCCCGCAAGGCCGCCGGCCGCGCCGAGCTGGACGAGCACCGGCACACGGCCGAGGAAGCGGCCGCGGCCTTCACCGCCGCGGCCGCCGGGGTCTTGAGCCCCGGCCACCGCCGACCGCGGGTGTCGGTACCCGTACCGCAACCTCGGCGTTCCCGGCCGCAGGCGACGGTGTACGGGTGCTCGCTCCGCAGGCAAGCGCCCTTGGGGCGGGCTATCGCCCCGCTTCCGCTGCCTCGACGGCTGACTTGATCCCCTGGAGGGCTTCGGCCAGCCCGTGGTCGACCTGTGTGCCTTCGACGTGCTCGGTGTGCAGCTCCACGGAGAGCCGTGCGTGATGGGCGTCGTCCCCGGCGGATACGTGCAGCCTGCCGCGGTAGTCGTGCGGGCCGGGTGCGCCCCACTCCAGCGACTTTCCCTCCTCCAGTACGCGAACCCATGCCTCGCTCGTGACGTCGCGTTCCGCTTCGCCGGGCGGATCGATGTGAGCGGTGACGGTGACGCGGTCACCGTCATGCGGTTTCGCGGAGGTCAGGCGCGGCATGTAGGCCGGAAGGTTGCGCACGTCGGCGAGGTAGCCGAAGAGCGTGGCCGCGGGAACCGCCACGGTGATCGAAGTGTCGTAGTCACCCATGGGGTATCGGGTTCCCCGGACAGGTCGCCTCCAGGCAGTGAAACGCCGGGGCTCACCCACGTGGCAGACCATCGCGTCCAGGCCCGGACACGGCGGCGGGCTTCACCGGCGTCCAACCGCAGTCAGGCGGAGCTCTGACCCGGCGCGGCGCTCGTGCCGGTGATCCCCTCGACCGGGGACGGCGCGGTCAGGGCCCCTGGCGAGCCGGCCCCTGACGACCGTGGCCGCTTCCGCCGTCGCCGTGCTCGTGATCGGTCTGAACCTCCACCTCGTCGGCCGGACCCCGTCCGGCCGACGCCGTGCGGACGGACCGGACCGGACCGGCGGAGAGATTCGCCGCCTCCCCCTTATTGCAAGTAGCTCGCAATAATATCTACCCTGGTCGCCTCCCCAGGATGCGGAGCACACCATGCCCCACCTGCTGCCGGAACCCGGACCGCAGCGCACCATCGCCGCTTCGAACTTCGTCTACACCGTCGGGAGCGGCCTCTACCTGACGGCAGGAGTCCTCTACTTCACCGAGGCCGTGCACCTGCCGGCGACCCGGGTGGGCCTCGGGCTCGGCATCGCCGGCGTCCTCTCGCTGGCGGTCGGCATCGCGGTGGGCCACGTGGCCGACCGGCGCGGCGCGCGCGGTGTCTACACCGTGACCCTCGTCGTACAGGCCCTGGCGACGGCCGGGTTCGTGCTGGCCGACAGCTTCTGGCCGTTCGTCGTCGCCGTGTGTGCGGCCACCGGTGCCAAGGGAGCCGGCCTGGCCGCGCGCAGCCCGCTCATCCGCCACTACGGCGGGGACAGACCGCAGGAGTTCCGCGCCTACCTGCGCGCGGTGACCAACATCGGCATCTCGCTCGGCGCCGTACTGGCGGGGTGGGTCGTACAAGTCGGCACCCACAGCGCCTACCAGCTCATGGTCGTCGGAAACGCGGTCGCCTTCGCTGCCTCCGCCCTGATCGTCCTGCGGCTGCGGCCGGTCGCGCCCGTGCCGTCCACGGGCGGCCCGCGCTGGATCGCCCTGCGGGACCGGCCCTACCTCGCACTCACCGTCCTGGACGGCATCATGGCCGTCCAGTTCAAGGTGCTGACCGTCGCCGTCCCCCTCTGGCTCATCGCGGCCACCGAAGCCCCCCGCTGGCTGATCTCGGGCACGATGCTGCTGAACACCGTCGTCGTGGTGACCTGCCAGGTCAGGGCCAGCCGCAGCATCGACACCCCGGCGGCCGGCGCCCTCGCCTACCGGCGTTCCGGCTTCGCCTTCCTCGTGGCCTGCGTGCTGATCTCGCTGACCCAGGGCATCCCGGGCTGGGCCGCAGCCGCCCTCCTGCTGGCCGGCGTCGCCGTGCACACCGTCGGCGAACTCTGGCACGCCGCCGCCGGGTTCGAGCTCTCCTTCGCCCTGGCGCCCGAGGAGGCCACCGGTCAGTACCTCGGAGTGTTCGGGCTCGGCGCCGGTTTGGCGGAGGCCGTCGGTCCAGCCCTGATCATCTCCCTGTGCATCACCTGGGGCCGCCCCGGCTGGTACGTCGTGGGAGCGCTGTTCGCCCTGACGGGCCTGCTGGCCCCCGTCACCGTCCGCTGGGCCCGGCGCCACCGCCTCGCCCGGCCCTCGCTGTACGAGGACCCGCAGTCGCGGTCCGCCGCCACGGCCTGAGGGCCGAGACGGCGCCCGACCGCCGCGACCCGGGGCCATCGGGGTGCGCGTGCGGGTGGCACAGGATTTCGGTGCGCGGGAGTCCCGGATCCCCGGGGGAGCCGGAGCCCGGCGAACGCAGAGGAGTTCCTACCGGCCCACAGTGCGCATGTGCCCGCAGCTGGGGTGCCGGGGCGCCAGTAGCGGCCGGCAAGTCGCGGCAGGACGTGGGGTGAGCGGCGTTGTCGGTGGTGGCGGGCAGTCTTGCCCGGTGCTGACCGATGGACATGACGATGCCCCTCTGGTTCCTGGCGCGTCGCCGCTCAGCGACGCCGGGCAGACCTTCCGACACCTCCTCGAGCGCGACAGCGCGGGAAGCCCGTGGGCTGGCGCGCAACCGGCCCAGGCCATCACCCGGGACCAGAACGACCGGCTCGCCCGTGCGTTGGGGGCCCAGCCCGCCTGACGGTCCAACCCTGCCCGGTTCCACGGCTGCCGGAGTCCGGCGGTGACGGCGACGAGGTCGCGCTCCGGGGCCGGGCGAATCGCTGGAGGCTGAGCAGGTCGGAGTCTCCTCCGAGGGGTTTGCCAAGGCGAGCCGAAACCCTGTGGAGCCCGCCTGCCTGGCGTGGAATGATCTTGGGCGACTGCCGAAGGAAGGGAAGGTCGAAAAGGTGTACGTCCCGTCATCTGCACGAGCTCTCGACGATGATGAGCGTGAGCTCGTAGAGCTGGCACGCTGCACCATAGACGCGCACACCGACGCCGGGCCCGACGAAGAGGGGATCCACACGGTGGGCGCCGCTGTCATGGCCGCCGACTACCGGATGTTCGCCGGGGTGAACCTCTACCACTTCACCGGCGGGCCCTGCGCCGAACTCGTGGCTCTGGGAGCCGCGCGGGTCCAGGGCGCCCGCCAGATGCGCTGCATCGTCGCCGTGGGAAACCACGGGCGCGGGGTCATCGCCCCGTGCGGGCGCGATCGGCAGGTCTTCGTGGACTACTACCCGACCATGCGTGTCATCGTGCCCACCCCCGCAGGGCTCAGGTCCGTTCTCGCCGCCGACCTGATGCCGCTGGCTCAGCGATGGACGCCGGAGGCGGGCATGAACGGTCTGGATCCATTGCTCTACCAGGACCCCGAGACGGCCGGTCCCCCGATCATTCGGTTCAACCCCCGCTACCTCGAAGCCGTCCGCTCCGGCGCCAAGACCAAGACCACCCGCTTCCGGGACCCGGCTCAGCCGGGCCCGGCACGGCTGGTGTTCGAGAGCGACCCGGAAGTCGTCCTCTCGGCCGAGGTGACGGGCGTCAGGCACTGCCTGGTCAGTGACCTCACCGACGGGGACGCCCAAGCCGAAGGGCTGACGACCGCAGCCGAACTCCGGGAAGCGCTCAAGGGCCACTACCCGGATCTGGCGCGAACCGACGAGGTCGACGTCATCACCTTCCGGACCAACGACGAGAAGGGCGCCGCCTGACCGCGAGCGCGCCGACGACGGCTGGACCGCGCGGTGACGACGAGCCGAGCACCGAGGAAGTCGGCTTGGCTGAGCCATGACATCCGGACGTGGTGCTCGTCCGCCCGGACCTGGTGGCAGAGGTCGGCGCGGACCGGGCAGGTGCTCACCCTGGACGACGATCCGGCCGACGTGGACCGGTTGTCCTGCTGTTCCACCGGCATCAGGCCGGTGCCGGCCCGGCACCCCCGGCGGGGACCGCGGTGCACGGCCCTCGCCCGCGGTGCGGTGCGGGGCCTGCGTACTGCCTCGGGGTGTGTTCGGGGCGGTGCGCAGGCCGCGGAGGGGTGGTCAGGGGATGAGGTTTTCGCACGCGTCGAACCGGGCGCCGGTGCTTTCCTTGCCGCAGGTGTCGTTGCCGCCGAGGCCGCCGGTGACGGTGGTGAAGGAGTCTGACTGGCCATAGAGCATGATGGTGTCGTTGCCGGCGCCACCGTTGAACTGGGCGCTTGAGGACTTCCCGCGGTTGGGGTGCTCGGGGGTGCCGACGGTGACGGTGTCGTTGCCGTCGACCAGTCCTGCGAGTACCTGCCCGCCGCCGTCGACGGTGGCGCCGAATACCGCTCCGGCGATGGTGGGGAGGCCTTCGCCGGCGCTGAGGGCGACGGTGTCGGCGCCCGCACCGCCTTCCACGATGGTCGGGCTCGGGTTGCCGAGACTGGCGAGCACGGCCGCTCCGGCATCGGCGCTGGGGGCTGCGTTGCCGCCGGTGAGGGTGATGTGGTCGTTGCCCCGGTCGCCGCGTACCGATCCTGAGAGCTGCGCGGTTCCGCCTGGCCGGTCGGGGAAGCTGTGGGAGGGGCTGGTGCCGCCGTTGCCGCCGGTGATGGTGATGGTGTCGTCGCCTTCGTGGGCGAGGACTCCGGGCGTGGGGCCTCCGCCGTACACGTCGCCTTCGCTGACGCCGTCGCCTGCGGTTCCGGCGCGGCCGCTGCCGTTGCTGTCGGCGCCGTTGCCCCCGGTGAGGGTGATGGTGTCGGCGCGGGCTCCGCCCGATACCGTTCCGGCCCCCACCGCGTAGCCGCCGTCGCCGCCGGCGGGGTGGCCCGTGTCCGGGATGGCTCGGCCGCCGTTCCCGCCGGTGATCTGGAGGGTGTCGCTGCCGTCGGCGGCGTCGAGGAGGGAGGCCAGGCCCGGGTCCCCACCGTGCACCGCACCGGCGAACACGCCGGCCCCGCCGTGGCCGGCCGGACCGGCGTCGCCTCCGCGGACGGTGATGCGGTCGGCGCCGGCACCGCCCCGCACCTGCCCGTCCAGGCCGACGCCGGCGCCTCCTTCGGCCGCGTCTCCGGGGGTGGTGCTGCCGGTGCCGCCGCTGATGGTGATGGTGTCGTCGCCCGCCCCGCTCTGTACGGTGCCCGACACCCCGACGCCGCCGGCAGTCGTGGTTCCGGTGGTGCCGCTGATGGTGATGGTGTCGTTGCCGTCGCCGGAGCTGAGGGTGCCGGCGACTTCCCCGGTGATGGTGACGCGGTCGTTGCCGCCGAGGGTGTTGAGGGTTTGGCCGGCAGGGATGCCCTGGGTGCAGGTGATGGTGTCGTCGCCTGCTGTCGTGGTGCCGGTGCAGCCAGCGGGCAGGGCGTAGGCGGGCACGGCGAGGGTGAAGGCGGTGGCGCAGGCGCTGGTGAGGAGGGCGGCAGCGAGGAGGGCGGGTGAGCGGCGTCGGGTGGGGGCCATGAGGGTTCCCTTCGGTGCGGTCGTCCCCGCGCTGGGTCACCAGCCGGTCGAGGCGGATCTGGACGTCTGGGTGCGGGGCGTGGCGGTCTATGCGCAGGGACGTATGGGCATGCCCAGAATGACCCGATCACCTGGCATATGCCGTGAATGGGAGCCGGGTTCCCCCTGCCGGAGTACGGACACCGGAGAGTCGTACGCCGCACCATCGCGCACGCATCACCGAGTACGACGACGAGCACGCCTGCCGGTGGACCGCGGCGCGCCCCGCCCCCGATCACATCCCCACGTGGCGACCCTCGCCCGAGTCGACGGCCGGCGCCGTCCGGGGCCTGGGCTCGCCCGGGGTTGCAGGCCGGTGACGCTCGCGGCCATGGTGTGCCGCTACCGCCAGAGTCCCGGATGGCCTGTGGCGTCCTGGTGGCCGTTGCCGTGCTGCCCCGAGCCGTCCGCCACCTGATCCGGCAAGGAACCGACCCCGCCCGTCCTCTCCGGCACCGACACGGCGCTGCCCGCGGTGCGTGTCGTGCTGCCCCGGCGGACAGCAGGCGGCCGGGGCGGCCCCGTGGGCGGGTGACCGGGCCGGGGACGCGTCCGGATCCGGAGTCCCGCCCGATCGACGCGGGCAGGGGCCCGCTCACCGGATCCGGACCGCGTGCCCCGTAGCTGCGTACGGCAGCACGGGATGGGTGGTGAGGAACCGCCAACGGATGCGGAGGATCACCGGCGGTCCACTGGTGCCCCGCGGGTCGCACATGGGCCCGGCGCCACCGGGTAGGCGCCGCACATGGACACTCCTCGCACGGCGTCTGCTCGTACCGGGGCCGGACCTGGGCCGCTGCTCGCGGCCGTGGAGTGCCTCGAACAGTCTCCGCAGGCCGATGGGCTGATCGAAGCGGTACGCCGGGCCGTCCGGGCCGTGCCGCTCGGGCCGGTCCGCGACCTGCTGCACGGGCGCCCGCTCGGTCACCCGGCCCACCCTTTGCTCGTTCAGGTTCCGATCGGAACCTGGCTGTCGGCTTCGGTGCTGGACCTGGTTCCGGGCCGGCGCGCGGGCGCACGGCTGCTGATCGGTGCCGGACTGGCCGCGGCGGCGCCCGCTGCGGCGGCCGGCTGGGCGGACTGGGCCGAGTTGCCTCCGGAACAAGCCCGTACGGGTCTGGTCCACGCCCTCGGCAACAGCCTGGCAGTGGCGCTCTACGCGCGTTCGTTCGTCGTCCGCTGCCGCGGCCGGGGCGGCAGGATGCCGGCGTTTGCCGGGCTTGCCACGGTGGGGGCGGCGGGCGCTCTCGGCGGCCACCTGGCCTTCCGCCAGGCAGCCGGGGCGAACCATGCCGAGCAGGTCCCGCACCTGGTGTCCGAGGGGTGGCACCGCATCGGCCCGGTGGCCGACTTCCCGGTGGGAGGTGCAGGACGCGCCCGCGTCGACGGCGTGGACCTCCTCGTCGTACGCGAGAGCGGGGGGACCGTACGGGTGCTGGCGGACCGGTGTTCCCACATGGCAGGCCCGTTGTCGGAGGGGAAGATCATGGACGGCTGCGTCCGGTGCCCCTGGCACGGCAGCGTGTTCCGGCTTACGGACGGATGGAACGTGATGGGCCCGGCCACGGCGCCCCAGCCCGCCTTCGACACGCGCATCGTCGACGGTCAGGTGGAGGTCTCGCTGCACCGCTCGCACCGACGCGAGGCACCGCCGACGCCGGAGGCGGCTGCATGACCCGGGTCCTCGACCGAGGAGGAGGCGGACGTCGGGCAGCCGGACCTGTCCGACCGCCCCGCCTCGCTGGAGCGGTTTGAGCTCGGTGCCACGCTGCGGCGTCTGACCCTCCCGCCCAGCAGCCCGGTCGCCGACGGCCCCGCGTCTCCGCGGCCGCCGCCCGCTCCGCACCACCACCACGCCGACCGGCACAGCCCCCCCGCCGAGCCGGCCGTGCCCGCGTACCGGCAGCGGGTCGCACCTGCCGAGGGCGCAGGGCGTACCAGGCGGAGTGCCTTCTGACGGGGGATCGGCTGTAGTACTCGGAGCGCTTGCACCGGGGCGGACGAACTCCATGGCGGCGCTGGCGAACCCGCCACCCGGATGTACCCACGCAAACCCGCACAGCGTCTGGTCGGTGATGAACCCGCCGGGACGTCGAAGGACCTGCTCGGCGGCGCCGGTTCCACGATCGGGCCCTGGGCGGGGATCGGCTGCGGGGGTTGGTGCGGTCGATGCCCGTCCGTGACCGAACGATGACGTACCGGGAAAGGCTCTGTAACTCGGTGCGGGATACAAAGAGTGCCGACCGTTCGTATCGCGCCATCAGCTGGGGATCATCATGAAGCTGTCCCGCACCGCCGGCCTCGCCGCCTTCGGCCTCGTCGCGGCTCTGTCGCTCACCGCCTGCAACAACGGTGATGATTCCGCGCAGGCCCCGGCAGCCAAGGGCCCCTCGTCTTCGTCGTCCTCGTCGCCGGGCGCTGGGCCGTCCCAGGACGGCAGGACGGGCTCCGGTGGTGCGCGGGCGGGAAGCGCGAAGCCCGGCGCGGGGACGGGTTCCCCGTCGTCCTCCGGCGCTGTGAACGGCGGGGCGGAGAGCGGCGGCAAGACAGCGTTCTGCAAGACAGCGGACCTGGCCGTAGAGGCCACGAACGCCGCGCCTGACCAGAGCTCCGGCAGGATCGACATAACCATGGTCAACCGAGGTTCGGGTACCTGCTCGGCGACGGGCTTCGCCGGCGTCGACATCAAGGACGCCGACCACACCTCCAACCCCATCGGGCGCGGGCCGGCCCAGCCGCGCGTCACCACCCTCAAGCCCGGCGACGCCGCCGTCTTCGATCTCGCCTACACCATCGACGGCAGCGGCGGGAGCCTCGCGCACCCGACCGACATCCTGGTGACACCGCCGAACGAGACCCACACGGTGAGCCTGAAGTGGCCCGCGGGCGCGGGCGGGATCAAGGGCGCCTACACCGACGTCCAGGTCTACCCCACACACACGACCAACTAGACGCTTCGTCGCGTTCTCGTACTGCCGCCCGTCCTCCTGCCGTCAGTCTCCTCGCGGAGGCCCTTTCGGCGGGGAGGGGACGGGCCGTGCCGGGTGCGCTCCAGCAGGAGGCCGGCGTGTCCCGGACGGACTTCCCCGGCGAGCCCATCAGCTCGACGGCCTCGGTCGAGGCGGCCGGCACCTCCTCAGAAGGGAAATGATGACGCGGGGCCGTGACCGTCCGGCTGGAGAATCGTTCTTTCATGTGTCGCACGGCATGCACACCGCATTCCCCCCCGCGGTACCGCGACGCCCGGCCCGGGCAGCCGTCCCCCGACTGCCCGGGTTCCACTGCGCGACTGCTGCCCGCCGACGAGCCCGGGGCATCGGCACGCGATGGCTCGACGAGCGGAGGTCACCAGGGGCGTCGACGGTCAGCTCGAATGGCCCGGCAGTCGACGCGACACACATGAGCCGCCGGACGCGCCTGGCCGCTCATGCGTCCGTCTGAGCGGCTGACGAAGGTGCCACCCGCCGACATGGCGCGCACGGCAGTGGCCGGCGGTGAGCCGTTGATCCTGAATCCGACATGGGTCGAGCCTGACCCGAACGGGTGGCCGATGCTCGCCCGTCGCGAGAAACCGTAGGCCCTTCGGGTGCCGGAAGGGCTTGTTGGAGGCGCAACCGGAGAAGGAACACAGCGCACCGCGCGGCGGCCAGAGGCCCGGCGGCGGTCGAGAGGGGAGCTGAGATGGAGTCGCCGCGGGTGACGGTGGGATGCGAGGCGGACGGCACGTGTGTGATCACGTGTGCGGGGCGGTTCGACGCGGATGCGGTCGCTCTGCTGGTCGAGGCCTGCGAGACGAGCGAGCCGGCCGACGCCCTCGCCCTGGTGGTGGACGTCTCCGGGGTGACGTTCGCAGACTCCTCCTTCCTCGACGGGCTCGTCCACCTGGGCGATGCGCGCCGTCTGGTCCTGCAGGGCCCGGTGCCCCTCCACTTGGAGCGGCTGCTGCAAACGGCCGGGGCGCGGGACGTCTTCGACTTCCGCGACGCACCCGAAGCCGGCTGATCCCGCGGGCCCGGGTGGCCCACGGGCAGCGGTTCGACGGGAGTTGTGTGTTCGTCTCCAGCCGTACGGGCTGGATGCGGCCGATGGAGACGTTCGCCCAGGTAGCTGCGGGCCGAGACCCGCGCGAGTACCTGGCCGCGCTGCATGCGTTGGAGGACGAATACGTCCCAGACCTGTGGCGGGGCGGGGCTCACGGAGCGGACCGAGCACGGTGTCGAGACGGGTGAGCACGGTGATCAGCGGCCGGTGACGAGGCCGTGGACGGGTCAGTGCACTGCGTGTAACGGCGGGCGGCCGGGGCGGCGTGCCCGTGGCCGGCGGGCCGCTTCGGCGCACCGGCATCCGCCCGCACCAAAACAGCTCGCACGGGGCAGGACAGGGTCCGCGTCGTCCGGCGCGGGGAAGCCTTGCGGGAGCCGGCAGGAAGAGGGCGGAGTTGGTCCTGCGGGGGCCGACCGTGATGAGACAGGGAGGGAGCCAACGGGGCGGCAGGGGCGGGCGCAGGAACGATCCGGGCGCTACCCGTTCGGCGGGCCCGGGCCGGGGCGGCCGCCGATCGCTGGAGGCGAGCAGGTTCCCTGCTGCGTCACGACGGCCGTCCCGGCTGTCGCCTCCCCTACCCCCGGCATCCGCTCTGACCCGCGACATGTGCTGTGTTCCCCCGAAACATGACACAACGGCGGTGGCCCGCACCCTCCCGAAGGGGGTACGGGCCACCGCCGTCGCGTGCGGCTACCAGCGATACCAGCGGCCGCTGCCGCCCTTGGGACGGGCGACGAAACCGATCAGCCACAGCACCAGGACCGCGATGGCGACCCACCAGAGGATCTTCACCGCGAAACCGGCGCCGAAGAGGATCAGCGCGAGCAGAAGAACGAGAAGCAGGGGAACCGTGATTATCAACCTCCGAGCCGTCGTGTGCCCGGCCCTCCGCCGCCCATGCACGCGGACTTTATGCGTTTCCCACGATCGTTGCCGGGTAGCCGATACGGCCGCCCCGACGCAGGTCAAGGCAGGACAGGCAGGTGCAGGAAGCGACGTGAGCCGCCGTCAGCAGCCCCGCCCGGGTCCGGGCACCAAGATGGGGGGCATCGGCCCGTCGCGGTCGGAGGGGACAGGCCCGTATCAAGGCGCCCGCGTCCACCGCACGCTGACCGCAGGTTGGCCGGACTCCGTGCCCTCGTCGTCCTCCTCGCTCCGGCTCGGCCCGCTCCCCGTGGTCACCTCTGGCGCCGGTAGGGCCTGACGGCGTCACAGGTGGCCGCCATGGCCTTGGCGGTGCGGTCGTAGGTGCGTGGTGCGACGGCAATGCACAGTATGCCGAGGACGGCCGCGCGTGCCGCACGAGGACCGCCCCGACCCGCAGACCGGCGGCACCTACAGGGGGCCGGGACCAGTTCGGCCCGGGCGGCGAGCGACGAGGCGGAGTCGCTGGTCACGGCCATGGTGGGGGCGCCCCGGGAAGCGGCCTCCGCCAGCACCTCACGGGGGCTCCCGGGCGCTGCCGCCGTGCGAGAGGACGACGGACACGCCACCGCGGCCGAGTACGGCGGCGCCCGTGAGCGCCACACGGGTGTCGCTCCAGGACCGGACGGGCATGCCGATCCGGTACGGCCGCTGCCGGAACCAACGGGTCGTGGTGGCACTGCCGCCGCGGTCCTGGTGCCCTGGGATCCGGCGCCGGCCGGCGCAGCGGCCCTGCGCCGAGGTGAACGGCACCCGCTGGTGGCCGTGTCCAGCGCCCAGGTCCGGTCCGCTTGCGTTGCCCGGCCGGCAAGGCGCCGCTGCCTCAGGGCCGAGTGGCCAGAAAGGTGTGCGTGATGCCGGTCTGCCAGCCCGGCTGCGGCAGGACGCGGACATCGTGGAAGCCGGCACGGCGTAGCCGGCGGGCGAACGCGTCGGCCGTGTCGAAGTCGAGCACGCTGCGCCACAGGTGGCGGTAGAGCGACGCGTCGCCGTGGCGGCGGCCCCACGGCAGGACCACCGCGCCCATGACCGCCGACCACACCGCACGGTCGACGGCCCGGCCGCTCAGGGCGTACTCGTGGACGGCGAGCCGGCCGCCGGGGCGGAGCAGGGCGCGCGTGCGGCCCAGTACCGCATCGGGGTCCGCGACGTTGCGGAACAGGTACGCGGCGAAGACGGCGTCATACGGTGCGGTGGGGCCGGCCTCGGCCAGGTCCTTGACGCGGGCCTTGACGAAGGACACCCGCCCGGGCCAGGGCTTGCTGCGGGCCCGGGCGAGCATGCCCGCCGAGGCGTCGACGCCCGTCACCGCGGTCAGCGGGGCGGCGCGCAGCAGAGCGGCCGCCGACGCGCCGGTGCCGCAGCCGAGGTCCAGGACGGTACGGCCCGAGCCGCGCGCGGGGAGGGCGAGGCGGCGTGCGGAGCGCCGCAGGTGCCGGTGGTAGCCGGGGCTCGCCGCGACCATGTGGTCGTAGGTGTCCGACGCGTGGTCGAAGGCCCCCGCGAGCTCGGCGCCTGAAAGCACGGCCATGACTTCTGCCTCCCCCCGCGTGACGGCACTCTTCCGCCCAGTTTGACCGTCCGCCCCGGCGAAACGGTGCGGCGCGCGGCCGGCCCGTCCGACCGGCCGGACGACGGCAGAGCCGTATGGCCCATGAAATGGTGCATCCGGCCGGGCGGACGGTACGGAATCTCCCATGCGCCACTACGGCGGTCCCGTCGGCAAGGGGAGAAGCGATGCGCGTACCTGATCCGCTCGACATCGACCGGGACGTGCCCGCGGCCGTCGGCGCACACCTCGCCGGGATACTGGAGCCGCGCGTGGCGGAGACCGAGTCGGCGGATGCCGCCTTCGCCGCGGACCTCGCGCGCAGGGTGGTGGACTTCACCGTGCGGGGCGGCAGCAGGCTCCGCTCCGAGTTCCTCTGGTGGGCGCTGCGCGGCTGCGGGGGCGGAGCCCCCGAGGTGCGGCCTGCCCTGGGGGTCGCCGGGGCGCTGGAGTTGCTCCAGACCTGCGCGCTGATCCACGACGACGTCATGGACGGTTCCCCGCTGCGCCGGGGCCGGCCGGCCGTGCACGTCCGGCTGGACGGCCGGTACAAGACGGGCGGACGAGCCCTGCCGTGCGGCACGTTCGGCGGGGCGCCCGCCACCCGACCGGCCACCCCCCGCGCCGCCGAACCGGCCACCGCGCCCGCCACCCGACCGGCCACCCCCCGCGCCGCCGAACCGGCCACCGCGCCCGCCACCCGACCGGCCACCGCCCGCGCCACCCAACCGGCCACCCCCCGCGCCGCCGAACCGGCCACCGCGCCCGCCACCCGACCGGCCACCCCCCGCGCCGCCCAACCGGCCACCGCCCGCGCCGCCGAACCGGCCACCGCCCGCGCCACCCCACCCGCCGACCTCGACCGGGTCCTCGACCTCCTCGTCTCCTGCGGGGCGCGCGACCACGTCGCGCGGCGCGTCGAGGAACTCTGCGACCGCGCCACCGCCGCCGTCTCCGCCGCCGGGCTGACGTCCGGGGCGGCCGACCGGATCGGCCAGCTGATGCGCCGCGCCTGCGGTCTGGAAGCCGCCCCCGGGCAGCCGCCGGCACCCGGACCCGGCGCGGAGGCCGGCGCCCGCGTCCTGACGGGGGAGAAGCGTTGAGGACCGTGACCGGTCCCACGGACCACGTCGTCGTCGTGGGCGCCGGCCTCGCCGGCCTGGCCGCCGCCCTGCACCTGGCCGGCCGCGGCCGGCGGGTGACCGTCGTCGAACGCGACCCCGGGCCCGGCGGCCGCGCGGGACGGCTCGCGCTCGGCGGCTACCGCGCGGACACCGGCCCCACCGTCCTGACCATGCCGGACATCCTCGACGAGGCCTTCGCCGCCGTGGACGACTCGCTCTACGACCCGCTCATCGGGATGGCACCCTGCTCCGTACCGAGCACCCGGAAGGCCCCCAGCCCGAGCACGCGGCCGGCGTAGTCGCGCAGGGCATCCTCGTAGGCGGCCGCGGTCAGCGGCGAACGGCTGAACTCCGTGTACTCCACCAGCGCCGCGTGACCACTGGTGGGCAGCACGTACCCGAAGGAAAGCCCCCGCTCCGGCTGCGCGGTGCGGAAGTCCATCAACTCGACCGTGCGGGCGTCGAAGGAGGGCCGCTCGCAGTGCACGAACCACCCGCGGAAGTGCTGCAACAGCGCGCTGCGCGCGGCGGGCGCGGCCGCCGGGGGCCGGGAGTCGTGGATCCAGCGGGCCCGGAGCGTGCGCACGACACCATGGCCGGTGGTGTACGTCAGGACCGCGCCGTCCGGCCCGTCGTCGATGTGTTCGGCCACCCCCTGACCCGGCGCAGCCCCGCCAGCCGAGGCCTGATGCCCTGCTCGAAATGGCCCGAGCGCAGCATCTTGTAGCGCAGCCCGCCGAAGTCGCGGGCGGCCCCGCTGCCATCGGGAGCGCGGACCCGCAGCCGTCGCCAGCTGGCGGTGAGCAGCGGCTCGTAGTCACCCTCGCCGGCTTCCCAGTAGCACCAGGTACGGTCGGGAGGGCGCAGCGGACCGGGCGGCGCGTCGACGAGCACGACGTCGGGGGGCCGGACACCCGGCGGCGGGTCGAGCAGCCGCCAGGCCAACGAGAGCCCCGCCGCGCCGGCACCGACGATGGCGACGTCGCAGCTGTACGTCGTGGTTCGCACCGCTCTCCGTTCTCCGGACCAGGGCCGAGCAGGTCGCGGGTGCACGAAGCTACCGCGACGGACACCGTCCCTGCGGTTCATCGCGCATCCCGTCGCGACCACGGGCCGGGATGCCGGCCATCGTGCCCCGCTCGGGCCGTGTTCGGCCTCGACGAGATCGGTCGTCCTCGAGAGCGGACGCGTCAGATCCGGCTTCCTGGGCAAGCGCGGTACAGCGTGACGGAGACCAACGCAGAGACAGAGACAGCCAAGGTTCTACGGAGGAGCTGAGACATGACCGACGACATGTGGGCCTACCGTTCCGGCATCATCCACCCTACGGGCGAAGACCTCACGGGCTACGGCGTGGAGGCCGTGGACGGGCACATCGGCAAGGTCGACCGGCACTCCAACGAGGTCTCCGACGCCTACCTCGTGGTCGACACCGGCGTGTGGATCTTCGGGAAGGAGGTCCTGCTCCCGGCAGGAACGATCATCCGCGTGGACAGGGAGAAGAAGACGGTCCACGTGGACCGCACCAAGGACCAGATCAAGGCGGCTCCGGAGTTCCACTCCGACAACCACCTGCGCGAACCCGACTACCGCCAGGAGATCAGCAAGTACTACGGCCGGATTTAGACGAACGTTTCGCACAGCGAGATCGGGGCCGCCACGACGGGTTTCGGGCCTCCTGGCCCCGGGCCCTGGGCCCACGCCGCAGGAGACCCACGCAGCCCGGACCGCGGGCCGGGCAGCGCCGCGAGGTCCGCGCCCGGCTCGCCGGTGCCGGCTGTCCGGAAGCAGCCGTCGCGGGGAACCGGGCCTTCAGCCGGTCGACGACGGCGGACCGTCACTGGACGACACGGTGGAACGCCGGCTGCCCACCCGAGGGCCGGAGGCCCCGTCGCGGGGCCGCGAAGAAGGTGTCGGGGGGCACTGTCCGCAGCCGCGCGCCGGTCGTAGGCGATGCCGCGGTGGCCGGCGTCGAGCAGGGTGGGGAGCTGCCTCTCCCCGGGATGGCCGTCCGGTCAGCCGGTACTCACGCAGGTCGTCCCCAGCCCATGTCACGTGAACCGGGGACCGGAAACAGGCGACTTCACCCGAATCGACGCACTTCCTAGGCTGGGCGGGCAAGCAAGCGGAGTATACGTCGCGGGCCGGTCACCGGTGCGGCGCCGAGGGAGCTGTCTTGGCCAGTCACGAACCGATCGAACGCCCTGCGGAACCGTCGTTCAGCGCGTTCCGCGCGTCCGGAGCGCAGCAGCGGATGTACTTCCTCCAGCAGCTGGAGGAGGGCAGGCCGACCTACCACATGCCCGTCTTCTACGGCCTCGAAGGCCCGGTGGACGAAGCCGCGCTCCGTGCCTGCGCCCAGAGCCTGGTCGACCGGCACGAGGCGCTGCGCACCCGCTTCGTCCTGCGGGACGGCGAGCTGTGGCAGCACATCGACACCGAGGCCGCGCTCGTCTGGTCCTGCCGCACGGCGCGCGGAGCCGGGGACGTCGAGGAGTGGATGGCCGCCGAACACCACCGGCCCTTCGACCTGGAGTCCGGACCGCTCTTCCGGGCGGCCTTGCTGCACACCCCCGAGGGCGCGGTCCTCGCGCTCGCCATGCACCACATCGTCGCCGACGGCTGGTCCGTCGGGATCCTCGCCCGCGAGCTCCTCGCCGCGTACGCCCTCTACGGCGACGGGCCCGGCGGCCCTGACGGCACCGACCGTCGGCACCCGGCCGGCATCGCGGCCCCGCAGGCCCCCGAGTACCAGTACGCCGACTTCTCCGACTGGCAGGAGGAATGGCTCCGCGGCGCCGCCGCCGGGCGCCAGCTCGCCTACTGGGAGAAGCAGCTGGACGGCGAACTGCCCGACGCGCCCCTGCCCCGCGACGGCCGGCCCGCCGCGGGAGCGGCCCGCGGCGCGGCGGCGCTGCACTCCTTCGAGGTGCCGGCCCCGGTCCGCGCCCGGATGGAGCGCCTGTGCCGTGACACCCACAGCACCCCGTACACGCTGATGCTGGCGGCCTTCCAGATCGTGCTGGGCCGCTACACCGGCACCGACGACGTACTCGTCGGGACGCCGGTGGCGGGCCGGGGCCGCAAGGAGTTCCAGGACACCGTCGGCCTGTTCGTCAACACGCTGGTGATCCGGGCCGACCTGTCCGACGATCCCGCCTTCCGGGTCCACCTGGAGCGCGTACGGGACATCGTGCTCGACGCCCAGGACCACCAGGACCTGCCCTTCGAACGCGTCGTCGACCGGATCGCCGCCGGACGCACCGGTGAGGAGGCCGCCCTCTTCCAGGTCATGTTCGGCCTGCACGACGAGGACGGCATGACCGACGGCCTGCCCGGCCCGAAGGCCACGCTGCTCGAAGGACCGGCCGGCACCGCCAAGTTCGATCTGACCTTCGACGTCATACGCACCGGCGGCGCGCTGAGCTGCCGGCTGGAGTACCGGGCGGACCTGTTCGACGCCGCCACCGTCCGACAGTTCGGCCGGCACTTCGCCTGCCTCCTGGACGCCGCCACCGACAACCCCGAACTGCCCATCAGCGCACTGCCGATGCTGTCGGCCGACGAGCGGACCGGCATCGGCTCGCCGCTCCCGGACCGCGCCGCCCTCCCGCACACCCCGGGCGAGCCGGCCTGCGTCCACGAGATCTTCGCCGGACACGCCGCCCGCACCCCCGACGCGGTCGCCCTCGTCCACGAGGGCGTCTCCCTCACCTACCGCGAGCTCGACACCCGCGCCAACCGGCTCGGCCACCGGCTGCGCGCCCTCGGCGTGGGCCCCGACACCCTCGTCGGACTGTGCCTGCCCCGCTCCGCCGACCTCGTCGTCGCTCTGCTCGGCATCCTCAAGGCCGGCGGTGCCTACCTGCCACTCGACCCCGACAACCCGCCCGAGCGGCTGCGCCACATCGTCCGGGACGCCCGCCTGGAGCACGTCGTCGGCACCACCGACACCCGGGCCCTGTGGGACGCCCCCGGCCTGCACACCGTCGACCTGCTCGCCGACGCCCCGCTCCTGGCCGCCGAACCGGACACCGCCCCCGAGACCGGCGTAACCCCGGACCACCTGGCCTACGTCATCTACACCTCCGGCTCCACCGGCCTGCCCAAGGGGACCCTGGTGCCCCATGCCAACGTCACCCGGCTGTTCTCCGCCAGCGATCACTGGTTCGGATTCGGCCCCGACGACGTGTGGACCCTCTTCCACTCCATCGCCTTCGACTTCTCCGTCTGGGAGCTGTGGGGAGCCCTCGCCCACGGCGGCCGCCTCGTCGTGGTCCCCTACGGGACCAGCCGCTCGCCCGAGGAGTTCCACCGGCTGCTGCGCGCCGAACGGGTCACCGTCCTCAACCAGACCCCCTCCGCCTTCTACCAGTTGGCCCGGGCCGACGAGGAACACCACCGCACGGCCGGACCGGCCGGCTCCGGGCTCTGCCTGCGCCACGTCGTCTTCGGCGGGGAAGCCCTCGACGTCGCCGCCCTCGCCGGATGGTTCGCCCGGCACGGCGACACCGCACCCCGCCTGGTCAACATGTACGGCATCACCGAGACGACCGTGCACGTCACCTACCGGCCGCTGACCGCCCGCGACGCCGAGGAGGGCCGCGGCAGCGTCATCGGCGTGCCCATCCCCGATCTGCGCCTGCACCTGCTCGACCCGCGCGGCCGGACCGTCCCGCGCGGCGCCGTCGGGGAGCTGTACGTCGCCGGAGCGGGCCTGGCCCGCGGCTACCTGCGGCGGCCCGGACTCACCGCCGAGCGCTTCCCCACCGGACTCGCCCACGGTGTCGGCGACGCACCCGCCGGGCCCTCGGCCGACGGGCGGCTCTACCGCACCGGAGACCTGGCGCGGGCCCTGCCCGACGGAGACCTGGAGTACCTCGGCCGCATCGACCACCAGGTCAAGCTGCGCGGCTTCCGGATCGAGCTCGGCGAGGTCGAGGCCGCCCTGGCCGCCCACCCCCTCGTCGACGCCGCGGTCGCACGCGTCGCGCCGGATCCCATGGGGAACGACGTCCTGGTCGGCTACCTGGCCGTGACCGGGGCCGACGACGGGGCGGGCCCCACCGTCGAGGAGATGCGCGAGCACCTCTCGCGGCGGCTGCCCGGCTACATGGTCCCCGGCGCGTTCGTCACCCTGCCCGCCTTCCCCCTGACCGCCAACGGCAAGACCGACCGGCGCCGACTGCCCGCCCCCGGCTCGGCCGGCCGCACCCCCACCACTGCCTACGAGGCACCCCGCGGGCCGGTCGAGACCGCGCTCACCGAGGTATTCGCCCAGGTCCTCGGGCACGAACGAGTCGGCGCCCTGGACAACTGGTTCGCCCTGGGCGGGGACTCCATCCGCTCCCTCCAGGTCCTCGCCCGGGTCCGCGAACGAGGCCTCGACCTCACCGTCGCCGACCTCATGAGCCTCTCGACGGCCCGCGCCCTCGCCCCGCGCGTCACCCCGCGGGACCGGGCCGCGGCCGCCGCCGAAGCCCCGTACGAGCCATTCGCACTCCTGACCCCCGCGGACCGCGCCGCCCTGCCCGGGGGACTGGAGGACGCCTACCCGATGACCCGGCTCCAGGCCGGCATGCTGTACCACAGCGATCTGCCGTCGGCCGGCGGACGCGTCTACCACAACGTGGCCTCGTACCTGATCGAAGCGCCCTTCTCCGAGGACGCCTGGCGGACCACCGTCGCGGTCCTCGCGGCCCGGCACGAGATGCTGCGCACCTCCTTCGACCCGCACGGATTCACCGAGCCCCTCCAACTCGTCCACCGCGGCGCCCGCCCGGAGCTCACCTTCGAGGACCTGCACGGCCTCGACGCCGAGGCGCAGCACACCGCCGTCGCCGCCCGTTACGCCGCCGAGCGCGACCGGCCCTTCGACTGGGACCGGCCCCCGCTGATCCGGTTCCACGTCCAACGGCTCTCCGACACCCGGCTCCAGCTCTTCGTCGCCGAGCACCACGCCGTCCTCGACGGCTGGAGCGAACGTTCGCTCCTCACCGAACTCGCCTCCTGCTACACCGCGGCGCTCGCCGCCCGGACCCCGGCGGACGGCCCCTCCCCGCAGGCCGGCCCCCGCTCCCGGTTCGCCTCCTTCGTCGCACTCGAACGGGCCGCGCTGGCCGACCCGGGGCAGCGCGCCTTCTGGACCGGCAAGGCCGCCGACGCCCCCGCGACCAGGCTGGCCCGCCCGGCGCCGACCGGCGGACCCGCCCGGATGTCCTGGTACCTCGCGCCCCTGCCCGAGGACCTGCACGCCCGACTCGCGGCCCTGGCCGCCGCATGCGGCGTACCGCTGCGCACCGTCCTGCTCGCCGCCCACCTGAGGGTCATGGCCCTGCTGGGCGGCGGCGACGCGGTCACCACCGGAGTGGTCCACAACGGCCGCGCCGAGGAGACCGACGGCGACAAGGTCGTCGGCGTCTTCCTGAACACCCTGCCGCTGAGCGTCGCGGTCACCGGGTTCAGCTGGCGCGGCCTCGTCGGGCACGTCGCCGCTCTGGAGGCGGAACTGCACGCGTACCGCCGCTTCCCGCTCGCCGAGATCCAGCGCTTGGCCGGGGGCGGCCCGCTCTTCGAGACCTTCTTCAACTACACCCACTTCCACGTGGAGCGGGACGGGCCGGCCGGCGGCGCGTTCACCGTGCTGGAGGAGACCGGAGAGGCCGGCACCGACTTCGCCTTCGGCGCGGAGTTCTCCCGCAGCCCCGACGGCGCCCTGCTCGAACTCGGCCTGCGCTACGACGCGGCCCAGTTCTCCGAGGAGCAGATGGCGAGCGCGCACGCCTCCTACACGGCCGCCCTGTGCGACCTGGTCGAGTCCCCGGACCGCGACTGCACGGTCGCCGACCTGCTGCCCGCGGCCGAACACCGCCGCTACGCCGACTGGAACCGGACCGTCGTCGACTACCCGCGGCCGCACGTCCTGACCCGGCTGATCGACGAGCAGCGCGACCGGACCCCGGACGCCCCCGCCGTCCGCTTCGAGGGTGCCGAGCTGACCTATCGCACCCTCGACACCGAGGCCGAGCGGCTGTGCGCGGCACTGCGGGAGCGGGGCGCCGGCCCCGGCACGTTCGTGGGCCTGCTGCTGGAACGCTCCCTGGCCCTGCCGGTCGTGCTCCTCGCCGTCCTCAAGTCCGGCGCCGCCTACGTCCCGTTGGACCCGGAGCACCCCGCGCCGCGCGTACGGTCGCTGCTCGCCGAGTCCGGCATCGGCCTGGTGGTCACCGAGGGGGCGTGGGCGGAGCGGCTGGAAGGCTCCGGGGTCACCGTCCTGCGGCCGGAGGAGGCAGCGACGGGCACCGCGGGTCCCGCCCGGGCGCCCGAGCCGGCCGACCCGGCGTACATGATCTTCACCTCGGGATCCACCGGCAGGCCCAAGGGGGTCGTGGTCTCGCACCGCGCCATCGCCAACCGGCTGCTGTGGATGCAGGACGCATACGGGCTGACGCCGGGGGAGCGGGTGCTGCACAAGACGCCGTACACCTTCGACGTCTCCGTGTGGGAGCTGTTCTGGCCGCTGCTGACCGGCGCCACCCTGGTCCTCGCCCGCCCCGGCGGCCAGCGCGACCCCGGCTACCTCGCCGCGCTGATCCGGGCCGACGGCGTCAGCACGGTGCACTTCGTCCCGTCGATGCTCAGCGTCTTCCTCGACGACCCCGCGGCCGTGGCCGGCGCGGCCGGCCTGACCCGGGTGGTCTGCAGCGGCGAGGCCCTGCCGTACGAGGTACAGCGCAGGTTCTTCGAGCGGCTGCCCGGCGTCGAGCTGCACAACCTCTACGGGCCCACCGAGGCGGCCGTGGACGTCACCTCCTGGCAGTGCCTGCCGGACGGCGGTGACACCGTGCCCATCGGCCGCCCCATCGCGAACATGCGCACCCACGTCCTGGACCGCCGCCTGGCCGAGGTCCCCCTCGGCGTCACCGGTGAGCTCTTCCTCGAAGGCGTCGGCCTCGCCGACGGCTACCACGGACGACCCGAGCTGACGGCCGAGCGGTTCATCGAGCACACCGGTCCGGACGGCACCACCCGGCGCCTCTACCGGACCGGCGACCTGGCCCGGCACCGCCCCGACGGAGCCCTGGAGTACGCGGGCCGCACCGACCACCAGCTCAAGATCCGCGGATTCCGCGTCGAGCCCGGGGAGATCGAGGCCGTCCTCGCCGAACACCCCGGCGTGCGCGACTGCGCGGTCCTGCCCCGCGGCGAACGCCTCGTCGGCTACTTCGTCCCCGAGGCCGCCGCCGCGGAGACCGGTTCGGGCCCCGCCTCCGCGCCCGAACCGGGCGAGCTGGCCCGCCACGCCCGGGAGCGTCTCCCCGAGTACATGGTCCCCTCCGCCTGGGTGTGCCTGACGGCTCTCCCGCTGACCGCCAACGGCAAGCTGGACCGCGCCGCCCTGCCCGATCCGGACCCCGCCGACCTGCGGGGCGGTGCCGAGCCGGCCCCGCCCCGCGACGCCCTCGAATCCCGCCTCGCCGGGATCTGGGAGCACCTCCTGGCCGCCGGGCCGGTCGGCGTCCACGACGACTTCTTCGAGTCCGGCGGGCACTCCATCGACGCCTTGCGCCTGATCGGCCGGATCAACCGGGCCTTCGGCGAACGCCTCGGCGTCTCGGCCGTCCTGGAGCACCCGACCGTCGCCCGGCAGGCCGCGCTGCTGCGCGGCCGCCGCGTCGGGGCCCCGGACCCGGTGGTACGCCTCCGGACCGAGGGCGCTCTCGACCCGCTCTTCCTCGTCCACCCGATCGGCGGGAACGTCTTCTGCTACCGCACCCTGGCCGCCGAACTGGGCAACCGGCGACCGGTGTTCGGCCTGACGGCGCCCGGGCTGACCGACCCCGCGGCGAACCCCGACGCCACCGTCGAGGAGCTGGCCGCCGCCCACCTGGAGGCCCTGCGCCGGATCCGCCCCACCGGCCCCTACCACCTGGCCGGCTGGTCCTTCGGCGGGCTCCTCGCCTACGAGATGGCGGTCCAGCTGCGGGACGCCGAAGAGGAGGTGGCGACCCTCGCCCTGCTGGACACCGGCTACCCGGAACCCGGCCGCGTTCCCGACGACGAGAACGAGCTGCTGGAGTGGTTCCACGAGGACCTGGCCCGCTCCGCGGGGTTCGACCCCACCGACGAGGGCCTGTCCGTGCTGCGGAGCGCCCTGCGGAGGGTCGCCGACACCCCCGCCCGGCTCGCCGTCCTGGCCGAGCAGGTGGAACGCGAGGGCTTCGCTCCCGGCCTGGACCGGCGAGACCTCGCCCGGCACTACGCGGTCTTCCGCACCGGGATCCGCGCCGCCGCCGCGTACCGGCCCCCGGCCGCGCCTTGCCCCGTCCTGTTCCTCCAGACCACGACCGGAGCCGGGGAGCACGCCGCCGACCGATGGGCGGCCCGGGCCGGGGCGGGCCTCACCCGTCACGACGCCGCCGGCGACCACTACGGGCTGATGCGGCCGCCGCACAGCACCGCGGCCGCCGCCCTGCTGCGCACCGCCCTCGCCGAGGCCGACCGCCGCTGAAGCAGGGCCCCCTCGGCCCGGCGCAGGCCGCCCCCACCCGGGCACCCGGCCCGCCCGTAAGGGGTGTCCTCGCCGGTCGGGGCAGGTGCGCCCTGACCGGCAGGACACTCCCCAGCCCTTCCACCCCGCCCCAGCCCTTCGCGCGCCGTGCGCCGACGAGGCGTGCCCCGGCACGCCCCCGCGCCCCGCACCAGAACAGGAAACGGAACACACCACGTGACGCATGACACCCCGGGGCCCGCCCCCGAGCTGACCGGCCGGATCCGCGGCGGTCCCGCCGAACTCCTCCACGACGAAGTGCTCGCCCCGCAGTTCGGGTTCGAGTCCCGCCACCTGCTGCGGCACTACGTCGCCATCGAGAAGACCCTGGCCGCCGAGTACGTCCGCATGGACCTGATCAGCGCCGAGGAGGCCCGCCGGATCGCCGCCCTGCTGGACGCCGTCGGTTCCGACACCCTCAGCGCGCAGCCCGGCGCCAACATGTCGGACATCGCCTTCGCCCTCGAACGGCACGTCGAGGCGGGCCTGCCCGCCCCGGTCACGCACTGGCACGCCGACCGCAGCCGCAACGACCTCCAGGCCTGCGCCCAGGTGATGTACGGCCGCGACCAGCTCGCCCGCTTCGCGAGCGCACTCCTCGAACTCGGCGCGGTCGTACACGAGCTGGCGCAGGAGACCTGTGACCTGCCCATGCCGGGGTACACCCACTTCCAGGCCGCCCAGACCATCACCCCCGGCTTCCACCTCGCCGCGCTCTCCGAACACCTGCTGCACACCCACGCCCGGCTCCTGAACGCCTACGACGGCATCGACGCCTGCCCGCTGGGCGCCGGCGCCATGGCCGGGCAGGAACTGCCCTGGGACCGAGACCGGATGGCCCGGCTGCTCGGCTTCTCCCGGCCGCAGCCCCATGCCCTGACCGCCGTGGCCTCGCGCCGCTGGAGCGCCGAACTGACGGCGGAACTGAGCCTGCTGGGCACCGCCCTGAGCCGCTTCACCACCGACCTGCTCACCTGGGGCGGCAGCGAGTACGGGTTCATCGAACTGCCCGACGAACTGTCCGGCATCTCCTCCGCCATGCCGCAGAAGAAGAACTACCCGGTCCTGGAGCGCATCCGGGGGCGCACCGCCCACCTGACGGCCTTCCACTTCGACGTGCTCCTGGGCCAGCGCAACACCCCCTTCTGCAACCTCGTCGAGGTGTCCAAGGAGGCCGGCACCCACCTGCTGAACGCCTTCGACTCGGCCCACGGCACCGTCCGCCTCCTCACCGAGGTGCTGCGCCGGCTGACCTTCCGCGCCGACCGCATGCGCCAGGTGTGCGAGCGCGAGTTCCTCGGCGGCTTCAGCCTCGCCAACGCCCTCTGCCTCACCGAAGGGGTGCCCTGGCGCACCGCCCAGGTGGTCGCCGGGAAGTACGTCGTGCTCGCCGCGACGGCGGGCGCCGCCCCCGCGCCGGGCGAACCCGCCCTGCTGGCCGAGGCGGCCGCCGGACACGGCATCACCCTCGCCGACCCCGCCCGGCTCCTCGACGAGGCCTTCGACGTCGACCGGGGCCTGGAGCGCATGGTGTCCGCCGGGTCGGCCCGCCCCGAAGCCGTCCGCGCGGTCCTGCGCGGCCAGCAGGAGACGTACGGACAGCTGCGCGCCGACTGGCGGGCACGCGCCGCCGCGCTCCGCGCGGGCGCCGAGGAGGGCGACCGCGCCCTGTACGGGGCGCCCGAGGACACGATCCACGAGGAGGGCGGCGATGTCACCCGCACCCGCGTACAGCACGCCCGCTGACACCGTCGCGGGGGCGACCGCCTTCCCCGTCGGCCCCGGCTCCGGCAGCGCCTTCGGCACGTTCGGCGAACTGCTCCAGGGCGCCCTGCCCCACCCGCGCGGGGACTTCCTGGTCACCTTCCCCCTCGCCCGCTGGGCCACCGCCGTGTTCCACCCCGAGCCCGGAGGAGGCCGGGTCCGGGTGCGCCCGGCGCACAAGGCCAAGTCCCGCCGGGTCGCCGAGGCCGTCCTGGCCGCCCTCGGCACGGCGGACGGCGGCCTGCTGGAGGTCGCCGGGGACCTGCCCGAGGGCAAGGGCCTCGCCAGTTCCTCCGCCGACCTGGTCGCCACCGTACGGGCCGTCGGAGCCGCCCACGGGCGCGCCTTCACCCCGGCCGAGACGGAGGACTTCCTGCGCGGCATCGAACCGGCCGACGGGGTCATGTACGACGAGATCGTCGCCTTCCACCACCGAGAGGTGCGCCTCGGCCGACGCCTCGGGGTGCTGCCGCCCCTCACCGTCGTCGCCCACGACGAGGGCGGCCAGGTCGACACCGTCGCGCACAACCGGGCAGCCCGGGCCATCGGCGCCGCCGACCGGGAGGAGTACGCACGCCTGCTGGACCGGCTCACCGACGCCGTGGCCCGCGGCGACCTCGCCGAGGTCGGCGCCGTCGCCACGCGCAGCGCCGAGATGAACGCCCACCGCCGCCGGCGCGCCGGATTCGCGGAACTGCACGCCCTGTGCCGCGAGGTCGACGGGCTGGGCCTGGTCCTCGCGCACAGCGGCACCATGCTCGGCGTCCTCCTGGAAGCGGACGACCCCGCCCTCGCCGGCAAGACCGAGCACATCCGGGCCGGCTGCGCCGCTCTCGACGGCGAGGTGTCCGTACACCGCTCCCTCGGCCCCGACGACAGCTGGAGCCCGCCGGCCCCGCCCGCCCACCCCACCGAGCTGGAGATCTGAGCATGCTGTTCGACACCGTCACGGACGCGATCGGCGGGACCCCGCTGGTCCGGCTGCGTCTGGGCGAGGCCCGGGGCGTGGAGGTCTACGCCAAGCTGGAACTGCAGAACCTGTTCGCGATGAAGGACCGCGTCGCCCGCAACATCCTCCTGGAGGCCCGGCGGCTGGGCACCCTGAAGCCGGGCGATCCCGTCATCGAGAGCTCCTCGGGGACCATGGCCCTCGGTGTCGCCCTCGTCGGCCGCTCCCTGGGCCACGAGGTGCACATCGTCACCGATCCGCGGATCGACCCCGTCACCCTCGCCAAACTCCGCGCCCTGGGCTGCCGCGTGCACGTCGTCGAGGCGATGACCAGCCACGGCTGGCAGAGCGCCCGCCTGGAGCGGCTCGCGGAGCTGCAGAACGAACTGCCCGGCGCCTTCTGGCCGCAGCAGTACTCCAACCCCGACAACCCCGGGGCCTACCGCACCCTCGCCGGTGAGCTCCTGGCGGACCTCGGCCGGTTCGACACCCTCGTCGGAGCCGTCGGCAGCGGCGGCTCCCTGTGCGGCACCGCCCGGGCGCTGCGCGAGCGGCTGCCCGCCCTGCACGTCGTCGGCGTCGACTGCGTGGGCAGCGCCCTCTTCGGCCAGCCCGACGTACCGCAGCGGCTGCAGAGCGGGCTGGGCAACAGCCTGCTGCCCAAGAACCTCGACCGCACCCTCGTCGACGAGGTGCACTGGCTCAACGACCACGAGGCCTTCGCCGCGACCTGGGACCTCGCCGGCGAGCAGCAGATCTTCGGCGGCAACACCTCGGGCTCCGTCTACCGGGTCCTCACCGGCCTCGCCGACCGCGCCGAACCCGGGACCCGGATCGTCGGCATCCTCCCCGACCGCGGCGACCGCTACGCCGACACCGTCTACGACGACGGCCACTGGGAGGCGAACCGGCTGCGCGCGGTGCCCGCCGCCACCGCGCCGGCCGCCCTCGGACCCGACGGGACCGCCCGCACCTGGTCCACCGTCGCCTACAGCCCGCCCGCCGGGATCGGCCGGCACCTGCTGTTCGTGGAGTCCAACACCACCGGCACCGGCATGCTCGCGCTGGAGCGGGCGCGCGAACTGGACACCGTACCCGTCCTGCTGACCGCCGACCCCGACCGCTACCGGGGCCTGGCGGAGACCGGCGCCGAGGTGGTCCGCTGCGACACCAACTCCGACGCCGCCCTGCGGGCCGCCGTACAGGAGCGGTTCCGCCGCGAGGAGATCGCCGGGGTCACCACCACCAGCGACTTCTACGTACCGGCCGCCGCCCGGATCGCCCGGTGGCTCGGCCTTCCCGGCAACGCGCCCGAGGCGGTGGCCGTCTGCCGCGACAAGTCCGCCCTGCGCGAGGGGCTGCGGGCCGCGGGCGTCCGCCAGCCCCGGTACTCCCTCGTCCGCGAGCCGGCCGGAGCCGCGGCCGCCGTCGCCCGCACCGGACTGCCCTGCGTGGTCAAGCCGGCCGACGACTCCGGCTCCACCAACGTCCTGCTCTGCGCCGACGAGGCCGAGGTCCGCGCCCAGATCGAGCGGATCCTAGCGGTCGACACCAACGTGCGGGGCATGCCGACCGCCCGCACCGTCCTCGTCGAGGAGTACCTGGACGGGCCGGAGTACAGCGTCGAGATGTTCGGCGGGGACGGGCAGACCGTGTGCGTGGGCATCACCGCCAAGTCCGTGACCGCCGGCCCGCACTTCGTCGAGCACCGCCACCTCTTCCCCGCCCCGCTGCCCGCCGCCACCGCCCAGCTGATCACCGACACGGTGACGGCGGCCCTGGACGCGGCCGGGATCCGGCTGGGCGCCACCCACACCGAGGTCAAACTGACCGCCGACGGGCCCGCCCTCGTCGAGATCAACCCCCGCCCGGCCGGCGGCATGATCCCCGAACTGATCCGGCTCGCCACCGGCGTCGACCTCCTCGACGCACAGCTGCGCGCCGCCCTCGGCACGCCACCGCACCTGAAGGCCGAGGACGCCGGCCACGCCGGGATCCAGTTCCTCCTCGCCGACACCGACGGCACCCTCACGGCCGTCCACGGCGCCGAGGCCGCGGCGGCCGTGGAGGGAGTCGCATCGGTGCTGGTCACCGCCGCCCCCGGCACGCGCGTGCACCGGCCCCGCAGCGCCTCCGACCGGCTCGGGCACGTGATCGCCCGCCACGCGGAGCCCGCCGGCGTGCACGCCGCCCTCGACGCGGCGAGCGCCCTGGTCCACCTCGACATCGAGGCCGCGCCCCGCTCCTGATCCTCCGCCGTACCCGTCCCGACGACGCGCCGTACGACCCGTACGGCCGCACCCGAACCGAAAGGCGAACCGCCGTGAGCAACCCCTTCGAGAACGACAGCGCCTCCTACGTCGTGGTCCGCAACGACGAGCTCCAGCACTCCCTGTGGCCCGCCGCCAACCCCGTCCCCGCCGGCTGGACCGTCGTACACGGCCCCGACGGCCGCCAGGCCTGCCTGGACCACGTCGAGCGGGTCTGGACCGACATGCGCCCCGCCTCCCTGGTGGCCGCCCTCGCCGGGAACGCGCCCCGTGGCTGAGCCCGTCCACCGCACCGGGCATCCGGCCGGACCCGACCCCGTACGGACCCTGCGCACCCTCTTCGCCGAGGTCCTCGGCCGCGCCGAGGTCGACGCGGGCCACAGCTTCACCGGGCTGGGCGGCGACAGCATCCAGGCCATCCAGGTCGTCAGCCGTGCCCGAGCGGCCGGCCTGGTCGTCCGTACCCGCGACGTGCTCCGCGCGGAGAGCGTGAGCGCGCTCGCCGCCACCGCCCGCGCCCAGGGCCGGGGGAGCGAGGACACCGCACCGACCACGCCCCCGCGCCGCCTGGGCCCGCTGGCACCCACCCCCATCATGGGCTGGCTCGCCGAACTCGGCGGTCCCGTCGACACCTACAACCAGTCGCTCGTCCTCCGCACCCCGCCGGGCTTCGGGCCGACCGCCGCCGAACGCACCGTCCAGGCGCTCCTGGACACCCACGAGATGCTCCGCCTGAGGCTGCCCGACGGGATCGGGGCCACCGGCGCCGAACCCGTCGTACCACCCGCGGGCACCGTCGTCGCGGCGGACCTGCTGGAGCACGTGGACGCCCGCGGGGCCGGCGAGTCGGAACTCCCCGCCCTGACCCGGGAGCGGATGAGGGCCGCGCGGCGCCTGCTCTCGCCGCGCGACGGCCACATGCTGCGCGCCGTACTCCTGGACCGGGGACCCGGACACCAGGGACGGCTCGCGCTCGTGATCCACCACCTCGTCGTCGACGGCGTCTCCTGGCGGATCCTCCAGGACGACCTGCGCACCTGCTGGACGGCCCTCACCGAGGGCCGCGAGCCCGTCCTGGAGCCGGCGGCGACCCCCTTCGCGCACTGGGCCGACCTGCTGCGCGCGGAGGCGACCTCCGGCCGTCGGACCGCCGAGGCCGAGCGCTGGGCCGCCGCCCTGCGCGAGGCCCCCCAGCCCCTGGCCGGCGTCCGACCGCCCGGCGGCCTCGACCCCGAGAGTGCGGGGAACACCCTCACCCTGACCCTCGGGCCGGACGTGGCGGGCCCCCTGCTCACCACCGCTCCCGGCCTCGTCAACGGCACCGTCAACGACGTGCTGCTGACCGCCCTGGCCCTCGCCGTGCTCGGCCGGCGCGCCGCCCAGGGTGCGGACGGGGAGGACGGGGCGGACGAGGAGGGGGCGGACGAGGAGGGGGCCGTCCTCATCGACGTCGAGGGCCACGGCCGGGAGGACGTCGCCGACGGCACCGACCTCTCCCGCACCGTCGGCTGGTTCACCACCGTGTTCCCCGTCCGCCTCGCCCTCGGCCGCCCGGACCTCGACGAGGCCCGCCGGGGCGGACCCGCGGTCGGCGCCGCCCTGCGGCTGGTCAAGGAGGAACTGCGCGCCGTACCCGACAAGGGAATCGGCTTCGGGCTGCTGCGCCACCTCAACTCCCGTACCGGACCCGGTCTCGCCGCCCGCGGCATCCCCCAGATCGGCTTCAACTACCTCGGCCGGTTCCCGATGGGCGGCGACGCCCCCTGGGACGCCGCGCCCGGCCACGACTTCGCCCTCGACGACGCCGACGAAGGCCTCCCGATGGCCCACGCGGTGGAGGTCAACGCGGCCGCCCACGAGGGCCCGGACGGCCTCGCCCTCAGCGCCACCTGGACCTGGGCGGGCAACGCCCTCCCCGGGCCGTGGGTCCACGACCTCGCGCGGGAGTGGTTCACCATGCTGCGCGCCGTCGTCACCCACGCCGCCCGCCCCGACGCCGGCCGGCTGGCCCCCTGCGACGTCTCCCTCGCCCGGGTCAGCCAGGCCGACCTCGACACCTTCGAATCCCAGCTCGGAGCCCTGCTGTGATCCCTCTGTCCCACGCCCAGCAGCGCCTGTGGTTCCACGCCCGGGACGGCGCCGACGGCGCGCTGTACCACATCCCCGTCGGACTGCGGCTGCGCGGCGCCCTCGACCGCCCGGCCCTGCGCGCCGCGCTCGCGGACGTGAGCGGCCGCCACGAGGCGCTGCGCACCGTCTTCCCCGAGGAGGCGGGCCGCCCCCACCAGCGGGTCCTGGACCCCGCGGACGCCGCCCCGGTGCTCACCGTCACCCATGGCCCGCCCGCCGAACGCGCCCGGCGCGCCGAGGAGGCCTCGGCCCGGCCCTTCGACCTCCGTGTCCGACCACCGCTGCGCGCCGACCTGTTCACCGACGGCGCCGAGGACCACTACCTGCTCCTGGTCCTGCACCACATCGCGGGCGACGGCCACTCCGTGAACATCCTCGTCCGCGACCTCGCCGCCGCCTACACCGCCCGCTGCGCCGGCCGGTCCCCCGAGTGGCCCGAACTGCCCGTCCAGTACCCGGACTACGCGCTGTGGCAGCGCGAGCTCCTCGGCCCGGCCCAGGACCCCGCCTCCCTGCACGGCCGGCTGCTCACCCACTGGGCGGCCGTCCTCGACGGCCTGCCCGAGGAGCTGGCCCTGCCCGCCGACCGGCCGCGCCCGGCCGTGGCCGGCCACCGGGGCGCACTGGTGCAGGCACGGACCGACGCCGCCGCCCATGCCGGACTGGCCGCGCTGGCCCAAGGCGCCCGCGCCACCGCGTTCATGGCCGTCCAGGCCGCCTTCGCGGCCCTGCTCACCCGCCTCGGCGCCGGCACCGACCTGCCGCTGGGCTGCCCCGTCGACGGCCGGGACGACGAAGCCCTCACCGACCTCGTGGGCCTCTTCGTCAACACCCTGATCGTGCGCGCCGACACCTCGGGCGACCCCACCTTCACGGAGCTGCTGGGCCGGGTGCGCACCGCGGCCCTGGAGACGTACGCCCACCAGGAACTGCCCTTCGAATCGCTGGTCGAACGCCTCAACCCGGCCCGCTCGCCCGCCCGCCACCCGCTCTTCCAGGTCGCCGTCTCAGCCCAGCGCGGCGAGCCACAGGCCCCCGCCTTCGCGGGCCTGCGGGCCGAGGTGGAGGCGGTGCGCACCGACACCGCCAAGTTCGACCTCACCCTGGAGGTGGAGGAGCTCCACGACCCGGCCACCGGCCGGCCCCTGGGCCTGCTCCTCGGACTGGAGTACGCGGGCGACCTGTTCGACGGGACCACGGCCCGGCGCCTGCTGGACCGTCTCGTCCACCTCATCGGCGCCGTCGTCCGCGAGCCCGGCGTCCCGCTCTCCGCACTCGACGTCCTGCTGCCCGGGGAGCGGGCCGACCTGCTGGAGCACTGGCAGGGCGCGCCCGTCGCCCCCGACGCCCGAACCGTGCACGGCGCCTTCGAGGAGCGGGCCGCCGCCCACCCGGGCCGCCCCGCGGTCCTCTGCGCCGGCCGGGAGACCACGTACGGAGAACTCGACGCCCGGGCCGACCGGATCGCCGGACGGCTGCGCGCCCTCGGCGTCCGGCCGGGCGAGTCCGTCGCCGTACTGATGGACCGCTCCTGCGACCTCGTCGCCGCCTGCCTGGGCATCCTCAAGGCCGGCGCCGCCTACCTGCCGTTGGACGCGCGGGCTCCGCGCGCCCGTACCGAGGCCGTGCTCACCGCGGCCGGGGCCGCCGTCCTCGTCACCGACGTCCCGGACGGGGAACCCGTACCGGCAGGTGTGCGCCACGTCCTGCGTCCGGACGGACGGCACGCCACGGAGGCCGGGACGGCCGCGACCGCAGGACCGAGCGGGCACGCCGACGCGCTCGCCTACCTGATGTACACCTCCGGCTCCACCGGCACCCCCAAGGGCGTGGCCGTCTCCCACCGCGAGGTCGTCGCCCTCGCCACCGACCGGCGCTGGCGCGGCGGCGCGCACGAGCGGGTGCTGTTCCGCTCGCCGCACGCCTTCGACGCCTCCACCTACGAACTGTGGGTGCCGCTCCTGAACGGGGGCCTGGTCGTCGTCGCGCCGCCCGGCGAACTCGACGTCGACGCGCTGGCCCGGCTGATGGCCGAGGAGAAGGTCACCGGGGCCTTCCTCACCGCCACCCTCTTCAACGTCCTCGCCGACCGCTGCCTGCCCGCGCTCGGCACGCTGCACGAGGTGATGACCGGAGGCGAGGCCGCCTCGCCCTCCATGGTCCGCCGGGTCCGCGAGGCCTGCCCCCGCACCACCGTCACCAACGCGTACGGACCCACCGAGACCACGACCTTCGCGGCGACCTTCGCCGTCGGCCCGGGCCAGGAGGCCCCCGCCGGACAGGTCCCGATCGGCCGCCCGCTCGACGGTACGCAGCTGCACGTCCTGGACGAGCGGCTCGGCCTCGTGGCGCCCGGCGTCATCGGCGAGCTCTACATCGCGGGCGCCGGACTCGCACAGGGCTACCTCGGCCGGGCCGGGCTGACCGCCGAACGCTTCGTCGCCTGCCCGTACGGCCCCCCCGGCAGCCGGATGTACCGCACCGGCGACCTGGCCCGCTGGTCCGCCGACGGCCAGGTCGAGTACCTCGGCCGCGCCGACCGCCAGGTCAAGATCCGCGGACTGCGCATCGAACCCGCCGAGATCGAGCACGTCCTGGCCGGCCACCCGGCGGTGGGCCAGGCCGCCGTCACCGTCGTGGACACGGCCGCCGGTCCCGCGCTCGCGGGCTACGCCGTCCCCGCCGAGGGCACCCCGGCACCCGACCCGCGGAAACTGCGCGAGCACCTGCGCGCCCGGCTGCCCGACTACATGGTGCCCGCCACCCTCACCCTGCTCGACGCCTTCCCGGTCACCGCCAACGGCAAGACCGACCTGCCCGCCCTGCCCGTGCCGGACCCGGCGACGGCCGGCACCGCGGGAGCCCACCAGGAGCCGCGCACCGACGACGAGCGCGCCCTGTGCGCCATCTGGGAGCAGGTCCTGGGCGTACCGCACATCGGCGTCCACGACGACTTCTTCGACCTCGGCGGACACTCCCTGCTCGCCACGCGGCTGCTCGCCGAGGTCCGGGACCGGTTCGGCGGCGCCATCACGATCCGCCGGTTCTTCACCGGCCCCACCGTCGCCGAACTGGCCGCCGCCCTGCCCGCCGCCGCGGCCGCCGGCGCCGGGGACCCGCCGATCGTCCGCCGGGCCCGCCGCACCCAGACCGCCTGACCACAGAAGGAACACCACCGTGAACCACCCGCCGTCCACCCCTGCCGCCTCCGCACCGGCCGCACCGGCCGCCCGCTCCCTGGTCGAGGACGTCCTGCCCCTGTCCCCGCTCCAGGACGGCATCCTCTTCCACGCCCTCTTCGACGAGGAGGAACGCGACGTCTACGTGGCCCAGCTGCTCCTCGACCTCGACGGCCCCCTCGACGCGGACCGTCTGCGCGCCGCCGCCGACACCGTCCTGGAGAGGCACGCCAACCTCCGCGCCGGCTTCCTGCGCCGCGCCACCGGCGAACCCGCCCAGGTCGTCCAGCGCGGCGTCCGGGCCCCCTGGCAGGAGACGGACCTGTCCGGGCTCGGGGAGAGCGAACGCACCGCCGCCGTGGACGCCCTCCTCGCCGAGGACCGGGCCACCCGCTTCGACCTCGCCCGGCCGCCACTGCTGCGCTTCACCCTCGTCCGCACCGGCCCGCTGTCCCACCGGCTGCTGCTGACCTACCACCACATCCTGATGGACGGCTGGTCCTGGCCGGTCCTGGTCCGCGAACTCCTCGCCCTGCACGACGCCGACGACGCCCCGCTGGGACCCGTCACCCCCTACTCCGCCTTCCTGAGCCGGCTCCACGGCCGCGACACGGCCGCCGCCCGGGACGCCTGGACCCGCGCCCTGGACGGCCTGCCCGGCGGAACCCGTACCGCGCCCGTGTCCCCGCCGCCCGGCTCGGTGCTGCCCGACCGGGTGGAGACGTACCTCTCCGAGTCCCTCACCGAACGGCTCGGCGCCCTCGCCCGCCGCCACCGGATCACCTCCGGAACCCTGCTCCAAGGCGCCTGGGCACTCCTGCTCGGCCGGCAGCTCCGCTCCGAGGACGTGGTCTTCGGCGCCATCGTCAGCGGCCGGGACCCCGAACTGCCCGGCGTCGCGGACATCGTGGGCCTGTGCATCAACACCGTGCCGGTCCGCGTACGCATCGACCCCACCGAGTCCCTCGTCGCGCTGTTCGAGCGGCTGCAGGACGAGCAGGCGCGCCTGATCGACCACCACCACCTGGGGCTGGTCGAGATCCAGCGGCTCGCGGGCGCGGGCGAGCTCTTCGATTCCTGCGTCGCCTTCCAGAACTACCCGGTCGACGCGGCCGGCCTCGCCGCACTCGGCGCGGGCGGCCTCCAGGTCAGCGGAGTGGACCCGTACGACGCCGCCCACTACCCCCTCTCGTTGACCGCCATCCCCGGCGACCGGCTGCGGCTGCAGATCGACTACCGGCCGGACGTGTTCGCACGCGACACCGCCCAGGCCCTGATCGAACGCCTCGCCCGGCTCCTGGAAGCCGTCGCCGAGGACCCCTCGTGCCCCGTGGGCACCGTGGACCTGCTCTCGCCCGCCGAACGCCACCGCGTCCTGGTCGAATGGAACGACACGGCCCGCGACGAGGAGTACGCGGAGGTCGTCGAGCGCGTCCGGCAGCAGGCCGGGCGCCGCCCCGACGCCGTCGCCACGACCGACGACACCGGCCGCGAACACAGCTACGCGGACCTCGTGGCCCGCGCCGACGCCCTCGCCCTGGCCCTGCTCGCCGACGGGGTGCGGCCCGGCGACCTGGTCGCCGTACTCAGCGAGCCCACCGCCCGCGTCCCCGTCGCGATGCTCGGCATCCTCGGCTCCGGTGCGGCCTACGTCCCCCTCGACCCCGAGGGCCCCGTCACCCGTACCGCCGACCTCCTGGCGAGCGGCGGGATCGCCCGCCTGCTGGCCGCCCCCGAGCAGCGGGCGCGTGCCGAGGAGATCGCCGCCGCGGTCCCCGGCGGCCTGCCCGTCCTGGTGATCGACGACGCGGCCGCCCCGGTCCCGGACGAGCGTCCGGCGCCTGCGGGCGGGCCCGACGCCCTCGCCTACGTCTGCTTCACCTCGGGATCCACCGGCAAGCCCAAGGGCGCCATGGTCCACCGCCGGGGCATGAACAACCACCTCCTGGCCAAGGTCGAGGACCTCGGTCTCGGCGACGGCGACCGCGTGGTGATGAACGCCCCGCTCACGTTCGACATCTCCGTATGGCAGATGCTCGCCCCCCTGATCACCGGCGGACAGGTCCACCTGGTGTCCCGGGACACCGCCCGCGACCCGGCCGCCCTGTTCGACGACGCCGCCCGCCGGGGGATCACCGTCCTGGAGACCGTGCCCTCCTTCGTCCGCGCCGCCGTCGACCTGTGGGACACCGGCGTGCTGCCGCCGGCGCTGCCCGAACTGCGCTGGTTCATCGTCAACGGCGAGGTGCTGCCGCCCGAACTGTGCACCCGCTGGTACGCACGCCACCCGCAGGCCGCGATCGTCAACGCCTACGGCCTCACCGAGTGCTCCGACGACAACACGCACGCCTTCATCGGCCCCGACGTGCACGCCCAGCTGGAACACGGCCGGCTGCCCGTCGGACGCCCGCTGCGCAACAACTCCCTCTACCTGCTGGACGCCGCGCTCGCGCCCGTACCGCCCGGGGTGCCCGGCGAACTCTTCATCGGCGGCACCGGCGTGGGCCCCGGATACCTGCGCGATCCGCGCCGCTCCAGCGAGCGCTACGTCCCCGACCCGTTCTCCGCCGTGCCCGGCAGCCGCATGTACCGCACCGGCGACCTCGCCCGGATGCGGGCCGACGGCCAGCTCGACTTCCTCGGCCGCCAGGACCACCAGGTCAAGGTCCGCGGCAACCGCATCGAACTGGGCGAGGTGGAGACCGCGCTGCGCGCCGTGCCCGGCGTCGGCGAGGCCGTCGTCGCCGTCGACCGGGACCATGCGGGCCAACAGCGGCTCATCTGCTACTTCACCGGTACCCCCACCGCCGAGGAGGTCCGCACGGAACTGGGCCGGAACCTCCCCGCCTACATGGTCCCGTCGCTGTTCCTGCACCTGCCGCGGTTCCCGCTCACCGCCAACGGCAAGCTCGACCGCAAGGCGCTCCCCGACCCGGCCACCGTGCACCGTCCCGCCGGACGGCTGCCCGCCACCCCCACCGAGAAGACGGTCTGCGAGGTCTTCGCCTCCGTCCTCGGCCTCCAGGAGGCCGGGATGGACGACGACTTCTTCGCCCACGGCGGCCACTCGCTCCTCGCCACCCGGCTGGCCGGCCGCATCGGCGCCGCACTCGGCGTACGGCTGGGCATCCGCGAACTCTTCGAGACGCCCACCCCCGCGGGCATCGCCGCCCGCCTCGCCGGGGCCGCCGCCGCCCCCGCCCGCCCCGCGCTGCGCCCCCGGTCCCGTGAGCGGGCCTGACCGGCCCGACCAGGCCCGACCAGCTCCACCCGCGTCGCGAAGAGCCCGACCGCACCCCCAGGAGACACCACCACCATGAGCCCGACCGAGACCACCCCCGTGCCCCTGCGCATCGCGCACCGGGCGGGGCTCACACCCGGGGCCACCGCGGTCCGCGCACCCGAGGGCGAGCTGACGTACCGCCAGTTCGACCGGCGGGCGCGCGCGGTCGCCGAGGAATTGCGCGCCGCCGGCGCCGGGCCGGAGGACACCGTGCTCCTGGGGGCGCGTCGCGGCCTCCACTGGGCGGTGGGGCTGCTGGGCATCTGGTACGCCGGGGCGGCCCCCCTCCTGGTGGACCTCGACGCCCCCGACGAGCGGCTGCGCACCCTGCTGCGGGCCACCGGGACCCGGTACGCGGTCGCCCCGGACACCCACGCCGCCGCGATGCTGCAGCGCCGCACCGGGAGCGAGCTGTTCTGGGCGTCCACCACGACCGCGGCCCCCACGTCGGCGGCCCCGCCCGCCGACATCGCACCCGGGGCCCTCGCCTATGTGCTCTTCACCTCCGGATCCACCGGTCGGCCCAAGCCCGTGGCGGTCGGCCACGCCGGACTCGCCGCACAGGCCGCCACCCTTGCCGAACGCTACGGGCTGACCGGCCAGGACGCGGTCCTGCAGTTCGCGGCCCCCGCCTTCGACGTCAGCCTGGAGGAGGCCCTGCCCACCTGGTGCACGGGCGGCGCGGCCGTCTTCGTCAAGGACAACGTCCTCTCGCCCGCGGAACTGGAGCCGTTCCTGGCCGCGGAGCGGATCAGCGTCGTCAACCTGCCCACCCCGTACTGGTCGCAGTGGGCCAAGGACCTGGAGCGCGCCCCCCGGCCGCTGCCGTCCGCACTGCGCCGCGTGGTGATCGGCAGCGACGCGGGCCGCACCGCGGCCCTCACGCGCTGGACGGCGGCCGGCCACCCCCCGGTGATCAGCTGTTACGGCCTCACCGAGTCCACGATCACCGCCACCTCCTACGAGCCGGCACCGGCCGAACTCGCCCGCTTCACGGGCGACGAGCTGATCCCGCTCGGCGAACCCCTGCCCGGTGTGCGGGCGTACGTCCTCGACGAGGAACTGCGCGAGGCACCCCCCGGCGCCGCGGGCGAGCTGTACCTGGCGGGTTCCTGCCTGGCGCGCGGCTACCACGGCCGGCCGGGTCTGACCTCCGAGCGGTTCGTCGCCGACCCCTTCGCCGACACCCCGGGCGAGCGCATGTACCGCACGGGCGACCGGGTCACCCGCGCCCCCGGCAGCGGCTCGCTCGTCTTCCTCGGGCGCGCCGACGACCAGGTCAAGATCCGCGGCCACCGCGTCGAACTCAAGGAGGCGGAGGCGGTCGTGGCCGCCCACCCCGACGTCGTCGACGTGGTCGTGCGCGCCGTCGCGGCGGCCGACGGACCGCAGCTCGCCGCCTGGGCCGCCGTCACGGCCGGCAGCCCCCTCACCCCGGAAGAACTGCGCCGTCATCTTCTGGCCAGGACGCCCCGGTACCTCGTTCCGGCCGTGGTGACATTGATGGAGCGGCTGCCCCGCACCCCCGGCGGCAAGCTCGACCCCAAGGCGCTCCCGGCGCCCGCCCTCCGGTGAACCCGCACCCCGCGGACCCCGTCCGCGACCAGACAAGGAACGCACCCGTGTCCGTCACCACCGACGAGTCCACCCAGGCCGGTCAGGCCGGGAGCAGCCGGCAGCGCAGGGACTTCCGTCTCTTCATGTCCTCGCACATCTGCAACGAGCTGGGCGGCAGCATCACGTACGTGGCCCTGCCGCTGATGGCGGTGCTCACCCTGGACGCCTCGGCGATGCAGGCGGGTCTGCTGTCCGCCGCGGAGCACGCGGCGTTCCTGCTGCTGGGCCTGCCCGCCGGGGCCTGGGTGGACCGGATGCGCAAGCGCCGCGTGATGATGGCCGCCGACCTCGCGCGGGCCCTCCTGCTGACGGCGCTGCCGGTGGCCTACCTGCTGGACCTGCACTCGATGCCCCTGCTGTACGCGGTCGCCCTGCTGTTGGGCTGCGCCCGGCTCTTCGGCGACGTCGCCGACCAGAGCTATCTGCCGACCCTCATCGGGAAGGACACCCTGATCGCGGGCAACTCGAAGCTGGAGACCGTGCGTTCGGGGGCCGAGTTCGCCGGCCCCGGCGTCGCCGGCTTCCTGGTGCAGCTGCTGGGCCCGGCCGGGACGC
Source organism: Streptomyces sp. NPDC096136 (assembly GCF_044763325.1). Lineage (NCBI taxonomy): Bacteria > Bacillati > Actinomycetota > Actinomycetes > Kitasatosporales > Streptomycetaceae > Streptomyces > Streptomyces sp. NPDC096136. Next base: position 124,008 of record NZ_JBIWFZ010000013.1, on the reverse strand, counting down.
TGGCCGGCCAGGCCGTCACCTCACTGGCCTCCGTGGTCCTGCTGGGCCGGATCGAGGCCCGCGAGGCGAAGCCCGCACGGGCCCCGCGCCGGCACCTGCTGCGTGACGTCCGCGAGGGTCTGAGCTATGTGCTGAGTCACCGGATCCTGCGGCTCATCGCCCTGAACACGGCCGCCGTGAACCTGTTCCTCAGCGCGGTGATGGCCATCGAGGTGCTCTTCCTGACCCGGACCGTGGGGCTGCCGCCCGCGGCCGTCGGCTGGGTGCTGACGACGGCCACGATCGGCTCGGTGCTGGCCGCCTCCGCCGCGGACCGGGTGACCCGGGCGGTCGGCGCGGCGCGGCTCACGTGGCTGTCCCTGCTGGTGACCATGCCCTTCGGGCTGCTGCTCCCGCTGGCCGGCAAGGACTGGCGGATCGGCCTGTTCGTGCTCGGATCGCTCGTCCAGTCCGCCGGGGTCACCCTGTACAACATCTGCCAGGTCACCTACCGGCAGACGGTCTGCCCGCCGCACCTGCTCGGCCGGATGACCGCCACCGTGCGCTTCCTGGTATGGGGCGTACTGCCCCTGAGCGGTCTGCTGGCGGGACTCCTCGGTGAACTCCTGGGCGTGCGGGAGGCGCTGTGGGTGTGCGCCGCGGCCCTGTCGGCGGCCCCGCTGGTCCTGCTCTGCTCCCCGCTGCGGCGGATGCGCACCTTCGAGGACGATGCCCCGGTGGCCGGGGCCGCGGCCACGGGCGCACAGCCGGGTCAGTAGCCCATCCGGAAGGCGAGGTGGGTGAGCTGGGTCCGGTTCGCCGCGCCGGTCTTGCTGCGCAGCCGGCGCAGGTAGGTGTCGACCGTGTGCGGGCTCAGCCCCATCCGGCTCGCGATCATCCGGTAGGTGTCCCCCTGGGCGAGGTAGGCGAGGACCTCCTGCTCCCGGGGGGTCAGGGCGGGCAGCTCCGGCGCGCGGACGGCGGGCGTGGTGTGCAGCATGGGGGGCTCCGGATTCCGGATCGAAGGAGAAGGGGAGCGGCGGGGCTCGGCACCCCGGTGGCGGTGCGATCACTTGGGACGTGATCGCACCGTTCCGGACGTCCGGGGCCTGAAGTGGCCGGGCAGCCGCTGCTGTTCGTGGGGTCCAGCTTTCCGTCCTGCTTATCCTGGCGCCAGGGGGCGGGCACCTCACCAAAGTGCCTGGCAGGAAAGCGACCAGGGGCGAAAAGGGCAGAGTGGGGCAATGCGGATATCTGACGTGGCGCCGGATCCGAACGACGCTGATGTTGACATCGATGTCTACGGCTGGGTTCTCGAACACCGCACGGTGGACGTGGACGCCGTGGCCGCCGGTACGGGGCGCGAGGCGGACGAGGTCCGCCGCAGTGTGTCCCGCCTGCGCGCCGCGCGCCTTCTGCACGTGAGCCCGGTCGACCCGACGGTCGCCTTCGCGGTGGCCCCGGACACGGCCGCCGAGCAACTCGTCGCGCCTCTGGAGGCGCAGATCCGCGAACAGCAGCGGGCGATCAGCACGATCCGCGAGGACCTGGGCCGCTTCCTGCCGCACTATCTGGGCCGCCGCTCCACGGGGGAGTCGCTGGAGGTCCTGGAGAGCCTGGAGGACGTGCGCGGGGCACTCAACCGGGCCTCCCTCACCTGCACGATCGAGATGCTCAGCTCGCAGCCCGGGGGCGGCAGCCGGGTGCCGGAGGCGATGCAGGAGGCGCTGCGGCGGGACGAGGCGATGCTCCAGCGGGGGATCTCGATCCGGACGCTCTACCACCACACGGCCCGCTTCAACGGGCCGAGTCAGGCCTACGTCGCGACCACGTCCGCACTGGGGGCGCGGTACCGCACGGCGCACGAGCTGTTCGGTCGGCTCATCGCCTTCGACCGGGAACTGGCCTTCATACCGGTCTCCGACGGCAGTTGGGGCGCCGTCGTGATCCGCGAGCCGTCGACCGTCGCCTACCTGTGCGACATCTTCGACCAGACCTGGGACCTGGCCTCCCCGTTCTCGGCCGCCGCGGGTCAGGGGCTCGAGGAGGTGGCCCGGGAGATCCACGAGACGATCATCCGGCTCCTCGCGGCGGGGTTGAAGGACGAGGCCATCGCCCGTCGCCTGGGCATGTCGCTGCGCACCGCCCGGCGCCACATCGCCGACATCATGCAGGAGCTGGGCGCGGGCAGCCGCTTCCAGGCCGGTGTGGCCGCCGCCGCGCGCGGACTGCTGGACCTGGAGGGCGAGGTGGACGGCGACCGGCTACAGCCTTCCTGCGGCTCGTACCCGGTGGCTGCCGCCGCGGCGGGCGCCGGGAGCGCCCTGCGGTCGAGCTTGCCGTTCGGCGTGACGGGCAGCCCGTCCACGACGACCAGCACCGGCACCATGTACTCCGGCAGCGAGCGGGCCAGTTCGGCGCGCATCGGCTCGGTGTCCGGGGCCGGGTCCGCCCCGGCCTCCGGGACGACGTACCCGACGAGCCTGCGCTCGCCCGGGACGTCCTCCCGGACGACGACCGCGGCCCGGCCGACGCCGTCCAGGTGGCCCAGCGCCGTCTCGATCTCGCCGAGTTCGATCCGGAAGCCGTGGATCTTCACCTGGTCGTCGGTGCGGCCCAGGTACTCGACCGAGCCGTCGGCCCGGTGGCGGGCCAGGTCCCCGGTGCGGTACATGCGCGAGCCCGGCGGGCCGAAGGGGTCGAGCGGGAAGCGCTCGGCGGTCAGCGCGGGGCGGCGCAGGTATCCACGGGCCAGGCCCGCGCCCGCCAGGAACAGCTCCCCGGCGACCCCCACCGGGACGGGCCGGCCCCGCGGGTCGAGCACGTACAGCGAGGTGTTCCAGATCGGCCGGCCGATCGGCACGGGCCCGGTGTCCTCGCGGCGGCAGTCCCAGTGCGTGACGTCCACGGCCGCCTCCGTGGGCCCGTACAGGTTGTGCAGGGGCACGTCGAGCACATCGAGGAACCGGTTCTTCAGCTCCTCGGGCAGGGCCTCCCCGCTGCACACGACCCGCCGCAGCGACCGGCAGCGGCCCGCCCCGGGATCCTCGACGAACGCCGCCAGCATGGACGGGACGAAGTGGACGGTGGTGACCGACTCCTCCTGGACCACCCGGCTGAGGTAGGCGGGGTCCTTGTGCCCGCCGGGCTCGGCGACCACCAGGGTCGCCCCGGTGATCAGCGGCCAGAAGAACTCCCACACCGACACGTCGAAGCCGAACGGGGTCTTCTGCAGCACCCGGTCGTCCGCACCCAGCCGGTACCGGTCCTGCATCCACAGCAGCCGGTTGACGATGGCCGAGTGCTCCACGACGACGGCCTTCGGCCGCCCCGTCGACCCGGACGTGTAGATCACGTACGCGGGGTGCGCGGGCAGCGGCGCCGGCCCCACCGCACCGGCCTCCCCGTCGTGGACGGCCCCCGGATCCAGCCGGGGCAGGTCGGCCGGGACCGGCAGCGCCGCAGCCACCCCCTCGTCCGCGAGCAGCAGCACCGGCTCGGCGTCGGACAGCAGGTACGCGACCCGGTCCGCCGGCAGCGAGGGGTCCACCGGAAGGTAGGCGGCCCCCGCCTTCAGCACGGCCAGCAGCGAGACCACCATGTCGGTGGAGCGGTGCAGGGCGACCGCGACGATCCCCTCCGGACCGGCGCCCCGGGCGCGCAGGGCCCGGGCCAGCCGCTCGGCACGGGCGTCGAGTTCGCCGTACGTCAGGCGCTCGCCGCGGAAGACGGTCGCCGGTGCCTGCGGCGTCCGGGCCACCTGCTGCTCGAACAGCTCCACCAGCGTGGTGTCGGGGACCGCGACCGTGGTGCCGTTCCACTCCCGGATCAGCCGGTGCTGCTCCGCGGACAGCAGGTCCACCTCCCCCACCGCGGTGCCGGGGGCGTCGGCGACGGTCGTGAGCAGCCGCTCCAGCGCCTCGCCCAGGCTGCGCGCCGTCCGCGTGTCGAGGACGTCCGTGCGGTGGTCGAGGTGCAGCCGCAGCCGCTCCCCGGGCAGCACGATGAGGTTGACGGTGTAGTGGGTGGCGTCCGAGCCCTCCACCCCGGTCAGCCGCGGTCCGCCGGCCAGCTCCCGCATCGACTCCAGGTCGAGCGGGTAGTTCTCGACGACGACCGTGGTGTCGAAGAGGGCGCCCAGCCCGGCCGCCCGCTGGATGCCGGCGAGTCCGACGTGCTGGTGGTCCATCAGCTCCGCCTGCTCGTCCTGGAACCGGCCGAGCGCGGCCAGCAGCGGCTCGTCCTCGCGGATCCGGAACCGCACGGGCAGGGTGTTGATCAGCAGGCCCACCATGCGCTCGATGCCCGCGACGTCCGCGGTCCGCCCGGAGACGGTCCCGCCGAACACCACGTCGTCCCGCCCGGTCACCCGGCCCAGCAGCATCGCCCAGACGCCCTGGACCACGCTGTTCAGCGTCACGCCCGCGGCACGGGCCCGCGCGGTGAGGCGGGCCGTCAGCCCGGCCGACAGCTCCACCGCGACCCGCTCGGGCAGCGCGTCGATCCGGTGGGGATCGGCCGCCCCCAGCAGGGTCGGCTCCTCCAGCCCGGCCAGCGCGGTGCTCCACGCGCTCGCGGCGGCGCCGTCGTCCTGGCGGGCCAGCCAGTCCAGGTGCGACCGGTACGGGACCGCTTCCGCGACCGCACCGGACTCGGCGCCCGAGGCCTGTTCGGCGTATCCGGTGAGCAGTTCGCGCAGCAGCACCGCCGAGGACCAGCCGTCCCACACGATGTGGTGGTTCGTCATGACGAGGCGGTGCTCGGCCGCGCCGAACCGGACCAGCGTGAAGCGCACCAGCGGCGGCCGCTCCAGGTCGAAGCGCCGGGCCCGGTCGGCCGCGAGCAGCCGCTGCCACTCCCGCTCCCGCTCGGCGGATCCGTGTCCGCCCAGGTCCACGGCCTCCCACGGCACCTCGACGGAGTCGACGACGATCTGCGCCGGCCCGTCCAGACCCTGGTCGGTGAAGGCGGAGCGCAGCGCGGTGTGACGGCGCAGCAGCCGGTCGCAGGACGCCCGCAGGCTGTCCTCGTCCAGGGCGCCGTCCAGGGTGAGGACGATCTGGCCGGTGTAGGCGTCCATCGCTCCCGTGTCGAAGGCGGAGTGGAAGAAGAGCCCCTCCTGGAGCGGCGAGAGCGGCAGCACGTCGCAGAGCCCGGCGTAGCGGGCGGCCAGGGCGTCCGTCTCCGGCTGCGTCAGCCGGACCAGTGGCAGGTCGCGGGGGGTGAGGCGGCGGGGTCGGGGGGCGCCCGTCCAGCCGGCCAACAGGCGCAGGGCCTCGCCCCAGGCCGCCACCAGGGCGTCCGCCTCGCCCTCGGTCAGCAGGTCCGCGGGATGGGTGACGACCGCGGTGAAGGCGGGACCGTCGGCGCCGTCCACGGCCATGGCGTCGATCTGCAGGGCGTGCTCGACGGGCATCGCCGGATCCACCTCGGCCCGCAGTCCGCCCGCCTCGGGGGCGGGGCTCCACGGCGCCTCGCCGCCGCCGGCGAACCTGCCCAGGTAGTTGAACAGGATCCGGGGGCGCGGGAGCCCGGACAGCTGCGCGGCGGTTCGCGGATCGAGCCTGCTCAGCAGCCCGAACCCCGTGCCGTGGTCCGGTACGGAGGCGACCGTCGAGTGGATCCGTGCGACCAGGTCGGCGAGCGCGTCACCGCCCCGGGCCGCCGCGTCCAGGTCGAGGCCGGCCAGGTCGAACCGGACCGGGTACTGGGTGGTGAACCAGCCGACGGTGCGCGCCAGGTCGTGCCGGCCGGTGCGGTCGACGCGGCCGTGGCCCTCCAGGTCGACCAGCAGCGACCCCGGGGCGCTGCCGGGGGAGCGCAGCCGGTGCGCCGCGAGGACCAGTCCCGCGAGCAGCACCTCGGCCGGGCCGGTGCGCAGCGCGCCGGGCACCCCGGCCAGCAGCGGGCCGGCGACCTCGGCGGGCAGGCCGAGCGTCAGCGTGCGCGTGGCGCCGGCGGTGTCCCGCACCGGGTCGGGGATCCGCTGCCAGGGCTCCCGCGGGTCCGGGGCGTCCCCGGAGCCCTCCAGCGTCGAGCGCCAGAAGGGGAGCTCGGCCTGGACCTCCGGGGAACCCGCCTGGAGTTCGAGATGGTGGGCCCACGCGCGGAACGAGACCTCCCCGTCCGCGGCCGGAAGCGGACGCCCGGCGACGGCGGCCTCCCAGGCCGTGGCCAGGTCGGCCGCCAGGATCCGCCACGACACCCCGTCCACCGCCAGGTGGTGCACGCACAGCAGCAGCCGGTCCGGCCCCGCCCCACCGCTGTCGAAGCGCACGGCCCGGAGCATCACCGAGGTCGCGGGGTCCAGCTGTCCGGCCGCCTCCCGGGCCGCCTCGGCCATGACGGCGGCGCGGGCGGGTTCGTCCGACCCGGCCACGTCGACGGTGCGGTACAGCCGGGACACGTCGACCGAACCGGGCCCGCCGACCGTGCACAGCCGGCCCTCCGGATCGCCGGTCACCCCGAGGCGCAGCGCCCCGTGCCGGTCCACGACCGACTGCAGGACCCGTACGAGCGTCGCGTCGTCGGCACCCTCGGGCAGGGTCAGCACCATGGACTGGCTGAACCGGCCGAGGGGACCAGGCCCGTCGAGGAGCCAGCGCATGACCGGGGTCGCGGGGAGCGGACCGCACTCCGCGACGGCCGGACCGGCGGTGGCCGTGGGGGCGCCGTGGCCGGGCTCGCCGACGGCCGCGGCGAGGGCGGCCGGGGTCTTGTGCGCGAACACCTCGCGCAGGGTGAAGGAGAAGCCCCGGGCCCGCGCCCGGCTGGTCAGGCCGAGGGCGGTGATGCTGTCGCCGCCGAGCTCGAAGAAGTTGTCGTCCGGGGTCGCGGTGACGCCGATGGCTTCGGAGAACAGGGCCGCGAGGGCCAGCTCGGTGGCGCCGTACGCCCGCTCGGGGTGCTCCGGACGGGCCGCGGCCTCGGGTACGTGCAGCCGCGCGCGGTCGACCTTCCCGCTCGTGGTGAGGGGCAGCCGGTCCACCGCCACGAAGGTGCGGGGCACCATGTAGTCCGGCAGGACCCGGCCCAACTCCGCCGCCAGCGACTCCGGTTCGGGCACCGGGCCGCCGTCGGCCGGCGGCGCCACGAAGGCGACGAGCCGGCGGGCTCCGCCCGCGGGGGCGTGCACGACGACCGCGGCCTGTGCCACCGAGGGCAGCCGGCCGAGCACCGCCTCGATCTCGCCCAGTTCGATCCGGTGGCCATTGATCTTGACCTGGCGGTCCACCCGCCCCACGAACTCCAGTTCGCCCCGTGCCGTCCAGCGCACGAGGTCGCCCGTCCGGTACATCCGGGTACCGGGCACACCGGAGAAGGGGTCCGGCACGAAACGGTCGGCGGTCATGGCCGCGCGGCCCGCGTACCCCTGGGCGAGACCCGCACCGGCCACGCAGAGCTCGCCGGTCGCTCCCGGCGGCAGCAGCCGCAGCCCCCGGTCGACGACGTACGCACGGTGGTTGGCCATCGGGCGCCCGATCGGCGGGATCCGGCCGTGCGAGGGCGCGACCACCCGGTGCATGGTCACGGACACGGCCGCCTCGGTGGGCCCGTACGCGTTCCAGACCTCGCGGCCGTCCGTCGCCCAGCGGTCCACGGCGTCCCCGGACGGGGCCTCACCGCCGGTGGACAGGAACCGCAGCGCCGGCAGTCCCGCCGGTTCCAGCAGCGGCAGGAGGGCCGGCGGCAGGTCGGCGACCGTCACCGCCTGCTCGGCGAGCAGCGCCTGGAGCCGGTCGACGTCGACCCGCTCGGCGTCCGTGGCGAGGACCAGGGTGGAACCGCTCAGCAGAGAACCGAACACGTCCAGGACCGACACGTCGAACGACAGCGAGGCGAACCCGAGGAACCGTTCCGTACGCCCGGCCCCACCGCGGTCCCCCTTCCCGAGGCCGTCGCCCGCGCCGCACAGCGCGAGGTGGCCGCGTACGAAGTCGACGGCCGCCGCGTGCGGGACGACGACGCCCTTCGGCTCGCCCGTACTGCCCGACGTGTACAGCAGGTAGGCGGCGGACGCGGCCGGCACCGGCACGGACCTCCGGCCGAAGCGGGACCCGTCGGTCGGCGCGCTCGCGTCGACCACCCTCGGCAGGTCGTGCGGCAGCCTGTCGCGGCTGCCCGGCCCGGCGACGACCGTCCGCAGCCCGGCGTCGCGCACGATGTACGCGATGCGCTCGGCCGGCAGGCCGGGGTCGAGCGGCACGTAGCAGCCGCCCGCCTTCAGGACGCCGAGCAGGGCGGCGACCATGGACGGGGAGCGCTCCGCGCAGACGCCGACGGGGGTGCCCGGCGCGACGGCCGTCCGCAGCCGGTCCGCGATGTCCTCGGCCCAGGCGTCGAGCTCCTCGTAGGTGACCTCCTGACCGGCACAGATGACGGCGGCCCGCTCGGGGCTGCGCGCCGCCACCTCCTCGAAGAGCCCGTGCAGCGTCGCGTCCCCTGCCACGGGGCCGACGCCCCCCTCGGCGTAAGCGGCGAGCCGCTCCTCGTCCTCGGTGGTCAGGAAGGGCAGCGAGCCGATCGGAGCCTCGTCCTCGGCCGAGGCGAGGGCGACCAGGAACCGGGTGAACCGCACCCGCAGCGCGTCGAGTTCCACGCGATCGACGTCGGCGGCGTCGCCCTCGGCCTGCACGGTCAGCGGGCTGTCGCCGCCGCGGTCGTAGACGTTGAGGGAGACGTGCTCCACCGGGCCGACCGAGAGGTTGTGCGCGGAGGCGGGAGCACCGGCGAAGGACAGCTCGTAGTCGAAGGACATGAGGTTGACGGCGGCGTCCCACAGCCGGGCTCCGGCCCCCGTGAACTCCTCGATGCGGTACCGCTGGTGGCGCAGGGCCTCCTTGATGCCGGCCGAGGTGCCCCGCAGCAGCTCGCCGACCGTCGTGTCCGCGCCGACCGCGAGCCGCAGCGGCAGCACCTTGGAGAACATGCCGGGTGTCCGGCGGGCGTCCTGGGTGGTGCGGCCGGTGACCGGCAGGCCCATGACCACGTCCTCGGCGCCGCCCGCGCGGTGCAGGTGGGCGGCGGCCGCCGCCATCACCAGCGCCGACCAGCGCGTGCCGTGCCGGCGCGCCGCCTCGCGCAGGACGCGGGCGTCGGCGGGGTCGAGGTCGCCGCTCACCCGCACCGTCGTACCCGAGGCGGGCACCGGGACGCTGCCGGTGAAGGAGACGGGCTCGGGGGCCCCGTCCAGGCGGGCCCGCCAGAACTCCCGGTCCTCCGCGCACCGCTCCGAGCCCGCGTAGTCCTCCTCCTCGGCCACGATCCGCTCCCACGGCGCGCTCTCGACGGCCGGCACGGGCTCGCCCGCGACCAGCGCCGAGTACACCTCGGCGGTGCGCCGCGCGAGGATCGAGCCGGTGACCCCGTCCGCGACGAGGTGGTGGTAGCCCTGCATCCAGCGGTAGGCCGCCGGACCGGTCCGCACCAGGAGGTACCGGCACACGTCCCCGGACGCCAGGTCCGTCGGCCGGGCCAGCTCGGCGCGCATCAGCCGCTCGGACTCGGCGTCCGGGTCCGGGTGGTCGCTGACGTCGACCGTCTCGATCCGCAGCGGCGGAGGCCCGGCGGGAATCTGGTGCACCACCCCGTCCACCTCGGCGAAGCGGACGCACAGCGTCTCGGTTCCGGCCACCGTCGTGCGCACCGCCTCGGCGAGCAGCTCCGGATCCACCGCCCCGCGGATCTCCAGGTACTCGGCGACGGTGTAGTCGAGGCGGGTGGGGTCGAGCTGCTGTGCGAACCAGACGCCGTTCTGCGGCGGGGTCAGGGGCAGCGGCCGGCGGTCGTGAGTGGCCATGCGGTGGTCAGTCTCCTCAGTCGGATCGGTCGATCAACGACGACGTGAGGCCACTGTCCGCGACGGCCGGACGGTCCCGAAAGTCCCACAAATACGCTTCTTGACGAGCCCCGACGAGCCCGGAGAAATCCCCGGTACCGCGATCCCGTGACACCCGGGACGCAGGGATTTCCGACCGGCGGTCGACCTGGGCGTCTTCCGTCACCGGCGGACGGACCGTGCTCCCTGTACCTGTCAACCCTGACGATCGTCGGGGTATCGGGCTGCCGTTCGGCCAGGGTGCCCCGGCGGCGGTGTTCCTACCGCCGGCCTATGGATTCGAGCAAGCGATGTGGATGGGGCCGACGGCTACCGATGGCGGCCGCGTCGGCCGGGGCAGGTGCGGCGGCCGTGGTCTGGCCGGCACCCGGCGGTGTGCTGGGGACGAACGGGCCGGCGCACGTCACTGCCGGTTTCTCGGTGCGGGCCCACCGGGCACTGACCGGGAGCGTGGCGGACGGCCCGCCGTGGGCTGAAAGCGTCCTGGAAAGGACCCGTTCGGGAACCGTCTGGTGTCCGGCAGGTCTCCCCACCCCGAGCAGGGACAGGCCCGGTTCCTCGTCGAGGTCGCCGACCCCTCGGAGGCCGAGGAGTTCGGCTACACCGTCAACGGGCTGCTCGTCTCCGACTTCTTCACCCCGCACTTCTACGATCCGGTCACCGTCCCGGGCACGCGCTACAGCTTCGGCGGTCACATCACGGCGCCCCGGACGATCCTGCGCGGCGGATACATCAGCTGGGAGGACTCGGCCACGGGCGAGTGGTGGCAGCAGACCTGGTTCGAGGGCAAGGAGCCGACGTTCCGCCGACTCGGCAGACTGTCGGGCAGCGGCAGCATCCGCGAGGCCGTCGACGCCCGGACCAAGACCGTCAGCCGCCTGGCCGCCAGTGGCCCCTCCTCCAAGCCCTACCTGGCCGCGCGGACCCTCACGGCCCACGTCAAGGAATCCACCGGCGCCCGGGCCGACGCATGGCGCGCCCAGATCGAGCGGCTCAAGGGGGCGAACCCGGCGGCGAAGGCCTTCAAGGCCAAGACCAAAGGAAAGAAGGCGAAGTGAGGACGACGGCCGTTCCCGGACGACGCCCGGGCCGCCTGCCGGGGAGGCAGCGGTGAGTGAGGACGCCCGACAACGCAAGGAGCGCGTGGATCGCCTGCGCGAGATGATCCGGCGGCCCGGGGCCGAGCCCGGGTCTCCGGAGCAGGAAAGCCTGAAGGAAGGCGTCGAGCGCCGCATGCGGGAGCTCGACGAGGCCGATCGCGAGGATCGCCCGAATCGCCGCGGCGATCAGCACGGCCGGGCGTCCGGGGGCGAAGAAGGCGGACCCTGACAGCCCCGGGCCGCGCCCGGCCGGAGCCCGTACCCGGCCGGAGCCCGTACCCGGCCGGAGCCCGTACCCGGCCGGGCGGCGCTCGGGCGGGCCTTTGCGCCCGGTCCCGGCGCGATCCCCCCGCCCCCGCCCGGCGGGAGGCCGCCCTACCTGCGGCGGGCGGGCTCACCCGTGGCCGGTGTAGGTGACGGCGATGGTCTTGCCCCCGTCATGGACGGTCACCGTGACCTTGTCCGCCAGCTGGTTGACCAGCCGCCAGCCGAACCCTCCCGGCTGTGTCGGCGCCCAGGGGCGGGTCACGGGGGGCTCCGGGGAGGAATCGGAGACTTCCACCAGGACGGCGCCGGGGAGGGCGGCCACCTGGAATCCGCTCACCCCGCCCGCATGCTGCCTGGCGTTGGCGATCAGCTCGCTCACGGCAGTCAGCACATCCTCCTCACGACCGGGCACCGGGTTGCCCCTGCTGAGCAGGTCGCGGGTGATGTCGCGGGCCTGCGCGGAGCTGACGCCGGATGTCGAGGTGTTCCGGGGCGCTGTCGTCCTTCCTGCCATACCGTCCGGCTTCCCCCGCTGCTGGCCGCTAAGCAGCGGGCCGGGCGCCGGGGCGGCCGGCACCGCGGGGAATGGACCCCTCCCCGTGTGGCCGAAGAATCCCACGTTTGCATCGCCGTCCCGTGGGCACGAGGGAGCGGATGCTCCGGCATGTTGCGAGGGCAGCGGGCCCGACCGGCCGGAGCGCCGAGATCACCGGTTCAGCCTGACTGGGCGATTGCCCGAGGCATCGGGCAGGCCGGTCGGGCGGAGGATGGGACGGGGATGGCCAAGCAGGCGGATGTCGGGGGCAGCACGACGGCTCCCGGTGCGGTGGGAGAGCCCGGGCTGCGACAGCTCCTGGCAGGACTCACCGCGGTGCGCGACGGGGACTTCGGCACCCGGCTGCCCGACGAGGCGGACGGTCTCCTGGGGGAGATCGCCACGGTGTTCAACGGGATGGTGGACCAGCTGTCGCTGTTCACCTCCGAGGTCACCCGGGTCGCCCGGGAGGTCGGAACCGAGGGCACCCTGGGCGGCCAGGCCGTCGTACCGGGAGTGTCGGGTACCTGGGCGGACCTGACGGACTCGGTGAACGCCATGGCGGGCAACCTCACCACCCAGGTCCGCGACATCGCCCAGGTGGCGACGGCGGTGGCGCGCGGTGACCTGTCGCAGAAGATCGACGTGGCCGCCCGCGGGGAGATCCTGGAGCTGAAGGACACCGTCAACACGATGGTGGACCAGCTGTCCTCCTTCGCCGACGAGGTGACCCGCGTGGCCCGCGAGGTGGGCAGCGAGGGCCGCCTCGGCGGCCAGGCCGAGGTGCCCGGCGTGGCGGGCGTGTGGCGCGACCTGACCGACTCGGTGAACTTCATGGCCGGCAACCTCACCGACCAGGTCCGCAACATCGCCCAGGTGACGACCGCGGTCGCCAGGGGCGACCTCTCCCAGAAGATCGCCGTCGACGCCCGCGGGGAGATCCTGGAGCTGAAGAACACCATCAACACGATGGTGGACCAGCTGTCCGCGTTCGCCGACGAGGTCACCCGCATGGCCCGCGAGGTCGGGACGGAGGGCATCCTCGGCGGCCAGGCCGACGTCAAGGGCGTCTCGGGCACCTGGCGCGACCTGACCGACTCGGTGAACTTCATGGCCGGGAACCTGACCGCCCAGGTCCGCTCCATCGCCGAGGTCGCCACGGCGGTGGCCCAGGGCGACCTCTCGCAGAAGATCCGGGTGGACGCCCGCGGGGAGATCCTGGAGCTGAAGACCACCATCAACACGATGGTGGACCAGCTGTCCGCGTTCGCCGACGAGGTGACGCGCGTGGCCCGCGAGGTGGGCACGGACGGCAGGCTCGGCGGCCAGGCGGACGTCAAGGGCGTCTCGGGCACCTGGCGCGACCTGACCGACTCGGTGAACTTCATGGCGGACAACCTGACGGCCCAGGTCCGCTCCATCGCCGAGGTCACCACCGCCGTGGCCCAGGGCGACCTGACGCAGAAGATCCGGGTGGACGCCCGCGGCGAGATCCTGGAGCTGAAGGAGACCATCAACACGATGGTGGACCAGCTGTCGGCCTTCGCCGACGAGGTGACGCGCGTGGCCCGCGAGGTCGGCACCGAGGGCAACCTGGGCGGCCAGGCCACCGTCCGCGGGGTCTCCGGCACCTGGAAGGACCTCACCGACAACGTCAACGTCATGGCGTCCAACCTGACCGGACAGGTGCGCTCCATCGCCCAGGTGGCGACCGCGGTGGCCCGCGGCGACCTGTCGCAGAAGATCACGGTGGAGGCGAAGGGCGAGGTCGCCGCGCTGGCCGGCGTCATCAACACGATGGTCGACACCCTGTCCGCCTTCGCCGACGAGGTCACCCGCGTGGCCCGCGAGGTCGGCACCGAGGGCCGGCTCGGCGGCCAGGCCCGGGTCCCCAACGTGGCCGGCACCTGGAAGGACCTCACCGACAACGTCAACTCCATGGCGAACAACCTCACCGGCCAGGTCCGCAACATCGCCCTCGTCACGACCGCCGTCGCCAACGGCGACCTGTCGAAGAAGATCGACGTGGACGCCCGTGGAGAGATCCTGGAGCTGAAGACCACCATCAACACCATGGTGGACCAGCTGTCCTCCTTCGCCGCCGAGGTCACCCGCGTCGCCCGCGAGGTCGGCAGCGAGGGCCGCCTCGGCGGCCAGGCCGAGGTCGAGGGCGTCGAGGGTACGTGGAAGCGGCTCACGGAGAACGTCAACGAGCTGGCCGGCAACCTCACCCGGCAGGTGCGTGCCATCGCCGAGGTCGCGAGCGCGGTGGCGGAGGGCGACCTGACGCGTTCCATCACGGTCGACGCCTCGGGCGAGGTGGCCGAGCTCAAGGACAACATCAACTCCATGGTCGGCTCGCTGCGGGAGACCACCCGCGCCAACCAGGAGCAGGACTGGCTCAAGTCCAACCTCGCGCGGATCTCCGGCCTGATGCAGGGCCACCGCGACCTCGCGGTCGTCGCCGACCTCGTCATGGACGAACTGACGCCGCTGGTGGAAGCCAGCTACGGGGCCTTCTACCTCGCCGAGGAGAACGACGAGGACACCTGGCTGACGCTGATCGGCTCGTTCGGCAGGCCCGCCGGCCATGCGGCACCGCAGCGCTTCCGGGAGGGCGAGACGCTGCTGGGGCAGGCGGCCCGCAGCCGTCGCATCCTCAGCGTCACCAACGTGCCCGCCGGCTACCTGATCTCCTCCAGCCTGGGCGAGTCCACCCCCGCCAGCCTCATCGTCCTGCCGATCCTGGTCGAGGACCAGGTCCTCGGCGTGATCGAGCTGGCCACCTTCAACTCCTTCACCCCCGTGCACCGCGACTTCCTCGGCCGGCTGATGGAGACGGTCGGCGCCAACGTCAGCACCATCGTCGCCAACGCCCGTACCGACGAGCTCCTGGAGGAGTCCCAGCGCCTCACCGGAGAGCTCCAGGCGCGCTCCGAGCAGCTCCAGGTGCAGCAGGAGGAACTGCAGCGTTCCAACGCCGAACTGGAGGAGAAGGCAGCCCTGCTGGCCAGCCAGAACCGCGACATCGAGACCAAGAACCTGGAGATCGAGCAGGCGCGGCAGGAGCTCGAGGACCGGGCCCAGCAGCTCTCGCTGGCCTCCACGTACAAGTCGGAGTTCCTGGCCAACATGAGCCACGAACTGCGCACCCCGCTCAACAGCCTGCTGATCCTCGCCCAGCTCCTGTCGCAGAACCCCTCCCGCAACCTCACCCCCAAGCAGGTCGAGTACGCGGGGATCATCCACTCGGCCGGATCCGACCTGCTCCAGCTCATCAACGACATCCTCGACCTCTCCAAGGTCGAGGCGGGCAAGATGGACGTGAACCTCGAACGGGTGCCCCTCAAGGCCCTCCTGCACTACCTGGAGGCCTCGTTCCGGCCCCTGACCACGCAGAAGGGCCTCGAATTCGAGATCACCACCGCGCCCGGCGTACCGGCGGACCTGCTCACCGACGACGCCCGCCTGCAACAGATCCTGCGCAACCTCCTCTCCAACGCGGTGAAGTTCACCGAACAGGGGAAGATCCTCGTCGCGATCCAGCCGGCGGCGGCGGCGGAGCTGCCCGCCGAGCTGCGCGACGCGGGCTCGGTGGTGGCGTTCAAGGTGACCGACTCCGGTATCGGTATCGCCGAGGACCAGCTCGAAGTGATCTTCGCGGCGTTCCAGCAGGCCGACGGCACGACCAGCCGCAAGTACGGGGGCACCGGCCTCGGCCTGTCCATCACCCGTGAGATCGCCCGCCTCCTCGGCGGTGTCGTCACCGCCACCAGCACGCCCGCGGTCGGCTCCACCTTCACCCTGTACCTGCCGGTCACCCGCCCCGAAGACGCTCCGGAGGCCAACGGCTCCGGCACCCCGGCGCTCGAAGCGAAGGACCCCGCGGCCCTGGAGGAGCCGGACACGGCGGCGTCCGATCCGGGCGGAGAGCCCGGCCCCCGGCGGCTGCTGGTGATCGAAGGACGCGCCAACGGGCTCCTGCGCCTCGTCGCCGAGAGCGCGGCCTCCGAGCTCGCCGCCGGCCGGTCCCCCGTCGAGCCGGCGGCCGAGCCGGTGGAGCTCTTCACGGCCGTCACCGCCACCGAGGCGGCCACCATGCTCGCCCAGGCACCCTTCCACTGCGTGGTCCTCGACCTCGCCGCGGACGAGGAAGCCCTGAGCTTCCTGAGCGCACTCGCCGGTGACACCGCCCTGGCCTCCCTGCCCGTGCTCGCGCACGACAACCGCCGCGTCACCGGGGAGCTGAAGACGGAGATCGACCGGCAGGCCTCGGGACACCGCCTGGAGGTACTCGCCAGCCTCGACGAGCTGCGCGAGCGCATCACCCTGCACCTGTCGGTCGACCGCCTCAACGACGTCCTGCCCCTGAGCCGGACCGAACCCGCCCCCGACGGTGTGGCACACCCCGACGCCGGCCTCGCCGGCAGGTCGGTCCTCGTCGTCGACGACGACCCGCGCAACCTGTACGCCATCAGCGGCATCCTCGAACTGCACGGCATCCGCGTCCTGCACGCGGAAAACGGCCGCAAGGGCATCGAGAGCCTGACCAGCACCCCGGGGATCGACTTGATCCTGATGGACGTGATGATGCCCGAGCTCGACGGATACGCGGCCACGGCCGAAATCCGGTCTATGCCCGAGTACGCGGACCTGCCGATCATCTCTGTCACCGCGAAGGCCATGCCCGGCGACCGCGACAAGAGCCTGGCGGCCGGATCCAGCGACTACATCACCAAGCCGGTCGACGCCGACGACCTCGTTGCCCGTCTGCGCCACTGGCTCCCGTCCCAGGACGCCTCGGGAGCCCGCGGTGCCTGATTCCCTCCCGTCCGCCCACGAGATCCCGGCGATGCGCAGCACGGCCGGTCCGGAACCGCGCCGTACGCCGGCACCCGCCACCACCGCGTCCCCGGCCGAGGTGGGCCGCTTGGCCGCCACGGTCGAGCGCCTGCGCAAGGAGGCCCTGGAAGCCCAGGAAGCCGCCGACGGCCGCGCCCTCATCGAGCTGGCCAAGGGCATCCTCGTGGGTCGCCTGGGCTGCGGTCCCGGCGAGGCGTCCCGGCAGCTCACCAAACTGGCGGAGCAGGCCGACCAGACCGTCCTCGGCCTGGCGGTCGACATCATCAACCAGGCCTCTCACGACCACGTCAGTGAAGTGGCGCACCATTTCCTCCAGGCGACCGACCCCGATCTCCCCGCCGCCGACACGACCCCGGTCGTGCGGCTGAGGGCGGCCGAGAGCCGCATGCTGGCGGCCGGCCGCGACACCCAGGCCGTGGCCAACGCCCTCCTGGACAACGCGCTCCAGGCACTGGGCGCCGACGGGGTGGCCATCTGGGCCGCGGGCTCCGACGCCTCACTGTCGCTGCACGGCCAGGCGGGCTTCACCCCGCAGGAGGCCGACCGCTGGCGCTACGTGCCGCCCGAGGTCGTCACCTGCGCCCGCCTGGCCCTGACCAGCCGCGAACTCACCGTCGTGGACTCCCTGGCCGAATCCGCCATCCCCACCATCGGCAGGCGCCGGCACCCCGCCGGCGGCCGCATCATGATCCCGGCCGGGACGGGCGGACGCATCACCGGAGTGCTCGAAATCAGCTGGCCGGACCCCCGGCCGCCCCAGCAGCCGGTCGTGCTCAGACAACTGGAAACCCTCGCCGAACTCTGCGCCCACACGCTCGAGGAGCACGAACCCGCCCCCTCACCGCTGACGCCGAGCGCCGCGGACCACGCCGGCGTCGCGGAACTCACCGACCTCGCCGACCACCTCCACGAGCCGGTACTGATCCTCACCCCCACCCTCGACCAGGCGGGCCGACTGGCCGACTTCCGCATCCACCACACCAACCAGCGCTTCGCCGACCCCGCCGGACGCACCCGCGCCCACATCACCGGAGCGCACTTCCTGGAGGCCTACCCCACCGCCGCCGAAGGCGACGGCCTGTTCTCCATGCTCGAACGCGTCTACTCCACGGGCGAGCCCTGCCACGCCCCCCGCACCAGCCTCACCGCCGTCGTCGACCAGGTACCGCTCACCACCCTCGCCGACGTCAGCATCACCCGCCACGGCACCGTCCTCCTGCTCATCTGGAAGCTCGAGGACGAGACCGCACGACTGGCGACCCTGCTCCAACACGCCCAGCGCCTGGGACGCGTCGGCGGCTTCGAGGAAGACCTCACCACGGGCGAGATCAGCTGGAACGGCCAGCTCTTCTCCCTGTTCGGCCTCCCGGCGACGGCCCGCCCCATCCCGCTCCACGAGCTCACCGGCCACGTCCACCCGCACGACGCCAACTCCGTCGGCCGCTTCCTGCGCACCCTCCTGCACCGCGTCCGCGAGTCCTCCGTGGACTTCCGGCTCAAACGCGCCGACGGCATCGTCCGCCACATCCGCATGGTCGCCGAACCCGTCCTCGACCACCACGGGCACCTCACGTCCGTCCGCGGCGCCTGCCAGGACATCTCCTCCCAGCACTGGACCGAGGTGGCCCTCGCCGCCACCCGCGACCAGCTCGCCGACACCGAGGCCGAATCCGCGGACCGGACCCGGCTGGCCCTCCAGCTCCAGCAGGCCATCATGCCGCCGGCCCCCGCCCCGCTGGAGGTCCCCGGCATCCGCATCGCCGTCCGCTACCGGCCCGCCGAATCCCAGTCCCTCGTCGGCGGCGACTGGTACGACTCCGTCGTCCTCCCGCACGGCAAGATCCTGATCAGCGTCGGTGACGTCGCCGGCCACGGGATCCAGGCCGCCACCGGCATGGTCATCCTGCGCAACGCCCTGCGCGGCCTCGCCGTCACCGGCGCCGGGCCCGCCCAGCTCCTCGCCTGGCTCAACACCGTCACCCACCACCTCACCAGCAACCTCACCGCCACGGCCGTGTGCGGCATCTACGACCCCCACACCCGCACCCTGCGGTGGGCACGCGCCGGCCACCTCCCCCCGGTCCTCGTCCGCGGGGCGCACGCCGAAGCCTTCCCCCTCGCCTCCGGCATCCTCCTCGGGGCGATTCCCGACGCCGACTACGAGGAGGAGGAGGTACAGCTCCACCCCCGGGACACCCTGCTCATGTACACCGACGGCCTCGTCGAGCGAAGGGACCTGTCCGTGACGGACTCGCTGGGGCAACTCCTCACCGTCGCGGCCCGCCCCCTGGACTCCCTGGAACGCCGCCTCGACGACCTGCTGACCTACAGCGCCTCCGACACCGACGACGACACCTGCCTCATCGGAGTCCAGGTGCGCTGACCGTCAGGAAGGCTGCGCGCCGTCAGACGCAGCCCGCTGCCCTGGTTCCGCAGCGCGGTGTACTCCGGGCCGTCGTCCCAGGACCACTTCTCGGAGGCCGCGGTGTTGCACCGGAGCACGTGGATGCCGCCCCGACCGCGCGCAACCGGCCGGATCCGGGACGGGTGCGCGCACGCGCCGGCGGCCGGTTCCCATCGGTGGGGGGACCGGCCGCCGGCGCGTGGCGTGGGGTTGTCGTCGGGGGTCAGGCGTGGCGGTGGGAGGGGCGGTTGCCGGTGAGCAGGCGGTAGAGGGCCAGCAGGATGACGGAGCCGACGATCGCGGCGATCCAGGTGGAGAGGTCGAAGAAGCCGTCGATGGAGTCGACGCCGAAGAGCACCTTGCCGAGCCAGCCGCCGAGCAGGCCGCCGGCGATGCCGATGAGGGTGGTGATGATGAGGCCGCCCGGGTCTTTGCCGGGCATGAGGGCCTTGGCGATGAGACCGGCCAGGAGCCCGATGAGGATCCACGCGATGATGCCCATGATGTGCCTCCGCCCATCCGATGTGAGGCAACGGCCGTTGCCGCTGTCACTCTCGCTCGTGCGCGCTTTCCGCACTTTCAAACGCACCGGCCGCCGGACGACCGGCGACGACCGAAGCCGACGCGTGAGGGGCGGCGGCGATCGGACCGGACCGTGGGGTGTGGGTCGCGTCTCGTGGGGCAGGCGAGGCGACGGCGGCGGGAGGACCGCACGGTCCGCCCCGGAGCCCGCAGTATCCGAACCACAGCGACCAAGAGGAGTCCGCCCATGACCGACGCCACGCAGGCCACCGCCCCGCACACCGTTCCCGGACTGGACCCGATCGAGGCCGAGCGGGTCGTGGACGTTCTGCAGGCGCGGCTCCACGCCCTCAACGACCTGTCCCTCACCCTGAAGCACGTCCATTGGAACGTCGTCGGCCCGCACTTCATCGCCGTGCACGAGATGCTCGACCCGCAGGTGGAGGCCGTCCGCGAGATGGCCGACACCGCGGCCGAGCGCATGGCCGCCCTCGGCGGCGTCCCCATCGGCACGCCGGGCGCCCTCGTCGCAGCGCGCACCTGGGACGACTACGAAGTCGGACGCGCCGACGCCGTCGCCCACCTCGGCGCGCTGGACCTGGTCTACACCGGCGTCATCGAGGACCACCGGGCCGCCATGAAGACGGCCGGCGACATCGACCCGGTGACGGAGGACATGCTGATCGGGCAGCTGGCGAAGCTGGAGCAGTTCCAGTGGTTCGTCCGCGCCCACCTGGAGAACGGCAGCGGCCGGCTCAGCACGTCCGGCGCGCACACGCTCAGCGACGCCGCAGGTCAGGCCGCTCGCGGGTCCACCGACGGCGCGTGACCGCGCCCCCGCGCGGCGGGAAGCGCACGGAGGCCGTGCCGGCCCCTCCCGGGCACGGCCTCCGCCGCATGCGCCCGGGCCGGGCGGGGACGCCGGCAGCCTGACGGGACCGCAACGGAACGCCGGCAAGGCGTCCGCGACGGCTACTCGCGGGAGCCCGGTACGCCGGGCAGGGGGCCGGACCTGGGATACTCGTCCGGCGCGGCCGCGCACCGCGGCCTTGCGCGGGCGATCGGCACGCGGCGGAATCCCCGCAGAACGACCGGAGCCGGACGATGAGCCCTGAAGCGGACCCTGCGCCGTCCCTCGAAGCCAGTCCCCCCTGCGACGGGCACGGCCGGGAGGCGTCGTACCGTGCGGCGGCACGGGCGGTCCTGCGCGAGGCGGGCTGGATGCCGGGGCGGAGTGCGGGCCCGGGACCGGCGCCGGCCATGGTCGGGCAGTACGGGCCGCCGTCGCGCGCGGTCAGGGAGTTCCTGGCCGAGTACGGCGGACTGCACCTGGTGTTCACCGATCCGCGGGACGGTTCCGATGACACGGACATCGACATCCGCGGCGGCGCGGACATCCTGGGCTGGGTGGGCACGTGGAGCCGGGCGGCGGGGGAGCCGTGTTCCCGGTGGGGGAGTTCGCGCGCCGGAACTGCGTGCTGCTGGTCGGCGACAGCGGCGGACTGTACGGGGCCTTCGACGCGGTCCTGGGCCGGCTCGGGGCCGACGCGCTGACCGGGCTGGGCAGACTCGTGCTCGACCGGAGCCCGCTGGAGCCCCGCCTGCCCGTCCCCCCGGAGGCCCTGTACCGGCCCGAGGCGGCCGGCCGGCGTTCGCGGGCCCGGTGAGCTCGTTGGGGGAGGGGGAGGCGGCCGGGTGCCTCCCGCGGCCCGGCGGTGGGACGACGGCCTGCCGGACGGCCCTGACCCCCTTGCCGCGACGGCATCCTCACTGCGCGCCGCGTGCCATCCATTTCTCCGGCTTCTCCAGGGGTGTGAAGCCCGCCTTGGCGTAGACCGTGTGCGCGTCCGCGGTGGCCAGCAGCACGCGGCGCAACCCATAGGGCGCGAGGTGGTCGCAGACGGCGGAGACGAGAGCCCGCCCCAGGCCCTTCCCCCGGCTGCCGCGATCGATGTAGACGTCGCACAGCCATGCGAACGTGGCCTGGTCCGTGACGACCCGGGCGTAGCCCAGCTGAACGCCGGTGGCTCTCTCGTACACCCCGAAGTTCAACGAGTTGGCCATGGCCGCGTCCTGCTTCTCCCGGGACCGCCCCAGGGCCCAGTAGGAGTCCTCGGAAAGCCACCGGTGGATGACCGCACGGTCGAGGCGGGCCGGGTCGGCCGATATGTCGTAGCCGACGGGGAGGTCACTGGTCATGGCCGCATACAAGCAGACCGGGCCGCTCCCCGGCCAGCGACTTCGGCTGCGACCGCCTGCGGCAACTGCGCGGAAGTGGCGCCGAGGTGATGGCGCACGAGAAGCCCGTGGCACTCATCGAGCCGAAGACCGGGTCCGTTCCGAGGAGTTGTCGGCCGAGGAGGTGGTCGAGTCCGCTGCTGCGCGGGTCCGGCCGATCCTCCTGGCGACCGAGGCCTGTTTCCACGTCCTGCCGGCAGGTACCACGCGGCACGCAGTCCGGCCATGCGTAGGGGGTTCGGCCGGCGTGAGCCAGTCCTACCGGCTGGCAGGAGCGGCCGGCCCCCGGGCGATCAGGACGTCGGCTTCGTGGCGCCAGCCGAGGGAGGAGTAGAGGTGCCGGCCTTCCTCGCTGGCGATGAGGAGACCGGTACGGGCGCCGTGGGCCGCGGCGGCCTCTGCCAGAGCGCTCATCATGGCGCGGCCCAGGCCGCGTCGCCTGTGCGCCGTGTTCGTCTCGATGCGATCGGCGATCGCATCGGCGCCTACCACGGCGATGGTGCCGCGCGCCGCCACCTCTCCGGAGGAGTCGTGGAGGGAGACGACCGTGACCGCTCCGTCGGTGTGGACCTCGCGCTCGTACGGCGCGGCGGGAGCGTGCTGCGGGTGCTTGCTCAGATCGGTCGTCATGAGCCACTCGGACCGGTGGAGCAGCTCCAGCCCGGCGGCGCCGAGGGCGGCTTCGACGGCGGCTGGGCGCCGTGTGGGTACCGTGAGCCAGGTGGTCTGCCTCGCGATGGCGACGGCTACGGCCAGCCGTGCCAGGGATTCGGGCTCCTCGTCCGCGCGCAGTGCGAACACCTCGACCTCCCGGCCGGGTTGCTCGCACTGGGACCGCAGGCCGTCCCCCGCGGACCCCGCAGGCTCGGCCTCGGGCAGGGAGCGAGCCACGGTCCAGCCGTTCACCCAGCGTCGTATCAGCTCTGATTCGATCTTCGCCATCCGGCGATTAGAGCATGACCGCAACCGGAGAACGGGCGAATGGCCATCCCCCTGTTTCGCCGGTGAATCGGCGGCCCCGGGTGCCGCCGAAGGCCTGTGGTCCGCCGGCGCCGCGGCGAGGAGCAGAGGGGGACCGGACGACCGGGATCGGCTTCCCGGTCCGCACCGCGCCCTGAGCCGCTCGCGTACTGCCTCTGACACGCTGTCCGGCGGCGAACGGGTGAGGATTGCCGCGGTGGTGGCCGCCATGGTGTTCGCTGGTCGCGCACGCAGCCCGTACGCACGCACCCGCCCAGGAGCCCTCGTGATCGATCCCACCCAGCTGACCGACCCCACCGTCCGCGCCTTCGTCAACGCCGTCAATGCCGGGGACCGCACCGCCTTCCACGCGGTCCTGACCCCTGGCGCGACCATGTCCGACGACGGTTCCGACCGCGATGTCGACGACTGGTCGGAGCGGGAGATCTGGTCCTGCCACGGCCACATGTCGGTCGACTCCGAAGCCGACGGGGGCCGCTCCCTGGTGGTCGACTACCGCAACGACACCTGGGGCGAGATGCGCACCGCGTGGCGGTTCGAGATCGCCGACGGCCACGTCGTCCGCTTCGAGACCGGCCAGGCCTGATCCCCGCCCCCCGGGGCCACAAACCCCGCGCCACCACATTCGGCGCCGCCGCCGGCGGACCGTTCTGGGGGCCGTGCCGTCCGGGAAGCCGGAACGGCGGCAGCAGAGGGTCGTCTGGCCGGGCCGCCTGGGGCCGGTCTGACCAACCCCGGAAGACGAAGGGGCGACCGGGAGGGAGGGCCCCGGGATGGTGCTCAGGCCGCCGGTGGAGCCGATGCCGGCGCAGGCCGCGGATTCGGTGCCCGGCCCGGCCGCGCGGCGGCGGGCCGACGTGGCACCCCCTCCGCTTGGGCCCGCTCCCCGCTCGCCGCCCTGGATCCGGTGGTGCCGAGCCGGGACGGGGTGATGCTGGCCGAGTGGCGCGGATGGCCCGGGTGGGCCGGGCCGCGGTGGTTGCCTGCTGGCGCGGGCACCTCTCCTTCTCCTCACGGGCCCGCAGTACGCACGAGGGCCGCGCCCCGGACGCGGATGCGGCCCCCGTCGTCCGGGCGAACCGTCAGTTGCGGATCAAGCGGCCCCAGTCGATGGCGCTTGGCCGAAGAGATGACCCGGTCGAGCACGCGGGCGTCCAGGCAGGCATGGGCCAGGGCGAGGCCGGGGATCGGGCGGAGCCGCCCAGGGGCCACCCGCGTGCTGTACTCGGCTGGCTCGACGCCGCAGCCCCACGGGTGGAGGGGCGATGTGCGAAGCCCGCAGCAATCCCGCCCTTCGGGCTTGGCATTGAGACGCTACTGCTCAGCCGCTACGGTGCCGGGAGCGCTTCAGAGGGGGCAGAGAATGAACGCAGAGGGCGAAGCCCGCGAGTCGCTCGAGGCAGAGTGGGACTTTCGGGCGCGCGCCTCAGCGCAGTGGGACGACCGGTCAGAAGGCTCCTTTACAACATGGGTACCCCCGATCATGGGAGCTCTTGTTGACGCGGCTCGGGACAGCGCGCTCGGCCGGTTCCATCCCTTGGCGGTCCCCGCGAGCGTTGATGAGGGGGAGCTGGAGGACTACCGCCACCGGGCCCTGGACGCGGTCGAAGCCGGTGGCGCAGCCGAAGCCCCCACCTGTCCGGCCGCTGGGCGCGTCGCTGCTTCATCGGTCCGGCGACCGATGCCCGCGGCGGTGTCGGCCATGTCGGTGCGGATCGCCACGGTCTTGTTGTCATGCACATGGAAGTGGTTAGCTGTTCGAGGTCTACCCGCAGGGGGCGGGTACCGGAGCCGAGGGGTCCGTATGCAACTCGTTCGCAAGCTGTTAACCGGAGTAATGGCAGCTGGCTTCGCCGCATCCGGCTTCATCGCCGCAACCCCGGCCAACGCCCAGGTCGTGAACTCCACGTGCAACCTGTCGAACGTCGTCAAGGTCAAATACAACAACGGTGCCTACTGCTACGTCTGGGACGGTAACAAGGCCAGCGGCTACGTGGGCGCGATGCACATCCAGAATGCCCAGAATGCATGCTCGGGCAGCTATGTGGGATACGTGCAGGACACTGCGGGACGTCAGTACCACTTCAACCGGAACGGGTGCACCCCTCCCATTGGCGGGGCGACACTTTCCTTGATCGTATTCAGCGGCAACTGAGTCGACACGGGCCCGAAATCCGTGAGCTCGCCGGGCTGTTCTCCGCACGGCGCGCGCCTTTCGAGCGTCGCCTTCCCCAGGTCTTGCTGATGGAGGCCGTTGCATTCCCGTCGGGCGTGGCGAGGCTGACTCAGTGGGTGTCATCCCCGGCCCGGTCTGCCCGGAACCGAAGCCCAGCTCCAGCGGTAGCTGTGCCCAGTGATCCCGGTGGGCAGCACGGACAACACGCCCTGACGGCGCAGCCGGCCATCCACCGGCCGAGGTCCGGGAGCCCGCTCCGGCCACGTCGGCAGCACCGGCTCGATCAGTGCCCACCGCTCCGTGGCTCACGGCGACTGGCACTGCGCTCTGTCAAGGGACTACCGCTTCAGCAATGGAGGGTCCGAATACTACGGAGACAGCGTGAAGGTGCGTCTGGAAAATGGGTCGCTCATTTTGGAGTTCCCAGGCTTCGACGACGGGCTTGCCGAAGGTGATCCCGAGGCCGTCCCAGTACTCGTTTTCACCTGCACGCGCATGGAGCGCTGACTGGCTCTTTCCCCGGCTCGAGCCCTTTGCGGAGGGCTCCCCAAGCTCCTCTCACGGGCCGTCCCGTCCTGGGCGCAGGACGTCGGCGTGGACCGGGGCCCGGACGCCGGGCTCGCCGGCATCGCGGCGCACCGGGCCGACGCCTGATGTGGCGCAGGGCTCTTCCAGTGCGGTCATGACGGCCCGGACGGTCTCCTCGTCCCTGCGGGTGATGTCCAGGACGACCAGACCGGGCTCCGCGATGTGCTGTTCGCCGATCGGCTCGATGGGCCCTGCGCGGTGCTGGAACCGGCCCGGTTCCCGGCAGGTCCCCGGTCCACCCGCACGTCACTCGGCTTGGCTCCGCAGGCTTCCGACCGGGTACTGGGCACGGATTTCGTCGGTCTCGAAGGACACGCGCTTGTCCTGGCCGGCGAGCACGACGGTTCGCCCGCTGAGCCTGGCGACAGTCGTGGGCCGGCCGGACCAGCCGTCCACCTCGAAGTTCTTCACGCCGACGCAGACCAGAACGAACTCGACCGCGTTGTGGCCGCGGGCCCGCCACAGGCCGGCGGCACCGGCCGGGATGCCGAACGCGGAAAACCTCAAGGTGACCGACGATTCGCGCTCGTCGACGAGGAAGGAGTCGAGGTGGTAGTCGGTCAGCGGTGGTGGGGGTGAGCCGAGGACGTCGCGGACCGCCTCGGGGTTGGCCACCTCGGCAGACCAGTCATGCCCGCTCATAGAACACCTTCGCGGTCGTGGGAGGCAGCACGCCTCGTTGCACGCGCTGGTCAAGGGGACTCACGAACCACCGCCGGGCCGCGTAAGGACCCTCGTCAGTGGAGCGGTAGGCATTGAGGCGGCCCACCTTGAGGGAGTGCGCGGTGAAGTCCAGCAAGACCTGCGGACCGCTCACCGCGATCCTGATCCGGCGCTCCGGGGTCGGGACCCGGGGACCGAACCCGATGTCGACCACGGTGGCGTCGGGGACGCCCCGCATCCGGAGGTCCTCGGCCGCGGAGAACTCGATCTGGGCCTCGAAGCGGTCGCAGCCGGCTTCGGTCCAGTCCGGCGGAGCGAGGTCGGGGAAGCGGGGAAACTCGACCCGCAACGTCACAGCGGGACCGTACGGACTGAGGTGCACCGATCTGAGGACCAGGCCCTCCAGAGCCGGCAGCTCGCCGTAGAGCGCGGTGAACGGCTCGGAGTGCGCCAAGAACTCCGGCCATCCGTCGGCTGACACGGGTGGACCCCTCCGCTCTGGGTGCTTCGCACCCGGCAAGGCCGGCGACTCCTTCTCTCGCGACAGTCGGAGAGCAACGAAGTGCACCTGAGCTGGAAGGATACCGCCCGTCCATGGTCCGCTTAGTTCCCCACGGCAGGGGTGAACCCGTTTCTGGGGTGTTGCTCGTGACGACTTCGCCCTGTCCGTCCGGCCTCCAGGCGGGGACCCGGGGTACCCGCCCCGGCGGGGTCAGCGGTTCGGGGGTGCCGTCGACGGTGTGGGGCCCACCGGGTCCTTCCTGTCGGGGTGCCCGGTAGAGGCACCCCGACAGCCCCTGCATCAGGCATGCCATCACGACCTCGACCCACAGTCCCATCGACTAGACATCTCAGGCAGGCACTTGACCGGCGCGCTCTGTCGCCATGGCGGTGCTGGACGGGCCGGGCCGGGTCTGGCCTGGCCTACCGATCAGCTCTCAGGTCCTCGACGTGAGCGCTGCGATCGGGCGCAGGGTTGAAATCGCGCCAGATAGGCGAGGGTCGAGCCGCTCCTGGTGCTCAGATGCAGGCCCGACGCGTCGGCGAGACGGTGCAGAGCGCCGAAGGGGATCCAGTGCCGGTCGAAGAACTCGCCCACGACCAGCCGTCCTCCCGGGGTGAGCACCCGCACCGCCTCGTCGAGCACCCGTTGTGGTTCCGGGATCTCGCCCAGCGCGGTCACCAGATACATGGCGTCGAAGGTGTCGTCGTCGAAGGGCAGCTCGCGGGCATCCGCATGGGTGGGCACGATGTTGGGTATTGCGCGCTGCCCCGCGCGGTGCATCACGTGGCGGAGCATCTCGGGTTGGACGTCGAGGATGTCGAGCTGCCCGTGGGGCCCGAGTTGCGGTGCGGTGTGCAGCGCCTGCAGTCCGGTGCCGGGCCCCACTTCGAGGATCCGCTCGCCCGGGCTCGGGGTGAGCACCGCGTCGAGGCGGGCTGATGTGAGGAACGGCAACGGCAGGTCCAGCACGCCGCGTTGGGCGTAGGGGTACGGCGCCTTGTCGCCGAACCACCAGGCGCCTGCGGCGGCAGCGGCACCGAGGGCGCAGGCCCAGCGCAGGCGCGGCGCGGTCAGGACAGCAGAGCCCATGGTGTTCTCCGGTTCTGTGGTGTTCGTGGTTGCAGCCCGGGTCGGTGTGACGGGCTTCATGGGGTGCGGGGCAGCCCTCGAACCGCCAGGCCGACGCATACCGCTGCGAGCGGAAGTTCTGCTGACAACGCCATGACCAGCGCCGCGCGCAGATCGCTCCCGCCGGCCGCGGTCATCGTGTCGAACCAGGCGTCGACGGCGAGCAGGGCGGCCGTCGCGGCGGCGGCCGGTGCCAGTCGCCGATCCGCGCGGGTGGCCAGCAGACCTGTGGTGATCAGGCCGACCGCCTCCAGCGCGTCCAGACCCACCCAGGCGGCGGACCAGTGCGGGGCGGGGAAGGTGGTCGGCAGGCTGGTGGCCAACACGAAGAGCCACGGCAGCAGTGCCACCCCGCAGCCGGCCAGGACAAGCCCCCGCCGTCGGCCTGGAAGGCGGTCCGGACGACGGCGCTGCGGGCTGGGGGGCGATCCCGTGAGCGGGGCGTGCGGCCTGCGTATGCCGCGCTCGGCGTCCGGCTCCGGAAACAGTTCGATGATTTCATGCACGCCTTTCAGCCTGAGCCGCCCAGCGATCACAGTCAGTAATGCCGGGTGCCGTTCCCGGGGTGGTGCCAGCTTCACCATCGATCCGGAGGCACGGTGCATGGCATAGCCCTCACCTGGTGTTTTACCGTCGGGCCATGACGATTCCCCGGGCGCTGCGGCGCAGAGTTGTTCGGGTCCGGCGGGACACCGCTTCCTTGGCGGCCGGGGTTCCGCTGCACCTCGCGCTGGTGCCGTTGTGGAGCTGGATGGCGAGTGCCGCGAAGTCGAGGGCGTGGCCGGTGCTCCCGCTCCCGTTTGTGCTGATCTTGCTCGGTGTGCTCGTGCTCACCGCGGTGCAGCGACGCCGGTACCGGGTGCTGCTGGGAGTGGAGATCCTCCGGCTGCCGGCCCCGCGCGAGCAAGGATGGCCGAGGCGCGCTCTGCGGTGGCTGTCCGCGGCCCAGACCTGGCGGCAGGCCGGATACCACCTGCTGGTCGGTCCGCTCCTGGCTGTGGTGGAGCTGGGGGTGCTCGCCGCGTGGGTCGCGGGCCTTGCCGGCGTCACCGTCATCGGGTGGGCCTGGCTGTTGCCGGCCCAGGTGCGCCTGGAATATGTCGACTACGCGACCCAAGCGCTGTACTACACCGCGGCCGGTGTGCTGCTGCTGTGCGCCGCAGCCTGGCTGGCCGGGCCGGTGACCCGCGCCGAGACCCGGATCGCGCTCGCGCTGCTCGGGACCAGCCGCTTCCAGCGGCTTCAGCAGCTTCAGCAGCGTGTCGAGCACCTGTCCGAGAGCCGCACCGACCTGATCGACGCCGCCGATACCGAACGCCGCCGCATCGAACGCGACCTGCACGACGGCACGCAGCAGCGCCTGGTCTCCCTCGCGGTCAACCTGGGCCTGGCCAAGGCCACCCTCACCAACCTGCCGGACGAGGCCCGCGCCGTGATCGACGAGGCGCACCGCGAGGCGAAGGAGGCCATCGCCGAACTCAACGACCTGGTGCGCGGCCTCCACCCGGCCGTCCTCGAAGACCGCGGGCTGGACGCGGCGCTGTCCGGGCTGGCCGCCCGGGTACCGATTCCGGTACGGCTGCGAGTCGACCTCGAGGAGCGAGCGGCGCCGACCGTGGAGTCGGTCGCCTACTACGTGGTCTCCGAGGCGCTCACCAACGTCACCAAGCACGCCCGCGCCACCCGCGTGGACGTCGCTGTCAAACAGGTCGGGAGAATGCTGCGCCTGAACATCACCGACGACGGGATCGGCGGCGCCGACACCTCCGCCGGCAGCGGACTGAGCGGGCTGGCCAAACGGGTCGGCGCCGTCGACGGCTCCTTCCAGGTCAGCAGCCCGGTCGGAGGCCCGACCACCATGATCGTGGAGCTGCCATGCGAGCAGTGATCGCCGAGGACATCACGCACCGGTGGCCGTCGGCGCGCTCGCGGCGCAGCGCGCCGCGGTGGCGGGTGGTGCCGTGGCGGTCGGTGAGGGTGGGGCCGGTGTCCGGTTCCCGGTACTCGCCGTGGCGCTTGCGCATTTCGGTGGCGGCCTGGTCGGGGAAGTCGTCGGGGACCTCCGCGAAGTCGGTGTTGGCCGGCGAGGCGATCCTGCCCTCGCGGACGGTGAATGCCCATGTCGCGGGATAGCCGGCCTGGTGGCGCCAGGCCATCCCGGTGAGGGAGAGCCCGTCGCATTCTTGGCGGTGGACGACGATGCCGGGGGTGCGTGTCGAAGAACCGCTCGCGGTCGCCGGGTTCCTGTCATTTGTATGTCCGTCTCGGACACGGCCGGCTCCTGTCCAAGCCTGCAGGGCCGGCAGGCGGGCCGTCGCCCGCGGGACGCGCACCGCCGTGCGCTCTCACCCGGGTCCCGCCCCTCGCCGCCGCCCCCTCGAGCGGGCCCCGTCCGCCGCACGCGCGAGCCCCCGCGGCCCGGGTCCTGGTGGGCGGGCTTTACTGCCAGAAGAGGGTTTCGATGACGATCTGGGGTTCGGCGGTACGGCGGATGAAGGTGTAGCGCAGCCAGCCGCGGTTGTGGTCGAAGTCGAGGATGTGGGCGCCGCCGGGCTGGGTGGAGCGCGCGGGTTCGATGCTGACCTTGCTGGTGTCCAGGCCGTGGTCGCGGTAGGGGTGGTGGGAGGAGAGCAGTTCGACGACCGCGTCGATGACCAGGTCCCTGACGGTGCCGGGCAGGCTGTCGCGGTACTCGGAGGCGGCCTTGGTCCAGTCCACGGCCCAGGGCGGCCCGGTGAACTCCTCGCTCACTCCCCGGGTTCCAGCCGGCCGGCACGCTGGTGGAGTTCGGCCGCTTCCTCAAGCAGGGCCTTGGCCTTGTCCGGGTCCGTGGCGTGCGCGGCACGCTCTTCCAGGTCACGGACGTGCCGGTCGAGCTCCGGGTCGCGGGCCAGGGCGTACTCGGCCCACCACCGGGCGAAGAACGCCGGGGCCGCGCTGATGTCGTAGGTGTCGGCGACCTTGGCCCGCCACCCCGCCTCGAAGTCCGCCAGGAGATCCGGCGTATGCGCGGCGATCGCGGCACGCAGGGCGGGGATGCTGCGCTCGGGCATCGGGGGGACACCGTAGGGGGGTCCCGGAGCGGTCGTCACGAGGGTCCCTCCAGGGTCGGCGGCCCCCACGATAGTGCGCCCGCCCCCGCACGGGGACCGTGATGCCCGCACGGGGACCGTGATGCCCGCACGGGGACGGTCCTGCCCGCACGGGCGGGGGTGTCCGCACGGGCGGGGGTGTCCGCCGCGCCCCGCCGCGCGCCGCCGCGTCCGCAGAGCCGGCCGCGTCCGCTCGTTCCCGGCTGTGCCGCGCCTTCAGGCAGGCTGGCGTCCGCGAGATCGTGGAGGCCTTGCCCATCGTGCAGCTCGGCCACCGCCGGGCACCTGGCGCACACCGACCGGCTTGCCGCGACGACGGCCACGTCCTCGCGGAATCAGGAATTTAAGCCAGCCGCCCGAATCTACGCAGGCCAAGTTTTCTCTCCGGGGCGTTACGGGAAACTGCAGGGCCGTGGTTACGGAAAACCGCAGGGTGAAGCTGCGGAAAACCGGGGCTACCCAGGCGGTTTACCTTGTGTCCACGCCCTCCTCCCGTGACTAGTTTTCTACTCGCCGCAGAACGGCATCCGCCCCGGCGGTTCCGCAGCAATGGAGGGAAACAGAAGGTGCGAAAGAAACCCGCAACGGTACGGATCGCACGATGGAGCGCCACGCATCCGTGGTCCGCCATCGGGCTCTGGGTGGTCTTCGTCGCGCTGTGTCTCTTCTTGGGCGGAGCCGCCGGCACGAACAAGATCAGCGACGAGGAGTCGGGGGTGGGCGAGTCCGGCCGCGCCGGCCGGATCACCGCCCAGGGCCACTTCACCGAGAAGCCCGAGGAGAACGTCCTCATCAGCGCCGCGAACGGCGGGAAGCTGGACATCGCCACCGCACGGAAGGCGGCCGCGGAGCTCATCGGGAGGATGAAGGCGCTGCCCGAGGTGGAGGGCGTCGGCACCGCCTTCCCCTCCCCCAACGGCAAGGCGCTGCTGCTCCCCGTCACGATGAAGGGCGACACGCAGAACGCCGACACCCGCGTCCAGCCGCTGCTCGACGCGGGCGCGGCGACCCAGAAGGCCCACGAGGGCATCAGGATCGACCAGATCGGCACCGGCTCCACCGCCAAGGGGCTCGGCGAGACCCTGGGCGAGGACTTCGAGAAGGCCGAGCTGATCAGCCTTCCGCTGACCCTGCTGATCCTGCTCGTCGTCTTCGGCGCGATCATCGCCGCCGGTGTGCCGGTCCTCCTCGCGATGTCCTGCGTCGGCGCCGCCATCGGTCTGTCGACCCTGGCCTCCCACGTCATGCCCGAGACCAGCGCGGTCAGCAACGTCATCCTGCTCATGGGCATGGCCGTCGGCGTCGACTACTCGCTCTTCTACCTGAAGCGGGAACGCGAGGAACGCCACAAGGGCGCCTCGCACCTCGACGCCATCGAGATCGCCGCCGAGACCTCCGGACACACCGTCGTCGTCTCCGGCACCACCGTCATCGTCTCCATGGCCGGCCTCTACCTCGCCCAGGAGGCCACCTTCGCCTCCCTGGCCACCGGCTCGATCATCGTCGTGGCCGTCGCCGTCCTGGCCTCGCTGACCGTGCTCCCCGCCCTCCTCGCCAAGCTCGGCCGCTGGGTCGACCGGCCGAAGGTCCCGCTGCTGTGGCGGCTGACGATGGGCTCCAACGAGTCCCGGCTCTGGCCCGTGCTGCTCCGCCCCGCCCTCGTCAGGCCCGTGCTCACCCTCGTGGTCTCCGTCGGCGCCCTGCTCGCCCTCGCCCTGCCCGCTCTCGACATGAAGCTGAAGCAGCCCGGCTCGGACGACCTCTCCCGCGACATTCCGGTCGTCCAGGCAATGGACCGGCTGACCGCCGCCTTCCCCAGCAAGGGCACCGTGCACCAGGTGGCCGTGCGGGCCCCCGCCGAGAAGGCCGGTGAGGTCGAGGCCGCGCTCAAGTCCCTGCTGGACCGCACCGATGGCCAGGAGCTGTTCGCCCACGACCAGAAGCCCACGATCCGCGCCTCGGCCGACAAGCGCGTGCACACCGTCGCCGTCGGAACCCCGCACTCGCCCGGGAGCAACGGGGCCCGGGAGTCCCTCGCACTGCTGCGGGCCTGGGTACCCGAGGCCATCGCACCCGTCCAGGACGCCGAGGGCGCGGTCGGCGGCAAGGTGGCTCAGGGGGTCGACTTCACCGGCCACCTGGAGAACCGGATGCCGTGGGTGGTCGGCTTCATCCTGCTGCTGACCTTCGCCACCATGGCCGTCATCTTTCGCTCTCTCGCCGTGGCGCTCTCGGCGATCCTCCTGAACCTGCTGTCGGCGGCCGCCTCGTTCGGTGTCCTCGTCGCGGTCTTCCAGAACACCTGGGCCGAGGGCGTGCTCGACTTCCACAGCTCGGGGGCGGTCGTCTCCTGGCTGCCGCTCTTCCTCTTCGTGGTGCTGTTCGGCCTGTCGATGGACTACCACGTGTTCGTCGTGAGCCGGATCCGCGAGGCCGCCCTCAGCGGGGCGAACGTCCGTGACGCCGTCCGCGACGGCATCACCCGCTCCGCCGGCGTCGTGACCAGCGCGGCGATCGTCATGGTGGGCGTGTTCGCGATCTTCGGCACCCTCAGCATGGTGGAGTTCAAGCAGCTGGGCGTCGGCCTGGCGGCGGCGATCCTGCTCGACGCCGTGATCATCCGCATCTTCGTCCTGCCGGCCCTGATGACCGCCCTCGGCAAGTGGAACTGGTGGCCGGGCGGCCTCTCCGCCGCCCGCCGCGCCCAGCACGCGGCCGGGCCCGACGACACCCGGCGGCTGCGGCTCCCGCACCCGGTACCGGCCGCCGCCAGGCGCTACGCACAGGGCGACGGTTACGCCCAGGAGACCGGGCACACCCCGCAGCTCTCGTACGCTCCCCAGCAGCCGTACGCCTCCCAGGACCCGTACGCCCCGACGCCGGGGTGGACGCAGCCGGAGCAGCAGGGCCACGACGGCCGACCCAACCCCTAGCAGAGGTAGGCCGACCCCTCCGACGAGGAAGGGGAGGTGCCTGTCGTCCCCCGTCGGGCACCCCTCCCCCCTCTTTCCCCCTCCTCACCTTCGTCCGGACCGCGAACAGCGGCCCGGACGAAGACGTTTCCCCCTGCCCGCCGGTCGCCCCGGCCGTCGGGGCCCGGGGGAGCTCGCAGACGCCGGCAGCGACCCGTACGCCCTTGACGCGCAGCCCGGGGCGGAACGGCCCGCCGGCGCGGAGGTCGGGGACGAAGGCCTCGCGCGCGACGCGGGTGAACCGGGGTGCCCGCCGGGTTCGGCCCCTGGGCCACCGTCTACGGACGTTTTCGCCTCTGGCGGGACGCCGGCGTCTTCACCGCCCTGCCGGAGGGCCTCATCGCCGAGGCTGCCGACACGGGAAGAACCGACTTGTCGCTGGTCAGCGTGGACTCCACCACGGTCCGCGCCCACCACGACGCCGCAGGGATGCGCGTCAGCAAGCACCTCATGGACGCCCGGGAGGAAGCCGTGCAGGAGCAGGAAGCAACCCGGCAATAGGGGGAGGGCCGGAGGAACAGAACGGACAGGGCGAGCGTCGGCGGATCCGACGCCGGCGCAAGCTCCGCCTGAAGGAAGCCCTGCTCGGCAGGTCCCGGGGCGGACTCACCAGCACGATCCATCTCGCGGCGGAGCGCAGGTGCCGTCCGCTCGCGTTGGTCCTGACCGCAGGGCAGGCCGGGGACAGCCCTCAATTCGTCCCCGTGCTCGCGGGGGTCAGAGTCCGCCTGCCCCTCGGCCGTCCCCGTACCAGGCCCGGTGCGGTCGCCGCGGACAAGGCCTACTCATCCCGCGGCAACCGCACCTACCTGCGCAAACGTGGAATCAGGGCAGTCATACCGGAAAAAACGGGACCAGGCCGCCAAGCGGAAGGAGAAGGGCACCGGAGGCGGCCGGCCCGTCACCCGCGATGCCGACCTCTACAAGGAGCGGAACACCGTCGAGCGCCTGATCAACAAGCTGAAGGCCTGGCGAGGTATCGCCACCCGGTACGACAAGTCGCCTGAAAGCCACCTCGCCGGCCTCCACCTCCGCGCCGCTATGATCCGGATCAACGACCTGCTGCACACCGCCGACTGATCACGACTTCACACACGCCCTGCAGTCCAGCCGTGGCAGGCCATGCGCCGGAAGACGGCTCTCCACCCGACCTTTCCGAGGGTTGGGCGGCTCGAGGCCCACCTGCGCATCCACCGAGGTGCAGGCCCTATTGAGTTCGCCAGCGGTCGATTCGGCCCTGCGCTGGTCGTTGTCTGCTGCACGGTGTGCAGCGCTCCAGGGACGTGCCACCAGTGCCGCTCACGGACAGGCGGACCGCTCTGCCGCACCGCCAGAGCCGCAAAGGCGGCTACCAGTCCTCGGAACGGATGGGTTGCAGCGGCACTCAGCTTCGTGGGCTCCGTATGCGAAGGCGACTAATTCTTCGTGGACTTGAGCATCGTCGGCGAGGTTCCAGAGAGGTTCAGGATGCGGTGGGTCTCGGCCAAAGCTGCGTGGGGCAGGTGAGGTGGGATGGGCAGAGGTTTGCAGCTGCAGCCTGCTCTGGTCCGGTTTTGAGAGAGTGGGGATTTGAGCCATACGCGAACAATTTTTCGCAGAATGCGGCATTCCGTGGCTAGCGTTCGGTTCGCCTCAGGGGGGAGGCATCGCTGAACGTCTCCTCCCTCCGTCACGCCCTGGCACAGGGCCAATGCAGGGGAAGGGGAAACTGATGAGTACACGGCGCAGGAGCGCGGCCGGCGTGCTGGCGGGTGTTGCACTCCTCAGTCTCGGCGGCATCACGCCGGCGAGCGCTGAAGGACAGTTCGAGTCCCACATCTCGTGGTGGACGGCTCCGACGGAGTCGCGCCGCTGGACTGACAGCAACAGCAGCTCGGACTACACCGGCATCTACTTCTCGGGCTGCCGCTCCGATGACGACCGCTACGGCTACAACTACGCGTCGCTGACTCTGTGGAAGGACATTCCCGGAGCCCCGGACCGGAAGTTCGGCACCCGCGACAACTACTGCGGGTGGGTGGACTACGGCGACCCGAACAGCGCCGGCAACTACTACTTCCAGCTCTCGGACGTCGGTAACGGCGACTACATCAACATCGACTACGTCAAGGTCGGCTGGTAGCAGAGGGCTGGACGACGGGTCGGATCCACGACCCGCGATGGTTCCGCCCCGTAGGGGCGGTAGCAGAAGCAGGGAGGGATTGAGTGAAGATCGGTTTGAAGTCGTGGGCCGGGGCGATGGCCGGTGCCGCGCTGCTGGGCGCGGTGTCAGTGATCCCGGCGCACGCGGAGGGGCAGTTCGAGACGTACATCAACTCCTGGCGGGCGGGTAACGAGTCGCGCCGCTGGTGGGATGGCAACACCAGCTCGGACTACACAGGCATCTACTTCTCGGGCTGCTCCGCGGACGGCGGCGGCGGGTTCAACTACGCCGGGCTGCAGCTGTGGAAGGACGTCCCTAACGCTCCGGACCGTTCCAAGGGGACCCGGACGAACTACTGCGGGTGGGTCGACTACGGCGACCCGGACGACGCGGGCAACTACTACTTCGCGCTGACAGACGTGTCCCATGGCACGTACGTCTCGGTCAACTACGTCAAGGTCGGCTGGTAGTACGGTTGTTGAATAAGTAGTACGAGGGTCCCGGTGGATTCAGCACCGGGACCCTCGCACTGCCCACCATCCCATAACCAAAGCCACCCCGCTGGCAGTGGGGTGGCGGATTGTGCGTTCATCCATGCCTCTGGTCTTTGATCACATCTCGTTCCGGTACGGGAAGACCTCCGTCTTCAATGACTTCAGCCTCCAAATTGATGCGCGGGCAACGGTCCTCCTCGGACCGAACGGAGCCGGTAAGTCCACGCTGATGGCTATCGCCGCCTCCCACCTGGCTCCCTCCTCCGGGTCAGTCACCTGCAACGGAGGCGCCGCAAAGGGCCGCCATCTGGCGGCCTACCGCAAGCGCGTGTCGTGGATCCCCCAGCAGATCACCCCCATGCCCGGGCTGACCGTACGCGAGCAGGTCGCCTACACAGGCTGGCTCAAGGGCATGCCGAAAGACGAGGCATGGCAAGCCTCCAAGGAAGCCCTGCGCCGCGTCGACCTCACCCCCCTCGCGGGGCGCAAGAGCCACCAGGTGTCCGGCGGGCAACTCCGCCGCATGGGCATCGCGGGAGCACTGACCCACCGCAGTGAGCTGATCTTGATGGACGAGCCGACAGCCGGCCTAGACCCCACACAGCGCCTGGTCTTCCGTGAACTCGTCGGCGACCTCACCGGCAGCGTCCAGGTGATCGTCTCCACGCACCAGACCGAAGACCTCGCCGATCTGTACACGCACGTGGCCGTCCTCTCCCAAGGCCGGATCCGGTTCCAGGGCAGCCCCGCCGAATTCCACGCCCTGGCACCGGCCACCACGGGCAGACGCGAGCAGGCCGAGGCCGCCTACGCGATGCTCGTCGGACGGGAGATCTGACCGATGCGCCTCGCCACTCTCCTGCGGTCCTCCTCCGCCGCGCTCATGCTCGTCCTACTCGCGGGCTACGTCCTGCTGCTCCTGTCGGAGCCGATCACAGCGGGCACCGTCCACGGTTACGGGCCATCCGTCCTCGGCAACGCCTCCTACACGATCCCGTTCGCCGCCGCCGCATGCGCGGCGAGCGGAGCATGGGAAGGCGCTCGCCTGCGTCGCGGCAACGTCTTCGGGCAGACTCCCTCCCGCAGCCGGCTCGCCATCGCCTTGCCGTTACTCGCCCCCGTGTGGGCGATGGGAGTGGCCGGGATGCTGATCGCAATCGGTATCGGGGTCTCCGCGGCGGAAACGCTGCCGCCTTTCTCCCATCTGGGCATGTTCGCGGTGTTCGCGATGCTGATGGCGGCCGCTACACTTGCCGGTTACCTTCTGGGCGGTCTTCTTCCGCAACTTGCGGCCGCGCCGTTGGCGATGGTCGTCGGGTTCTGCCTGACCGCGTTCCCTGGATCCTGGGACACACCATGGCCTCGCCACCTGGTCGCGGGCGCCTACGACAGCTGCTGCTCGATCGGGTCCGTCATCGACCCTGCGGCCGTATGGGGGCCGCTGCTGTTCACCGGCGGAATCATCGCCGCGTGCCTCCTGGTCATCGCCCAGGCCAGCCGCTGGAAGCCCGTGGCTGTACTGGTCGCCGCTTCCGCTGCCTCGGTGTACCTGGTGGTGAACGTGAGCTACAGCCCAGTTACCGACCGGAACCCCGACGCACTGGTCTGCGACACCGGCGGCACCCCGGAGGTATGCCTGTGGCCCGAGACACCGGACCGCTCCAGGATCGTGGCGACCACCCGCACCTACAGCGGACGCCTGCACAGCGCCGGGCTCCCCATGCTCTCCTCCTTCACCCAAAATCGTGACCTCAAGCCCGGACAAGCCCACTTCGGAGGCAAGGGCCAAGTGCGCGAGCCGGACGTGGCTGTCAACCTCACCAACACGCTCCTGCCCCCCATACCCGAGTGCGCCCGCACCAGCCGCACGTACCCTGCATATCCCGCCCGGGGCCCCCTCACCGCATGGCTGGCCGCCATCGCCACCCAAACGCCCCCGGTGCCGATCCAGGGCCGTATCTCACCCGACGACG
The DNA here is from genome assembly GCF_044763325.1 of Streptomyces sp. NPDC096136. Taxonomy (NCBI): domain Bacteria; kingdom Bacillati; phylum Actinomycetota; class Actinomycetes; order Kitasatosporales; family Streptomycetaceae; genus Streptomyces; species Streptomyces sp. NPDC096136. Next base: position 85,547 of record NZ_JBIWFZ010000013.1, on the reverse strand, counting down.
CGAAACTCGCCCAGAAGGTCCTCACGCTGCCTTTCGACCGTCAACACGCCTGGTACGAGACGAACCGCGCCGCGCTCACGGACTGTGACCAGAAGCCGACCCTGAATCCTGAAGGGGCAAGCCGGTGAACTGGTGGGCCGCATCCCGCAACGTCCTCGCCCTCGCCGTCGTCACCGCTGTGACGGCTGGTACCGGCCTGACCTTCGGACAAAGCCGCATCCCAGTACCCGCAATGGTCGGCGGCGCCGGACACTTCCTTCTCGGCGCACTGATCACCGTCACCCCGGCCGTGATCTGGCTTGCTTTCACGGGCCGCGCCCGAAATGCAAATGAAACGGTCGCCGTGCGGGCGGTCCACCGCCTCGACACCCTCCTCGCCGTATCCTGTGCAGCCCTCACACTTGGCATGGCCGTCCTCGGACACTTCATGGGCGCCGACGCCGTCGCTTTGGCGATCGGCCGGAACACAGCCTTCTACCTCGGCCTGGCACTCATCCTCAACCCTTTCGCCGGCGCCCGGGTTGCAGCCCCAGTCCTCACCGCCATACCCCTGATCCTCGCCGTTGGAGGGTGGAAGGCCGGCGGCCGCGGAGCGCAACCCTGGGCTGTCGTCCTGCACCCCTCAACCAGCGTGCCCGCCCTCCTGGCCGGTGTCACAGTCCTCCTTGCCGGGACTACGTTCAGCTGCCTCAAGCAGCCGCGCGGTACTTTCTGAACGACAGCCCTACACATATCGACGCCACGTTCCTCATTCCCATCCCGAGATGAGTCGGCATCAGTTCCATCGAGTCGGCCCGGGTCGGCGAGAGGGACGGCGGATCGAAGGGGGGATCAGGGCAGCGTGACGCTGACCGCAGCGGCCCACATCCGCTGGCTACGGCCGTCAGCGTCCTCCGGCCCTTCCTACGCAGAGAAGACGAGGAGTCGTTCGTCGGCCCTCGTGTGATCGGGCCAGGTCGGAAGGGGTGCGGCGTCCGAAAGGTGCGGGGCAGCTTCCGGGGCTGGACATCCTCGTGTAGCGACTCAACCCGACCTCTCGCGTTCCTCTCGCCCATGGAGCCAAGGTAAAAGGTCGCCACGGCATGAAAGGACCCACGGGGCCAGTTCAGGGGTGGGTGATCCCACACTCCACGTCCTACGACATCACAAGATCCCCGACAGAGCCGAATTGCGGGACCGCTGACACCGCCTGGCCGTCGCGGAACGCATTGTGCGCGTGTGGCGTCCGGTCGGCTGACTCTGGCGGATCGGGGAGCCGCCCGTCACCCGCCCGGGGGCGGGGTGGGGGTGGGAGGGTGTGCGGGTGGATGCTTTGTGGATTCGCCGTGTGTACGGTTTGGGCCCGGAGGAGCCTGCGGGGCCGTGGCCGGGCCATTCCTGTGTCGAGCTGGTCGGCGGGCCCCTGGACGGGACGCTGCTGGACGTGTGCGGGTGGGACCCGCAGGGGATCGTGGGCCACGCGATGGTGATGTCGGAGCACGACCGGTTCGGTCCGGGCGGCGGCTCGGAGTACGTGCCGGCCGAAGGCCACGTGGGCGAGGCGGGCCGGTTCGTGCGTCGAGGCGAGGGGTCTGCCTGACATGGGACAGGACCCGGCCGGGGTGATGGTGACTGTGGTCTCGGCCGGGTCCTGCGTATGGGGGTGACGGCGTGCGTGGTGGCTCAGTGTTCCTCGTCGCGCAGGTCGTCCTCGTCGCGGCGGCGCCGCATGTCGTCCTGGCCGCGCGGCTTGAGTTCTTCGGGCCCTTGCCCCGAAGGTTCTCCTGGCGGCTGTCGGGGTGGACGGGGTCCTGGCTCGGGCGGGTGGCGCAGTTCGTCCTTCCCGCGGGCACCCCGCCCGGCCCGGTCAGTGTGGTGGGGGACTTCAACGACTGGCGGCCCGGCGCCCACCCGCTCAAGCTCCGCAAGGACGGCAAGCGGGCGGTGACCGTGGACCTGCCGGGGGAGAGACGTTCCGGTATCTGGCGGCGGGGGACTACTGGTTCAACGACGAGAGTGCCGGCGACGGGGACGGGCGCAACAGCCGCCTGCACACCTGACCCCGAGCCCGCCCCCGGGCACCTGCGCCGGCCCCGGTCCGGCTGCCGGTCCGCTGCCACCAGCGCCGCCGGGCCGGCTCCTCAGCCACGACGACCGGCTCGGGAGCCGGGGCGATACGGTCCGGGACCAGGCCCACCTTGTGGGGATGGACGCACACCGGCGTGCCGTCGGCCGGGTTGAACGGACACTCCCTGGTCGTAGACCATGAACCCTTCGCGAGGCAGCCGTGTTGCCGGGCAGATCGCACACGCCAGATGGTCCGGGTCCGTCACGAACGGCTGCTCGTCCGTGCCGGGACGGTAGCGAAGTCTCCATCGGGCTGGTGCAACAACGGCGAGGCCCCACCCCTGATCTCACGGGGTGGGCCTCGCCGTTCCTAGGGTGACGGGGTCCGGCTGCTGACGGAGTCGCTACTCGTTGTCGGGGCCCGCGATGGACAGCCGCAGCACGCCGGAGACCGCGCCCCGGTTGGTGGGCCGCTGAAAAGTGGCGGACGGCCGTTCGGTTCAAGCGGCGGTGGCCGAACAGCCGCCACCGGGCCCGCCGCGTTCGGTAGTGGGGCGGAGCGGCCGGGGTGTCGACAGACTTCCCGTCAGGTACGAGGACGCCGCGCACCTGCACGGGGTCGGCGAGGATGCCGGAGGGACCTGGCCCGGCGAACTTCGGCCGTTCGCGCGCCTGCTGCCGCAGGTAGGCGATCGTCGTACCCGGGTGGGCGGCCCCAGCCTCACAACGCGTGGGAGGGGTTCATGAAGATGGACGAGACCTGGACGTCCGACGAGTTCGGCACATCGCACGAGGGCCGCGGCGGGGTGCTCCTCGCCGACGGGACGGCGCCGAAGCCGGTGTGCTTCGACTCGGCATCAGGATTGGTTCGACGAGGTTGAGGACGAGCGGGCTCGGCCGATCTGCGGCCCCTGCGTACCGCAGTGCCCCAAGCCGAGCTGGGCGCGGTGCTGGCGGAGGAGATCCGCCAGCACCGAGAGCACCCGCTGTTCGAGCGCCACGCCGTACCCGATCTCCTTCCGCCACGTCGAGGCACGCGCTGAGGGGATCAGGGACCGCCGCCACCGACCTCGCCGCTTTCGCCACGGGCGCTCGGGAATTTGGTCCGACAGGTCGGGGCGTGCCAGATGTTCCTTGACGAGTGCGGGGGCATCCCGGCGCAAATGCCTTACGAAGACGTGAAGCTGGATGTCTTCGAATCTCTGTGGACTTGGCGACCCGTCCCGAGATCCCCCTGAGGCCAGGCTTTCGGCACGCCCCGAGATCTCCCCCCCAGCAGGCCGCCTCAGCCGGCTCGGCCCTCTGGTGAGCCGACGGACTGGCACGAAGATTCGCTTCTGGAGAAGATTATCTCCATTTCAACCTATTTTCATGGCTTGTTGACTTCTTGATTACGCTCTCGAAGTGGCGACGCGGGGGTGTCGTATTTAGGATTGTGGTTGACGTGCGGCTGCGCAGACGGCCGAGGGTGGGGGACCCTGCCCGTGGCGGCAGGGTCCCCATATTGCCTGGTTGCGCACCGAGCCTCCTGGATTCCATCGCTCGCAGTGCATCTACGTCCAATTGGTTGAGATGTCCACTCATTGGGAGGATGTCATGGGTAATCTTCTTCCCGCCAAAATTGGCGAGATAGCCTTCGCTGCTGGATCGGGGGTCGAAATGATGATCGACCCAACCGGGTCGGCGGCTAGATTGGAGCTGTGGGAACGCAGCATGAAGTTCAACGCCCCACCCACTGCTTTCAGTCAGATCGGGATCTTTTCTTCCACTCAGACGGTCAATCAGACGGTGCCCATGGGAGGGCTCTACCAGGCGCAAATCTTCAGGGAGAACGAAGGGCCGAATGGGGCCAGGCTTGGCGAACTCTCGTTCCCCGGACTCAAGTCGGAAGAAGGGCGAACGAATTTCTGTACCCGGTGTGCCGAAGTGCCGCAAGTGGACGTAACCCGTGGGGGAACGTTCGTATCAATGGCCTTCGCGACGAGTGCCATGACGAGAGCGCGCGTGCAACTCGGCGCGAAACCTCCACAGGATCGCGGGGACGGGTTTCCAGCCTTCGCTCCAGCAGATGTCGTGGCTACGGCGGTATCGGATCAGCCTAAGATCATGCACAAGGTCGAACTGATGGACCGACTGCTGGATCCGGAGACTACCCTGCACACGCCTCTCCGAAGCGGTCAGGAATTGTTCTTTGTCATCCTTGCGTGGGATGCACTCGGAAATTGGGATTACGTCTGGGACGTCCAGAAGGCTGCACCAGGATCTGGAGCGAAGTCATTCAAGACGAAAGACCGGCGAGTGGATACTCGGATCAAGCGCCTGTACTGCTGGGATGACAGTGACAGTTCCACATTCGGTGAAGGATCCTTCAAATTCATCGTTCAGGGTAAAACCGGCCCGCCAGTCACCAAGTCATTGGCGTGGGGGGCGATGGACTCGAAAACCTTCCATGCGGATCCCGCAACACCAACAGAAGTCACCGTTTCGGGATCCGCTGCCAACGGCCCAGTGACGGTCCGGGTTACCGGGTTTGAGGACGACAGTGGTACACCGTTCGATGAAAACGATACGTCCGCGGCCCCGAGTAAAGCTGGCTCGGAACCGCTCCCATTCCCGGTTGGGCAGGCCAACGAGGCGGCCAAGAAGCAGGTGCTGACGCTTAACAGCGTCAAAACCGGTGGCGACGATACGCTGGGCTTCTGGGCTGACATCGAGTACGACGTCTCCTATTTCTAACGGGGGCCGCATCTCTTCGGCGGCGCGTCTCAACTGCGCGGCCTGAGCCGGTTCACGTCCCGGTGCGGTCGGGCGTTGGTTCCCGGCATCCGTTTCGACGTCCGCCAGGGTGTGGGGACAGGTACGGAAGGGCAGCGCCATGTCCAGGTGCGCGCTCATGCCGAGCTCGAACCTGCCGTACGGGTTCACGTGGGTCCAGAACAGTCGGGGCGCGTGGAGATCCGCATCGGCCTCCTTGGCCGACCCGTAGAACAGCGCACCCTGAAGAACCGGACCGCGGTCGGTTTGGCCCTTCGCCGTCCCTGTCGGACCTGTTAGCCCCAACAGGTCCGACACGTTCGGCCAACTCCACCGTAGGACGACGGGGCCGGGTGCCGACGTCCTCATCGTGCTGCGCCGCAGTCGGCTGCGCGGTCGCCTGCGCGACGGTCTCGGAGAACAGGGTCGGGCCGGCGTGGAAGTGCCGCGCCCGGGTAGCCTCCGTTTTCGTCCCCCGATGATGCTCGTCGGACGGTCGCCCCGGCCCGGCCGACCCGGCGGAGAGGCACCATGGCCTTACCGCGCTGCGTCCTCGCCAACACCCACCTCGCCGGCGATGTCTTCGGCCGGCACCTCAACCTGGACGGCCGGTTCAACCGCGGTTCCGATTGTCAGGCCTCGCCATGGAGGCGGCGCCGGCCCTTCCCGGACGAACGCTCGTAGCGCTCGTAGCCATCGTCGGCGTGGTCGGTCATGCCGTTGGCACGGGTCCGGCGGTGGGCTCGGTAGCGGTCTCGGAGATAGGGGATGACGCGCTTGAGGGCGAAGCTGATCAGCACGGGGTAGGGGTCGGGGTGGGTGAGTGCGTCGGCGACGCTGTCCGTGAGGGTGTCCAGGGGGATCTGCTGGAAGATCTCGTACAGTCCCGCGAGGCCGGCTCCCGGCAGGGCGATGAAGGCACCCGCGGCGGCTGCTCGCCGCAGACGGGTGAGTCCGCTGTCCGCCTGGGTCTTGACCGTTGACGCCGGCCGGTCCAGCAGCACGCCGGCTTCTGCCGCCGGGATCTGGAAGGCCTGGTGGATCAAGAGGGCCTCTTGCTGGGGGCGGGGAATCCGCGAGAGCGCCGAGTACAGCGCGATCTTGTCGACGACCGCCTGGGCCGGATCGGGGGCAGCGGCCTGACCGAGGTGGTCCGGGGCGGCGGAGGGGGTGTGCCTGACCGTGATGGCGGAGCCGTCCTCGGCCACGATGCGGTAGTCCGCGCACAGCTCGAAGATCATGCGGCGGGCGGTGGTCCAGATCGCACGCTCGGGCCGGCCCCAGGACCGGAAGCACCGAAAGGCGATCATCATCGTCTCCTGGACGATGTCGTCGGCGGCCTGCCGGAGGTCCTCGTTGCCGGGCAGGAGCCTGGCGAGCCGGGCCAGGCAGAACCTGCGCAGCCGTGGCTGGTAGATCAGGAAGAAGCGGTCCCAGTCCTCGTAGTGGCGCAGGCACCGGTCGCACCAGCGGGACGGGTCGAGGTACTCCGCCACGGCGCCGTCGGCAGGCCCCTGAGAGTCCAGCAGGTCGACGGGGGCCGCACACCCCAGGCAGGGGGCGGCCCAGGACATCGGGTCGGTCATCTCGGTTCTCCTCACGACCGCCGCAGGTGGGTCGGTCGCCGCATGTGAGGCAAGCAGACCCGGTTTTGGACGGGGTCGCAGAGAGAAACTTCAAAAAATCTTGGTCAGCAGCCCTGTCGCCAACTGCTGTAACGGAGGTGTTCCCGGACGCGGGAGAGCTGGGGACAGTCGTCGGAGGGGCCCCAGCGGCAGCTGGGCTCCCGGCCGCCGCGCTGCCGGCACGGGGCCGTGGTGGAGGTGAGCGCGGCAGCCCGTACACCCAGCGAAGGCAGGAGCGGGTCTGGAGGGGCCCTCGGTCCTCCGGCCGTGGAGAGCCGGGAGCAGCTCCCAGCGCCCTGTACGGGCTTCTCTGCCGGAAGTTCGTCCAAGGGCGGGTGCAGCTCGAGCCAGGTCGGCAGCGGTTCGGCTCCGCGGCCGCCGGCTGTGCCGGGAACGCCGAACTCCTCGGCAACGTCGGCGGGCCACTGCCCGGAGTCGATGCCGGTCGCCGCGCCCGGCTGGTCTCTTACCGGTCCATGAGCACAGCCAGGCGGACGGCCTCCGGGTGTCGGCCAGCGCAGGCCGAGCTCGGGCAACGGGGTGGTGCCGATGAGGGAGCCGCCCTCGTCGCCGCATTCCCAGCGGCGTCCGCACGCACAGCGCCGCCACCGGTGTCCGGCCCCGGTCAGCCAGGCGAGCAGCGGCGACGGCAGCAACAGCTGGACCAGCCCGCCGAGCATGCTCCCGTACAGGGTTCTGCGGGCGGGTAGGGCATCGGGGCGCTTGAGCTCCGGCGGGCCATTTCAGGCATCCCGGGTGTACGGCGGGTACCTGGCGAGCCCGGGGCAACCGGGCGGATGTACGCGGATCTGCGCCGCAGTGCGGAAGACCTCAACTGGGCATGACGCCCAGGGCGGCTCGGTGAGGTGGTACTGCGGCGGGCTGGCGTCATCGAGTGGCGGACCGGCCCACCAGGCCCCGAGACGGGGTGGGCCAGTCGCCTTCTGCCCTGGTACCCAGACGGGCTCCGACGGCACCTCGCAGATTTCTTCTGCCGCCGGTCTTCTCCGAGGTGGGCCGGCGGATGAGGTGGGTAGGGGTGGGGTGCGCGCCGAGCCGGAGCGCGGGGCGGAGAGGGGGGGACGGCATGCCGGACGGAAACGGCAGGTTGGGGGTGGTGCTGGTGCACGGCTTCGCGTCTGGGCCCGACACATGGGACGCGCTGCGCGAGCGCATCGCCGAGGACGCATCCTTGTCGTTCGTGGACACGCTGGCGTTCTCGTACGACACGGGGGTCGTGCGGATCAATCCGCTGAAGGTCCGTCCCAGCCTCTCCATGGCCGCCGATTCGCTGAAGGAGTACCTGCGCACCGATACCGGCACCAGCAGCCGGCCGCTGGTGCTCGTGGCGCACAGCATGGGCGGCCTGATCGTGCAGCGGTATCTGCAGCGCATGTTGGCCGACGGCCTCGGGCGGGAGTTGGCGCGGATCCGCAGGGTCGTGCTGCTGGCGTGTCCCAACGACGGCTCGGAGCTCATGCTTTCCCTGCGGCGTTCGCTCTTCGGCGCCAAGAGTGCGCAGGAGGGCGAGCTGAGGCCGCTCGACGACCAGGTCGCCGAGACCCGCCGCGTCATCCTGCGGGACGTGGTGTACGCCACCGCGGCGACCGAGCGGACCTGTCCGATCCCGTTCGACGTCTACGCCGGCGAGAGCGACGGCATCGTACGGTTCTCGTCGGCCCGATCCGCCTTCCCCGACACGGCGGTGCTGCCCGGCGACCACTTCGGCATCCTGAAGGCGCGCACCCCGGAGCACCGGACCTTCACCACACTGCGGCGCCTGATCCGAGAGGCCCGCACCGCACCCCGCGGCCCTGCGGCGGGCGCCGGGGACCCCGAGGCCGACCCCGAGCCAGACGCGTACGCTCCGCTGCGGGCCTTGGCGGGCCTGCCCCGGATCCCCGAGGCCTTCGTCGGCCGGGAGGAGGAGGTCCGAACCATGTGGGCGGCGCTGGCGCCGCCGCCAGCGCCACCTGCTGCCGAGGAGGAAGGCCGGGCCGGGGTCCAGCTGGTCGTCGGCATGGGCGGCGTGGGAAAGACCGCGCTGGTCCTCCAGGTCGCCGCCCGGGCTCTGGCCGAGCCCGACTGGTGTTCCGGCGGTGTGCTGTACGCGGACCTCAACGGCTACGACCCGGTGGCCGCGCAGCAGGCCACGCCCACCGATGTGCTGGACACCTTCCTGCGGGCCCTGGGCGTCGTCAGCGAGGCCATACCCGTGGGAGTCACGGCGCGATCCGCCCACCTGCGTACCCTCCTGCGGCAGCGGAACGCCCGCGGTCTGCGGACCCTGCTCGTCCTCGACAACGCCGGCGGCGAGTCACAGGTCCGGCCGCTGCTCCCGGACGACGCGGCCACCCCCGTCCTGGTGACCTCGCGCTCCACCTTGGACATCGACGCCCGCATGCGCGAACTCGGCTCCCTGCCGCCCGCCGCTTCTGTGGAGCTGATACGGGCCGCGCTGCACCAGGCGTTCGGGGACGAAGACACCCGGGTCGAGGACGAGCCCGACGCCGCCCGTCGGGTGGCCGAGCTGTGCGGCGGGCTGCCGCTGGCCCTGCACATCGTGTCGGCGCTGCTCGTCGACACCGCGCGGCGCCCGCTTTCCGCACTGGCCGAGGGGCTGCTGGACGCACGCACCAGGCTCGCCCGGCTCAGCCGCGCGGACCAGGCCGTCACCGCCGCCTTCGACCTCTCGTACCGCACGCTCGCCGCAGACCGGGCGAGGCTGTTCCGCCTGCTGTCGCTCAACCCGGGGCCGGAGCTGTCCACCGCTGCGGCCGGCAGCTTGCTGGACATCGCCGACACCCACGATGTCGAAGACGCCCTGCAGGATCTGGTGCGGACACACCTCGTCGAGGCCTCCCCGGTGTGGGGCCGCTGGCGCATGCACGATCTGCTGCGCCTGCACGCGGCCGCTCACGGGGCCGCATGCGCTGCCGAGGACGAGAGGGAAGCCGCGCGCGAGCGCCTGCTCGGCCACTACCTGCACACCACGCGTGCCGCCGTCGCCAGGCTGCCGCAGCAGCTCGTCGCTCCGGCCGAGGGGTTCCCCGACCGTGGGCGGGCCATGGGCTGGCTGAAGACGGAACGGCCGAACCTGGTCGCGGCCTCGCTCAGCGCGCCGGAGGGCAGCGCTGCGTACGGGTACCTGGCCCTGGCCCTGGGCGCGTTCTTCGACCGGGGACGCCACTACGACGACTGGATCGCCACGGGCACGCAGGCAGCGGCGGCGTTCCGCACCCTCGGCGCGGCGCTCCAGGAGGCTCAGGCCCTCAACTTCACGGGCCACGCACTGCGTCAGGCGGGCCACGTCGAACGGGCTGCGGCGGACCACGAGCGGGCTCTGGCACTGTTCAGGGAGGTAGGCGACCGCCACGGCCAGGCACAGGCCCTCAACAACCTCGGGCTGTGCCACCAGCAGTCACGCCAGGTCGCCCTGGCGTTGCGGGAGCACTCGAAAGCGGACCGCCTGTACGAGGAGGCGGGTGACATCCGCGGTCGCGCCCAGGCGCTGAACAACCTCGGGCTCGCCCAGTGCCGGATCCTCGACCACGACCAGGCACTCAGGACGTACACACAGGCCCGGCAGCTGTTCGCCGAGGCAGGCGACCGGTACGGGGAGGCCCAGGTGCTCAACAACGTCGGTTCGTGCCACCGGGACATGCGGCTGCCCGCGGAGGCGGTCGTGGAGCACCGGGCCGCGGCCGCGCTCTACGACGAACTGGGGGATGTCCACAGCGCGGCGGGTGCCTTGCTGAACGCGGGTCTCGCCCTATTCGCCTACGGACACTGGCGGGAGGCGGCGGCGGCATTGGAGCTCGCTCGCGAGCGCTATGACAGCGCGGGCGACGCTGCCGGCGCGGCGAACGCGCTGAATGCTTCGGCAAGGGTCTTCCTGTCCCAAAACCGGGGACGGGAGGCGGGGGAGGCCCTTGCTTCGGCGCTGACCGTCTTCGTGGAGCTGGGGGACCGGGCCGGAGAGGCGGCGGCACTGAGCCTGCGAGGCCGGGTGCAGGCCCTCATCGGAGACGGGCAAGGGATGCTGGACTCCTACCGGCAGGCCGCCGACCTGTATCACCTGCTCGGAGACCGGGTGGGGGAGGCGTCTGCCCGTGCCGAGATCTCGCTGGACCGGATGCGGTGGGCGACGGACTACAGCGGCTACGAAGGCGCGTGACCGGGGATTGCGAGTTGCCACCCCGGTACCGGCGCCGCGGCGGCTCGCCAGGGCCGGCGAAGTCGGAACGGGCGGAAGCAATCGCGGCCAGGGAGGTCCGCAAGGTGCGGGGCCAGCACCACCGGGAGGGCCAGGACTTGGCCGCGGCCGAGATCCTGCTGGCTGGCGACCGCCTACGGCCTGACCGCTTCGACCCAGGGCTGTGACCACGACGAGCCCGTCACCGCCTCCCGGGCCGCCCAACGGCGGGGCCGGGCCGTGTGCGCCCTCCTCGCGGCGCCAGGGACAGCCCCATTCACCTGATGCAGCGTCCACCGGAGCGGGCGAAACGGCTTGAGGTCGTGGTAAAACAGCGTCGGCGTGCCCGGCCTCCGTCTGGACCTGAACCGGGAGCTTCTTGCGTGGACAGCGAGGTTCGAGTGATACCTCGCGTGGCGCGGGACGGTTTCCCCGCGGTGCACACGGGGCCGATGGCCAGGCTTGACCTTGCTCCTTTCGGGTGGGCGGCGTCCTGCTGTACCGGTGATCTTTTTCTCGGCCGAGCCTCGCTGCACGACCGCATGTGATCGTTCGAGTGGCCGCGAGGGGTGAAGAGCCGTCAGTTGACAGGCAGCCTCCGGAGCGAAGGGTTACGCCTTCATCGGTGTGCGGTCTTGGTACGCCATGTGCCATGGCTGGTTTCGGTGCGGGCTCCGGACAAAGCGAAGGTCCCGGGGGTGCCACCCCCGGGACCGATGCGTCCGGCGCACACGAAGCGAGTTAGGAGATTCGCGTGATCGAACACGCTTACCGGCAGGGGGTTATCGCCGCCCCGCCGAAGGCGCCCGACAGCACCCTTCCGGCTTCCCCCGAGGTCGAAACGGGGTCACTCAGCATTCTTTCGGTCCGCTTCCAGCGGGACTCCCTCCTGACGGCCGCCGGTGCGGTGGCCACCGTCCTGGGCTCCGCCACCGCCGGGGTGCTGCTCGCCCTGGCTCCGGCCGTGCTGACGGACGCAACGGGCGTCACCTACCTGCGGATCCGCCGCAGCTGAAACAGCAGGGCCCGACCGGAACCCTGGCCGGGCCCTCTGCGTGCGCCGGCCGTGCACCTACGGATGCCGGCGCGCACTGGTGTAGGCACGCGCGACGCGCACCCGCTCGACCCCGCTCACGACCCCCTCCGCTGCCGCCTGCGGCAGGGTTGGGGGCGACCACGATGGTGACGGCGCCTGCGCCCTCGGCCGGGTTGTTGATCTCGCCCTTCACCGCGCCGGACAGCGACTTCCGCGCTTCGTACAGGCCCAGCGCGAGCACCCAGCAGGACGGGCCTTGCACGCTGCGCCCAGGACACCGGTGACGGCGAATCCGAGGACGCGCGTCGGCACGGAGAACCGGCGGCCCGAACCAGTGCCGGTTCGGGCCGCCGCCGGGGGGAGTGGGAGTGTCAGACCCAGCGGAATTTCAGGGCCTCGATGGGCAGCCCACGGCCCGTGGTGCCCACCCTGATGAAGTAGCCCCAGCCCGGCCGCCAGTTCGCGGTGCCGTAGTCGTCGACGTCGCCGAGGTCGCGGACGTGCGCGGTGCCGGTCACGTAGCCGCCCTCGGGGCCGGTGGAAACGTACTCCAGGGCTTCGATCGCAGTGTTCATGCCCGTCGTTCCGACCTGGATGGTCTTCCCGGGCTTGGCGCACTGCTCCTGGCTGTCCCAGCCGTAGCGCGCCCGGTGGGCGCGCAGGCAGACCTCGCCGTAGTTGGTCTTCACGCGCAGGGCCTCCAGGTTGAGGGCCTGACCCCGGGTGCCGGCCCAGTCACCGTTGCACTGCCAGTCGAGCCAGCCCTTGTTCTGTACGTGGGCCTGGTAGCAGATCTCCTTCGTGGCCGCATGAGCCGGCGCCCCCGTGACGAGCGCGGCCAATGAGGCCACGCCCAGGGCCACCGCAAGGCGCTTCGCGGACTTCAACATGTGTGTTCCCCCTAAGAGATCGTGATTGTGTGACGGTCCGATTCCGATCGGGCCGTCACACAATCAAGATCACTCGTGGGCGCGTACGGTTCCCGGATCAGACTCCCGGTGCCGGCTGTTCGGGCTGGTTTCGTTGTCGTGGCGGCGGCGGCGCGGGCGGGGTGGGTGCGGGCGGCGAGGGAGCGGGCGGCCACGATGAGGCCGATGCCGAGACCGGCGAATGCCAGGCCGCCGACCTCGACCATCCAGGTGATCCCCAAGCTGGTGGTGAACGGCGGGGACGGCTTGCTCTCGGGCAGCACGCCGACGGCCATGAGCGGGGCCATGACGGTGAGGACGGCCCCGTACATCGTCAGGGGGATGGCCGTCAGCCAGGCCGGGGCCAACGGCGGCAGGCGCGGAACACGGCGCCGTGCGCGCTGTCGGTGCCGTGCGCCAGGATGGCGTCCTGCTCGAGAACGAGGACACGGGTGACTGGATCGCCGCCGACTGGGGCACGCCCGGCTGGGGCATCCAGGGCTTCGCCGTCACCGCCGTACCGCAGGGGCTGATCGGCGGCAGCGGTGTCTGGTGCCAGGACGCGCTGCGGGCCATCGAGCGCACTGGCCGCTATGTCGCCGGCACCTGGGAGCCGGTCGACGGCGAGGACGGGCCGCGGCCGACGGGCGAGGGCTCGTGGACCGGGTTCATCGGGCAGACCGGCCCCCTGGCCCTGCGCGGGCCGCCCCCTCGACCCGCCCGCCCCGGCGCGGGGTGCTGCTCAACCTGCTGGAGATGTGGGCGGAAAGCCCGTTCGCGGACCCCGCGTTCCGCTTCCGCACCGGCGTCCTCGCGGAGGCCGACGTAGAAGGTCAATCATCGCAAGTACTGGCCTCGCACCGCGTTCGTCTCATCAAGGCGATCGCGGAGGTGAGCAACGGCCTGGTGCGGCTGGCCGCGCCGCACCAGGCGCTCAGCGAGTGTGATGGCACCTTCCACCGTTCCGGAGCGAAGGAGCTCCTCGTCGGATCTGGCGAACTCGGCCGGCTCCGCTTCGTCCACGGCACGGCCGCTCAGCTCCATGACCTTGGCCCTCATGCACGCCTGTTCCTGGCGGTCGCCGCAGTGGCGGGTGAAGTGGTCGTCGATCCAGGTAAGGGCCTCGTCTGCCCGCCCGGCATCGACCAGGATGCGGCAGAGCAGGTGGATGAGCCAGTCACAGTCGCCGCCGGCCGTCTCCGCGGCCGTGCGCAGCACTTCGACCGCCTCGTCGTGGCGGCCGTGACGGGCGAGGAGTTCAGCGAGGTCGAAGGCTGCATGGGGATTCCCGGTCCCGGCGGATTGCCCGAGCAGGGCAACCGCTTCTGGAATCCGGTCCTGCTCTTCCAGCAGCTGGGTCAGGGCGGCAAGGGCGTACTCCTCGCCGCCGTCGGCCGGGAACGCGCGCAGCTCGGCCTCGCGTCCGTGGCGGCCCAGGAGACGGGCAAGCTGGTCGGCGTGGTCCGCGTACACGAGGCCCTCGACACAGACGTGTCTGCCCAGCAGGTGGATCGCCTCGTCGATCCGGCCTTGAAGTTCCAGGAACCTGGCGTGCAGAGGGACAGCGTCTGCGGCATCCGAGCTCCCGGGCTCGAATGGGTCCGTCGGGCCGGTTTCGATATCGGGGAGCAGTGCAGCAATTTCGGCGTCGTGGCCGCGGCCCGCGGCGAGCTCCACCAGTTCCTCGGCGAGCAGGAGGTCTGCGGCCCGTGGGCCGAGCAGGGCGACGATCTGGTCGACGTGGTGCTGCCGAGCCAGCAGCCGTGCCAGGTCGCGCAGGGCGTACCGGTGCCCCGTATCGGCGAGCGGACGCAGCAACACCATGGCGTCCTCGTGCCGTCCCCACTCGGCGAGCAGCCCGGCGACGGTGTCGACGGCAGGCCACCAGGCGGTAGCCGCGAACGGCTCCAGCAATGCCATTGCCGTCGCTCGCCCGTCCGGTCCGGACTCGGCAGCTGCTTCGGCGAGCCGCCGGGCGCAGAACCAGTCACCGTGGGCAGCCGCCTGGCGCAGGACGTCGTGGTGGCCATGCTCATGAAGGAGGGCGGCGACGGTGGGCGGTATCCAGCCGTCGTAGGTGCGATGGCGGTGCTCAAGGTCGACTCTGTCCATGGTCGCGAACCCTAGCTTGCGCCGCGACCAGCACTTCCAGGAGCTCCGTGCAGAAAGCAGCTCGGGCAGCACCGCCGACGAGACGGTCACGCCACGACCGGGATATGCGATCCCGGCTTGCGGTTCTGTGGAGTTCGGCAGCCAGGCTGCCCCGCCTGAATCCACCTGTGATCAGCTGGCTCGCGGACATCTGTGCCCGGCGGCTACCACGAGGTATATCCCTCGTATCAGCGATCCCGCCACACCTGTTGCGATCGCTACAGTGAGCCGTACTGGCTGCGTAGGTCAGAAGCAGGAACGCTTGTCGACGGGTTCCGGGAACGACCGCGGTGGTCCCGCCTGGCAGATGTCGGCGAAAGGTAGGAACGCGTGTCCTTGGTGGCGCGCAGGGAGCGGTGGGCACCCCAGCCGCCACGCGGTCAGGTCGTGGGCTATCGACTTGGTGTCCGACCGCTGCTGTTCCGGCAGTGCGGGGGTCAAGCGGTAGGTCTCGGCTGAGTGGCGGCGGGGAGGCGCTGGACTACACCGACCCAGGGGAACTCACCGGTCTTGTGGTAGGCACGGACTTCCCATCGCCCTGCGGGCACAACAACCGGGGCTTCCTCCGGTTGTCCCCTGCCGTCGGGGTAGGGCACGCCGAGGTCCTTGCCGGCCTCGGCGGAATCCATGAGAACCGCAGGGCCATCTGTCTCCCAGACCCCGCAGTCCTCCCACGGGGTCGCGGGGTCGCTCAAAAGGGCCTCTGCGGCAGCGAGGAGTTCGGCGTCGGAGTCAGCGGCCAGCCACCGCAGGAAGATCCTCTGCTCGGGCCGGTAGCAGGTGGTGGCGGGCTCGTCCCCCAGCACCAGCGCGGACGCAGTGCGAGCGTCACCCAGGCTGATCACTTCGGCGTACTCCTCGACCGCACAGGCTCGGTCGTAGTCGTCCGGCTCGTCGGTGCCACCGACGATCACACCGTCCTCGGTGCAGCCGCCCCACTCGTGCAGCGCGGACACGGGAACGACGATCAGCGGTCCACCCATGGACTCCACCCAGGTCAGACCGAGCCCGTGGTGGATGGCGTTGGCCCTATCACTCATGCGCGTAGTCTGCCCTCGCCCAGTGACAGGGCGTCCCCGCCCCCCAGCAGAAGCATGGCCCTGAAGCAAGGACCCGGGCGTTCCTGAAACTCGGCGACATCACTTTCCAGGGAGGAGAGCCGTTCCTGGAACTGAGCACACGTTCCTGGAACTCAGCTACAAAGCCAGCAGGCAGCAGCGGGGGAGGGTGCCTCTGCCGTCGGAGGACCTGCGGGCCGTCCTGGCCCCGGTCGACCTGGTGTGGGCACGTGTGGAACGTCCGGCCGCCCCGCGCCTGGTGGAGGCCGCCGCCCGCAGCGAGCTGAGCAGGGTCGTCGGGTTCGCCGGCTGTACGGACGCGCCGCAGATCCTGGCCGACCGGCTCGCCCGGCGCTTGGCGGAGCAGATGCGGCTGGCCGGGCCGATCAAGGACCCGGGGGGCTGGCTGATCGGCCGGGGCCTGCCGCAGCGTCAGCTGTGCGCGGAGCCCCGGTGCGACGAGGGCGCGCTGCTCGACTCCGGCGGGGACTGCCCGCGATGCGAGGACCGGCAGATCGACCGTCGTGCCCAGCGCCGCGCGGTCGCGGCCGCCGTCGACGCCGCGATGCCCGGCGCCTCCGAGAGCGAGCGCCGCGCTGCCGTCGCGCTGCGGCTGCACCAGGATGTGACCGCCGAAGCGTGGGCCAAGGCCCGCCGCTGGAAGCAGGTCCGGGAGCAGCAGGCCGCCGCTGCCAAGGCCCGCGCCGAAGCCGTGGCCGCGCAGCAGGCCGACGTCGTCGTGAACAAGCCGGTGGCCCCGGTCGTGCTGCCCGCGTCGCGCCCGGCCGTCGGCATCGTGCCTGCTCCACAGCCACGAATGCTCTCGGTCATGGCTTGTGAGGCCCGTTCTTCTGCGGCCCGCATCCGACGGGGCGCGTCGTCATCGGGGTTCCGTGCCACGGGATCAGCGTGCGAACGCTTCGGTCAGGCTGATGCGGTAGCCGTCCTCTTCCATCAGCACGACGGTGACACCGAACGGGTCGGGGTGGTTCAGCTCGATGGGGGTGAAGGCGCAGTTCACTGCGGCCTGGATGGGTGGCACAAGCTCTCCGCCGGGCTGCGGCACGGCGGCCGGCCTCCAGTCGGGTGCGACCGACGCCCAGCCCTCGAGGCTGCGGAACAGGAGCTGCTCGTCATACGGGAACTGGCGCAGGACGTGCCCGTCCCGAGTGGCGAACACCATGTTCAGGCACGGCGCCGGGCCGACGATCGGCAGCTCGCAGGCGGTGGCGACGTCGTGTGTCTCCCAGGCGAGGACGGCCTCGTCCGCGCCGGCCGCCGCGGCGATGTTCGCGAGTTCCGCGATTCCGGTGAGCGCGTCCTTCCCAACCTTGAGCGGGCGGACCCAGATCAGCCCGACCAGCTCACCGCGCACCAGCGGCATCATGACCGGGCGCGGCACCGTCCCCTCGCCCAGCGAGGCGGTGTACGCCTCCTTCATCACTCCGACCAGTGCGTTCCACATTCGCGTGTCCACGCGAAGGCCCCCTCGCTGATGCCGTTGTCGATCACTTCCGAACCTGCCACGCAGGCCTGGGCCGTGTCAGCGGGATGACCAGCCACTGGGGTCCGCCACCATGCGATATTCGGCCAGGTTCGATGGCTTTGTGCCATTCGTCGGCGACCCGCCTACCACTTCTCCAAGCCGCCGCTAGACAAGAAGCCTGGCGGCGACATCCAGCCGCCTGTGGGGCGCGAGCCAGTCGGTAGGGAGGCCGGGGCGGTTGGTGACCATCAACGTGGCGGTACTGCTCGTAGCCATCGTCATCTGGAGACTGCGGCGGCGTACGGAGGCCCGCAGCCGCTTCGACGAGAAACTGACCGTCGTAACGTCCTGGCGCTCGGCGTCCTGCTCGCCCCTACCCCGGTCGGTGAGGGGATCGTGAACGTCCTGGGGCAGCTGGCGAGCGGCGTCACGCAGGCCGACCGGTGAGCTGCCGCACCCTCAAAGCTCCGGCGGCGCACTGCGGACCACGGGCCCGGGGAGCGGGGGAGTGATGGCGGCACGTCGACAGCGCCGGCGCTTGGAGAAGCAGACCCGCAGGCAGCTGCTGGTCTGGAGCGTGGTAGCGGCGGTGATCGTCGTGATGTGGGTCGTCGCGAACTGGTCGATGGTGTGGCCCGTCCTGGTGACGGCGCTCGCCGCGGCCGCGCTGGGCGGGGCCGGCCGGGCACTGCTGCGGGCACACCGCCAGGCGGTTGGCCGGGACCGGGCATGGCGGGCGCAGGAAGAAGCACGGGCGCGCGAGTTGTCCATGGCCCAGGTCGATGCTCTGACCTGGCAGGAGTTCGAGACGTACGTCGCGGAGCTGTGCCGGCGGGACGGCTGCACAGAGGTCGTCGTCAGCGGCAAAAGCGGCGACCTGGGCGCGGACGTCGTCGGCTACCTGGCCGACGGCCGCAAGCTGGTCATCCAGTGCAAGAAGTACGCGGCGCACCGGAGCGTGCCCTCGCAGGACATGCAGAAATTCGTCGGCACCGCCCGCCTCGAGCACGGCGCGGATGTCGCTTTGTTCGTCACCACCGGCCATTCCTTCACGAGGGGAGCGCTGGGCCTGGCACTGCGCCAGGACATCGTGGCCCTGCACCGCGACCTGCTGGGCTCCTGGGTCAAAGGCGCTCACCTGGAGAGCCTGATCCCGCTGAACGGCAGCGGCGGCGGCACCAAGCGCCGCCCCGCCACCTGACCGGGTCAAGCGCATCTGCGGAGGGACACCGCTGATTCCCTGCTTGGTCGCGGTCCACCCGGCCCCGTACTGGCACAGCGCCTCCGGCGACGGTGGCAGCCACTGGGAGGGGTCCTGGTCCGCCTTGCTCCCCTTGGAGCGCGCGGTCACCGCGATCAGGGAAGAGGGCTGGCCCTGGTCGTTGGCGTAGGCCTCGCGGCGCGCGGGTGCCAAGGAGGAGGCGCCCGAGTCCCTCATCGGATCTGGCCGGGCGCGGGTCGTTGTCCGATGTCCCGTGCCACTGGATCTTGACCGTTTGCCATCGGAGTTTGACCGTTCCGTCACAGGTGGTCGCCGTACGGCACTCTGCCGCCCTCCCGCCCATATCTTCACTCACGTACCACGCGTACCGCGGGGCAACAACCGACGACCGAAACCCGCGGACGAGACGACTCAGGGGGACGACAGCATGCGTCACAGCAACGGCATTCGCAGGGCGGCTCTGGCGACGACGGCGGTCACGGCCGTCGCGGCGGCGGTGACCGGCATCCTGCCCGGCACCGCCATGGCGGCGAGCACCACCACCACATCCACCCCGCCGCCCGCCTGCCCGGCCTCCGCCCTCCAGGTCAGCGCCTGGCAGGCCGCCCACCGGCCCGTCGGGACCGGGACCGGGGCGGCGGTCGTGCAGTTCACCAACGTCTCCCAGAAGACGTGCGTCCTGAAGGGCTATCCGACGGTCACGGGCGCCGGCAACACCCCGCTCAAGGTCACCCCCACCGGCACGGCGGCCGCCGTGCCGGTCCGGCCGCAGGGCAAGGCATGGGTGAAGCTGACCTTCGTCCAGGTCCAGGGGGAGGGCGACGGTTACTGCGTGTCGGGCAATACCCCGGCGGCGTATCCGACGATGGTCATCGGGCTGCCGCACTCCGGGGAGCACAAGGTCGCCCTGAAGGACGGGTGGTGGGCCCAGTGCGACAACAAGGTGACCGCCACCCCGGTCTCGGCGGTCGAGCCTTCCTGACCCCCCGTCCTCACAAATCGAGCAGCCTGTACGACGATCGCAAGGCTCTGACCTACACGTCTACGAGGAACTGCACATGAGTGCAGGCCAGCGACTCAGCGCACCGAAGGTGCGCGGGGTCGCTGACCTGCGGTGATCAAACTCCACCGCGGGGACGTGCCGGACAGCCCCGGCTGGAGCGACGAGGAGAAGGCGACGGTCGACCGTCTGTGGGCCGAGATCGGGCAGCTGTCGGTCGACGTCGGCAGCCACCTGCACTGGACGAGCGTGCCCGCCGAGATCCTGGTGGCGAGCCGCATGCGGCTGAAGCGGCAGGCCCTCCCGGCCGAAGTCCCCGAGGCCCCCGAGGGCCCTGACGCGGCCGAGGCGGCGTAGCCGCCATGCCGGAACCGCTCCTGCCCTTGCCGCCGGCCCTGGACCAGCTCCTGGTCGCACGCCGCTGGCTGGAGCTCACCCTCGCCCGGGTCGACGAGAAGATCAGCGTCGTCCGCGCGGCGGAGGAAGAACGGGCCCGCCGCCGGCCGCTCCCGCAACCTCCGGACTGGTGGATTGAGTACGGCACGACGATCCGGCAGCTGGTCGAGGACCTCGCCGAGGGCCGGCCCACCCAGGCCGAGTACGCGGAGCGTGCCGGGCAGGCCCGCGCCGAGCTCGCCTCCGTGCTGGGCACCGTGCCGAGCGAGGCGGCCGAGGCGAAGGCCCGCGGACTCCTGGAGCGCCTCGGCGCCCGCCAGGACCCGGCGGCCGCGTAGTGGGGCCGATCGCGGTCGTCCTGGACCACACCACCGCCACCGCCCTGCACGATCCGAAGGACTCGTACAACGAGGCGTCGCCGCGTTCTACGTCCAGGCCCTCCGGCGGCCCGGGCACCCTCTACGCACCCGTGCTCTCCCTGACCGCCGGCGACAACGCGCGGCCCGGCCTGCTCGCCTACATCAACGGGCTGCGGTTCATCGAGATCGAGCCCTTCGACACCCCCGCCGCCCTGTCCGCCACCGGGCTCCTCCACGCAGGGCACCCCTGGGCCGCCGTCCGCGCTTCGTCCTCCGCACGTTCCAGGTACTTGTCCTCACGCGCCCCGACCGCGTCCGACGCAAATAGCACCCCATGCGCCCCCCCACACACAACTCCGACGTCGAAGTACCCGCCGGGAAGATCACCCGCACCCTTCCCGACTGGCCGGATCTCCGCCCCGAGGCGGCCACCGTCTGGCCGTGAGGGGGGCGGTCGTCGAACTGGATCGGGGCCTTCCGCTCCCGTGGGCAACGGTCTGCACCAGCAAGCGGCATGGGGGCGATTTGCAGTGGCGGGTAGGGCTGTAGCCCAACAGCCGAGGACCGAAGACCCGGGCACCCGCGCCGCCGCCGGGCCCGGGTCGTATAGCGCGGCGGGTGCCAGCTGTCCGGGTCCCTGCGCGGAGAGTCGCCTCGAGATGTTCGGCGGGTCCTCCTGACCCGACAGGCCGCTTGCCCGGCCTGCTGGATGCGGGCCGGGCAAGGGTGCTGGCAGTGATCAGCCGTCGACTTGCGAGTGGAGCCTGACGCCCTCGTAGTAGGCGGCCGCATGGCTCTCGCAGATCTGCCTGGAGCCGATGACCTGCTTTGAGCAGGTGTCGATCATGTCCAGCCGAAGGATCTCGTCGGCGCGGGCCTGGCCGTCGGGGTTGTTCTGGAAGGCCTTGTCGCCGTGGATGTCCTTGTAGTTGCGGTACAGGAAGTCGTGGCGGGCGCAGGCATCCCGGAAGTCGTAGACGCCGAGGGCGATGTCGGGGGCCGGGAAGTTGCAGTAGTTGGTGCTCCAGTTGAACTCGTAGATGTCAGGCTGCCCCTTGCGGTACGCGTCGCGGGCGGCCTTCCAGGCCTTACGGCTGGCTGCGCCTTCCTGGTTCAGGGTGTTGAACTGCGCGATCTTCTGGTCGCGGGTTGCCAGGACGGCGGCGGGCCCGCGGAGGTCCTTCCACTCCTCGTAGATGCCCCGTCGGATGATGGTCTGCACGGAGTGGCCGTCGGGGGTGAGGCGGTACAGGTGGTATCCGCTGGTGGCGAAGGCAGCCGCCTTGTCGCTGATGCGGTCCCATCGGCCGGCGCCGTACTTGTAGAGGTCGCCGGTGTCGGGGTTGGTGGCGTAGAGGTTGTTGCCGGCGAGGATGGTTCCGGCGGGTCCGCCGATGGCGGTCCACTTCTTCCTGCCCGCGTCGTACTGGACGACGGCCTTGTGGTCGGGGGTGAGGCCGAAGAGGCTCTGGTCGGTGACGGCGAAGGTGGCGCCCGGGCCGCCGACGACGTTCCACTGGCCGTCGTACCTGTGGATGGTCTTGTCGTCGGGGTTGGTGACGTACAGGGCGCCCTGGGGACCGGCGTACAGGTCCTGGGCCCGGTCGCCAACCTTGCGCCAGGTGTTCTTCTTCGCGTCGTACTCCATGACCATGTTGTGGTCGGGGCTGATGCCGTAGAGGTGCTTGGAGGTGGCCGCGAAGGTCGCGCCGGGGCCGCCGATGACGGGCCACTTGTCGGTATTGGTGTCGTACTTGCTGATGTCTCCGCGGCCCGGTTCGATCGCGTAGACGGCGTCACCACCCGCGTAGAGCTTCTCGGTCGTGCCCTTCACCTTCCGCCAGTTGTTCAGGCCTTCCGACCACTCGTAGACGGCCGACTTGTCGGAGGCGAGGGCGTAGACGGAGTCGCCGGCCGCCACGATCTGGCCCATCGTCACGGTTCCCGACGTCTTCTTGACGGGAGCGGCGTTCGCGGCGACACCGAGGGCGATGACACCGACGACGAGGAAGCACAGCATGCGGATGGCGCCGTGGATGCGCTGCCACCAGTGAGTGCGGGCGGCCCCTTGGGAGCTCGGCTGGTCATCTTCGGGCATGACAGTGTTCATGGTGGTCCCTTTCAGGGCGTTGAGATGAGGCGGACGCGACCGACTGGGAAGGAGCCGGGGCGGGTCAGGAGGTGAAGACGATGGGGACGGGGAAGGCCAAAACCCAGAACCAGTGGGTACTCCGGCGGGCCGGCGCACAGCTGGCGTCCGGTGCGATGGGAGGAGCGGCGCTCGGAGGGCCGTCGGCCGCGGCCGGGACGGGGGCCGACGGCGGTGTGGCCGACGCGGACGTGCTGGGCTCCGGAGCCAGGACGTCGACGGTGGCATCCGGGCTCGGCACCGCTACGGTGACACTCGGCTTCGGCTTTGGCTTCGGCACGGTGGTGGCGCCGGGCTTCGGTGCTGCGGTGGCGGTCGTGGGGCTGGCGGTGGCACTGGGCTTCGGCTTTGGCGCCGTGGTGGTGCTGGGCTTGGGCGCCAGCGTCGTGGTGGCGCTCGGTTTCGGGGCCGGGGTGGTGGTCGTACTCGGCTTCGGGCTGGGCGGCGCGGTGGTGCTCGGCTTGGGCTCTGGGGCCGGCGCGGTGGTGCTCGGCTTGGGCGCCGGCACCGGGGCGGCTGCCGGTGGGGGTGTCTGCGGGGTGGTGGTGAGGTTCTTGTAGCGGAGCGGGACGTAGCTGCTGGGGAAGTAGCCGGCGATCTTGTAGTCGTGGATGTTGCCGCCGGCCCTGCTGGCCTGCCTGCCGGGGCGCGGTTCGCTGTAGTAGAAGAAGTCGCCCTTGGCCCTGTTGGTCCAGCCGCCGAACAGCAGGGCATGGCTCGTGGTGTTGACGAGGGCGTCACCGGGCTCGAGCTCGCTGACGGAGATCCGCTGCGCGACGGTGGACAGGGTCTCGGTGGTCAGGCTCGTCCTCAGCTGCCAGGCCATGGACACGAAGCCGGAGCAGTCCCGCCGGTAGGGGCCGCCGGTGGCCTCGTCCTTCCAGCCCGATTCCTGGCTGTACGGGACTCCCTGGTCGACCCAGGACTTCGCCCGGCTGATGATCTGCTCGCGGGTGACCGGGCCGCCGGGAGCCGCCTGTTTGCCGAGGGTTCCGGTCGAGTCGGACGTGGCGTAATGGTTGTCGACGCTGGCCTGGGCGGGGATGACAGCCAGGCCGACGGCCAGCAGCAGCCCGGTCAGGGCCGCGATGGCTTTGGGTCGGCGTATGAACGGCTCTTTCACGGTGGTCCCTTCGCCGTGGTGGATTCCGCCGTCCGGGTCGGCGGAAGCGGTGGAACACCACGCTGGAACCTGATCTGATTATCCGTTGGACCGTGAACACGTCAGTGCAGGTCAGAGCGGCTGCGAAGACCGGACGTCCGCGAACTTGTGCGAACGTCCGCGAACATGTGGGCCGCCGGAGGGGGAGAAGTGAACCGACCAGGGCGTCTGCCGGGGCCGTTAAAGGGCCGCACCGCCGAAGCCAACGCACTCGCACAGTTCCTGCGGGACCTGACGTCCGAGTACACGGTCAGCCGGCTGGAGGAGCGCTACGGCCTGAGCCGGAGTGTGTGGAGCGAGTACCGCTCCGGCCAGAAGATCATTCCGCTCGCGCGGCTCCACCAGATCATCGAGGACCGTTTCGCCCGCGACCCGCGCACCAGGGGTCACAAGCTGCAGGAAGCACGTCGGCTTCACACTGCCGCGACGACCGCCACGTCGGCCCCCAGCCAGTTCCCACCTCCGGACGCGGCCATCCCCGCGAGCCGTCCGTCGGGAGCGGTCCAGGCCCCCGCACCCCCGCCGGACCCCGCCGTCGGCGGTCCCGGTGCTGTTCCGGAGCCAGCCGGACTCCGAGGCGCACCCGCCGGGCAGTCTGCGGAGCCGGCCACCCCGCCCGAGGCCGACCCCGTGCCTCCCGGCGATTTGCCCGCGGCGCCACCGCAACCCGGCCCCCTGCTCTCATCGCCCCGGCCCGCAGGATCCGCCCCCGGCCCCAAGCCGCGGGCCGACCGGCTCCGGCGCTGGAGGACCCCCGCACAGTGGGTGGCACTGGCAGTCCTGGCCGCGGTACTCGTCATCGCCAACGAGTCCGACCGATCGAAGGAGTCCGACGCGTCGCCACCCGACGGGTCCAGCCCCAGCCGTCCCGCACAATCCGTCGGCCCCTTCTCCACCGGCCCGGCCCAACCCGGCAAGAATCAGCCCGAGCCCGGAACATCACCGGATCCGGCAACGCCCGCCGCCGACGCGCCTGAGTACGCAGTCACCATCGAGAAGCCTGCCGACGGCCCGGTTGCCCGCTGCATCGACGTCTCCGGCCAGGGGCAGTCCGCCCAGGGCCACCAGCTGTGGATCGGCATGCGCGTCGACAAGGAATTCTTCATCCTCAGACCGGTCAGCCAGGACAGCACGACCGGTGCGGGCCGCTGGAGCGCCAAGTCCGTGACCGTGGGCTCCGAAGAGGGAGCCGGTGCCGACTACGCCATCGCGGTACTGGACGTCACTCCCGACCTGTCCACCACCCTGACCCGCCTTACGGTCGACGGCCAGCCTGACAGCCTCTGGCGCATCGCGTTCTCCTCCTACCCCGCCGGAACGGTGGTCAAGGCGGAGAGACCGCTCCATCGGAACGCTGCCGACCAGGCCGGCTGCTAGGTCGATGTCGAAGGACTGGTGGCGCCGCTGTCACCAGCCGCGGTCCGGGCACAGCGTTGGAGGCCGGCGTGAGGGCTGGGCAAGGTGGCTCCCGGTGGTCGCGGACCTGAGCCGTTGTCCGGCGGCTCGTACCTGCGTCTTCGCAGTTCAGCGGGGGTAAAGACTCCGGATATTCGCGAACTTGCACGAACAAGTCGGACCATGGAGGGGACGAATGAGCAGACCGGGACGCCCGCCGGGCCCGCTGAAGGGCCGTACGGCCGAGGCGAACGAGCTCGCGCAGTTCCTGCGAGACCTGACCACCGAGTACACGGTGAGCCAGCTCGAGCAGCGGTACACGGGGAGCAGGAGCATCTGGAGCGAGTACCGCTCCGGCCAGAAGATCATTCCGCTCTCGCGGCTGAAGCAGATCGTCGAGGACCGCTTCGCCCGCGACGCCCGCACCCGCGACCAGAAGCTTCAGGAGGCACGCCGCCTTTACGCCGCGGCGATGTCCGCTGCTGCCACGGCTGCCACCACGTCGCCTCCCGCCGCAACTGCGTCCGTGGCCTCGGAAGAGGACAAGGGCTCTGCACCGGAGCAGAACACACAGGGCCTGCTCGCCGACGAAGCCGCCGCGTTGTCTGTGGACAACCCGCTGACCTCGACGGATGAGAGACCAGGGCCCGCCACGGACATCGCACCGGAGCCGGACCCGGCGCTCCGATCCGATCCCGACGAGCCGGTCGTCTCGCGCTCATCGGGTCCCGGTCCGCAGCCGCGCAGCACGGCTGAACGGCTCCGGCGGTGGAGAACGCCGGCCCAGTGGGTGGCGCTCGCAGCCCTGGTCGGGGTCCTGATCATCGCAAACCGGCCCGACCACGCGACGGATCCGGTGGCCTCCCCGCCCCAAGGCCTCGGTCAGGAGAGCATCGGGCCGGGAGAGGAACCGTCGCCGACTGTTTCCCAGACACCTCAGGCGTCCCCCACCACCACGCCTACACCCACGCTGTCCGACGCGGCGCCCTCGGAGGATGCCGTGGAGCCGAGCGCGAAGCCGACGCCGGTGACCGCGCCGACGCCGGCGCAGAGCAAGGCACCCAAGCCCGCCCCACCCCCGCCCGCGGTAGGTAGTGGGCCCCGGACCTGGGTGAACGCCGCCACGCAGATGTGTCTGGAGATCCGTCGCAGCGCCGGCCAGGACGGGGCGACCGCCAACCAGTGGACCTGCAACAACTCCTCCAGCCAGAAATGGCTCATCACCAACCCGGCCGGGGAGACGAACATCGTGAGCATGGACTCACGCAAATGCCTGGAGATCCGTGGGGACGTCGGCGACGACGGGGCGACCGCCAACCAGTGGAGCTGCAACAACGCGCCCTCCAGCCAGGTCTGGATCTTTCGGCCCGTCGCGGGCGGGGGCTGGAACATCGTCAACAGATCGGGGAAGTGCCTGACCATCCGCGGCCAGGGCGACGGCGCCCTCGCCAGCCAGTGGCCCTGCGACAACAGCGCGGCTCAGATCTGGCAGTGAACCCCGCAACCGGCCGACGACCTCGCAGGAGAGCACCGACTCGCCGCGTCGACCGCGGATCAGAAGTGGCTCCATACCGGCCGTGGCATCCACGTCCTCATCCTGGTGTCGGAGGTCGACGTGGGCGGCTGCGACAAGGTGGCTCCGGAAGTCGCGAAGAGCCGGCCGACGGGCGGTCTCGCCCGCACCGCTTTCGGCGGATCCACAGGCGCCAACGGATCGGCCCGGGCAGTCCGAGGGTCACGGACCGGTCCGCTCGACCGGACAGCCAGCCGTGGACCGCGGCAGGGGATGATGACAGTTCTGGCCGAGGCGGGCCTGACAGACAGTGCATCCCTCGCCGCCGCCGGCTGGGAGCCGGTACTTGTGGACGATCGCGCAATTCCCCACCCCGGCAGTCACGTAATTCCCCAGGTCCCCTCACAAGTCCGCCTGTGGGCTGGTACCGGTTCCCCCAAGCGGGGGAACCGGTTCGTGCCCGCGGGCGACGCCTGCTCCTCACAGCGGGTGCGATCTTCGAGATGACAAGAACCGGAGGCACCGCGTGACCTGAGGAGCACTATGACCGCCGTCGACACACCTCGGACCGGATGGCGTGGCACATGGCGGGCCGCTCACGCGCCCGTCGAAGGAGTCCCCCGCTGGGCCCGTACCGTCGCCCACGCCATCCCGTTCATCGTCCTGCCGTCCGGCATCTGGCGGATCGCGACCGTCGTATTCGACGTCGCCGGCGACGGCCGACACCACGGCGCTGCCGACACCGCAGTGGGCCTTCCCGACCCGGTGTACGTGACCTTCCTGTCGCTCCTCTCCGAGCTCCTCGCGTTCGCCGCCGTGGGTCTCATCGCCGCGTGGGGCGAGGTGTTCCCCCGCTGGATACCGGTACTGCGCGGACGCCGAGTGCCGCTCCCGGCCGCCGTGATCCCCGCCGCGCTCGGCGCCACCATCCTCACGGCCCTGTGGACCACCCTCGCCGTCCAGATCGGTTCCGGGGTCACGCTCCAGGGAAACCCGCTTCCGGCTGACTTCCCCACCGTCACGCTGCACGGCTGGCGCCTCGGCTTCTTCCTCGCCACCTACGCCCCGCTCCCGCTCTGGGGACCGCTCCTCGCCCTCCTCACCATCGCCTACTGGCGGCGCCGCACTCCAGGCCTGCGCACTCCCACAGCGTTGGCCGGGTCCCACCCGTCCCCGCCCGGATGACAGGCGGGGACGGGCAGGACCCACGTGGTCCGAGTAGCCCTCCGCCACCGCCATCCCCATGGCTCGTCGGTACGGACACCTGGCCGGCCGGGCGCCGCCTGCTCATCCCCGCGGTGGAGGCGGAAAGCGGGGTGCCAGTGGTCTGGGACGCCGACAGCGGCGTCCCGCTGTCGGCTGCCGTCGCGGCCTCCAGCGCGTTCCCCGGCGCGGCGCCTGCCGTCCCGATCGGCGAACGCCACTTCATCGACGGTGCGCTGCGTGCCGGCACCAACCCGGACCTCGCCGCAGGCGCGCGTATGGCCTTGGTCGTGGAGCCGATGGCCCGGGAGGCGTCGGAGGCGGCGGGCCTGGAGGGGACGGTGTCGCTGCAATGCTCTCGCCGGTGCCCCGGCCGGGGCCCGCGGGCCTTCGCCAGCGCCCGGCCGGGCGGACGGTGGGTCCCAGCTCCCGCTCCACCAGAAAGGTCGGCTCCGGGTATTCGACAGGCACTTCGCCGGCGAGTCATCGGTGGCAAGTGACCCGGCATGGGACAGACGGGCCGGGCGGCGGGTCAGGACCTCGGCTTCGGGGTCGGGGTCGACGGGGCGGACGGTTCCGGGACGGTGTTGGGCTGGGCCGCCGGCGGGAGCTCCCAGACATGTTCCGGGGTCACGATCTTGGTGATCGTGTTGGCGATGACGGAGCTCAGGTTGCCGAACTTCCCGTCGCTGTCGGAGTTCACCACGATCACCATGGTGGCGCGGGCCTGCGGGAGGCGGACGGCGATGGTCTCGTAGCCGGGCAGCTCGCCGTTGTGGCCGATCCAGCCGTCGAGGTCGGCGATGCCTAGCCCGTAGCCCACACCCGGATGCCCGGTGGGCAGCATGCGGAGCCGCTGGGCCTGGGTGCCCGGCTCCAGCAGCCGGTCGCCGTCGGGCAGTTTGCCGGTGACCAGGGTCGGGACCCAGGAGTGCAGGTCGTCCATGGTGGAGAGCATCGCGCCGGCCGCCCAGCCCCAGGACGGATTCCAGGTGGAAGCGTCGACGGTCGCGCCGTCCGGGGTGAAGTTCGTGTAGCCGTGCACGAACGGGGCGGTGATCTCCGCGCCGGTCGGCAGCGAACTCGCGTCCAGGTCGGCTGGTTCGAGCACATGCTGCTGCAGGTAGGTGTGCAGCGGCTGGCCGCTGACCTTCTCGACGAGCAGGCCGAGCAGGACGGTGTTCGTGTTGGAGTACTCCCAGCGCGCGTCCGGCGGGAAGTTGGCGGGGTGCGCGAAGGAGAAGTCCAACAGCTCCTGCGGGGTCCAGGCGCGGTGTGGGTCGGCCTTGAAGGCGGCCATCCAGCGCGGGTCCTCGGTGTAGTTGAACAGGCCGCTGCGCATGTCGGCGAGCTGCTGCACAGTGATCCTGTCGCCGCCGGGCACGCCGTCGAGGTAGGTCGAGATCGGCGCTTCGAGCCGTACCTTCCCGTCGTCGACCAGCTGGAGGGCGGCGGTGACGGCGAAGGTCTTGGTGACGCTGCCGATGCGGGTGTGCATGTCGGTCTTGATGGGGACGCCGGTGGCCTTGTCGGAGGTGCCGAAGGCGCGTACATAGGGGTCCTCACCGTCGATCCACAGGCCGATGCCCACTCCGGGGATGTCGGCTTTGCGCATGGAGGCGGTGATCGCGTCGTCGAGCTGCTCGGCGGTCACGGGGTCGATGCCGTTCAGGCCGGGTGGGGTGGCGGCCGGGGCCTGGCCCGCGCACAGCGTGGTCAGCATCAGTGAGGCAGCTGCCAGGACGGTGGGCGTGCGGTACCGGCCCATGGAGGATCACCCCCTGGCTTTCGTCCCCGAGCGGTCCCCGACTCCCCGAGCGGACCTTCCCATCGTAGGAACCCGGGTCCGCGGTGGCGACCGGACACCGGGCGGAGGCCCGCCTCTGGCCAGCGTAGTCGGTGGTGCCGTGCATGATCGGCGCCATGAAGTCGTCCGTGCCGCCGCTCGGATTGCCCTGGGACCGCATCGACTGCTGGCTGCGTGAGCACGCCCCCGCCTCGTACGAACCCCGCGGTGCCGACCGATCCTGCCGCGGTCGAAGCTTTCCGGCGAAGGCCGTGGTGGGTCTGTCGCGTACGGCCCACACGCGCGGGACGACCGGCATACAGCTCGGTCGTGTGGTACTAGGCAAAAAGCTGGGGCGGTGCGGTCCGTCGAGGAGGGTGCCCGCGCGGCGCTCGCCCGGCGGCACGCGACCGCCGGGGAAGAGTGCCTGGTGGAGGACCTCCCGGTGGCCTTCAATTTTCTTCGGACCGTCGCCCGGGGCTACGCGGGTAACGGCGACGCCGCCCCCACCCCTGGGGAGCGCGGGGTGGGGCGCGGGAATTCGCACGGATTCATGCTGCTCGAGCGCGAGCGGCGGCGGACGGCCCCCCGTGCGCAGGGGACGACCGGGCGGGCTGTGCTCGGCCTGATCCCTCGGGCGTACGGTTCACACGGGCAGGAGACATCTGGTGAGCGTGGCCATCGAACCCCCGGGGACTTCAGTGTTCGCTGCTCAGGTGTGCCGCGAGGCGTTCCGTGAGCTCGGCGGTGGGGTGGGTGCCGTCGAGGACGATGTCGGCCTGGTCGCGGGTCGGTGCGACGTGATGGGTGTAGGAGTGGCTGCTGGTGGTGTAGCCGCGGAGCCCGGGGGCGGGATCTTGTCCTTCGTTGATCTTGCGGAGGGTTTTGCGGACGATCCGGATGTCCGCGGGGGTGTCGACGAAGACCTTCCGGGTGGTGATCGTGGTGAGCTCGGGCAGGGTGAGCGCGAAGGTGCCCTCGACGATGACGAGCGGGGCGTCGTTGTGCGCGGCGAGGGCGGCTTTGATGCGGGCTGTGTCGAGGGCGCTTCGAAGTTCATGCCGCCAACGGCAAGTGCCTCGATGTCGAGAACTCCGGCACGAACGACGGCACCGCGGTCCAGATCTGGACGTGCAACGGCACGGCGGCGCAAAAGTGGCGGATGTTCGGTGACGACCACGGCCTGCACTTGCAGAACCTCAACTCCTACAAGTGTCTGGACGTGTCGAACAATGATGCGGCGAACGGCACTCGGGTCCAGATCTGGACGTGCAACAGTTCCCCGGCGCAGACGTGGGAGTACAACCTGCGCGCAACCACAAGCCTGAAGAGCGTCGGTACGGGCAAGTGCCTGGACCTGCACACGTACGAACCTGGCTACGACGCATGGTTGTGGGTGTGTAACGACACCGGCCCGCAGCAGTTCGATGTGAAGCCCTCCGGCAACGGAGCCGTTCCGGCGCAGAGTGAGTTCACCAAGGCCAAGGCAGCCGTCACCGGGGCCCAGGCAGGCGCGAAGCAGCAGCTCGACGTCCTCAGGGCCCAGGCTGCGAAGGCGAAGAAGGCAGCGACGACCACTGATACCGCTACGCAGGCCGCCTACACGATCGCGGACGCGAGCGGTGCTCCGCGGGGCCGTGGTCTGCTGGTCGGTCAGCAGAAGGCGCAGGTCACCAAGGGCGCTGTCGCTGCGTTGGACGCGATGGTGAAGGCCGGCGAGACCGCAGAGGCAGCCACCCGGGCCTCCGGCGCGGACAGCGAGACCATCGCCCACCGTGCTCTGGCGCAAGCCGCTCAGGCCAAGGCCGAGTTCCGCAGGGAAGCGGCGCACACGGCGGAGCTCCAGGCGAAGGCCGCATCGGAGGTGGCCAAGATGCGGACCGGAATCGGCATCGCCGACGCCCTGCGCGCTGCGGTCGCTGAGGCTCAATCCGGAGGCCCTGGCGGCCACCGAGTACGAAGCGAACATGGCCGAGGCCGTCTTCACCTCCTGTAAGACGAACAGCTTCCCGGCCCACACACGCGCCCTCATGGCCGATGGGTCACATCGCCCGATCGGCTCACTGCGGTCGCCCAGCAGGTCGCCCACGCTCTGGAGGTAGTCGACGCCGTTGCGGATGGGCGGGTAGTGCAGTTGCCCGGCGTGCGGGTCCCGGAAGCGCTTCCGGACGGGGCGCTGGCTCGGGATGGTGGAGTCGGTGTCGGTCATCGGATCGCCTGGAAGCAGCTGGCATGCTTGTGCCACACCGCAGCCTGACCGCCCAGCCACAGTCATTGCTTGGCGGCGCCATCGGGGTCACCGTGGTCCAGGCAGGCCTCCGCGTAGCCGTAGGCCCAGCCGAGGGAGCGGTGGAGGCGGGTCTCGTACTCGGGTACGGGTCTTCCAGGCGGGCGGCGATGGAGGTGGCGACCCGCTCGATTCGCTCGCGCAGCTTGTCCGCGCCGTCGGCGGCGGCCACGGTGATGTTTGCCTCGCGTTCCTGGTGGTCGGCCTCGGAGCGAAGCGCGGCGGGCGTAGGGAGCGTGCCCTTCTCCTCTGTGGGGGTGTCGCTCACTGCTGCCCTCCATCGCGAAGCGGGGCTGCGGACGGCCAGGAGACGGCCGGGTACCCGCGCTTGGCCCAGTGGTCCTGGAGGTCACGCAGGTAGGTGTCGGGGCTGCGCAGTTCCCAGTTTCCGTGGTCGTGGTTGCCACTGATGATGAACCCCAGAGCGGTGCCGGGGTGGTTCTCCGGGTACAGCGGCCCCAACGGACGGACCAGCACGTCGCGCTGCACGCTCTCGTGGTAGCTGGGGAACCAACGAGGCCCCTGTGCGGGTGGGTTGAGACTTCGAACACCTCCCCCAACGGCACGGGAGCCTTGTGCGTTGCGGCCCTCACCTCGGGCTCGCCGCCGTCACCCGATCGGTGGCCACGCTGAAAACGCTCAATGCTGAAAAGGCTCAGTGCCTCACCCAGCCGGTGAAGACGCCAGACCTGCTCGGCAATCAGGTAAACAGATCAGCGCGCGAAGATCATCACTACTGTATTCGCCCTGGTGATCGATGGTTTCGTCGCGGGCCCCTCCGCCCCCGATTCTGGGTTGTTGCCGGCGGGAGGGCTTGCCCGCAGCCGCAGCTGGGCCCTCCGGCGAGGGGTGGCTGGGTCGGTGAGTGCCTGAGTGCGCCGGGTCAGTGAGGCGGGCCGAAGCCGGCTGACTGGTCGAGGTGGAAGGGGGATCCGGGGGTCTGGGGGGTCCAGCCGTCGGTGAGAGCGGTGCGGATGCTGTCGGCTACCTGGGAGGGCAGGACCGGGCTGCCGGCTGCCGCGAACCAGTTGCTCGGGTGCGGCTGGTTGGTGGTGACCACCAGTGTGGTGCCGGGTGTCCGGGCATGTTCGACCGCATAGGCAAGGGGTGACACGACCAGGCCCTGGTCGTAGGTCGGCCGTCCGCGGAGCCGCCACCGGTAGGTGGTGCCGTCCACCGTGATGAGCCGCGACCCCTTTCTGACCAGTGCCATGTCCACACCCTTCCCCTGTATGACAATAGTGAACGGCGGCTGATCGCTTCGCACCGAGGGCCGGGTCAGGGCCTGTGTGTGCGGATCACGTCCCGGCTTGCCCGGGCTCCAGGAGTGTGATGCTGCTCTACCTGCACGGACTGTCGTCCGGGGACTTCGTACCCGCCCTGGAGCAGTTCCTCGGCGGCACCGCCGGCCTGTCCCCGGCCACCGTCACCCGGCTGACCAAGCAGTGGAGCGACGACCACGCCGCCTTCCAGTCCCGGGACCTGTCCGACCGCGACTACGTCTACGTATGGGCCGACGGCGTGCACCCCAAGGTCCGTCTCGGCCAGGCCTACTCATGCGTCCTGGTCCTGCTCGGCGTCCGCCTGGACGGGACCAAGGAGCTCATCGCGCTCGCCGAGGGCCTGCGGGAATCCACCGAGTCGTGGGCCGACCTGCTTCGAGACTGCCGCCGGCGCGGTATGCGCGACCCCGAGCTGGTGGTCGGAGACGGCGCCATGGGCCTCTGGCGCGCGCTCGCCGAGGTGTTCCCCAGCCGCACGGCATCAAAGGCGCTGGGTCCACAAAGCCCGGAACGTCACCAACTGCCTGCCGAAGTCCGCCCAGCCCCGGCGACGAAGGCGATGCAGGAGATCTACAACGCGGAGGACCGAGGCCGCGCCGAGAAGGCGATCGAGGTCTTCGCGAAGACCTACGGCGCCAAGTTCCCGAAGGCCGTCGCGAAGATCACCGACGGCCGGGAGGAACTGCTCGCGTTCTACGACTTCCCGGCCGAGCACTGGATCCACCTGCGAACCACGAACCCCATCGAGTCGACTTTCTCCACCGTCAAGCTCCGCACCAAGGTCACCCGCGGCGCGGGCAGCCCAGCCGCGGCCCTGGCCATGGTGTTCACGCTCGTCGAGTCAGCCCAGGCACGATGGCGCGCGATCACAGGCGCCCACCTGGTGCCCCTGGTCCGCGCCGGCGCCCGCTTCGAGGACGGCGTCCTGGTCGAGCGGTCCGAGGTGGCAGCATGAAGGACATGCTTGCGGCACTTGAAGCGCTGACCGACCGCGATCCGAGCCGCCGGGACGTTGCCGCCGACATCCTCGGGGACCTCCTGCGCGGCACCGCACTCGACACGGACTCCGCCCGCCTGGTCGTCGGACGCCTGGTCAGCCTGGCCGTCAACGAACGGGTGACCACGGTGCGCGAGTCCGCCCTGAACTCGATCAGCGAGGCGTTCAACCACCACCGCCTGCCCCTGGACCTCGTTGAACCGTTGACCGTCGCCATGCCGACGATGGAACGCGAACTCCTCGAACACGCCCTCTACATCCTCGGCGCCACCCACGACCCGCAGGCCCGACCGCTGATCGAGCCCTTCCTCCACCACCCCGACCCACAAGTGTGCGAAGAAGCCCAACTCGCAGCAGCCGAGATCACCGCAGCCGAGCCGGAGAGCCCCACCCACAACTCTTGACTATTGCTCGGTTTTTCGGCCGTAACAGGGTGACCAGGCGGCGCCGTCCGGCCGTGCGGATCTGAGCTGGTGACCCGAACCGTTCCAGCAGGGTCAGGACGGCCGGGTGCTGCGACCACGGCCCCAACACGCGTTCCAGCGACGGATGGATCTGGGTCAGCAGGTCGTGGAGCCGGTTCGCGACCCGGGTGGCCTCGCCGGCGAGGTCGTCGTCGAAGCCGACGATCACCTCCAGCTCGGCAATCGTCTCGTCCTCGCCATCGATCGCCCGCAGCGTGTGAGGCATCGCCTGGGACGCGTCCGCGATGATGAACGCGTCCCTCGCATCCGTCTTGGCCTCGCCCGGGTAGAGGTCCCGGCGATCCGCCGCATCGTCAGCCCCGGCAGGTAGGCGACCGGGCAGCCCATGTCTCTGGCGACCGCCAGCGGCAGGGCTCCGATCGAGGCCGGCTGGTCGACCACGACCAGCACCGTTCCGTGCTTGGCCTGTAGTTTCGCGAGCAGCTCGCGGAGCTTGGGCCCGGTGTTGGGCAGCCGTTTGTCGAAGGCCTTCTTCCCGGCGGGTGTGACGGCGGTGGCGTGGTGTTCGCCTTTGCCGACGTCCAGGCCGAGGAAGACGTCGATGTCGCTGGTGTCGATCACGTGCAGGCCCCTCCATCACGCCTTCGTCCGGCCTTGCCTCGGCACCGAGCTGCCACACCCACGTTACGGAGAGCTCTTCCGGCTCGGGCGAAGCCGGTGCTCAAGCCCCTCATCAGCGGTCCGTCGATGCCTCCGGGCCCGGTGACACCACCCCCCGGATCATCAACCGCAACAAGGGGGGAAGCCATGCCGGACCCCAAGGCCGGAGGCCCCATTGCGGAGCCACGAAAACGGTATCGGGGGGTGCCGGTGGACGTGGCGCCCACCGAACTCCGCGTCGGCGACCCGGTCCTGGCAGGCGGCCGCCTGGCCGCCATCGCCGATCCGCGCCGGTGCTACTGCACCATCCACACCACGATCCTGAGCACCTGCCACGCCCGCGCCCGCCGCCCGCCGCCCGCTGCCCGGCGCACGGTGCGCGGTGCGCGGTGCGCGGTGCGCGGTGTGCGGTGTGCGTGTGGCGCCTGGTCAACGGCTGACCCCGGTGGATCGGGGATCCGCCCAGAACTTCCTGGTTCACCTGGCCGGAGGCGTGTCGGGGCGCCCTCGCCCCTGGTACGGGCCGGGACAGGGACGCCGTGCGGGCTCAGGCGAGTCGTGCTGTGCGCAAAGAACAAGATCTGGCGGCAGTCGGTGCCGGTTCGGCTCGTGGCGTATGCGTCCCGGCGAAACCGGGCGGGATGGCGGGATGCGGGCGCATGCCGTGATCCCCACGCTCCTGCCGGTCCCGTGGCCGAGCCGGATCGGCACGGGCGTCCCGGATGAGGCCGTGGGCGGGCCGAGTGCTTCCTGAGCCGAACACGGGGTGGGGTGGCCGAGTCCTCCCGGTTCGGCTGTGATGCGGATCGGGTGGACCTGTTGGGGGGAAGGGGTGTCGGCGAGGCGTTCCGCGGTGTGATCATGATGCTTCTCGGAACCCGAGTGGGTGATCAGATCATGGACTTCGTGCTGCCGTTGGATGCTGCTGCCGCGACACTGGAGACGGCCGGGGGCAAGGGGGCGGCTCTGTCCGAGCTCGCCCGCGGCGGGCTGCCGGTGCCGGGCGGGTTCCACGTGACGACCGCCGCGTACGAGGAGTTCGTCTCCTCGACCGGAGTGGCGGACCGCATCCGTGTGGAACTCGCCGCCGCATCCGGACCGGACGATTTCGCGGACACCGGCGCAGGCGCCCGCATCAGGGCACTGTTCGCAACGGGCCCTGTGCCTGCCCCCCTGGAGCAGGCCGTCGCGAAGGCGTATGCGGAACTCGGCGACGGCCACCGGAGGGTCGCCGTGCGGTCGTCGGCCACGGCGGAGGACCTGCCCGACCTGTCCTTCGCCGGCCAGCAGGACACGTATTTGAACATCACGGGCGAGGATGCCCTCCTGGCAGCCGTCCGCCGCTGCTGGGCCTCTCTGTGGACGGACCGGGCCCTCGCGTACCGTGCTCGGGCGGGCATCGCGCACGAGGACGTCTCGCTTGCCGTGGTGGTGCAGGAGCTGGTGGCCGCCGACGCCGCCGGGGCGATGTTCACCGTCGACCCACTCGGCGGGCGATCCGACCGGCTCCTGGTCAACGCGGCCTGGGGACTGGGCGAGGCCGTCGTCAGCGGGCTGGTCACCCCGGACACCCTGGTCGTCGACCGGGCGAGCCTGTCCGTCGTGGAGGAACGTGTCGCCTCGAAGGAAGTGACGACCGTACCCACGGCCGATGGCACGGCCGAGCAGGCAGTCCCCGCCGGCCTCCGCGAGGCTCCGGTCCTCACCGCCGCGGAGGCGGGTGACCTGGCTCGGCTCGGGCTCGCGATCGAGGAGCTGTACGGGGAGCCCCGTGATGTCGAGTGGGCGCGCGAGGCAGGTTCTTTCCGGATCCTCCAGGCGCGCCCGATCACGACGGTTGCGACGCCCCGGCCCGAAGTGTGGAACGACAGCACCGGCACCGACTCGCTGTGGACGAGCGCCAACCTGCGCGAGGCCGTCCCGGACGTGATGACGCCGGCGACCTGGTCGTTCGTGAAGGCGTTCATGGGCGATGTCATGGTCGGCGCCAGCCTGGAGGGTCGTCCGATGTACGGGAACATCGGCGGCCGCTTCTATATGAACCTCAGCGTCACGGCCACCCTCACGGCCGCGTTCGGTCAGGGCCGGAAGTTCGCCCGCGCCAACGAGCTGGTGTTCGGGCGCCTGCCGGAGGACGTGGTGATTCCGCTCCTGCACGCGTCCAGGCCGCGGGTCTGGCGGGACACCATCGGTGAGGCGTTCGCGGTGATGAGCCGCATCCGTGCGAACGGCAGGCAGCTGCCCGCATTCTTGGCGGAGGCGCCCGAACGCTGCGAGGACCTGCGCGTCCGCGTCGCCGCCGCGGAGGTCGGAGAGGACCTGTCGGCGCTGTGGGAGTCGGAGGTGGCCCCGTACTTCCGCCGCTGCTGCCACATGCTCCAGGCCGCCACCCGTCAAGGCGGCGACTCTCTGGTCAAGGTACGCGGCACCCTGGAGTCCCTGGTGGGCGAGGAGGACGCCGACCTGATGACCACCGGTCTCGGCGACGGGGGCGAACTGGCCAGCATGGGGCCGCTGCTCGGCCTGGAACGGCTCGCCCGTGGTGAGATCGACCGCGAAACCTACACCCGCACGTACGGGCACCGCGGCCCTCACGAGTTCGAGGTGTCCCTCCCGCGGCCCGCGGAGGACGCACGGTGGATCGACCGGCACCTCGCCGCCCTGAGCACCGTGGAGGAGGACGCCGTGCTGCGGATCGGACGGCAGACGGCGGCGCGCGCAGCGGCGTGGGACCGCCTGGCCGCCGAACACCCCCGGCGGGCGGCCGGCATCCGCGCCGCGGTGAACACCTGGGCGGCCTCGGCACGCCTGCGCGAGGCCGCCCGCACGGAGGTGGCCCGGGTCTTCTGGCTGCTGCGCACGTTCGTCCTGCGCGCCGGCGAGATCAGCGGGGCGGGGGAGGACCTGTTCTTCCTGTCCCGCGAGGAGATGCTCACCGTGCTCGGCGGCGACCGGGCTCCGCTGGCGACGGTGCCGGCCCGCCGTGCCGCGTACGAGGCGTACCGCGTACGAGGCGTACCGCGGTCTCCCCGTCTACCCGACCCTGATCCGGGGCGAGTTCGACCCGGCGCGCTCTGGGCCGCCGACCCGAACCGGCGGGCCGACCTCTTCAATGCCCACGACGCGCGGCCCGCCGCGGACGTGGTCGCGGGCTCGCCCGCGTCCACCGGCGTGGTGGAGGGCATCGCCCGGGTCATCGCCGACATCGAGCAGGCCGGGACTGTCCAGCCGGGCGAGATCCTGGTGACCACGGTGACCAACATCGGCTGGACGCCGCTGTTCACGCGGATCTCGGCGATCGTGACGGACGTCGGCGCGAACCTCTCGCACGCCTCGATCGTGGCGCGGGAGCTCGGCATCCCGGCCGTGGTCGGCTGCGGCAACGCCACGACACGGATCCGGACGGGGGACAGGATCCGGGTGGACGGCGGCCGCGGGACCGTAGACGTTCTGGAAGCGGCGACGGCCCCCGGCCCCGCCTGATCCCTCCGCCAACACCGTGCCCCCGCCCCAGCCCACGAACGGATGAACCGGCCAGTGCACCAGCACGCCCAAGCCATGCGCCGCCACTTCCATGAGGCCGCCGCACGAAGCGGCTTCTCGGTCGCTCCCGCGCAGGAGGCCGCCATCGAACGGCTGGCCCGCATGGCGACCGAACTCGCCCGTCCGGCCTGGACCTTCCCCAGACCGCCTCGCGACCTCTACATCTGGGGCCCGGTGGGCAGGGGGAAGTCCTGGCTCGTGGACACCTTCTACGAAGGGCTGCCCACCCCGCGCAAACGCCGCCTGCACTTCCACGACTTCTTCCGCCGGCTGCACGACGGGGTGGTCAGGCCGGACGCCCGCCGCGACGGGCAGAGTGCCGTGGACGGTGCTCTCGACGAACTGATCGGCGACAGCCGTGTCCTGGTCTTCGACGAATTCCACGCACACGACGCGGGTGACGCGATGTTGATCGCGCGCCTCTTCCGGACGCTGCTGGACCGCCGGATCACCCTGGTCACCACCTCGAACTACCCGCCGGCCGGACTGATGCCGGACCTGCTTTACCATCACCTGTTCGAGCCGACCATCCTCCTGATAGAGGAGCGGATGGACGTCATGGACGTCACGGGTCCGGTGGACTTCCGTCGTGTCGAGGCGCCCGCGGCGGCGGACGGCGGCCGCCGGTTCGCGACGGGACTGTGCGTGCCCCCGGACGGCAACGGCCTGGATGCGCTGGGCCTCACCGCCCCGGACCCCGCAGAGGCCACCGGTGTCCAGGTCAACCTGCGGGAGCTGCCGGCCCGCGCGGTGCGCCGCGACCTCGTCTGGTTCACCTTCGACGCGCTGTGCGAGGCCGCGACGGGAGTGCCCGACTACCTGGCCCTCGCCGAACGGTTCGACACCCTGGTCCTGGACGGTGTGCCCCCGCTGGCCGAGGCCTCCGCAGACGGACGGCAGCGGTTCGCGAACATCGTCGACGTGGCCTGCGACCGCGACATCCGGCTCGTCCTCATCGGAGCCGACCCCCTGGCCACCCTCCCCGCCGACCAGGCCCTCACCCGCGATGTGGACCGTACGGCCAGCCGCCTCGCGATGCTCCGGCGGACGAGCTGAGCCGGCCCGCCGACGCAGCCGGGTGTGCGGCCGCCGGGGTGGGACGGTGCGGCCGAAGCAGGCGGTGAGCCGGTCGAGGGCGGGCGCGTCCCGAGGGGAGGGCTTGGAGAGCTCGAACAGCGGTCCGGTAGGTTCCTGGGCGTCAGATTCAATGATCTTCAGGTCGGGTGGGGACGTGCGGATACGAAGTGCAGCGGTGACGGCGGTTCTCGTGATGGGGGCTTCGCTGCCCGGGGCGCCGGGGGCGATCGCCGTGGACGACACGGTCGCCCTCACCGCCACCTTCAACGACCCGGCCGGGACCACGGCCCAGCAGGATGCGATTCGCAACCAGCTGATCTCCCTGGTCAACCGGACGCCGGCGGGCGCGGAGATCAACGGCTCGGTCTACCTGATCACCGACGGCGGCGTCAGCAGCGCGCTGGTGGCCGCGCAGCAGCGCGGGGTGAAGGTCAAGCTCATCGTGGACGGGGACGCGGTCCCGGACGTGGATGCGAACGGGAAGGCCACCGGGTCGGAGTACTCGATGCTCGCTGCGGCGACCGGTCTCGGCACCGATCTCAGCGCGGATTCGTGGGTGCTGGCCTGCCCGGTGAGTCGGGGCTGCATCGGCAACCGCAGCCTCGGCGGAAGCAGCGACACCGGCGCGATCAACCACAACAAGTTCTTCTTGTTCTCCAAGGTCGGCAGCACCGACAACGTGGTGTTCCAGACCTCGGCGAACCTGACCACGAGCCAGCGGCGGAACCTGTTCAACAACTCCGTGACGATTCCCGACGCGGGCTCCGGCCTCTACGCCGGCTACCGCGCCTACTGGCAGGACCTGCAGACCAACGGCTCCACCGGGACGGGCCTGGCCACCTACTACAAGACCCAGGACGCCGGCCCCTACAAGACCTACTTCTTCCCCCGCCAGGAGAAGGCCGGCACCACGTACGACAACGACGCCGGCACCGACACCATCGTGTCCCTGCTGAACAACGTGGACTGCGCGGGCGGCGCCACCCAGATCCGGATCGGCATGTACGCCTTCACCCGCGTCCAGGTCGCCGACAGGCTCGTGGCCCTGAAGAACGCCGGCTGCCGGGTCGAACTCCTCCACAACGGCGAGGACGGCAACCTCGGCACCGCCGTCCAGGGCTCGATCGCCGGACACCTCACCTATGCTGCCCGCTGCGCCGGCACGGCCGTGGACAGCACCGGTGCCTCCCGCACCATCGGCATCCACTCCAAGTACATGCTGATCGAAGGCACCTACCTGGGCGGAGCCAACCGCAAGCTCGTCTTCACCGGAAGCCACAACTACACGCTCCCGAACCTCCGGGCCAATGACGAGACCCTCCTGAAGATCGACAATCCGGCCGTCTACGACGCCTTCAAGGCGAACTTCGAAACCATCAAGACCGGCCCGCACTGCACCGCCTGGTAGACGACTCGCGCGGAAACATGCCGAGGCGGGCCTCGCGCCCGAACGCGGTCGGCTTGGACGAGGGCGACGGTGCCGATCGGGGGCCCGTCGGGTCCGGCTCGTCAGCGGTTCTCCGCGGGGCTGAGCCGGGAACGGTCAGCAGGTGTCGCAAGCATCAGCACCGAGTCCTCATGGAGCGTGATGTGCACCGGTGTGAAAGTGGTGGCGTCCACCGGCGACTGTCCGGTGCCGGGTTGCGGGCGTAGCGCGGATGGGCGCCGCCGCTGATCTGCCAGCGCATGCGATGACCGGCCTCGAAGCGGTGGGCGGTGTGACCCATCGCCACGGTGACCTGCGTGGGCTCCTGGCCGTCCGCCTGGAGCCGGCCCAGCCCGTCGCAGACGTTGACGGAGCGGCCTTGCGGGTCCACGTCGCACAGGCGGGTGAAGACGTCGGCGTGGCCGGTGTCGGTGGAGACGCTCAACCGAGCGGAGACCGGGCCGAGCACGTCCACGGCTTCGGTCAGCGGAGGGCTGGTGAAGGCCAGGACGTCGTCCCGGGCCTCCGGCATGCCGTTGTCGCGGGGGCCTGCCGCAGGGGATGGCGGGCGAGGGCCCGCGGCCGTGTGAACCCCTGGGGTCAACCCGGCCCTCCTTGCCCTCGGGCCCCTGAGGTCGTGGCGGCAGGGCCCGACGGCATATCTCAGGCTGACGCACAGTTGCGGGCCCGTCAGCAGGCTGAGCCCGCCCGGGTCCTTAGCCGTGTGGGAGCGACGATGGAAGCGAGGGTCTTCGCCGCGTGCAGCTCGCCACCCCACGCCTGCACAGAGCGTTGCGTCTCCCTGCGGGGGAAGCGAAGTTCCAGCTCGCCGGCCTTGTCCTGGGTGCTCCTCAGCTTGACGAGGCACATCTGTCCCCGCCGGGCGCACGAACACCAGCGGTCCGTGACCTTGACGCGCATCCCCCATTCCGGGTCGGTCAGGAGGCCGACGAGTTCGTCGTGGTGGAGGGCGTCGGGCGTGGGCTGGTGGATGTGCTCGATGATCCACTGCTTCCCACCGTTCTCGGGGTTGGTCCAGGACGTGGTGGACAGGGCGATCCCGGCGGCAGACCACAGGCCCACCCGCCTGAGCAGGGCGCTGGCCAGCCAGGCGGAGGCCTCGGCGCGACGGGACCGGGGCACCGCCCCGATTCCGGCACCAGCCACGTAGAGCAGTTCGCGGTGCGTCCAGGAGTGAGGCGACCCGAGGTGGCACAGGACGTCGCCCTCCTTCGCCGCTTCGTGTTGTTCCTTCTTCCACGCGGCCTTCCACGCCTTCGGATCGATTCCGGCAAGCCGGATCCGGGCGGAGGTCCCCGGCAGGATCATCTCGACCCCCTTCTTCGAGGCAGGGGAGAAGCGTGCGCCAGGAATGCCGTAGAACAGGCCGTCGGAGGTGACCCTGGGAGGAAGCAGGCCAGCCAGCTCACCAGCCATGTAATCGCCCTCGCAGTGGACAGTCAGACCGTCGGCTTCGGGACGAACCCAGGTGATGCCCCACGGACGGACCGGGTCGTACATCGGCCAGGCGATGCGACGGAACAGCCAGCGCTCCAGCAGCTCCTGCTGCGGGGAAGGCCGGGGAATCACCGCGGCCCTGCGCCGGATCGCTCCAGCGATCTGATGGGCACTCTGGTAAGGGAGACCGGTGTAGAGGGCGAGCCGATCGGCATCACGCTGTAGCGCGGTAGTGGCCATGCGTACCTCGGCCGTCGAACCGTCCCGACTCCGGCTCGCGGCGGGTCGCGGGCTCGGACAATGGCAGTCAGCCGGCGTGGGCGGAGCCCACTTCTGCCCCCGCTGAGGACGTCCTCAAGGTCGGGCGGACGCCGGGGCACGGCCTCCTTGAGACCGATCCGCATTCCACCCTGAGAGCCGACCCGCTGGCAAGCGACACGCGGTACGCGATGTCGAGAGCGCCTGTCCGCCGGTGTGGGCTGGCTGGGGTAGGACGGGTGCTGAGTGCGCGGCTGGTGCCACGAGAACGGGAAAGACGCAGAGGCGAGCACGGGAAACAGCATCCCTATCACCTGTGCGACGGCCGGAATCGCCACAGAAGCGCGCCTCCGCCTTTTGCGTGGGGCGACGCCCAATGCCGTCCTACAGTCCCTGCACTCGAGCCGCTTCCCGCGCCCAGTAGGCCTGGTTTTGTTGGAAGGCGATCGTGTCGGTGTGCTCCGCTCCCAGGATTCGGCTGCAGTCGGAGACAAGAGCTGCGTAGAGGTCACGCGCGGCGGGGGATCGCCTGCTTCGCCGACCCACCAGGCGTGGTGGTTGCGGGCTGTGAGGGTGTCGGGGTGGTCGGGTCTGAGGACGCGGGTGAGGTCCGGGGGGCCTTGACCCTGGATTTTGGACACCGGAGACACTTGGATCTTGATGGTCCCCGTGGGGATGAAGCATTACCCCGCCGAGTTCAAGGCGGACGCGGTCGCGTTGTACCGATCGAGGCCAGCAGCGACGATCAAGTCGGTCGCCGGTGATCTCGGGGTGAACACCGAGACGCTGCGGAACTGGATCCGGGCCGCCGACGGGCGCCGCCCTGGCTGACCCGATACAACACCCGACGCCGGCACTCCCGCCTCGGCCAACGATCTCCGATCGCCTACCAGAACGACTTCCAAGTAGCAGCAACTACCCTGGTCCAAGCCGCATAGACGTGTTAAAAATCCGGGGTCAAGGCCCGCAGCCATCCTCACCCTGGAACGTCAACGCTGGTGAATCTCATTCCCCTTCCAGGGGAAGGACGGATGGGCAATGGCCGTCATCCAGTGGGGAACCGTCTCACGTCCAGACAAGTCGCCCTTCGATAACGGAACAGACCGGATAGTCCCCCGCGCCGATCCTCGTCAGCACCTCCGCCACGGAGTCGAAGTAGTGAGCCATCGATTCGTACTCGCCGGTGACCGTGGGCTCACCCACGAACCATCTGCCGATACGTCCGTCCCTCGCGTCGATGAACTTTCCCATCCAGCCGTCCTGGTCCGACAGGAACGGGATCCACTCGTTACGCCAGAACGGGTAGTCCGGCTGGTCCGGCGGGTCGAATCCGCGGGACGTGGAGCGGTTCGCGTAGAGGCTCTCCACCGCCCGGATGCCCAGAA
This sequence comes from Streptomyces sp. NPDC096136, assembly GCF_044763325.1. NCBI lineage: Bacteria > Bacillati > Actinomycetota > Actinomycetes > Kitasatosporales > Streptomycetaceae > Streptomyces > Streptomyces sp. NPDC096136. Next base: position 41,304 of record NZ_JBIWFZ010000013.1, on the reverse strand, counting down.
AGAAGCTCCCTTCGTCGGGGAACCCGTCGAAACCGCAACATTGCACTTCGTCGTCGAAATCTTCCTCCGGCAGATCCAGATTGTTCTGCAACAGCCACGTCCGCAGGTCCGCAGGCAGGGAGATCCCCATCCGTTCCTCGGCTGCCGCGAGCATCTGCTCCGTAGCGGGCCCGGGCAGATCCGCGTGATCGGCCGGCGCGTGCTGCCGAAGCAGACTCGTCACACGCGACCAACTCTCAGCCACACTCATCGCTCTCTGTCCTCTCCACGGGGATGACTCCGTCCGACTACGTCACTGCGGAGGTCGGGAAGCACCGGCCGGAGAACCTGGCAGGGATGATACTTCGAGCATGCGTTCTATCTCCCCCGCGATCGTCTTCCGCCCCGAAGTGCGGAGCCAGACCTTCAGCGAAGTGACCGCCCGCGACTTTTCACAGAAATCCCACCGTGCTGACGGGCCAGCCGAGGAGCTTCCAGGACTCAAGCGAGGACCATGGCGTCGCCCGGGAGTGGCGGAGCTGAAAACGCTCACTGGTTCAACGACGAGAGCGCGGGCGACCGCGAGGGCTCCAACAGCCGCCTCCACACCTGACGCGGACAGAGCACAGCAACGGGTCTCACTGCCCCCGGCTGCGCCGCACAGGCCCATCGGCATGCCCCGCCGCGTCCGGGCTCAGCTCGACAGCACAGCGACGGCGATGACTACCGTGAGCATCAGCACCACGCAGCCGCAGGTGGCCAGAGTGTCACGCCGGGCACCCCTTATCCCCTCCTTGGTGTCGACCCGCCAGGACAGGTCTAGGACCACCTCACCGGATTCGAGCTCCGCCACCACCCGCTGAACCTCGGCGTAGGAGTACACGGTGAAGGTGTTCTCACCTAAGGTTCCGTAACTCTTCTGCTCCTTGGTCCCCACCCCGTGGGTGGAGGCCAGCTGGGGCACGAACCTACGTCTGACCATCCAGAGAGCGGCGACCCTGTCGGCCGTTACCCAGTTCAGGCCCGGGGGCAACGCTTCTGGTGTGGTCATGCCCGCCATGGTGCCGCTGAGGGCGACATGGGACATCCGCAGATTTACGTAAACGACTACGCACCTACCGCATAAAAGCCCGCATGGCGCCATGACGTTTGAAAGCGGTGATCGCGAGCACAGGAGTGTCACGACCAATCCGGTACTACACGAGGAGGTCCCCATGTCGGGCACCGAGAAGACCAAGGCCCACGCCGAGCAGGCCAAGGGCAACGCCCGCCAGGCCAAAGAAGACGTCAAGGACGCCTTCCGCCACTGACCACACCTCGCGCGCAGCCTCTTGACCGTGGCGCCCGCCGGCCCCGACCACCTCCCCCGGGTCGGGGCCGGCCCCGTACTCGTGGAAGGGGTCGGCTCAGGCGGGGGTGCGGGCGCCGTGCCAGTCCAGGCACAGAACGGTGGCGTCATCCCGGAGCGCACGGCCCTCGTAGGCGTCGGTGACCGCGCCGACCAGGGCGCGTACCACTTCGCGGGGGTGCTCCTCGGCGGTCTTGCGCAGGAGGTTGGGCAGGTCGACGGTTTCGGCGTCGCGTTCCTGCATGCCGTCGGTGTGGAGCAGGAGCCGGTCACCGGGGCGCAGGTCGAGGTCCTGGACCCGGTAGGGGCCTGCTTGGCGATGCCGAAGGGCAGGTCCGCTGTCAGGCTCAGTTCGGTCACGGCACCCTCGCGCAGTCGCAGCGGCCAGAGGTGACCGGCGTTGACCAGGAGGGTGGCCATCAGGGAGGCGCTGACGTCGTGGCCCATCGCGTCGGTGATCGACAGGCAGTGTGCACTGGTCGAGGCTGAAATCGTAGGTGTCGCCGGCGATGTCCGAGGCGGGCACCAGGGCGCCGGCGAGGGTGAACCGTGGTGTTCGCAGACGAGGGAGAGCAGGGGATTCATTCCTACATCCTGACCAACAGCACCTCTGGCACCATCAAGATCGGCGGCTACTGGTCCGACACCAACGCCACGTTCAACTACAACGACGACAATGACTCCTACTTCTGGCCGCGTGTGAAGTGCAGCAAGGCCAACGTCAAGGTCACGCTCTGACCCGCTGGACCACGTACCGGGTCCCGCACGCCGATTCGGCGGCGAGGGCCCGGGCGCTGATAGGCGTCATGAATTCCGCGTGGGCAGGCGACACCGGCGTTCACCGGGTTATGGGGCGCTGAGCTGAACTGACAGGCGGAGGATGTGACGTCCGTCTGCTGCAGGACGATGCCGTCTTTCCGGGTAGGTGTCACGGCGCCGCCTGGAGCCAGTCCGAGAAGGTGGTCCGGATTCTGTCGACGACCTCGAGTCCGGTCGGGGTGAACAGTAGATCGCGGCCGCGGCCCTGTTTGACCACGACCGGCATCGCGAACTCCCGGCGCCGGCTGGGGAGCATTTTGACCATCGGCACCACCGAGTTCACCCTGCCGTTCCTTGCCCGGGTGTGGGAGCGTGTCGAGCTCGAGCTGATGGCGCGCGAGGTAGAGCTCAAGGTCGTCCACGTACGCACCCGTGACTTCCGCCAGCGCCTCGACTCCAACCAGGTGGACCTGCTGTGCGGGGGACTGGCCGCGCCGGTCGGGGACGGCCCGCTCGCCCCCGAGTACGACTTCCTGGAGTGGCGCCGCGAAGGCCTCGCCCTCCTGACGAACCTGTCTGTCCGCGAGCTGCCCGCCAGGCGGGTCGGCGTCGAGCGGCTGCGGAACCTGCCGCTGGTCATCCCCTCCCGCGGGGTGATCGCCGATTTCGTCGAGCGCTGGTACGGGCCCGACTTCCGCACCCATCTCCAGGTCGTCGCGGAGATCGACGACGTCTACTACGGGCTGGCCCTGCTGCGCTCCGAGATGACCCGCGGCTGCATGCTCTGCGCCCGGTCGATAGGCGAGGCGGCCGTCGAGGGCCGGCTGCCCGGCGGCGAGGGCTTCCGCCTGGTCGAGTTCGCCGACGACTTCCACCCCATGCTCCAACTCGTCTCTGGTGTCTTCGCGCGCAAGGGTGAGCGGGACACCTATGACGTCTCGCACCCGCTGAACGTGCTGTGGGAGGCCTTCCGCGAGGAAGCCGCCTCCGGCCGTCCGATCCCGTTGTGACCATCCCGTCCGTCGAAGGGCACTGCTGATGCTGCTGGCCTCGATCAACCTCAACAAGCGGCTTGGCGAGGACGGCGCCCGGGCCCGGCTCGCCACCTGGCTCCGCGGGCACGATGTCGCGGTCATCGTTGCGCAAGAGCCGTACAAGCCCGCCGACCGGCGCCCACCGCTCTTGCCCGGGTACGTCTTCGCAGGCGGCAACGGCCACCTCGCCACCTGGGTCCGTGAGGACATCGCCACCCCGGCCACCTCTGCGCCGACCGGCTGGGCGCAGCGAGTGGAGCTGGGCTGGCTCACCGTCCTGCAGGTTCACCTCGACGCCTACACCAGCGCGGCGCGCACCACCCAGCTTGGCGAGCTGGCGGCGCTGGCGGCGCTGGCGGCGGCCGAGGGTGGGCGGCCGCTGATGATCTGCGGGGACTTCAACCTCGCGCCGCGGCCGCAGGACGGGCTGTACGACGGGTAGGTCAGCGTGTTCACCGCGGACATCGAGCGCAAGGCGTTCCTGCACCTGCTGCAGACTGCGTGGCTCGTCGACACCACCGGCGGGGACGGGGAGGCGGAGTTCACCTTCGAGCGGATGTTCACCGGCAAGCTCAGCCGCTTCCGGTGTGACCTGGCTCTGCTGAGTGGCCACCTGGCCGTCGGCGTCCCGGTCGCGGCCCGGCACGAGGTCCGTACGGGGCCGGAGGCGTTCACCGACCACTCCGCGATCCTGCTCGACCTGCCGCTCACACCAGAGGTCGCGGAGCCGGACGACGTCCTGTTCGCGATCAGCGACCTGACGGGCCAGCAGCCGGCGGCCGCGGGCGCGCGCTCGTACCAGGCGCACAAGACCGCGATGAGCCGCCAGACGGCCTCACCGGCGGCCCGTGCGGTCACCGGTCACCTGACGGGCCCGCTGGGCGCCCGTTCGTTGCTCGATCACGGGTGCGGCCGCGGCGCCGACGTCGCCCACTACCGGGCCGCCGGGCTGGACGCGCACGGGTACGACCCTCACGAGGGATTCGGCTGGCCCCGCCCGGAGCGGGACGGCTACGACCTGGTGACCCAGATGTTCGTCCTCAACGTGCTGCCCGACCCGGGAGCGCGGATCCGCGCGCTGCAGGACGCGGCCATGTTCGTACGCCCCGGAGGGCACGTCGTGGTCGTCACCCGTTCCCCCGAGGAGATCACGAAGGCCGCCGCCGGCGGCAACTGGAGGCCCACCACGACGGCTACTGGTCAAGTGAGGGGAAGGGGACCTTCCAGCGCGGCATCAGCGCGGCGGAGACCACTGCGCTCGCCCGCCGTGCCGGCCTCATCCCCGTGAGGGGGGCCGGGCTTCCCCTGCCCGGGGTGAGCCACATCGTGCTGGTCAAGCCCGAGCTGTAGCGGCGCTACGGGACTGGCGCCGCAGGTCAACGGTTGCCGGTCCAGACAATGCGCTCCGAAAATCCGCCCCGCTGCTCGGCCTTGGACGCCCGGATCTTCTCCAGCTGGGCAGAGTCGACGCCGAGGTCCGCCGCGAGGGCGAAGGCGACCTCGAGGACGTCCGCGAGCTCCTCGGGGGCGTCGGTCTCGTCCGCCTCCATGTACTCCGCCACCTCCTCGGCCAGCTTCGCGCGGAGCCTCTCCCGGTACTCGGCCGGTTCGGCCACGTAGACCTCCGGCTCGGCTCCGTCTGCGCGGATGATCTGAGGGATTCGGTCCCGTACCAGCTTGCCCGTGGTGAGCACGTACTCTCCTGCACCAGTTCGTCCTTGGCCGGTCACGCGGCCGGCCACATGTTGTTCGAGCGTAGAGATGACGCCTCATCCGGCGCCATCAGAACCAGGAATCCCACCCGAAGTGGTCAGTCCTCCGGATCCGTGTGCGCGCTGGTGAGGAGCACCCTGCCCAGGACTGACTCCCCACAGGGCGAACATCTCCGTGGTCGGCTCGCTGGCCCCCGGGCCGGGCAGGGCGGTGACGGGGACGACGATCCGCTCGACGACGTCGACGAGCAGCTCGGCCATCCGCGGCTCGGCGTCGGCGAACCCGCGGGCGGCTGGGACGTCCCCGGCCTGGACGGCGCGAAGGTAGCTGCACCACCCGCCCCCCCCGCGACCGAGATTTTTGCTTGGCGGATGAGTGCAGTTGTTGGCGGATCTTGCTTCCGTAACTGTCGTCTGCCATCGGGACGTCAGCGGAGTGCCGCGGTGGAGCCAGAGCGGATCGATGCCGATGCGTCGGCAGGTGCGCAGCACGACCTCGGTCAGGGCGCGGTCGGTGGCTTCGAGTTCGGGGGTTCTTGGGGTCGGCGAAGAAGCGGCGGAGGGTGCCGGCGCCGTCCGCGCGGCGGTGGGTGAGGTGGGCGGCGATGATGTCGGGCGCGTCGTTTCTGAGACCGGTGCAGACTCGGTAGAGCTTGAGATCGCAGGCCCGCGAGCGGCCGGTCGGTCAGCGGGGCAGGATGCGCATTACTGCCTCGCGTTCGCCGCTGAGCCGCAGGCCCTGCTGTACTGCGGCGCTCAGATCGAGGTCGCCGAGCAGGGTGGCGGCCAGCAGGTGCGGCGGTCCGGTCAGTGACGCGGTGGGGTGGTCGACCCGGCCGGCGTGGGTGTGCACCGAGCCGTCCTTGACTTCGATGACCAGGTCTTCGTTGCCGTCGGCGTGCAGTTGCAGGGCGATTGCCGGCTGGTCGGGGTGGTGGTCGGTCAGTGCCCGGGCCGGCATGTCCAGCCAGTGGGTGCGGAAGGTGTCGTTGCCGCCCGGCTCACGCAACAGCGGCATGCCCCACCGGCTCAGTTCCCGCAGCACCGGCTCGAGCTCGCGGCCACGCTCGGTGAGGGAGAACAGGGTGGTGGCCACCGGCGGCGGGGCGGCCTCGCGGTGGATCAGGCCGGCGTCCTCGAGTTCGCGGAGCCGGTCGACCAGCAGGTTGCTGGCGATCCCGGGCAGCCCGTTGCGCAGGTCGGTGTGCCGGCACGGACCCAGGGCGAACAGTTCACGGACGATCAGCAGGGTCCATCGGTCGCCGACGGTGTCCAGTGTTTTCGCGATGCCGCAGTACTGCCCATAGGTGCGCATGCCACCACCATACATCGTGGTGTTGAGATTCAAAACTTGCTTGTTGACTTTCTAAACAACCTCGGTCTAGCGTCGCTGCCCATGACCCCCACCCTTTCCGTGCGTCGGCTGGCCTGGGCCGGCGTCGAGATCCGTCTCGGCGACACCCGCCTGCTCATCGACCCGCTCGAGAACGTCGCTCCGCTGGCACCGGTGATGGGGCCGCCGCACCGGCCGGTCGACCCGGTCGATACCCCGCCCGGCACCCACGCCCTCATCACCCACCTGCACCCCGACCACTACGACCACGACCTGATCGCCCGGATCGCGGCCACCGGCACGATCGGCTGCCACACCCCCAGCGCGGCGGCGCTGCGCGAGGCGGGCATCACCCCCGTCGCCCAGGACCTGGGCCGGTCACGCCGCATCGGAGAGCTGACCGTCACCCCGGTGACCTCGCTGGACTGGCGCGGCAACGACTGTGACCAGGTCGCCTGGGTCGTCGAAGGCTCCGGCCGGCGGATCATCCACTGCGGCGACACCCAGTGGCACGGCAGCTGGTGGCAGATCGCCCGCGACCACGGCCCGTTCGACGTCGCGTTCGTCCCGGTCAACGGCGTCATCGCCCACTTCGAGGGCTACGCGGCCAACGTCCCGGCGACCATGACCCCCGAGCAGGGCGTCGAGGCCGCCGTCGCACTCGGCGCCGGCACCGTCTGCGCCATGCACTACGGCCTGTTCCACAACCCGCCGTTCTACACCGAACAACCCGACATCGAGCAGCGCTTCCAGCACGCCGCCGACGAACGCGGCATCACCGCGGCCATCGTCGCCGACGGCCAGCCCGTCCTGTGACCATCAGAAACAAGGAGCAGCACATGAAGATCGTCCTGTTCGGCGCCAGCGGCAACATCGGCCGGCCCGCCACCGAGGAACTACTGCGTCGCGGCCACACCGTCACCGCGGTCACCCGAGCCGGCCACATCGACGGACTGGGGCACAAGGCCCTGACCGTGACCACCGGTGACGTCACAGACGCCGCCGCAGTCGCCGGCCTCGCCGCCTCCCACGACGCCGTACTGTCGGCCGTCGGCCCCCGGATCGGCCAGGAGAACGACCGCGCCACGATCGTCGGTGCCGCCCGTGCGCTGATCGACGGACTCCGCCGAGCCGGTGTCACCCGCCTGGTCACCATCGGCGGTGCCGGTAGCCTACGCACGCCGACCGGCACCCGGGTCATGGACGACCCGGACTTCCCCGCGCTGTGGAAGGCCAATGCCGAGGCCCAGTCCGAAGCACTCGACCTCTACCGCGGCGTGCACGACCTCGACTGGACGTACGTATCGCCCGCCGCAGTCATCGAAGCGGGCGAGCGGACCGGGACCTACCGCAGCGCCGCGGACACCCTGCTCACCGACGACGACGGCAACAGCCGCATCTCGTACGCCGACTACGCGATCGCCTTGGCCGACACGATCGAGAGCGGCACCGCGATCCGCCGCCGCATCACCGTGGCGTACTGAGCCATGAGCAACGACGCCGCCGGCCCACAAACCCGATTCATCGTCCTGCTCGCAGCCCTCGCGGCCCTGGGACCACTGTCCATCGACGGCTACCTGCCCGGACTGCCGGACCTCGCCGGCGACCTGCGCGCCAGCGCCGCGGCCACCCAGCTCACCATCACCGCCTGCCTGGCCGGGCTGGCCATCGGGCAGCTGATCGCCGGGCCGTTGAGCGACACCTACGGCCGGCGGCGTCCGCTGCTGGCGGGCCTCGCCCTCTACACCATCGCCAGCGCGCTCTGCGCGGTGGCGCCCGACGTCCGTACCTTCGTCGGCCTACGCCTGGTCCAGGGCATCGGCGGGGCGTTCGGCATCGTCATCGCCAACGCCATGGTCCGCGACCGCTCCTCCGGAACCCGCGCCGCACGTCTCTTCTCCGTACTGACCTTGATCACCGGCCTGGCACCGGTGTTCGCGCCGGTCCTCGGCGGCCAGCTACTGCGCGCCACGGCCTGGCCGGGGATCTTCGTGGGCCTGGCCGTACTCGGCGCCGTGATGCTGGCGGCCTCCGCCGCAGGACTGCCGGAGACCCGGTCCTCCGCGTCACGCCAGCCGCTGCTGGCCGTCGTCGGGCAGCTGCTCGGCGACCGGGTCTTCACCGGGTACGTCCTGGCCAACGGCCTGGTCTTCGCGGCGATGTTCGCCTACATCTCCGGCTCGCCGTTCGTCCTGCAGGAAATCCACGGCCTGTCACCGCAGCAGTACAGCGCCGTGTTCGCCGTCAACGCCGCCGGACTCATCGCGGCCGCCCAGATCAGCGGCCGGCTGGTGGCCCGGGCCGGCGCCCGCGGGCTGCTGCTCGCCGGGCTGCTGGGCGCGACAGCCGGTGGCACCACGGTCCTGGGCGCGGTGCTGACACGGGCACCCCTGCCCGCGCTCCTGACCGGCCTGTTCGTCCTGGTCTCCAGCGTGGGCCTCGTCATGCCGAACGCCGCGGCCCAGGCCCTGGCCGACCACGGCGGACACGCCGGGTCGGCTGCCGCTCTGCTCGGCTTCAGCCAGTTCATGTTCGGCGGGGCACTTGCTCCGCTGGCCGGCGCGGGTGGCGCCGCCGAAGCCTTGCCGATGGGAATCATCGTCGCCGTGCTGCCGGCGCTCGCTCTGCTCACACTAGGCGTCCTCACCCGGTCGACGTCCGGTGAGCGCACTCGCAGGTCGGCTCGCCAAGGACCTGCCGGGCACCGGAGACCGCGTCGGCACATCGAGCGCAGACGAGCCGGCATCCAGAGAATCGGGCCGGCGTCTGGCGAACAGGGTGATTCGCGATCAGCGTGACAGACGTACCGCTTGTGAGAGACGCCTGGCCGGCCGTCGCTCAGCGTGTGGGACGGACGCGGCGCCTCCCGCTCCCGGTGCCCGACGAACGCGCCCACTACTTCGCCGGCCAGTACGCCGACATGCACAACTCGTGGAGGACCTGGTCGTGCCCGACGGCGTCCCCGAGGCCGCGACGACCGTCCTGCGCACGGCCCGGGAGCCGCTGCGCCAGTCGTACTACTGCTACGAGTTCTCCACCGTGGCGGTCATGCACTCCCCGATCGCGGTGGAGATCGTGCTGCACGACCGCATCCCGGGCGCGGCAAGAGCCCGCTGCAGCAGCTCATCAAGCAGGGCGCCGAGAGGGGTGTCCTGACCGCCCGGCAGGCGGAGTACCCCGACCACGGGCGGCAGATCCGCAACGGCATGGCGCACGGCAAGACCACGCACGCGGTGATGCCGCCAGCCATGGCGGCGGGGATGGTGACGACCTCGTTCACGATCGTCTCGGAGCTCTGCGCCGCACCCACCGAATGATCACGGCTCGATAACAGGCGTCACACCATCGGCTTCGGCGACACCAATACCGGGTGAATGGGGGACTCTGTCCGGAGTCCCACGCCCACCCGCGTGAGGAGCCTTGACCATGACGTACGCCAGCGGCGCCCGGCAGTCCGAGCTGCACCGGACCTGGTCAAGGGGTGCACAGCGCCCGACAGACGAGCCGGAACCCGGTGCCGCGTCCAGTGCCGTGAACAATTCCAACGTCGTGCCCATCCCCGCAGCTCACACTGTCCGGCAGGGTCTGCCCGGCAAGCCGACACCTCTCTCCCAAGCCCTGAGACACCGGGCCGGTGCGGCCGCCCTGTCAGGCCGCTCGTGGCGGCGGACCCTGGAGGAGGGGGCGGGCGAGGAGGCCCCGGAGATGGTCCTCAGGCCGCCGGCGGAGCCGATGCTGGCGCAGGCCGCAGAAGCCGTGCCGGGCCCGGCCGCGCTCCGTGCCGGGTCGGCCTATGAGCAGAAATCATGGACAGGGTTCTATGTTGTCCGTTGCTCGGGCTGCCGCGGTCGGTGGATAGCTATGGGCCCAGCTCCGGCAGCCGTTCACCCATGGCCGCCGGGCGACCCTCGGCGAGCCAGAACGCGTAGTCGCGCAGGTACTGCCCGAGGCCTTGGTCTAGGTGGGCGACGTAGGCCCGTGCGCCGGCCGCGGCGTCCTGGAGTGCTGCGACCTCGGATGTTGCACACTCGCCGTACCCCACGCGCAGGGCCCACTCCCGGACTCTGTCGCGCTCACGCCACCAGTGCTGGACCAGTTCAGGGGTCCAGTGCGAGTCGCCGTCGCCGCCGTACGCTCCGAACGGGTCGCATTCCGCGGCGCAGGTCAGCTCGTGAACCTCCCCTGCCCTGACCGGCTGGCGGTAGACGAACTCGCTGCAGTACTCGTCCTCGTACGCGACTTGGTGCGGCGCGCATTGCCGCCCGGTCAGGCAGTTGTCGGTGTTGGTCGTGTAGAAGGGGCCCGGGACGCTACGCCAGTCACGACTGGCCCAACCCTCGGGTTCCGGCCCGGACCAGTCGTGTCTCACCAGGCCGCCGCGCCACAGGGGGTGGGGCTTGCCCACCATGGCACGGGTGGTCGGTATCGGGTCCCAGTAGGTCATGGTCCGCAGGATGTCAGACGGCCGCGACATGACGGGTGTCGCGTAGCAGCCCCCTGCCCGCCGCCCCGGTGCCGCCGTCTGCCCGGGAGCCTCGGACAGTCCAACACCGCATAACAGAAACTCGACGGTCACCGCGCGATCTTGTTCACCGCGGCCGGTCCCGGCGGGGCGCTGGTGGTGCAGACCCGGCGCGGGGCGCTGGTCCAGGACCGCTGGCCCGACCTGGTGGCCTCCGCCGAGGCACAGCTCCCCGCCGGCCTCGTCCTGGACGGCGAACTGGTCGTCTGGGACACCGAGGCCGGCGCCCTGTCGTTCGGGGCGTTGCAGCGCCGGGCCGCCGCCCGCGCTCGTGGAGCCGTCGCCATCGCCGTGAAGTGGCCGGCCTACTTCGTGGCCTTCGACGTCCTTCAGCTGGACGGCGAGGAGCTGCTCGCACGCCCCTATGCCGAGCGCCACACCCTCCTGGAGGCCCTGTTCGCCGACCACGCCCTGACGGCCCCCTGGACCCTGTGCCCGATGACCACCGACCTGGCCAAGGCCCGGCAGTGGCTGGAGTCCTGGACGGACGTCTCCGGGGTGGAAGGCAATCGTCACTAAGCCCCTGACCAGTAGATATCTGGTCTGCTATCGCGGCTGGACCAAGATCAGACGACGGGGCACCACCGAGGCCGTCATCGGAGCCGTCACCGGCACCCTGACCCGCCCCCAGCTCCTGGTCCTGGGCCGCTACGACCAGGCCGACCGGCTCCGCGCGGTCGGCCGGACCACACCGCTGCGCCCGGACGTCTCCCGGGAGGTCGGCGAGCACCCTGACCGCAGCCGGCGCCGGTCACACCGGGCCGTTGACCATGGTGTTTACCGCCATCCGCTCAGGTTCAGGCGGATCCGCGTGGACGTCACCGTGGAGGACGTCCCGCCCTTCGGCCAGGGGCCGGAGGCGGTAGCCGGCTGACCGGCCCGCGAGGGCTGGCTGCGTAGGTGAGACGTAGGAACGAACGTCGGTGAGTCTCGGCAACGCTTCCTCGAACTGCCGCAGATGGCGGCCGACAACTCCGGCCTCCACGGAACGGCCTTCACCGTCTCGGTGGACCTGATCGCCGGCGGCATCACCGGTATCCCCGTCGACGAGCGCGCCCGAACCGTGCGGGCGCTGGCCGATCCGACCAGCGGGCCCGGCGACTTCGCCAGGCCCGGCCACATCTTCCCGGTGCGGGCGGCCCGCGGCGGCGTACTGGAGCGCGACGGCCACACCGAGGCCGCGGTGGACCTCTCCCGCCTGGCAGGCCTGTCCGACGTGACCACGATGTGCGAGGTCGTCCGACCGGACTGGAGCATGGCCCGCCTCGGTGATCTGGGGGACCTCGCCGAACGCGACGGGCTGGCGCTGATCTCCGTGGGTGACCTGAGGGCCTACCGGCTGGCCAAGGAACCGACCGCCTGACAGCTCGCCCCTCCTGCCTGATCGAGCGGGAGAAGCCTTCCCCACCGGCGCCCGGAACCGCCTCCAGGCCGATACCGGCCTGCTGATGGGTCTGGACGCCCTCGGGGAAGGTTTCCTCCGCCTGTCCGGACTGGCGGTCTTGCCTGGCTCCGCAGCCGTCCTCCAACGCCCGACCACCCGGGCCCAGGGACGATGCGGTGCCGGCCGCGGGTGACCGCCACGACGGACGGCACCTCGTGAAGGCCGGTCTGCTCGTCTACCTCGGCGGCGACATCGCGTTCCCCGACGCCCACCCGGGCCAGGTAGCCGCGCTCGGCCGGCGCCGGGATCTGCCCGCCCTCCTCGACCGGCACGTGCCCCTGGGCCCGGATCAGGCGGCGGTCCGCCTCGGCCTGCGCCGCTCCTGCTTCGACATGGCCGTGAAGCTCGGCCTCGTCGCGACGGTCGCGTCGGTGGACATCGAGGACCGGTTGTCGGGGTGGATGACCGACGAGGCCGCCGAACAGCTCGCCGTTCTGTCCGGCGGGTCGGGGCGGCGGTGGGCCGGCTGACCGCGCCGGCCGCGCCCGCGCTCGCTGTTCAGGGTGGGGCGCGGGTGTTCGGCACGCTACGGCCCGGCTCGGGTGGTCTGCTGGTGACGCTGGGGTGGCCGGCCAGGCTGCGGGGCACGGCGGCGGACGGGCCGGCGGGCGGGGTGGTCGGGCACGGGGTGCCCTACGCCGATTCTGTGGACGGGTGTGTGTGCCGCCGGTTCGGCTGCGGCGGTCTGGCCCCGGTCGGCTGGTGCGCCGAGCACGGGAACGCGGCCGGCCCGGCGATGGACTGGCACCCCGGCGGCGGCCTGCGCTGCACAAGCCTGGCCCGGCGGCGGACTGCCGCCGTACACGGCTGAGCCGAACTCGCGCTACACGCAATACCGTTGGTGGTGGTGGTGAGCGGCTGGCGGAGGAGCTGTGGGCCCGGGCCTCGCCCATGTTCCACATGGGCGGCCGACAGCTGCCGCCGCCCCTCCCCTTCGGGGGCGCAGTAGCGTGACGGGTATGCGTACGGCTTCTTGCGTGATGTGTGGTCAGCCTCCGCTGCCTGTCGGGTTCCTGGTCTCCGGCGCGGTCCGGGCGGACCGGGGGGCGTGGATGGGGGAGTGGCTGGTGATCTGCGAGGCCTGCTACCGGGCCGGCGCCCCGGACCCGGTGACGGGACTGTCCCGCCCGGCTGCCGCCCACCGCGCCGCCGACGCCCTCTGGTCCGGCGAACTGGTCGGCCGGGGCGAGGTGATGGCACCGGCCCCGTGCGCGGCCTGTGGCCAGGTCGTGGTCCGCCGCACGGAATCCTCGCTGGTACGGGTGGTGTGCTCCCCGGCCTGCCGCACCTCCCTTACGCGCATCCGTAACGGCAACCGGGGTTCGGGCCTGGCGTGCGGGGGTGGCTGCGGGCGGCTTGTCACGGCTGGACGTGCGGATATTCGCTACTGCTCACCGGCGTGTCGCCAGCGTGCCTTCCGGCGGCGTAAGGCGGCCGGCCCGTACGTGCAGCCGTATCACTGGGCGAGGGGCGAGGGGCGAGGGGCGAGGGGCGGAGTGCGGGGGGCCAGGGGCGTCAGGGGGCTGCTTGCGGGCCGGAGTTCTCCCGGCCGTAGACAGAGTGCTCATCCCCACCCCGGGCGCGAGGTGGGGATGGGAGGCTGGTCGGATGGATGCCGCGCGGTGGGACCGGTGGGTGTACGGGGCGGAGGCGGACGGATCGGATACGGGCCCGAAGCCCGGTCACACCTACGTGGAACTCGTCGGCGGCCCGCCGGACGGGATGCTCCTCGATATCACCGGCTGGTCTCCGCGGGAAGTAGTGGATGGTGCGCTGCTGATGTCGGACCGCGGCTCGTTCGGCCCCGGCGGCCGCTGCGACTACGTGCCGCCCGAGGGCGGCGGCGCGGCCGGCCCGTTAGTGTGGCGGGGCGACACCCCGTAGCCGCACGGTCCATCGCGGTCCGGGGGTCGGCGGGTGTACAGCGTGGATCCGACCCGGAGGCGCTGCGGGGGCCGCTGGGTGCCGGGGTGGCGGCGCACTGGCTGACGGAGGCGCTGGGGTCGTTGCGGTGCCGGCCACGACTGCCACGGCGGTCGAAGCGGCTCTTCGCGGGGACCGGGCCACGGAGTCAAGGGCCATCCACGCGGCGAGGCCCTGTTCCTCACCGCCAACTCCACCCCGGCACCCGCACCCGTCGACTCAGCGACGGTTGCCACAAGCGTGTCTGAAGACCCCCTTCCCGCGATCCTCGCCGCGGCGCGTGCGGGACAGCACGAACGGGCGGTGCTCCTCGCCGTCGGGTGGGAGGACTGGGCGGTGCGGACGTACGGGCCGGGATCTGCCGAGGCGGTCCACTGGCTCGAGGTGCGGGCCGACCTCGCCCACCTCGCCGACGAGGCGGCAGGCAGCTGCGAACTCTGGATGGCGGTCGCCGAAGGTCGCCTCGCCCGCCGGCAGGCCCCTGACCCAGTGGAGGTGGAGCCCGCCGTGGACCGGGCCCACCGCCAGGGGCAGGCCGTGCGCGACCCGGCCCGAGCCCGTGAGCTCGGGCCGCGCTTGGTCTCCCCGCGCCGCAGGGCCCCCGGGAATCGGCCAGGAGCGACAGAGGCGGTACAGCGCCGGCTCGAGCTCCTGCACACCATGCCGCAGGCCCTGACCACACGGCGACGAACATCCCTGCCTGCGCCATAGCTGTCGCCGCGGCCGTGTCCGCGCTCGGCCCCTCCGTACCGGACGCCCTGCGCCTGCTGGGTCTGCCGGAGGAGCTAGTCACGGCGGTGGGGGCCCGCTGAGCGCGCGGGGCGTGCCCGTCAGCGCAGGCGCCGCCAGAACGGCGGGATCTCGCCCTCCCGCCGGTTGGGGTGCGGGGTGACCTCGCGGGGGGTGAGGGACCAGGCGCTGTCGTAGTCGACGATCAGCAGCCGTGCCCCGCGGGTCAGCGCCACGGTGCAGCGCCCCGGCCACCGGTCGCCGCTGTGCAGGGTGCGGCGCGAGGCGCTGCGCCGGAGGGACTCCAGCCGGAACCAGCCGTCGTCCTTGCTGTTGCGGTACCTGACGGCGAGGTCGACGGCGGGCCCCGAGTACGCCAGGACGTCGGAGCCGACGCCCTCGACGCGTTCGGAGGCGTCCCGCAGCACCGAGACCGGGCTGACGGTGATCTTCCACTCGCCCCGCGCCTTCACGCGCAGCCGCAGCGGTCCGTTCCCGTCGTGGTCCACGATCCCGCGCCCGGTGAAGTCGTCGGCCCAGCCGCTCAGGGCCGAGGGGCTCTGCTCGCGGTTGCGGTGGTTCAACCGGCTGACCTCGACGTGGCCGTCCCCGAGGCGGACCAGGTCGACGACCGCGAAGCCGGCGGCCGTGGCCGATTCCACCCGGACGATGTCCTCCCCCTTGCCCTCCTGGGTGAAGACGGGGAAGTCCGGGCCGAAGTCGGTCGGGAGGCTGTTGATCCGCCTGGTGATGGTGCCGAGCAGCGGGGCGCCCGCCTTGGAGACGGGGACGCCGGCGGGTGCAGGGGGCGCCGCGGCCGCCGCTTCGGTTCCGGCCCCCGACGGGACGGCCGTCGCAGCCGCCCCCGGAGTCGCCGCGGCCGGAACGGTCCCCGCTGGGGCCGCCGGCGCAGGCAGCGGCGGGGCGGGCGGCGGGGCCTCGGGCAGCGCGGGTGCGGGCGGCGGACCGGCATCCGCCTCAGCCTCCGGCTCGGCGTCCGTCTCGTCCTCCACCGCGAACCCGTAGTCCGCGGCCAGCCCCGGGAGCCCGGAGTCGTACCCCTGCCCGACCGCGCGGAACTTCCAGCCCCCGTCGCGGCGGTAGAATTCGCCCAGCACGTAGGCCGTCTCGGTCGTCGCGTCGTCGTCGTCGACCGAGTACACCACCATCCTCTCGCCCGTGGCAGTGCTGACCGCCTCCAGGTACAGCCCCGGTATCTCTCCGAAGGTCGCGCCCTCGGAGGAGGCGGCGATCACGATGCGCTCCACCTCCGGCTCGACCCCGCCGGGGTCGATCTCCAGCCAGTCCGCCATCCGGCCGTCCTCGCTGCGGGCGTTGCCCAGGAGTTCCACGGCGCTGGCGGCGTGCGCGCGCTGGTTGTAGAAGACGAGGTCGCTGCGGCCCCTCACCTTTCCGCTGTCGTCCAGCAGCAGTGCCGCCGGGTCGATCTCGGGCACACCCGGCCCGGCCGCCCGACGGACCACGGCGACCCGCATGGGCTCGCCGGACATGGGCAGATTGCCCCCCTTGATGATCTGCGTCATGACGGCATCGTCGCAGGCCAGCCCGGCACAAGTCGAGCCTTTCCGACCCGGGGTGACGATCTGTGAGACGTCGCCCGGCACACTCGGCCCGGCCGGGGGCGAACCTCGGCCATGCCCGTCTCCGGGCACGGCCGCCTCACAAACCCGCGAGGACCGCCAGCCGGTCTTCCTCACACAGCGCGCTCGTTCCACGCCTTCGGACAGCCCCGGGCTGCGTGCCCAGTCTCGGCGTCCGTCCCGGGGGCAGCCACGGCAGCGTGTACCGAACGTGCTGGTAACGAGGCATGGACTGCACGGATTTGATAGGTGTGGTCCCTTCCCGGTGCCCGCTGGGGGGCGGGTCCTTCATGGGCCCGGGAAAGGGGAGCGTGTGGTGATTCCGATTGTGCCCACGACGCTGCGGCCGTGCCGGGCGTGCGGCGCTGACGAGGAGCGCGGGCAGGCGCGCACCGTGGTGATCGGTGAGGATCGGCTGCTGGTGACCTGGCACTTGTCGCACTGCCCGCACTACTTGGCCGACTTCGTCCTGGCCGACCGTGACTCCTGACTCGTGACTCGTGAGCCGTGTCCAGGGCCTGGAGGCCCTGGACCGCCGGGCCGTCCGCCCGGCCGTCGCGGACCCACGAGTGGAGGAGCCCGGCCGGCCTCGGCTCCGACTGGCTCTGCCCGCGGTGCCGACAGCGGGAGGGCGGCAGGAAGCGTCGAGCTGGTCTTGGGCGGATAGGTGAGTGGGCCACACGAGCACAGGCAGGCCCTGAGGTGGCTTGGAGACCATCTGTTGGACAGCCCCTATGGGTGATCTGGCGTCTGACATAGCATCAATCGCCCCGGGACGCCGCCGCCTTCCCGCGCGACGTACCGGGGGAGGGCCCGGATGCCCCGGCTTCCGCGCCCCGTCCGGACGGGGTTGATGGTCGCACCGGTCTTCGCGGGCGCCTGGCGGGCACGTGCGACCCGTGCCAGGGCGACATCCAGTGCGGCGTGGGGCCTGCTGTTCGGCGTTTGGCCGGCCCCAGTCCCGTCGTTGGGTGGCCGGCCAAGGGCCGATGTCCTCGCCGTGGCAGGTCGCGTCAGGCTTGACGGACGTCAGCCGTGTCCCTTCGGCGAGGACCTGGGAGAGGTAGGCGTAGTGGCGTTGCAGTCCACCGTCCACCCGGAGTCGTCGTCGCCCGGATTCCAGTCCTCATCGATCGCGGCGAGCGCGCCCGCCCGCCGCGCGGCGCGTATGGGGTCCTTCCGAGCCCGCCATGCCGGCGAATGTTGGTGAGTCACTGCCCGATCTGGACGTCGAGGATCACCGCGTCCTGCGGGGCGGTCAGGGTCGCGTGCTGCTCGTAGTAGGCCCGGCCGGCGGTGAGGTCGGTGGCGAAGCAGTAGTCGGCGGTGTCCCACACGATCCCCAGCGTGTCCAGCTCGGCGGCCCGCTCCCCGAACACCCGCACATCGTCCATCGAGCACGCCATCTCCTTCGGCAGCCGGTCACCGCGACCGGGGCACATTGGCCCTGCCCTGCTTTCAGCATCCCTGTGCCGCTTCTCCTCGGTCAGGCGCCGGCTCTCCTCGGCCGCGCGGGCGTCGTGCCCGTCCTGCGTGGGTGCGACTGTACTGCGCCCCTGCCCGTCGTGGTCGAAGAGATCCGTGTCGACCAGCGAGAGGACGGGGCCCGCGCCACGGCGCGGCCCCGGCGGGCGCAGGGGTTGGTGGGGTCCATTCGGTGGTAGTCGGCCTGATCGTCGTGGGGGTGTCCGCCCGTGGCCCGCCGCATCACCTCGGCCTGCGCGGCGCTCCAGCCCAGGGCGGAGGCTTGCCGGTGCCATCGTGCGCAGTTGAGGACCCTCCTGGCGGGCCCGCTCGTGCGCCTCGGCGTGCAGCTCGGCGGCCAACCACGCGTCAGGGCGCGCCCAGGCGTAGAGCCTGCCGCTGAACAAGGACAAGATGCTCGCCCTGCTGGCCAGCCTTGCCACCGCCAACACAAGCTCGATATGTCCGGTGAACTGGATAAAATTGGACCAAGTTCGATCTGTGTTCGACAGCAGTCCGTAAACGACAACCTCAGCCGGGCGAACGGGGCTGTCCAAGACGGACGACGCCGTGATCACACCAGCCACGCAGGGGTCGTCGCACCGGGGGCGGCCTGCCACGTCAGCAAGCTACGCTGCCTCAGCGGAACTCGTGTACCACCTGAATCTCGCCGACGATGTGAGCGTTGAAGTCGTCCAGATCCTCAGCCGGCACCCACAGCTCGAGGATCGTCCGCCCCCCAGCCTGCTGGACGGGGTACCGGCCCAAGAACTCCGACTCGACCTCGAATCGGGTAACGAAGCCGACACCGCTGTGCTTCACGTTCCAGTCCCTCGCGATCTTGATCGCGTAGTCCTCGTTGAGGACTGGGTAGAAGATCGGCTGCTCGGGGAGCCGAGGCGGCCAGGCGCGCCAGTCCAGCTCGCGGACCAGGTCCAGCTCCTTGGGGCCGGTGGGGCGCCACAGGGCCGTCGTTGCTCGCTGGCTGGCCATGTGATGAATCGCTCTCTGAACGCGGGAAGCCGCCGGTACGGCTGGTTTGTGACCGGATGGTACCGACGCCAGAAACCCAACAGCTACGCAGTTCCCGTACCACACGCCCGCTGTGACCAGCAGTTATGGGACACCCCTCAGCTGCCAGGCAGGCCGGCGGCGAGGTTCTTCTCGGCGAGGACCTCGATGGGCGCCGAACGGACGGTCAGTGAGGCGGCCGGCGGTGTCACGGTGACCGGTTCGCCGTAGGCGTCCAGCTTGAACTCGACCGGAGTGGGAGAGAAGGTCGCTATGTCCACGACGAGCTTTCGTGGGTAGGGCTTCTCGCCGACCGCGACGTACGCGGTCACCGAGTTGCGGTCCTCACCCCGGCGGACGGGGACGACGCGTTCGCCGTTCTCGGTGGTCTCGGGCTCACGGATGGCGCGTTGACGGGGGTCCGCCAGCACGTTGGCGACGTTGTGCAGCGAGGTCATCGTGCACAGGTCGACCATGCTCTTGCGGATACGGCCTTCCTGGCCGAGCTCCAGCCACTTGCCGCGCAGTGCCTTGTCCAGCCGCTCGCCGTCCGGGGTGGTTGCCGCGTTCTCGAGGAGGTCCTCACGCCATTTCATCCAGGTGCGGCCGCCGCGTTCCACGGCAACGCGGAAGGACCCGTTCTGGGCGTCGACGCGACAGTTCTTGTCCCGGTCCACGGAGATCTCGACCGCACTCCCCATCGCGACCGCGGACCTGGCCGTGACACGTACCGATGACGCGTCCCTGAACAACTGCATCGAGTCGGAGAGGAACTTCCCGTCGGCGTCGTTGCCCCGCTTGGTGTTGCTCGAACTGCTCGCCTGGCCGTGGCAGGCCGTCAGAGTCAGTGCCATACCCGCGGCGCACAATGCCGCCAGGCGTCGTGCCCTGTCGCTCACTACGTTCCCACTTTCCTTATCTAATATGGTGATTTAAAGCGGAAGGGCCGGATACCTCGTCGCCATGGCCTCAGGCTCGCGAGACCACCGCCCGTCATCCGATGTCGGGTCGCTGAGACGCCAGGGGAATCAGGGCGGGCCCTGGACGTGGCCTGTGATCCCCGGGCGCGCCGTTGCTGCCGACGCCCTTCGGCGTCGGCAGCAACGGCGTCCGGCGGACTTGCCGGTGTGTGCTTCGGAACGAGGTCAGTCGAGCACGTCGGGGATCGGGGCGGTGTTGCTGCGCTGGAGGGCGTTCTTGGAGCCGGCTGCCGGGCCGAGGGCCCAGTCGGTGAGGGCCATGGAGTCCATGTAGCGCTCCTCGTCGTTCAGCAGGACACCGATGATGGTCTTGCCGTTGCGGGTGACGGAGAAGACGAGGCACTTGCCGGCGGTGGTGGTCGTGCCGGTCTTCACGCCGATCGCGCCCGGGACGCCGTAGCCGGTCGGCCGAGGCTGGACCAGCAGGTTGGTGTTGCTCCAGGCGGCGACGGCGGAGGTGCCGCCGGTGCTGTACGTGGTGGTCTTCACGAGCGTCTGGAACAGGGGGTCGGCCATCGCCTGACGGGTGAGCGTGGCCAGGTCGCGCGGGCTGGCCAGGTTCTTGCCGGTCGACGAGATGCCGTCGAAGGAGTCGAAGACGGTGTTCGCCATGCCGAGTTCCTTGGCCTTGGCGTTCATCTTCGCGATGAAGTCCGCCGTGCGGGCCGCCATGGTCGTACCCGTGCCGAAGGTGTCCGCGAGGGCGTACGCGGCGTCGCAGCCCGACGGCAGCATCATCCCGTACAGCAGCTGACGGACCGTCGGGGTCGCCCCGGCCTTGAGCTGGGCCGAGCTCGCTCCCTGGACGTAGACGTAGTCCAGGTACTCCTGCTTGACCGTGACCTTCTGGTCGAGGTTGAGGTTCGGCAGGGAGGTGACCACCAGGGCGGTCATGATCTTCGTGGTGCTCGCCATGGGGCGCTTGGTGTCGGCATCCTTGGCGGTGAGCGTGGCCCCGTTGGTGCCGTCGATCACGATGGCGCCGGCCGCGGTGAGCGTCGGGACGGGTGCGGCCTGGGCGGGGGACGTGGCCGCGAGCAGGGCGCCGGCGGCGATGGTCACCGCGAGCGTGCCCTTGGCGCGCCGCATCAGGTTGGAGATCACTTCAGTCCTTGATCGTGTGTAAGACCCCGGACGGGAGGCGCCGTGGAGGCGTCTCCCGTCCGGGAGGGTGCATTACCGGATTCCGTCGTCGGCGTCAGCCGGAGCCGCCGGAATCGGGTGGGTGGGGGGTGTGCGAACGGGACGGAGGTCCCGTCGCCTGGCCCGCCGCCGCGCCGCCGGGAGCGTCCCGGTCACTTGCGACGGAGGGTCGATGGGCGT
Organism: Streptomyces sp. NPDC096136; assembly: GCF_044763325.1. Classification (NCBI taxonomy): domain Bacteria; kingdom Bacillati; phylum Actinomycetota; class Actinomycetes; order Kitasatosporales; family Streptomycetaceae; genus Streptomyces; species Streptomyces sp. NPDC096136. Next base: position 20,142 of record NZ_JBIWFZ010000013.1, on the reverse strand, counting down.
GTGGGTCAGGGCTGGACGCCCTCGAAGGTGCCGTTGCCCCTGCCGCGGTGGAAAGTCATCTTGGTGCCCTTCCAGCTGACGATGTCGAGCTTGCCGTCGCCGTCGACGTCACCGGTGACGATCTTCAGGTCGGTCCAGGTGCCGGCCGCGGCCAGACCGCCGGCGTCCAGGGTCCCGGCGGCGTTGCCGGTCCAGCGGACCAGGGCGCCGTTCTCCCAGACACCCACGACGTCGTCACGGCCGTCGCCGTTGAAGTCGCCGGTCCCGAGGATGATGACGCTGTTGAAGGAGGCATCAGGCCAGATCTTCTTGCCGCCGTTGAAGTCGAGCTGACCGTTCGAGCCGACCTTGTACGCGTACAGCTCGCCGTTGGGACGGGTCGCCAGGACCCCGTCCTTCGGGCTGGCGGGGTCGACCTTGTAGCGGGTGAGGTGCTTGAGCTGCGCCCAGGTTGCGTTCTGGGGGCTCAGGGTGACCGTGGTGGCGAAGGTGCCGTCGCCCTTGCCGGCGTGCAGGAGGATGCGGTCGCTCTCCCAGACGGCGGCGATGTCGCGCTTGCCGTCGCCGTTGAAGTCACCGGCGAAGATCCGCTGGACCGTCTTCCACACACCGGGCGTGCCGACGGCGGTCGGGGTCGACTCGAAGGTGCCGTCGGCGCGACCGCGGTAGACCTGGAGGGTGCCGTTCTTGTCGACGGCGGCCAGGTCGGCCTTCCCGTCCCCGTTGAAGTCCGCCAGCGCCCGCTGGTCGGTCAGGCTGCTCGTGTCGGGTCCTGGCACTACGACGTTGCTTTTGATCCACTGACCAAGGTCATCGACGCGGACGTCGTAGACGCCGGCGGTGGTGTTGGCGGCGTCGAGGCAGCCGGTTTGGCCGGAGCGGGCGGTGACGCCGACGAGAACCGGCTTGCCGGCGTCCATCCGGACGGCCGGGCCGCCTGCGTCGCCCTGGCAGACGGTGGCGTCAGACGGGTCCTTGGGTGCGAGGAGAACGCCGGTGGCGTCGGAGGCGCCCGTGGTGAAAGTCGCCGAGTGGATCTTGGAGGGCACCCAGTCCGTCTTCGTACGGCCGAATCCTGCGACGGTGACGTCCTGGCCGACGGACGGAGGAGTAGGGGACAGCGCGACCGGGGTGACAGTGGAGGCGGGCTTGTCCAGGCGGGCCAGGACAAGGTCGCGGTCAGCGTGCGGGACGAGTTCGACAACGTCAGTGGTGTGGCCGCCGGAGGTGGTCAAGTCGGTGCGGCCGACGGTGACTGTCGTCTTCTCCTTGGGCATCCCCGACATCACGGTGCTGGTGTCGGCGGGGTTCTCCGCGAAGCAGTGCTTCGCGGTGAGGACCCAGCGGGGGTCGACGAGGGTGGCGGTGCAGGACCGCTTGCCCTCACCGATGGCGATCTTTCCGGTGAACGCGAGAGTGCTGTCGCCGGCGGGTGCGGGAGGGTTGGTGTTCTCGCCGGTGACGCGGAGCTCGATCAGGGTGGACTTCACCCGGTCCGAGGTCGCCTCGCCGTAGCCGGTGAAGTCGTTGGCGGGGGCGTCGATGACGGTCTTGGTGCCGTTGGCCTCGATGGTCGTCTTGACCGGGTAGGCCCCGGTCCAGATCCCGAACGCGGACGGCAGTTCAAGGGAGAGGTAGGCGGGCTTCGACTTGACGTCAAAGCAGTAGTCCTTCAGGCCACGGGTGTTGACCGTCATGTCCTGAGTTCCGTCACACGCCTGCAGCATCAGGTTGCCGTCACCGCGCTTGAGCGTGACGCCCTTCTCCGCCTGGATGGCCGCCGCGCCGGGGTAGGAGAAGTCCTCCACCGCGTACGACATCGTGTCCACGCCCGGCAGGGCAGGGTCAGCGCTCGCCGCAGGCGCGGCCGCGAGGGACAAGGCAGTCAGTGCGAGCGCTGACGGAATATTCACTATCAGATATCTGCGCGCGCGGGATGCAGCCATTGCAGACCTTTCAAAGATATCGGGATACGGGAGCGTAAGCACTCGTAAATTTTCCCAAGCAAGCTAACCACAGCCAAGATCAAACCTACGTCGAATGATCTTTCGGGGGCCAGATCTGGGCGCGGCAAGGGCCGCCCACCTGACTACCACTCAGTAGTGCCGATGGTTGTACTTCGAAACAAAGTTTTTTGAGATGTAGATCAACCCCCGCTCGTGGCTGAGATCGTATGGCTGAAAGTGCAGGTCAGAGGCCTAGATGGACGGTGGGGCGGGGTGTGGCGGAGGCCTGTCGCAGCTGTACGATCTTCCGGACCGAGCCCCTCTCGAACGGCATGACGGGTGGCCTTCAGGCACTTGCATCACAACCCAGAGTTCCGACCAATTAATTTCCTTGGGTTAATTCCATGCCATCTCGAAGGGCTTAAGTTCGACATTTTCAAAGGGGGCGTCGCGTGAGGCGACGAATATCCTCCCGACCATTTGATTCGGGAGCATTGAAAAGATTTTCTGGGCGCAACTTCGCCCTTCGGGGGCTTCTTGCGGTCGGCCTGCTGTCCGGGTTGCTGGGTACGCCTGCGGCAGCGGCCGCGGAAGCCCCGCCCCTGTCGCCGCAGGAGGTGCGGAGGCAGATCGTCACCTTCTGGGAGACCGGCGGCCCGGGCATCAAGGAGGCCGCCGAGCAGGCGCTGCTGGGCGGTCCGGAGGCGATCAAGAAGTTCCTGGACGAAGCTGGCTCCATCGAGCACGACGACAACCGGGTCGATGCAGCCCGGATGGCCATGGCCGGAGGCCCCGCTGTCCGCCAAGCCGCCAAGGACGCCATGCTCGGCTCGCCCGCCAGCCTGCAGACGTTCCTGCTGTACGGCTACGAGACTCCGCTGGATGACGACCGCAGAGTCGACATCGCACGGATCGTCACCTACGGCGGACCCGGTGTCCGTGAAGCCGGCAAGGCAGCATTGCAGGGCACCTTCGCCGACCGCGAGGAGTTCTTGAACTCCGGCCAGTACGTGGCCCAGCAGGACGACAACCGGGTGGACGTGGCCCGGATGACGAACACCGGCGGCCCGAACGTGAAGGCGGCGGCGAAGGCCGCGCTGAAGGGCACACCCGAGGACATCGTCGAGTTCCTCGAGGTCGGACAGTTCACCGCCCGCAGCCGTGACCAAGTGCACGCCTCGATCGAAGAGCTGACCGAGCAGGCCAAGCAGGCCGGAAAGCAGGCAGAGGCCGCGACCAAGCTGGCTGAGGACGCCTCCGCCAAGGCCGTCACTGCGGCAGAGCTAGCCAAGAGCGCGGCCCAGAACGCCGCCCGGGAGACTCAGGCCGCCAAGACTGACTCGCAGCGCGCCGCCGTCAAGGCCAGGCAGGCCGCCGACGCCGCCCGGGCCGCAGCCTCCGCCTCGCAGGAGGCGATCGGCTCGGCCAATGCCGCCAACCGCGCCGCACGCCGCGCCGCGTTGGCTGCGGCCCAGACCGCCTCGGCCGCCGCCGCTGCCGCTGACGCGGCCAACAGGGCCTACAACGCCGCGATCGCCGCGGCTGGAAACGCCGGCCAGGCCGAAGGCGCCCGGGCTGCTGCCGCCACCGCTCGTGCCGCAGCGCAGTTCGCACGGCAGTCCGCCGCCGCGGCGGACTCCGCCGGCAGGGCCTCCGCAGCTGCTGGTGTGGCGTCCACCGCGGCCAAGGGCGCGGCGGCGAACGCCGACGCCGCCGCGGCTGCCGCCGAGGAGGCGAACGGATACGCCGACCAGGCGGGCGTCCACTCGGACGAGGCCCGCCAGGCCGCAGGTGAGGCACGACGTCACGCCAACGCCGCGCGTGCCGCCGCCGACCGCTCGAGCGCCCTGGCAAGCCGCTCGGCGAGCGCGGCCTACAGCGCGAAAGACTCCGCGAACTCCGCAGCCACGCACGCAGAGAACGCCGCAGACTTCGCCGAGGAAGCCGCCCGCCAGGCCGGCAACGCCGCCACCTACGCCGACCAGGCCAAGAAGAACGCCGACGCTGCCAAGACCGCGGCCGAGACAGCAACGGCCGCGGTGAAGAAGGCCCGGGAGGTCTTCGACCTCGCTAACGAGACCGAAGCCGCCGACCTGGCCACCCGCACCGACGCCGCCATCGAGCGCGCCCGCTCGGCGAAGTCCGCCAGCGACCAGGCCGTCTCCGCCTCAGCCGCCTCCCAGGTCAACGCCCTGGGGCTGCAGGACACCGCTACCCTCCTCGCCCGGGAAGCGGACCGGCCCGACGGCGACGCCGCCTACACGGCCAAGAAGGGCCGCGAGCTGGCCATACAGGCGATGAAGTCCCTCGGCCCCTGGCACCAGGAAGCCGCCGCCCGCGCGCTCGCAGGCACTGACCAGGACGTCCTGGACTACCTGCGCACCCGCTGGAAGGAAGCCGAGCAGCAGGACGTGCGCCAGCGCGTTCTCAATCTCAGCACGCAGAGCCCCTATGCCGGGGTACGTGCCGCGGCCGTCGAGGCCCTCAAGGGCGCGCCCGAGCAGATCCAAGGGTTCTACAACACCGGCCAGTACGCCGCAGGCGCCGACGACATGAAGGTCGACGTCGCCCGGCTGACCAACACCGGTGGCCCCGGTGTCAAGGAGGGTGCCAAGGCTGCCCTCGCCGACGGCACCGGCAAGGCCCTCGCGACCTTCCTCCAGATCAACCAGTACACGCAGCGCCTTGATGACGAGAGGGTTATCGCCGCCCAGCTCGCCACCGCGGGCGGGGCCGAGGTCAGGGCCGCTGCCAAGATCGCCCTGGCCGGACCGGCCAACCAGATACACGAGTTCGTCGCCACCGGCCAGTACATGGCCCAGCGCAAAGACGACCTCGCAGACCACCATAAGAACCAGATCGAAACGCTCCTCGCCGAAGGCGACGAGGTCGCCGCCAAGGCACAGGAGAACCGCTGGAAGGCCGCCGAAGCAGCCTACAGGGCCAAGCAGGCCGCCTCGGAGGCCAACGACGCAGCCGGCCAGGCCCAGCAGTCCGCCAACCAGGCAGCCGGATACGCCGCCTCCGCGAAGGCCTCGGCCGACAAGGCCGCCGCAAGCGCCACGGCAGCCGCGAACTCAGCCGCCACAGCACGCGGGGCCGCCAGCCGTGCCGAAGCCGACGCCTCCGCAGCGGAAGGCTCCGCGGCCCAGGCCGAGTTCTCCGCCAGCTATGCCCGCCAGTCCGCCCACGAGGCGAACAAGTCAGCAGACGAGGCACGTGCCTCAGCGACTGCCGCCGGCAGGAGCAAGGAAGCAGCTGAGGCCGAGGCCCAGCAGGCCTGGACCGCTGTTTTGATCCTCCGGGAAAGGGAGGAAGCCGAAGCGCGCCGACAGGCCGAAGAAGAGCGCAAGCGGCAACAGCAGATCAGGCCGAGGCGGATCTGTACTCCGCACCCCACCCGCGAGACCATGGCCCCGATCATGGCCTGCGTGCGGGACCCGGAGAACTCCGAGATCCGCATGCCCGAGATCGACCCCACACTCCGCGAAATCGTATGGGAGCTCACAGGCCTCAACGACATCAAGGAGTGTATAAAGAACCCGACACTCTTCGGCTGCACGATGGCGGCTGCTGGCGTCCTGCCGGTCGGCAAACTCAAGCTGCTGACCAAGGTCGACGACGCGATCGACGGCATCCGAGGTGCGCGGGCGATACGTCCAGCCATCGACTGCCTCAAGACGATGGCCCCGCACAGCTTCCCCGCCGGCACGAAGGTGTTGATGGCCGACGGCACCCGCCGGGCCGTCGACCAGATCCGGGTCGGGGACCTCGTCACGGCCACCGACCCAACCACCGGCACCACTGCCGTCCGGCCGGTCACCCAGACCATCGCCACCCCCGACGACCGTGACTTCACCGACGTCACACTGTCCGACGGCTCCGGCTTGACGTCCACGGACCACCACCCGTACTGGGTAGAGAACCGCAAGCGCTGGGTCGACGCCGTCGACCTCCGCATCGGCGACGCTCTTCGCACCCCAGTCGGCACCGCGATCCAGATCGGCAACACCAGCCACTGGAAGGGTCTCCAGCCCGCCTACGACCTCACAGTCGACGAAACCCACACCTATTACGTCAACACCGGCACCACCGACGTCCTTGTTCACAACACCGGCGGGGCCTGTCCCGCCTGGGTATCCGACATCCAAGACCAGCTGCCTAAGTGGACCAGAACTAACGCGAGCAAAGCTGACAAGACTGTGGGGCAGCTCCGCGCTCCGGACGGAACTCACTTCCCCAATCTCCCGAAAGAGCTCCGCGAAGTAATCAGCAGGGAAGTCCTGCCGGACGGCAGTCCTGACCCTTGGTACGTGAAGGCCAACAAATTGATTTACACATCGGATGCCGGTGACTTCAAGAGGCCGAGCAAAGTCATCCCAGGGTATCCGCCAGCATCGCATGTGGAAGGGAAATATGCGGCCTGGATGGCAGAAAGCGGAATCAGCGAAGCAACCGTCGTGATCAATAATAGCGAAGGTGTCTGCAACAAGGCTATCAACTGCAGCATGGCGATCGAGGCGATCCTGCCTGACGGACACAAGCTGCACGTGTACTACCCTGGCGACGGCTCGCCCAAGACACTGGTCGGCAAGAGAAAGAATCCGGTACGATGATCTTGTTTGTTCATGTCGATGAACCCCTCGTTCTTGCTGACGAGCCCGAGGCGCTCGAGGCGGTCAACCGTGCGCTGACAGAGCGGATCAGTAGTCACGGCTGCGATACCGCCTCCTTCCTCTACAGGGAGGAGGCCAATCTGTCACGCACGGAAGCTTCACTTACCGTATCGGTGAACCATGAAAACGGATATGGCGGCCTTGCATGGTTTGCTGACGGAAACACTGCCAAGCGCTTGATGGAAACCCGGGGTGAAGAGTTCGCTGATTCGATCTGGGTCTCCATGAACCCCACTCCTCCAGAGTTCGATCCGGAGATTCTTAGCGACCCCTGGGTGCCAACATACATTCATCGAACCAGCGCTCTCCCGATCCCGATGCTACGTGCAGCTTTGGAAGAATTCTGCAAGGCCGGGACCGGCGATCGGCCGGAATGCGTCAATTGGGTGGAAGGTAACTTCAATGGGACACTTCTCAATCCTCCGATTGAATAGCTTGAATCCTGCGCCCTGAGTTAGATGCGGGGCACCGCCTCGGTGGCGGTGCCCCGCTTGGGTGTCTACCGCTGCCTTCTACCGGCAGGTCCTGGCGGCGGCTCGGTAGCTGCTGGTACCGCTGCCCGGCCGTGCTGCCCGCGCCCTTGAGCTGGCCGCTCTCCACCAACTACTTCTTCCGCTCCGGTCCGGGCCCGGCCTGGCTTGAAGTCTTGGACGAGCACGCCGGACACCTCCTGCTGCCCGACGGGGCAACCGGTGGGTGGCCGGCTGCTCCGTTCCTCAAGCACCTGACCACCGCCGACCCGCAGGCGGCCCGGACGTGGCTGGCCAGCCACGCCGCCGAACTCGCCGGCGCAGGTCCCGACGCGCTGGACGCGCTGCTGCGCCTGGCCCTGGCCGGCGCCCTCACCCCCAAGACCGTCCAGCAGCTCACGCCGTACGTCGCCGCGCGGCCGGGGTCCGGGCTGGGGGTTCCGGCCCGGGCGGGGTGGTCGCGCTGGCTGGCCGCGCGCTGGGCGCGCGTCGTTCCGGTGGTGGACCGGGGCGGGGACTGGCTGCAATGGGCAGCATCGTGCCCAGGCCATGATGTCGGCCGGCGTGCGCCGCACCGTCGTCCTGCACCATGTCTACGAGGCGGCGTAGCCGCGCTCCCCCGACACGTTGCGCCGCGTAGCGTGGTGTCCCCGCGTGACCTGCACGACAGCGGGCCGCGAGCCGACGGGGGCCGCCTGACGGGGACCGTCGGCCGAGGTGGCCGGGCCGGAGCCGGGGCCACGTCGTGCCGTTCCGCCCTCACCTCTCCGCCGGTGCTCCGCCTGCCCGACTCCTTGCCCTGCAGTAGCGGCCGGCGCCGCGGGTCGGGGCGCACACCGGTCGGCCGGTGTGCGCCCCGACCGGGATGGTCGCGGGCTTCTAACGTGCTGGTGGGGGTGGCGATGACGGGGTGGGCCCGGCTGGCCGGTCTGGTGGGACGGCGGGGCCGCGCACGGGCCGCGCCGGCCGCGCAGGCTGCTCCAGGGCCGCCCGCCCCCGCTCCGAACGCCGGGAGTTTCTCTGGACCCGCCTTCACAGCGGTGGAGACCGGCGCGCCGGCGCCGAGCGGCCGGCAGGCCGAGGCAGGCCACGAGGCTCTGGCGGCGCCGCGCGGGCGGTTCCGGTGCCGGTCGTGTCCGCGGCCCGGTGGCGGGCGTGGCGCGACCCGGACCTGGTTTACGCGCGGATGTCGGATGCCGAGCGTGCCGGACTGCGTCGGCGGCACCCCGACTGCCAGCTGTGCTGGCGGCGTCCGTCGACCGCCGTCGACCACGATGCGAGGACCGGCCTGGTCCGCGGTGTGGTGTGCAGGAGCTGCAACAGCTGGCTGGGGTCGATGGAGGCGGCCCTGCGTGTGCCTGAGCGGCTGATGCAAAACCAGGCGGCCTATCTGCATTGGCGGTTCGAGGTCGGAGGGACGACGGAGCTGGCGGCCCGGTACCGGGGCGAGCTCTCCTACCTGGACATGACCCCAGCGCAGTACGCCGAGGGCCTGCGCCGGCTCATCCCGCTCCCGTACGTGTACTGGAGGCCGTGGACAGGCTCGGGCCCCGTCTCCCGCGCAGCAGTGGACGAAGATCGGCCCGTTGCCGGACGTCGAGGAGGCGGACCGCCACCATCTGCTGCGCCTCGTGGTCGAGCCCCGGCTGGTGGTGGTGACGACCCTTGAGCCCGAGGACGGCGTGAACAGCCGCCACCCGCGCGGCCTGGTCAAGTACTTCACCGGCGACGCCCGCAGCCTCTACGGGCGGCGGCCCGGTCTTCACGGGCAGGTGCGGCCGCAGGAGCGGCCCTGACCGGTGTGCGCGGCCGGCTGCCGAGGCTCTGGACCGGCGAGTGGTCGCGGGTGCGCCGGAACCGCGCGGCGATCGAGCCGTGTCCGGCGTGCTCAGGCCGTGCCACGTGCCCGGCCGGCCGCGGCCCCCGGCTGGCTGGCCGTCCGCCGTGCTTGGCCGGCCACACTCCGGCGACCCACCGTCCGGCCCGTCCAGCTGTCCGGCCGGTGCTTGGCGTTCGGCCGGCTGGGGTGTGGCGTCTGTGTCTTCGACCTTGACCGGGACGAGGCCCGCCCCGGCGATGTGGCACTCGGCTTCCTGGCCCGCTGCCGACCCGGTCGGTGCTGGGCCCGGCCGGGCGGTCGCCACCGCAGTCGGGCCGTCGGCATCGCCGAGCGCCTGATGGGGGTCCTGCTCGGCGCCGCCCAGGAGGAGGCTCTGGACGCGTGGGGAGAGGTCTACGGCAAGACGTCCGGCACCCTGCATGGCGCCGCCGCCGAGACCGGCCGTCCGGCCCGTCTCTACGCCGAGGTCCTCGCGGCGGCGCGGGAGCTGCTGGTGCCGCTGCCCGCCCGCGCCCCACGGGTCCTTGAGCTGACCGCGCTCGAGCGCCCGGGCCCAGCCCACGTGCGGGAGCTGGCCCGGTGGGCGGACCCGCGTGCCACCGCGTACTTCTTCCGCTCCGCGCCGGCCGCAGCCTGGCTGCCGCTGCTGCAGCAGTACGCCCCGCACCTGCTGCTCCCCGACCCGGCGGCCAGCGGTGTATGGCCGGCCGCCGGGGGCCGGGCCGCGCTGGACGCGCTGATGAGCCTGGCCGGCCGCGATCCCGCGGTGGTGGCGCCGGCGCTGGTGCGCGCCGTCCTTGAGGAGCACACCGTAGGCACCCCGGTGGGGGAGGGGGCCGTCCTGGTCCGGCACCGGGTGCTGCGCCTGGCGGCCGAGTGGGCGTGCATGGTGCCGGTCGTCGGCCGGGACCGCGACTGGATCCTGGTGGCCGAGCGCCTGCTGCGGGCCGCGGTCGAAGCCGAGCACGAAGCGGCCGCCCGTATGCGGGCTGCGGAGGCCGGTGTCCGAGCGGCTGCGGTCCGGCCCGTCATCGGCCGCCGTCGGCTCTTCGACAGAGACCCGGCCGACTGGGCCGCGGCGGTACGGGCGGACAGTGCGCGGGTGCCGCAGCACCTGGCCGGCCGCCTCCTCCAGGAACTGGGCGCCGCCGCATATCCGGGTGGGCCCGCCGCCGCATTTCGAACTCGAAAAGGGTGGAGTTTGGGCTGCCGGGCACGTGGAAACGAAGCTCGCCCTTTTTATGCGGAAGGGTAAGGTTCCAAATGAAATGGACGTCGTCATCAACACCAACCACGTCTGCCCGAAGAATGGGGGGAATCAGGGGTGTCAAAATGCTGTACCAGCACTCCTCTGTGTGGGCCAGGCCTTGATCGTCCACTACCCCGGAATGCCAGAACCCATGGAACTGGAGGGTCTCGCAATCGGAAAGGACTGCGAAAGGTAGTCGCTGCATAGATGGAGGCCACTGCCCTGTACGTAGAGCAGTGGCCTCCATTCGGCCCCTGTCGGAGACATTTCTGAGGCTAGGGTATTCTCACCAGGAAATAGGTAGGGAATCCCAATCCTCATCAACCCATTCCCCGCCCAGCAAGATAGGCCGGCTCAACGCCCGGTCCCCGTTCGGGCGAAGTTGCAGGAGAATACCTAGGTCGCGGAAACTGGGCTGTCCGTTTGAGGTGAAGAGAAGCTCATGTCCAAGGTCTGCCATCCGGTCGATCCACGGATCAAGTTCAGACGGTATTCGGCCCGTGAGTCCCTCGTCGCTAAAACTCACCTGAGGGCCGCGAAGAGGATCCGCGGCCACGGATACCAGCCGGGGGTCACTGCGATCTGAATAATATGCCGTAATCCCCAGCTCCCTGAACTGTGTGAAAATTGTCGACCCATTCGACTGGAGTCCATCATTCATGCCGAGCGTCGTAGCCACCTCGCGGGAATCCATGCCGAACCGCAGCGGACCCACGGACAGCAGCGGATCCAATGGCCAATTCTGGCGATTCTGAGACAACGGCTTCTGGAACCACATATTCCCTCACAGTAATTTAACAGACACTGGATGATCGCATACTATTCGACAGCTGATCGAAACGTGATCAGGTATCGGTATCGCCCTCCCCGCGGCTTCTGTTGGAAGAGCAGGGCTGTGACCTCGCGAACCTCCAGAACCGGGAGCTGGACGCGACTGCGGCCAGCTACTGAACTTGAATGCGTGATGTCGGTGATCCGTCCATGATCAGGCCGGTGCCGTCGAGGCAGCTGTCGACCAGGTCGGGGTGGTGCTGGATCTGTTTGAGCCTGTGCTTCACGGCTCGGGTGATCTGGCCGAGGTCGGCGGCGAGGTTGCCGATGTCGCGTTTGACCAGCGACCAGACGCCCTCCTGCGGGTTGAGGTCCGGCGCGTAGGTGGGCAGCTGGAACACGGTGAGCCAGTCGGCATTCGCGGCGATGAACGCCCGCAGCGGCTTGGCCAGGTGGAGGCGGACGTTGTCCCAGACCAGCACGATCGGGCCGCCGAGCTGGATCCGGGCGCGGACGATCAGGTCCCGGAAGTCGCGCCAGCCGAAGCCCTTCGGCTCGTCCTTGCGGCCCCGGTACTCGCGGATGCGGTAGATCAGTCGGGACCGCTCGCCGGGTTTGTAGCAGGTCATGCCCGCCATCGACACACGGCCGGAGCCCCGACCGCGCACTCTGACGACCGGTGTCCGGCCGATCCGGCCCCAGGTCCTGGCACGCGGCGGCGTCATCGACTGCCCGGCCTCGTCCTCGAAGACGATCCAGGCTCCGAGAGCCGCCGCGGCGCTCTTACCCGCGGCCAGGTCTCCTTCTTCCACACCTCGACCGCCGCGTCGTCACGCTCGATCGCCCGGCGGGCGGGCTGCTGCCACGACCAGCCGTGCCGCTTGAGCAACTGCCATGTGCCCTCGACCGTGTAGGAGACGTGGAACAGCCGACCGATCAGCGTCTTGATCCGCGCGAGCGTCCACCGCTGGTCTGCCCAGCCATGGGCGAGCGGGCCACGTTCCAGCTCCCTTTCGAGCCTGGCGATCTGGGCCGGACCGAGTCTCGGTCGACCCGGGGATCCCTTCGACTGGACACCGGCCTCTCCACACTCGCGCCAGGCCCGGCGCCACCGCTCCACCGACCGCTCGCTCACGCGCAGCGCGGCAGCGATCTTCCGGTTCTTCTCCCCGCCCTCGAAGCGTTCCACGGCCTGCAGCCGGATCCGCTCCCGCGCGGCCCTTTCGGTGTCGGTCAACCCGCCGCCCTGCGCGTACCTCACGATCCCAGAGCTACCGGAGCCCACCCACCGCTGTCAGGCGAACGGCTCCGACATCACTCAATCAAGTTCAGTACCCCAGACTCTCGCGCATGCCGATGGCGGATTCCAGCGCCTTCAGCCCCGGCAGCCGCTCCAAAGTGCATACCGGCGGACCGGCACGAGGACAGTGCGGAGCGGTTCGTGCGTCGGGGCAGCGTCCCGTAGCAGGAACCGTGTCGGGCCAGCGTCCGCGGGGGCAGGAGGCGGCGCCCGGGCGGGTTCTACGCCGATCGTGGTCAGCCGTGCCTGTTGCTCGGGCAGCAGCTCGACGGCTGCGGCTGATGAGGAGGCGGCGACGTTCTACACCGGCCGGGCCTACGGTGGCTCAGGTCTGGGTCTGGAGGCGCGGGGGGTGTCTCTATGTCCTTCGTCAAGGACGTGGTGTCGAGTTTGAAGCGTTTTGGGGTGGTCATGTGGCGAGGGTGACGGTGCGGGTTCTGGACTCGTAGAACGTGCCGTCGCGGAGCATGGCGAACAAGACGCTGATGCGTTGGCGGGCGAGCCTGAGGAGGGCTTGGGTGTGGGTCTTGCCGCGGGCTCTTTGCCGGTCGTAGTAGGTGCGTGAGGCGGGGTCGGCGTTCATGCAGGCGAAGGCGGAGAGGAACATGGCGCGTTTGAGCTGCCGGTTTCCTCCTCTGGGTGCGTGTTCGCCGTGGATCGAGGTCCCGGACGACCTGGTCGTGGGGGCGAGGCCGGCGTAGGAGGCGAGGTGGCCGGCGCTGGGGAAGCCGGTGCCGTCGCCGACGGTGACCAGCAGGACGGCGGCGGTCCTGACTCCGACTCCGGGCATCGAGGTCAGGACCGGGTGAAGAGGGTGGGCCTCCAGAAGGGTGCTGATCTGGGCCTCCAGGGCCCGGCGGTGGTCGTGGACCGCGGAGAGCGAGCGGGCCAGTGAGGGGATGACCACGTCGAGCGTGCCGGTTCCCGGGACCACGACGGTCTGCTCGTCGAGGGCCGTGAAGACGTCGTCGATCAGCCTCTGTGCCATCCGCGGGGCCTTGGGACGGATCACCTCGACGAGTCTGCGGCGGCCGGCTTTCCGCAGAGCGTCGGGGGATCCGTATCGCTCGAGGAGCCAGGTGATGGCGGGGTGGTCCAGCCTTGGGCCCAGGACTCGCTCCAGCGACGGGTGGAACTGGGTGAGCAGGCCGCGTATCCGGTTGGAGGTGCGGGTGGCTTCGGCGGCGAGGTCCTGGTCGAAGCCGGTCAGCACGGTCAGCTCGGCGGTGATCTCGTCGGTCAGCTCCAGAGACCGCAGGGTGTGGGGCATGGTGCGGGCGGCGTCCGCGATGACCGCGGCGTCCTTCGCGTCTGTCTTTGCTTCCCCGGGGTAGAGGTCGGCGATCCGTCGCATCGCGAGTCCGGGCAGGTAGGCGACCTGGCAGCCTGCGTCGCGGGCGACGGTCAGAGACAGGGCGCCTATGGACGCGGGCTGGTCCACGATCACCAGGACGGTGCCGAACTTGGCCTTGAGTTTGTCGAAGACGGCCCGCAGCTTCGGCTCGCTGTTGGGCATCGGCTTGTCGAAGACCTTCTTCCCGGCCGGGGTGAGCCCATGGCCGTGGTGGGCGGTCTTGCCGACGTCCATCCCGAGGAAGACGCCTACGCCTTCGGTGTCTAACATCGCACCCTTCCCAGGTGGTTGACCGTGCCGGCCTCGGCAATGGCACCGTGCTCGCGCATCCACGTTATGCAGACCTGCCGCCCACGTCTCTGCCCGGCATTGCGCCGGACCGGGCGGTGGCCGGGTCTCTCATCAGCGTCTCCGACGGCGCCTCCCAGGCCCGGCGACACCACCCCCCAGGTCATCCGTTCGACAGAGGGGACACAGTCATACCGGGCCCGGAGGCCAGCGGCCCCATTGCAGGACCGCGAAAGACATAACGGGGGGCGGGATGGACCCCGGCGGATGTGAGTGTGCTTTCAAGTAGTTCATGCAGGTATGGCGGGTATGCCGCGCGGGAGGTAGGCAGGCCCAACAGGACACGGTGGCGCATCCGCAGGTCGGTAGCTTCGGCGAACACCCGCAGGGATGCCTCCAGCCAGGCGGCCTTCATGTCCTGTGACTTGTCCAGCGCGGGATCACGTACCCCGTCGGGTCCGTACGCTGGAGACTGGTCTGCGCGCAACGGCACATGGGCGCTGTACCAGGCCCGCACGGCACCGGCTCGCTCGGCATCCGTGCCGGCCTGTAGGTAGTGGACCAATGCCGCCATCACACGGCGGCGTCCGAATGCGTAGACCGCCGGCTCGACGAACCAGCGGCAGAAGCTGGGATCCGGGTCGTATACGGCTGCTGCCATCAGCGGGACGAACCACTCGACGCCGGGCGGGCGCGGTCGACCGGCGAGGGGCCGACATGGTCCCCGCCTTTGAGGGCGCGGACATGCGAGCCGTCCACGGCGCAGTTCGGTCAGCAGGGCGGCGTGCAGACGCGGCCATACTCCGGCCTCGGTCCAGTCCCGCAGCCGGCGCCAGGCTGTGACTCCGGAGCAGCCCACAGTCTCGGCGGGAATGTCGCGCCACGCAACGCCGGTCCGCAGCACGTAAAGGATGCCGGCGAGAGCCGCCCTGTCCGGAACGCGAAGTCGCCTGGGATGGCGGTGGCGTCGCTCGGGGGTGGGTGGCAGGAGCGGAGCCACCCGCTCCCACAGGCTGTCCGCAACAAGATCAGCTCGCATTGGGATGCCCTACTGGCCAGGATCGCCTGGTGCAAGACCCCCGGCTCAACTCACTCTGGAGCGAATGGCCCTGGTAGAAGACGCGCGGGCCATGCATCTCCGGAGCACCCACTGTTCGGATGGTGGGGCGGGTCCAGGTGGCGGCCCGGACCCGCGACGTGGGGCGATCAGGCCTTTGCTGCGGTCCCGTCCGTGGACGGCGGCTCGGCCTTCTTGTCCGGAGCGGCGGCCTTGGCGCCTTGGTTCAGCATGCCGCCGAGGGCGCTGAGGCTGCCGCCTCCGCCTCCGCCTCCGCCTCCGCCCGCGCCCATGGCCAGCTTGGCTGCCTCGAGGACGATCTGGGCGACCTTCTCCTGGTGCTCGGTGGCGGTCTTCAGCGCCTCCTGGGCGCGGATGCCGGCTTCCTTGTCGTTGCCGGCGGCGGCCTCGATGCCCTTGGTGAGGAACTGGCTCATGTTGTTGAGGCCGCTCATGTCGCGGAACAGGTTCGCGGTGGCGATGGCCTGCGTCGTCTGGAGGCCGACCGGGTCGGGCATCGCCACCAGCGGCGTGACCTTCGCCTGGGAGACGCCCATGCCGACCGCCGTGGTGTCGAGGTTCTGCGCGCGAGAGGCGGTGGACACCGGGGCGATGTCGGCCGGGGTGATCTGGATGGGCGAGTCCTTCCAGTTCCAGAAGCGGGTCAGGTCGATCTTCTCGGCCGCGTTGGACCGGCCGAGGACGGCCTCGGCGAAGACGCCGTTGGTGGCGATGGCGATCGTGTCGGACACCGGCGTGCCGAAGGTGCTGTCGCCCAGCCGGCGGTCCTTGGTCCACTCCTCGCGCTCCTGCTCGCTGGCGAAGTTCCAGCGGAAGCCGAGGTAGTTGCCGGTGGCCGCGATCGGCTTCGGGTCCAGCAGCATCCCGAGCGGGACCGGACCCGCGCTCGAACCCGCCGGGGTGTACGAGTAGTTGGCGAGGATGCGGCTGAGGGTCAGCTCGTCCGCGTTGGCCCAGACGGCCTGGCTGTAGTGGCGCCGGTTGTCGTTCAGATGGTCCAGGACCGGCTGTGGCACGTTTCCGCCCCGCACGTGGAAGCCGAGCGACGCGACATAGGTGCGGCTGCCGGACTTCACCGTCGAACCGAACAGCCCGCAGATGGCCGATCCACCGCCGGCGTCTTCGGACAGGTCGGCCGCGACGGTGGTGGTCGCCGCGATGCCGAAGTTCGCCACGCCCGAGGTCATCTTCAGACGCAGCCCGGCGAGGCTGCCGCGAGCGGTCCTGCCGGACCAGGCTTCGTAGGAGATCAGCTTGTCGGCGCCGCCGAAGGTGTAGGACGCCTGCTGCACGCTGGAGCCGCCGATGTCGCCGCATCCGAAGGTGTGGCTCGGGAAGACGACCTGGATGCCGCGGATTCCGTCGCTGTCCGACCAGACGTCGATCCTGGACGCGTAGGCGGAGTCCTCCTTCGGCTGGTCGTCGAAGGCCACCGGTGCCTCGCGTCCCAGAATCCGGCGCACGGTCCCGTTGCCCATCAGCACCCAGTAGTCTCCGCCGCCGACCGAGGCGATCTGCGCCAGCCCGGTCACGCTCTGAAGGCCGCCGGCCGTGGGACGAACCAGGGTCGTCGCACCGGACTCCACCAGGAGCGGCATGGTCTCGGTGCTGGACTGGGACTGGACGACGGCCCAGAGGGCACCGTCGGATGTCGCGGACAGACGCTGCACACCCGACCCGCCCCGCTGCACCCAGCTGGTACCGCTGCGCTCGTACAAGAGACCCTGCCGGGAGTACCACAGCTTGTCCTTGCCGGTGACGGCTATGTCGTCGGCCGTGACCCCCAGGTTCGTCCACATGGAAGGGCCACGCTGGTGGATCGCGTTGTTGGTACCGATGACGTAGACCGTGCCGTCCGTGGCGCAGACGATGCGCAGCCCGTAGCCGCCCCAGCCGTCAGCTCGCCAGGTCGTCCCGTCGAACTGGACGACCATGTTGTCGGTGGTTCTGATCGCCCAGACGGTGTCCTTGCCCGGTGCGATGCGGGTCAGGCCGCCGCTCAGTCCCGTGGTGGGCAGCGGCTTCCACTGCTGGGTCGCGGGATCGAACTTGACCGGGCTGCCGTCGGCCTTGCGCACCCCGTACACGCCCATGGCCGAAGCGGCGACGTCGGCCAGCTCCACCCCGGCGAACTCCTGAGTGGTCGGCACCTCCGGTGCCGCGCACGCGTCGAGACTGCGCACGACCGTGTCGAACGGGTTCGCCGCGCGGATCTTCGTCGCCCAGTCGGCCGGCGCCACCGACGCGAGCACCTCCTTGTACCGCTGGAGGCTGGTGTGGGTGAAGGTCAGCTCCTGGAGCGGGATGAACAGGCAGCGCTCCAGCCGGGTCGGCTTCGTCGTCACGGTGTAGATCTGGACGACTTCGTAGTACTGCACCGACATCGCGTGCATGTGGTTGTAGTTGGTGACGACCCGGGTCAGGACCTGGTCCTTCTCCGCCTGCGACGTCTCGCGCACGACCGTCATGTTCCGGCTGCGGGCCGCGGTCGCGAGCTGCTGGGTCCGCGCGCTGATCCGCTGCGTCGCCTCCTGCGCCACCGACCTCACCCCGGTGGAGCGCGACACCGCGCTCGCGATGCCGAAGTTCGACGACTTGCTCCAGTTGCCGCCACCGCTGATCAGAGCGCCGAGCGAGCCGCCGACACTGCCGCCCGAGCTGGACGACTGGCCCAACTCGAACCCCTGGGAACTGCCGTGCTGCTCCTCGCGGGCGATGGCGTTCGCGACCTCGCTGATCGACCGGTTCTGGTCGGTGGAGCCGGTCAGCAACTCGTTCTCGCCGGCCGTCTCGGCGCCCGTCGCCCGGGTGGTGCGCTGCCAGTCGACGACCGCGACCCGGGTGCTCTCGCCGGGCGCGAGGGCCAGGCTGTGCAGCAGCCGGCCGAGCGTGACGCCCTGGGCCGACCAGCTCTGCTCCGTTGTGACGACCATGCCCTCGGCGGGGCGGTCGTAGAACGGGAGGTTCTCCTCGCCGAGGTCGATCGCGCCGGTCAGGGCGCGCCCCGGGGCCGCCCCGGGGATGTCGGTGAGCACCACCGACTGGTACCGGACGACCTCCGTCGGGTAGTTGCCGGTGGAGGGAAGCAGGTCCTTCGGCGTCGGGCCGTCGAGCATCGCCTTGTCCGCATCGGGCGCGGGCGGCGTGGTCGTCGGGGTCGTCGGGGTCGTCGCCGGTGTGCCGCTACTGGGGGTGGTCATCACGTGTCCCGTCGTGAGGGTGGAGTGGAAGGCGAACGACGCTTCCGGGTCGCGAACCTACACAGATCAATCACAACTACGGCACGCTGTGGCGGAAATGGCTAGAAACAGTACTGAAGCCAACGGCTCTACCGCAGTGGGTGTCCAAGGATGGTGCCCGCCTTCCCCGGAGCCGGATCGTCACCGCGTCAACCACAGACCCGCCTACCTCCAAGGGCAGGGGGCCTACGCACGGGACGCGCGGCGGGCATCATCAAGAACTAACCTGGCCGCGGGGCGGTCGCACGCCACGACGCCTTGCCGTTTCAGAGCGGAGACCAGCGTGGCCACCAGCCCCGTATGGTCGAAGCTGGCAGCGCCTGCCTTCGGAAGATCCGAATCCCATTCTGAAACGATCAGTTATGCGGAGAACTCCTTCAGCCGGTTGACCTCTGCCGCGTGTTCGCTGAGTCGATGCCCGGTACTGCCCGAGGTGTAGAGGACCGTGCCCACCACGGCCGTCGGGAGCGAGAGCAGCAGCAGGGCGAGGAGCCCTGCCCAGTCGCGTTCGGCGGCGCAGCGGGTGCCTTGGGAGTCGGCGTAGCCCTCGTACGGGCGGCCCCGGTCGGTCTGCTTGGTGTAAAACACCCGGGACTGGCACTCGTCGTCGCGTCCCATCACGGGGTAGGGGAGCAGCAGCTGGGCGGCGATCCAGAGCCAGATGCCGGCGGAGGCGGTCAAGAGGCAGAAACCCCAGGCCTGCTTGCGCCGGGCCCGCTCACGGAATGCGTTGTCGTACACCAGCGCTCTCATGCGGGGGAAGGTAGCAGCCCGTTCGGCGGCATGCCGGCCGGGATCGTCAGCCGTCTCGATTCGAGAGCCCCAGGTGGACGATAGCGGTGGCGGTCAGGCGGGCCGCTTCCAGACCGCGATCTCGGTCGGCTGCATTGCCACCCATGACTCGTACGGCAGTGCCACGGGTGGGGGCCAGGCGAACTGGCCGGGCTGCATCGGCCATAGCCGCTCCGTGCGCGGCGTGCGGCTGAGCAGGCCGACCTCGTGGGCAGGCGGCACCCTGATCGAGATGATCTGCACAGCGAACCAGCCAACGCGCAGCTTGACGTGGTAGCCGCGGTGGTGGGTGTAGAAGCGGCGGACGACCAGGTCGCCCCAGATGTGGTGCTCGTCGTCGCCGGGCGGTTCGACGATGAACGCGTTGGCCCTCATGCGTCGCACGGACAGCTTCCCGTACTTGTACAAGTGCGTGTAGTCGGCCTTAGAGGTCCTAACAGAAGCTGTCGATCATGTGACTTTCGGTTTGGTTTGTCGTTGGTCTGGTCGTGGGGAAACGTCAGTCGCGGCCGTGGATCGTGTCGGATGAACTGTGGTCGCTCATCGAGCCGTTGTTGCCTGCGCCGGTGCCGAAACAGGTGGAGGGTCGCCCTCGGATTCCGGACCGGCAGGCGCTCTGCGGGATCCTGTTCGTGTTGCATACCGGCATCCAGTGGGAGTACCTGCCGCAGGAGCTGGGCTTCGGTTCCGGGATGACCTGCTGGCGGCGTCTGGCAGCGTGGAACGATGCCGGCGTGTGGGACCGGCTGCACCTGGTGCTGCTGAAGAAGCTGCGGGTCGCGAAGAAGCTGGACTGGTCTCGGGCGGTGATCGACTCCTCCCACGTCCGGGCCGCTCGACGGGGCCCAAAAGTGGTCCCAGCCCGGTCGACCGCGCACGTCCGGGCAGTAAGCACCACCTGATCGTCGATGGCCAGGGCATCCCATTGGCTGTCTCGCTGACCGGCGGGAACCGCAACGACGTCACTCAGCTGATGCCGTTGCTGAACAAGATCCCGCCGGTCGCCGGCCTCGTCGGCCGGCCACGCAGACGGCCCGACACGCTCCTAGGCCCTGTCTGATAATTGATCTTGTGGTGGGTCGAGGTGAACTGACGGATGCGGCGTGGGAGCGGATAGCGCCCCTGCTGCCTGGTGTTGA
>NZ_JBIWFZ010000012.1:0-242488 GCF_044763325.1 Streptomyces sp. NPDC096136 | reverse complement strand
GTCGTCCTCCTCTCCTCCCGCCCCGGCCGGGTCGCCAAGGAATGGACCGTCGACATCCCCCAGCCCCGCCGCATCGAAGACGCCGACGTCGCGGAGCTGTCGCTGGAGATCACCGAACACCTGCGTGGGGAGATCCGCCGCCATGGCCAGCACTGACACCACCCCCGAGACGGCGAAGGGCGAGGACCTGGCCGGCCTGGAGGCCGGCCTCGACGCCCTCGACGCCGTCCAGACCCACCGCACCCCGGTGCGCGAGGTCCTCACCAAGAAGGTCCTGCCCCCGTTCCTGGCCGTCGGCCTGGTGCTGGTGGTCTGGCAGGTGCTCGTCTCGGCGAAGGTCACCGACGAGACCAAGCTGCCCGCGCTGTCCGCCGTGTGGAACAGCCTGTCCGACATGTGGCTGAAGGGCACGCTCCTCGACGTCATCTGGACCTCCGTCTCCCGCGGCCTGCTCGGGTTCCTCCTCGCCCTGGCCATCGGCACCCCGCTCGGCCTGCTCGTGGCGCGGGTGAAGTTCGTCCGCGCCGCGATCGGCCCGATCCTCCAGGGCCTGCAGTCGCTGCCCTCGGTCGCCTGGGTGCCGCCGGCGGTGCTCTGGTTCGGCCTCAACGACGCCATGATGTACACGGTGATCCTGCTGGGCGCCGTCCCGTCCATCGCCAACGGCCTCGTCTCCGGCATCGACCAGGTCCCGCCGCTGTTCCTGCGGGCCGGCCGCACCCTGGGCGCCACCGGCCTGCGCGGCGCGTGGCACGTGGTCATGCCGGCGGCCCTGCCGGGCTACGTGGCCGGGCTCAAGCAGGGCTGGGCCTTCTCCTGGCGCTCCCTGATGGCCGCCGAGATCATCGCCAGCTCCCCCGACCTCGGCCTGGGCCTGGGCCAGCTCCTGGAGAACGGCCGGAACAACATCGACCTGCCGGGTGTTTTCCTGGCGATCGTCCTGATCCTGGTCGTGGGCATCGCCATCGACCTGCTGATCTTCAGCCCGGTCGAGCGCTGGGTGCTGCGCAGCCGCGGCCTGCTGGTCAAGAACTGAGATCCGGAAATCCCATGTCCTCCCCCGCACTCCTGGTCATAGCCCACGGCAGCCGCGATCCGCGGCACGCGGCGACCGTGCACGCCCTCGTCGGGCGCGTCCGGTCGCTGCGGCCGGGCCTCCGGGTGGAGACGGCCTTCCTCGACTTCAACGGCCCGAGCGTCCCCCAGGCGCTGGCCTCCCTGTACCTGTCGGGCGTCCGCCAGGCCGTGGCCCTGCCGCTGCTCCTCACCCGGGCCTTCCACGCCAAGGCCGACATCCCGGCCGTCCTCGCGGAATCGGCGACCCGTCTGCCCGACCTCTCGGTCAGGGTCGCGGACGTCCTGGGCCCGCACCCCCTCCTGGTGGCCTCCCTGGAGCGCCGCCTCGCCGAGGCCGGCGTCGGCCTCACCCCGGCGGACCGTGCGGGGACCGGTGTCGTCCTCGCCTCCGCCGGCTCCTCGGACCCGGAGGCGATCGCAGTGATCGCTGAAATCGCGCGGGAGTGGCGGCACACCGGTTGGTGCGCCGTGCGGCCTGCGTTCGCCTCCGCCGCCCTTCCCCGCACGGAGGACGCCGTACGCGCCCTGCGCGCGGAGGGCGTCCACCGCGTGGCGGTGGCCCCGTACGTCATCGCCCCGGGCTTCCTCCCGGACCGCATCGCGACGGGCGCCCGCTCGGCGGACGCGGACGCGGTGGCGGCCGTCCTGGGCGCGACCCCTGAACTGGCCCGCCTCCTCCTCCGCCGCTACGACGAATCCGCCACGGCCCACCCCACCCGCCCGGCCCTGACGGCCTAGCGCTGATCCGGCAGACCCCTCAGCCCCGGCGCTCGGCCTCGTCGGCGAGGGTGGTCAGGTCCGTGATGGACATGGCGCCCGGGGGCAGCGACTCACGGGCGAAGATGTTCGCCGCGTGGCGCAGGACGTCGTTGACCGGGGTGGGGACCGCGTGGAGACGGCCCAGGAGGGTGATCTCGCCGTTCAGGTAGTCGGCCTCCACGGAGCCCGTGCCGCGGGCCAGGCTCTGCCAGGAGGAGCCGCCGCGGACGCCCGCCGGCTGGTTGACCTTGCCGTCGCGGGCCGCCGACTGCTCGGCGTCCGAGGCGTAGGCGATGCCCGCCGCGTCGAAGGCGGCCTTGGCCTCGCGGACGGCGCGCAGCAGCAGGGCCGCCTTGGCCGGGTCGGGTTCGGGGCCGGTGGTCGCCTGGATGGCGTTGCCCAGGTTGCCGAGGAGCTTGGCGTACTTCCAGCGCATCACGTCCTCGACGACCGGCGCCTCGAAGCCGGCCCCGTCCAGGTCGGCGGCGACCGCCCGGATCCGCTCGTCGGCCCCGCCGGCGGCGCGGCCGAGGTGGAGGATGCCGGTCAGCGGGGTGCAGAGCGCCGAGACCACGCCCGGTTCCAGGAAGGTGGCGGGGAGCCAGACGCAGACCCCGTAGACGCGCGAGAAGCGGCGCAGGGCCAGGCGCTCGCTCTCCACGCCGTTCTGCGCGCACAGCAGCGGCAGCCGCTGGGCGGCCGTGCCGCCGCCGGCGACCTCGGCCGCGCCCCAGGTGTCGAGGGCGGCGACGGCGTCCTGGGTCTTCACGGTCAGCAGCAGGACGTCGTCGGGGCGCAGTGCTCCGAGGTCGGCCGGTTCCCCGGCCACCGGGAGGCGGTGGACGCGCTCCCCGTCGGCGGTGGTGAGCCGCAGGCCGTTCGTCCGCAGCGCCTCGGCGTGCGCGCCGCGCGCGACGAGGACGACCTCCCGGCCGGTCTCCGCGAGCCGTCCCCCGATGGTCGCGCCGATCGCTCCGGCGCCGATGATGATGTAACGCATGCCCAGAGCCTGGCACACGGTGCGCGCCGCGGGCCCACCGGGCCGTGGCGAAGGGCGAGTTGCCCGCAGGCCTAGGCCGTTTCGTCCGCCGTGAGCTCGACGAGTTTGGCGACCGTGTTCCAGTTGCGGGTGGTCGCGTCGATGCCCTTGAGGAGGGCCGGCCGGTGGAGGGCGGCGCCCAGTTCCGAGGTGCCCAGGCCGCCCGGGGCGTACAGGTAGAGGACGCGGTCGCCCAGGCGGTAGCCCTCGGGGTGGTAGGCGGCCGGGTCGAGCGCCGCGAAGCGTTCCGGGCCGGGCTGCTCCGAGAGGAAGGTGGCGTGCAGCTGCCTGCCCTCCAGCTCGGCGGCGGGGAAGGGGCAGGCCTCAGCGACGGCGCGCAGGTGGGCGCCGTCGACCACGAGGCACTTCACCGGGAAGCCGAAGCGGGCCTCGATGGCCTCCTCCAGCTCCCGGGCGAGGGCGGCGGGGTCCTGGCGCGCACTGCTGAAGACGGCGTTGCCGCTCTGCAGGTACGTCCGCACGTCGCCGTGGCCGAGTTCTTCCAGGACGGAGCGGAGTTCCGCCATCGGGACCTTCTTCTTCCCGCCGACGTTGATGCCGCGCAGCAGGGCCGCGTACTTCTTCCCGGGGGCCGGTCGCTTGGTCATGGCCGCACCCTAACCCCCCTGCGGGAGGGCGGCCTCGACGAGGTCGGCGGCCCGCCGGGTGCCGCCCTCGGCGGCCATCTGCGTGCGGATCTCCTCGGCGCGAGCGGCGACCCCGGGGTCGGCGAGCAGTCCGAGGACGGCCTCCCGCAGGGTGGCGGCGTCGGCCTCCGCCATCGGGACGTGCCGGGCCACCCCGAGCGAGGCCAGCATGTCGGCGTTGCCGAACTGGTCGACGGCCTGCGGCACCGCGACCATCGGCGTTCCGGTGGCCAGGCCCTCCTGGCTGCCGCCGGCGCCGGCGTGGGTGATGAAGGCGTCGGCCTGGCGGAGGATGTCCAGCTGGGGGACCCAGCGGTGGACCTCGACGTTGGCGGGGACCTCCCCGAGGTCGGCCTCGTCGGTGAACTTGCCGATCTGCAGGACGACGTGCCAGTCGGGCAGGCCCCCGAAGGCCTCGATGCAGGCGCGGTAGAAGGCGGGCTGCTTGGTGAAGGTGGATCCGAGCGAGACCAGCAGGACCTTGCGGCCCTCGGCGGACGCCGGCCGCTCCCAGGTGCCCTGGGTGGCGCTGCGGTCGCCCTGGCAGGCCCCGACGAAGGTGTAGACGGACGGGTCGACGCGGTCGGCGTACGGCTGGAGGACGCGCGGGATCAGCACGATGCTGCGGCGCGGCCTGCCGACGAAGCGGTCCGCGTCCTCGTCGATGCCGTTCTCGTCGAGCCAGGCGCGGAAGCGGGCGTAGTACGCCCTGCCGCGCTCGCTCGCGCGGAGTTCGGCGGTCATCGGGGCGGCCACCTCCTCCTCGTAGCCCTCCCAGGCCACCAGGTTCGGGGAGAGGGAGATGGCGGGGACCCCCCAGCGGTGGGCGAGGACGCCGGCCGGGTAGGAGGTGATGTCGTGGAGGACGAGGTCGGGTTCGTCGCCCTCGAAGGCGGACGCGAGCTGCGGGAGCGCCTGGACGGCGTCGTCCAGGAAGGGCTCGATGTTGTCGATGAGTTCGGTGCCCCAGGCCTCCGGCTCGTCCTCGGTGGGCAGGACGGACGTCCAGACCACCGGCGTGGCACCGGTCTCCGCGACCTTCCCGGCGAAGGGGGCGGGGATCGCGTAGCTGACGCGGTGGCCCCGGGCGACGAGCTCCCGGATCACCTCGATGCTCGGGTTCACGTGCCCGGCGGCTGCGATGGAGAACATGGCGATGTGGGCGGGCTTGGCTGAGGTCATGGGAGCGACCTTAACGAGACGAGACGTCTCGTACAAAACGAATACACCCTTCGCGGCGGCCCTGCGCCGAAAACCTCCCTTCTGCTCCCACCAGGCCTTTCCCCGCCGGCGGATGCGAGACTGGGCGGATCCGCGATCATCGGCACGACCACCACGAACCCCCCGGCGAAGGACGAGACGAACGCATGGACGAGGCACGGGCCAGGGACGTACTGACGCAGGCGGGTCTGACGGGACCGGCCGAGCTGCTCGCCTTCGGCGAGAACGCCGTCTTCGCCCTCGGGGACCTGGTCGTCAAGGTCGGCCGGGAGGCGGGTCTGCTGGAGCGGGCCGAACGGGAGCTGGCGGTCTCCGGATGGCTCGCCGCCGCCGGGATCCCCGCGGTCCGCGCGGCCGAACCCGGGCCGCGGCTGGTGGACGGGCACCCGGTGACCCTGTGGCACCGGCTCCCCGGAGCGGTCCGCCCGGCCGGCCCGGAGGACCTCGCGGCGCTCCTGCGACCGCTGCACGCGCTGCCCTCCCCGCCCTTCGCCCTCCCCGCCCGGGACCTCCTCGGCGGGGTCGAGCGCTGGCTGCGGCTGGCCGGGGAGGCCGTCGACCCCGAGGACGCGGCCTACCTGCGGGCCCGCCGCGACGCCTACGCCGGCGAGGTGGCCGCCCTCACCCCGCACCTGGCCCCGGGCCCGATCCACGGCGACGCCCTGCCCCGCAACGTCCACGTGGGCCCGGACGGGCCGGTCCTGGTCGACCTGGAGACCGTCTCGGCCGACCTGCGCGAGCACGACCTGGTGGTGATGGCCCTCTCCCGCGACCGGTACGGACTGCCCGCCGCCGACTACGAGGCCTTCACCGCCGCCTACGGCTGGGACGTGCGCGCGTGGGAGGGCTGCGCCCTGCTGCGCGGCGCCCGCGAGACGGCCAGCTGCGCCTGGGTGGCCCAGCACGCCCCGGCCAACCCCGGGGCCCTCGCGGAGTTCCGCCGCCGCGTGGCCTCCCTGCGCGACGGGGACCCGGAAGTGCGCTGGTACCCGTTCTAGTGGACCTGAAGCTGCACCTCACCGTCCACGAGGCCCGGCGCGGCGGGGAGTCCTTCCGGGTCGTCCGCCCGGCCCGGCCGCCGGAGCACGCCGGGCTCTTCGACGACGCCTGGTGGCTGAACGCGTACGTCGACCGGGACGCGGCCCTGCTCATGGCCGGGCTGTGGACCCTGGCGGCCGGCTCTCCGCGCTCGCTGGTCCACCTGCCCCTGCGCGGCCCCGCCCCGCCCGCGGGCTCCGGCCGGCTGGACCTCGTCCTGCTGCACCACTCCCTGCAACTGGCCCCCTCCCAGTGGAAGGGGCTGCGGGGCCGGCTCTCCCCGGGCCGGCCGCGGACCGTGGAGGTCTCGCTCACCGCGCCCGCCGAGGAGGAGTACGCGTCCCTGCACCACACGGAGAACCGCGACCGCTTCCACCAGAGCGTCCACGCCGAGACCCTGTTCATGGCGGGCAGCGCCAAGGCCTTCCGGCTCGGCGCCGCGGCCTTCCTCGACGTGGCCGCGGGCGGCCCCGGGTACGTCGACCCCTACCCGGACCGCGCCCACCGGCACAGCCACTACTGCGCGAGCGTCCGGTGCGACGTGCGCGGACGCGACATCCACGTCGAGTACCGCGAACCGCCCGCGCCCGGCGAAGGGCCCCGGCCATGAACACGGGGAGCGGCGCCGCGCCGTCCTTCGTCCACCGGATCACCCCGTACGACCCCGCCGGCCGCCGGCGCGGTCAGCGCCTGCGGGGTATGAGCGGCCAGGCCGGTTCGACGACCGCCGACGGATCCGCAGTGCGCCGCAGGTAGGCCTGCAGCGAGACGGACTGTTCGGCCGCCGCGCGCACCTGGAGGTCGTGCAGGTCCGCCAGGGGCATCAGCCCGACGGGCCGGTGCCGCTCCCCCAGGCTGCGCACCACGCGGGCGGCCGCCACGGCGTCCGCCCGCGCGTCGTGCGCATCGTCGAGCGGCACCCCGTAGTGGTCGCACAGCGCGTACAGGGCCCGCTTGCCCTTCCGGTACTTGTCCACGTGCTTGTCGATCACCAGCGGGTCGATGACGGGCGAGGGCGCGCCGCCCAGCCGCTCGCTGACCGACTCCACCCCGTGGCGCAGGCACTCCCGGTCCAGCAGGGACAGGTCGTAGCGCGCGTTCATCACCACCAGGGGCGTCCCGTGCCGCAGGCCCTCGGCGACGGCCCGCGCGATCTCCTCGACGGCCGGCGCCGCCGCCGCCCCGTGCGCCCGGGCGTGCTCCGTCGATATGCCGTGGATCGCCGACGCCTGCTCGGGTATGGCCACCCCGGGGTCGAGCAGCCAGGTCCGCTCCCGTGAGACGGACCCGTCCGTCTCGATCCGGACGACCGCCGCCGTGACGATGCGGTCGGTCTCCACATCGGTGCCGGTGGTCTCCAGGTCGAAAGCCGTCAGCGGCCCGCCCAGCCAGCTCATCGGACGGCTCCCGCTGCGGCCCGCACTCCCCCGTACCACGCCTCCATGACGCGCCCCTCCCCCGTGTTTCGGTCGACGCGTTTCAGCCTGCCACGAGCCACTGACACCGTCGGCGGCCACCCCCCGGGGCACGGGGGTCAGGACACCGGGCGCGAATCCTCCCACACCGACTCGAACTCCTCGCGGTAGGTCTGGAACAGCCCGTGGTCCGCGTCCTTCGGCACCCCCCGGCCGCCCCCGCGCAGCACCAGCACCGGCGCCTCCATGCCGCGGGCCCGGCGCAGGTACGACTGGACCACCGCGATGCCCGAGGACTGCCCCTCCACCAGGTAGGCGGTGAAGCGCGGGGTCTCGTCGAAGACGTGGATGTCGAA
Source organism: Streptomyces sp. NPDC096136 (assembly GCF_044763325.1). NCBI lineage: Bacteria > Bacillati > Actinomycetota > Actinomycetes > Kitasatosporales > Streptomycetaceae > Streptomyces > Streptomyces sp. NPDC096136. The sequence continues at coordinate 234,936 of NZ_JBIWFZ010000012.1, read as the reverse complement.
GCGCGAGGGGTCCGTGAGCCCCGCCCGCACCCGGCGCACGTGCAGGATGTTCATCTCCACCGAGCGGCTGAGCTCGCCCTTGCGCAGCCCCAGCTCCCGCTCGCGCCGCTTGACCGCGCTGCTGGCCGGGTTCAGGAACAGCAGCCGGACCCGGCAGCCCGCCTCCGACAGCCGCACCAGCCGGCGGCCCGAGAAGTTCTGCACGAGCAGGTTGAGGCCTATGCCGATCGCGTCGAGCCGCCGCGCGCCCCCGAACAGGTCCTCCGCCGGCAGCTGCCGCTGGAGCCGCACCCGGTCGGGGTGGACCGAGATGACGTCCGCGTACCGGTCCCCGACGAGGTCCTCGACCGCGTCGATCGGCAGCCGGTCCGCCGACGGGCTGCCCGAGCCCGCGCCCAGCACTTCCAGCAGCCGCGCCGACGCGCGCTCCGCCTGCTCCAGCACCGCCCGCGACAGCGCCCGGTTGCGGGAGACCACGTTCCGGGTGACCTCCAGCTCGTCGAGCGCCAGCTCGATCTCGCGCCGGTCGTCGAAGTACGGCTCGAAGCAGGGCCAGTGCTGGACCATCAGCTCCCGCAGCTGCGGCAGCGTCAGGAAGCTCAGCACGTTGTCGTCGGCCGGGTCGAGGAGGTAGCCCTTGCGCCGGCTGACCTCGCGGACCGCCACCGCCCGCTGCACCCACTCCTGCCCGGCGGGGCCCGCGGCCGCCACCACCCAGTCGTCCCCGCCGTGCACGGGCTCGTAGACCGGCCGCAGCACCGCGCCGACCACCGACCGCAGCCGCTGCTCGATGAGGTTCAGCCAGATGTACGCACGGCCCGCGCGCTGGGCCCGCGTACGGACCTCGCTCCACGCGTCCGCGCTCCAGTCCAGCTCCGCCCCGGCGCGCACCTCCCCGGCCGCCGGCTGGGCCAGCGACACGGCCGCCCCGGCCGCCGCCGCCCCCGGCACACCTCCTGGGGCGTCCGCCGGACCACCCTCGTGGCCGCTGTCACCAGGGGGCAGCTCCAGACCTCCCGAGCTCACTCGTGCACCGCCTTCTGCGTCCGGACGCCCGTCTCCAGTGATCACGGAAGGGTACTCCGCGCGCGCGGCCCGATGCAGCCCGAAGCCGTCCGAGGTGATGCCGCGCACCCCGGACCGGCCGTCCGTCGGACCATTATGTGATGCCCGGACGGTCCGTCGATCCGCATATCAGCTCTCCGGTTCACCCGGCAGGAGCATCCCAAGTCCACGCGTGCGGAGCCACTTTCGGGGAAGATTCGGCAGAGGCGCGATCCGCGCCGGATCGACCCGGACCAGGATGGAAAGAGACGTTGTCTATGCAGGTCTGGCCGGGGCAGGCGTATCCGCTGGGTGCCACCTACGACGGAGCCGGCACCAACTTCGCCGTCTACTCCGAGGCCGCGCGCCGCATCGAGCTGTGCCTGTTGCACGACGACGGCTCCGAGACCGCCGTCGAGCTGCGCGAGACGGACGCCTTCGTACGGCACGCGTACCTCCCCGGGGTGATGCCCGGCCAGCGGTACGGGTTCCGGGTGCACGGCCCGTACGAGCCCGAGCGGGGCCTGCGCTGCAACGCGGCGAAGCTGCTCCTGGACCCGTACGCACGGGCCATCAGCGGGCGGATCAACTGGGGCGAGGAGGTCTACGGCTACCACTTCGGCCGTCCCGACTCCCGCAACGACCTGGACTCGGCCCCGCACACCATGAGTTCCGTCGTGGTGAACCCGTACTTCGACTGGGCCAACGACCGGCCGCCGCGCCACGAGTACCACCACACGGTGCTCTACGAGGCCCACGTCAAGGGACTCACCATGCGCCACCCGGACCTGCCGGAGGAGCTGCGCGGCACCTACGGGGCGCTCGCGCACCCGGCGGTCATCAACCACCTGGTGAAGCTCGGGGTGACGGCGCTGGAGCTGATGCCCGTGCACCAGTACGTCAACGACCACCGGCTGGCCAACGACGGGCTCAGCAACTACTGGGGCTACAACACCATCGGTTTCTTCGCCCCGCACAACGGCTACGCCTCCGGCGACCGGGGCCAGCAGGTGCTGGAGTTCAAGTCGGCGGTGCGGGCGCTGCACGAGGCCGGCATCGAGGTGATCCTCGACGTGGTCTACAACCACACCGCCGAGGGCAACCACCTGGGCCCGACCCTGTCGTTCCGGGGGCTGGACAACGCCTCGTACTACCGGCTCGCGGAAGACCCCCGGCACTACACGGACACCACCGGGACCGGGAACTCGCTGCTGATGCGGTCCCCGCACGTGCTCCAGCTGATCATGGACTCGCTGCGGTACTGGGTGACCGAGATGCACGTGGACGGCTTCCGCTTCGACCTCGCGGCCACCCTGGCCCGGCAGTTCCACGAGGTGGACCGGCTGTCGTCCTTCTTCGACCTGGTGCAGCAGGACCCGGTGGTCAGCCAGGTGAAGCTGATCGCGGAGCCCTGGGACCTGGGCGAGGGCGGCTACCAGGTGGGCAACTTCCCGCCGCTGTGGACCGAGTGGAACGGCAAGTACCGCGACACCGTGCGGGACCTGTGGCGCGGGCAGCCGCGGACGCTCGCGGAGTTCGCGGGACGGCTGACCGGCTCCTCGGACCTCTACCAGGACGACGGGCGCCGCCCGCTGGCCTCCGTCAACTTCACCACCTGCCACGACGGTTTCACCCTGCACGACCTGGTCTCGTACGACGAGAAGCACAACGAGGCCAACCGGGAGGGCAACCGGGACGGCGAGACCCACAACCGGTCCTGGAACTGCGGGGTCGAGGGCCCGACCGAGGACCCGGAGGTCCAGGAGCTGCGCGAGCGCCAGATGCGCAACTTCACCGCCACGCTGATGCTGTCGCAGGGCGTGCCGATGCTCAGCCACGGCGACGAGTTCGCCCGCTCGCAGGGCGGCAACAACAACGCCTACTGCCAGGACAACGAGCTGTCCTGGGTGACCTGGCCCGAGCCGGGCAAACCTCCGCCCCCGCTGCTGGAGTTCACCCGGCGGATGGTGTGGCTGCGGCGCGACCATCCGGTGTTCCGCCGCCGCAGGTTCTTCCACGGCCGGCCGGTGGAGGGGACCCACGACGAACTCTCCGACATCGCCTGGTTCACCCCGCACGGCGAGGAGATGCGGGCCCGGGACTGGCAGGCGCAGCACGCCCGGGCCCTGACGGTGTTCCTCAACGGCGAGGCGATCTCCGAGCCGGGCTCGCGCGGGGAGCGGATCACCGACGACTCGTTCCTGCTCATGTTCAACGCGGGCCCCGAGCCGCAGGAGTTCACCATCCCCGCCGGGCACGGCGCGCGGTGGCGGCTCGTCGTGGACACCGCCCGGCCGGAGGTGCTGCCGCCCGGCACCGGGCCGCAGTACGCGGCCGGGGACCGGGTGGCGCTGACGGGCCGGTGCATGGCGGTGCTTCAGCGGCCGGCGTAGCCCGTGGCGCCGCCGGACGCCCCCGAGCCCTCGGGGGCGCCGGTGCGCTGGGCCGGGATGAACGCCCTGACGGGTTCCGCGGCGGGGCCGGCGGCGGCCGGGGGCCGGGCCGACGGCACGCGGGTGACCAGCGCGACGGCCAGGCACAGCGCGGCCGCCGCCACGGCCACGGCGAAGGCCCCGGCGGGCCCGTACGACTCGGCGAGCCGTCCGGAGACGGCCAGCGCGGCGGCCTGCCCGGCCACCAGCGCACTGGCCGCGAAGGCCATCGACTCGGCGAGCCGTGCCGGCTCCACGAACCGCTCCGTGAGCGCGAACGCGGTGATCAGGTGCGGGGCGTAGGCGGCGCCGAGGACGGTCACGACCGCGTACAGCGGCCACAGCGTCTCGGTGAACAGGAGCGGCACCGAGAGCACCAGCGCGGCGCCCGTCGCCACCCGCCAGCGCAGCCGCAGCCCGAAGCGGGCGGGCAGCGCGCCGAGGGCGAGCCCGACGGCGGCGCTGACGACCCCCATGGCGGCGTACACGATGCCGGCCTGGCCGGGTACGCCCAGCCGGGCGGTGAGGGAGGCGATCCCGGCCTGGCAGGCGCCGAACATGGCGCCCTGGAGGGCGAGCGAGCAGCGCACGGCGTGGACCACGCGCGGCGCGCGGGGCGCCCGGGCCCCCGTGGAACCCGGCCGCCGGGGGTTCCCGGCCCTGACGGCGGCGGTCGGGTGCAGGGCGAAGGCGGTGCCGAAGACGGCGACGAGGGCGGCCGCGCCACCGAGGGCGACGGCCGGGTGCAGGACGAGGGCGGCCAGGCCGACGAGGGCCGGGCCGAGGACGAACGAGACCTCGTCGAGGGTGCCTTCGAGCGAGTGCACGGCCCCCACCACGCCCTCTCCGGCCTTCGCCCGGTGCGCGAGCGCGACGGAGCGGGTCCGGGCGAGCGGCCCGATCAGCGGGACGGAGGCCCCGGCGACGGCGCCGACGGCGGCGAGCGCGGCGGTGGGCAGGCCCGCGAGGGCCCCGGCGACGAGGGCGGCGGTGGCCACGGCGTTGAACGCCGCCGCGACGAGGACGACGGGCCGCTGCCCGCGGCGGTCGGCGAGGCGCCCGAGGAGGGGTCCGCAGACCACCTGCCCCGCGGAGAGGGTGCCGCCGACGATGCCGGCGGTGGCGAGGGACCCGCTGGTCGCGGACACCAGCAGGACGCTCCCGAACTGGGACATCGCGACGGGCAGGCGGGCGAGGAACGAGACGAGCGGGAGGAGGGGCCCGGTCAGGGCGATGACGTTTCGGTAGGTGCTGAGGGTTGAAACCACTTGATCGACACTAACGCGGTGCAGTCACCCGGATGCATTGGGTAATGGCACGGAATGGCGCCGACTGGGTACGTACGTTCTCATGAGCCTGCGGTATTCAATCAGCCAATCGGAATCCGACGTTCAGACACCCGTCATTCCCGCGTCGACGTACCGTCTCCAGCTGACGCCCGCGTTCCCCTTCGCGGCGGCCGAGGCAGCCGTGCCGTACCTCGCCTCCCTCGGCGTGTCACACCTCCACCTGTCCCCCGTGCTGGAGGCGGTACCGGGCTCGGCCCACGGGTACGACGTCACCGACCACGGGCGGGTGCGCGAGGAGCTCGGCGGGGAGCGGGGCCTGCGCGCGCTGGCGGCGGCGGCCCGGGAGCGCGGGCTCGCCCTGGTGCTCGACATCGTGCCGAACCACATGGCGGTCCCGTCGCCGCTGCGGCTGAACCGGCCGCTGTGGGAGGTGCTGCGGGAGGGGCCCGGGTCGCCGTACGCGCGGTGGTTCGACATCGACTGGGAGGCGGGGGGCGGGCAGGTCCTGCTGCCGGTGCTCGCGGAGCCGGACGAGCCCTTCGGGGTGGACGCCGCCGCGGGCGTACTGCGCTGCGGGGAACGGGAGTTCCCGCTGCGCGCCGGCACCTCCGGGCTGCCGCTGCCCGAACTGCTGGCCGCCCAGTGGTACCGGCCGGCGTGGTGGCGCGAGGCCCGCACCTCCCTCAACTACCGCCGCTTCTTCACCATTTCGGACCTGATCGGGGTACGGGTGGAGGACCCCGCCGTCTTCGCCGCCACCCACGCCAAGGTGCTGGAACTGGTCCGGGACGGGGTGGCGGCGGGCCTGCGGATCGACCACGTCGACGGACTGGCCGACCCCGGGGAGTACCTGCGGCGCCTGCGGACGGCCGCGGGGGCCGGCTGCTGGGTGGTCGTCGAGAAGATCCTGGCCCGCGCCGAACGGCTCCCGTCGGCCTGGCCGGTGGCGGGCACCACGGGCTACGACGCGCTGCACCGGGTCGACGGGGTGTTCACGGACACGGCCGGAGCGTCCCGGCTGGGCCGCGCGTACGCGGAGTCGACCGGCACGCCGCCCTGGGAGGAGACGGCCTCGTCGGCCGCCCGGGAGGTGCTGACCGGCGACCTGGCCGCCGAGCTCGCCACGCTGGAGCGCCGGGCGGGCCCGGACCTCGCGCCGGGCGTGCGGGAGTTGCTGATCGCCTCACCGGTGTACCGGGACTACCCCGGCGGGCCGGGACCGGACGCGCGGACCCTGGAGCGCGCCGCCGCGCGGGCCGGGACGGCCGCGGTGGACGGCGTACGGGACCTGCTGCTGCGGGACCCGGCCTTCGCGGCCCGCTTCGCCCAGACCTCGGCGGCCCTGCGCGCCAAGTCCCTGGAGGACCGCGCCTTCTACCGCTGGGCCCCGCTGCTGTCGGCGACGGAGGTCGGCGGCGAACCGGGGGCCCCGGCGGTGTCGGCGGCGGAGTTCCACGCGTACTGCGCGGAGCGCGAGCGGGACTGGCCCGCCTCCGGCACGGTGCTGTCCACCCACGACACCAAGCGCAGCGCCGACGTCCGCGCCCGCATCGCGGCGCTGTCGCAGGCGCCGGGGGCGATGGACGGGGCCGCCCGCGGCGGACCCGACCCGCAGCTGGCCTGGGTGGCCCGGCAGAGCGCGCTCGGGCTGGGGGACGTCCCCGAGCGGGGCCCCCGGCTGGCGGCGGCGCTGCTCAAGGCCGCACGGGAGGCGGGGCTGCGCACCTCCTGGACGGACCCCGACGAGGCGTACGAGGCCGGCATCGCCGCTCTCGTCCCCCGGGACCCGGTGGAGCTGCCGCCTTCCCTGGCGGAGGCGGCCCGGGCCAACGTGCTGGGCATGACCCTGCTGCACCTGGCGATGCCGGGGGTGCCGGAGGTCTACCAGGGCTCCGAGTACGAGTTCCGCGCCCTGGTGGACCCGGACAACCGCCGCCCGGCCGCCTTCCCCCGGGAGCCCCTGGCCGCCCTGGACGCGGGCACCTCCCCGCGGACCCTCGCGGAGGAGAAGCTCGCCCTGACGACCGCCCTGCTGCGCCTGCGGCGCGCCCGGCCGGCCGTGTTCACGGGCTACGCCCCCCTGGCGGCGCACGGCCCGGCGTCCGACCACTGCCTGGCCTTCACCCGCCCGGGCGGCCTGGTGGCGGTGGCCACCCGCCTCTCGCACCGCCTGGCGGAAGCGGGCGGCTGGCGCGACACCGCCCTCCCCCTCCCGCCCGGCCCGTGGCTCCCGGCCCACGGCCCGGCCCCCTCGGCCCCGTACGAGGGGGAGGTCCCGCTGGCGCGGCTCCTGGCGGCGGGCCCGGTGGTGGCCCTGGTCCGGGCGGGGTAGGCGGCCCCGCGCCCCGGGCCCGCCACCGCCCCGCGAGAGGTCGGGGGCGGGCCCGGGCCGCGGCACCGGTGGACCGGCACAGAGATTCGGATGCAGTAGGGCGGGGGTGTGGCGGGCATGGCATGGGGGTGAACCTCCTCCGTGACATGTGCTACCCCGCCCCGCACGAACTCGCCCTGGCCGCCCGTGCGCTGGCGGGGGAGCACCCCGCGCGGGTGCGGCTGCGCCAGGTCGGGGCGTCGCGGGGCGGGCGGCCGCTGTGGCTGCTCTCCGTCGCCGGGCGGGGTGGGGGCGCGGTGCTGGTCGTCGCCGGGGCGCACGCCAACGAGCCCGTCGGCGGGGCGACCGTGCTGGAGCTCGCCCGGCGGGTGGCCGGGGACCCGGGGGACGGGCCGGGGTGGCACTTCCTGCTGTGTGCCGACCCCGACGGCGCCGAGCTGCACCGCACCCCGTGCCCGGACTCGCTGCTGGACTACCACCGGCACTTCTACCGTCCGCCGGGCCCCGAACAGCCCGAGTGGGCGCCGGCGCTGCTGCCCCCGGACCGGCTCCCGCCCGAGACCCTCGCGCTGACCGGGCTCATCGACGAGCTGCGCCCGGTCCTCCAGGTCTCCCTGCACGGCACCGACCTGGGCGGCTCGTGGGTGCAGCTCACCCGGGACCTGCCCGGGCTCGCCGAGCCCTTCGGGAAGTCGGCCGCCGATCTGCGGATCCCGGTGGAGACCGGGGCGTCCGACGCCGCCGGCTGGGCCTCCCCCGGCCCCGGCGTCTTCGTGATGCCCGGCGGGGGCGTGATGGGGTCCCACTCCGAGGACACCCGGCTCAGCACCTGGTGCCACCGCGGGACCACCACCGCGATCGTCGAGGTGCCCATGTGGGCCTCCGGCCTGGTGGCCGATCCCGCCGCGCACCCGGACCCGCGGGGCGCGCTGCGGGCGCTGGCCGGGCGGCTGGCCGGGGAGGCCGCGCGGGTGGGCGAGCTGCGCGAGGGGGTCGGGGCGGTGGACCCGGACTCCGCCGCGCTGCTGCGGGCGGTGGACTGGACGCTCCGGCTCATCCCGCAGGTCACCGCCGCCTGGACGGGGTCCGGGGCGGCCGCCGGTACGACCGCGGCCGCCCTGGCCAGCCTCGACGCCTTCGGGCGGCGCCTGTCGCTGCGCGCCGCCGCGATGCTGCTGCGGGCGGTCCGCGCCCAGGGGCATCCGGCCGGGCCGGTCCTCGACCGGATGGTGACGGGGTGGTGCGAGGAGTTCTCGGCCCGCTTCCGGGCCCGGCCGGTTCCGGTGGCCACGCAGGTGGAGCACCAGTGCCGGACGGTCCTCGCGGTCCACCGGTGTCTTCAGACGGGCCAGGCGTAGCGGCGCTTGGCCCGGCCGGCGGCGCCCAGCCGGTCGTAGAAGCGGATCGCGCCCTCGTTCCAGTCCGGGGTCTGCCATTCGACGTGGCCGAGGCCGAGCTCGCGGGCGAGGCCGGCCACGCCCGCCATCAGGGCGGCGCCCAGTCCGTGGCCGCGGGCCTCCTCCGCCAGGTAGAGGCAGTCCATGTGGAGGTAGGGGGCGGCGTCCCAGAAGGCGAACTCCTCCGAGCAGGCGGCGTATCCCGCCACCGCGCCGTCGGGAGTCTCGGCGAGCAGCACCCGGAGCCGGGAACCCTCGGCGAACAGCTGCGGCCCGAGCCGGTCGGCCAGGCCCCCGGGCCTGGGCGCGGACTTCTCGTAGGCGATGTGCTCGTGGATGAGCTCGGTGAGGCGGGGGAGGTCCTCGGGCCGGGCGGGGCGGATGCGGGCCTCGCGGTCGTCGTGGTCGCGGTCGTCGTCGGGGCGGGCGTCGTCGTGGTCGTCGTGGTCGTGGTCCATGGGAGGACATCCTGCCGTCGGCCGCCGCGTCCCGCGCGGGCCGTGCGCCCGGTCCGTCAGTCCGCCGACAGGCGGAAGGACATCCGCCCGAACCCGACCTGGTCCCCCGCCCGCACGACGGCCACCCCCGTGACCCGACGCCCGTTGACCGTGGTGCCGTTGGTGGAGCCGAGGTCCTTGAGCATCCACACCCCGTCCCGCAGGCTCAGCTCCGCGTGCGCCCGCGAGACCGTGTCGTGGCTGAGCCGCAGCCCGTTGCCCGGGTCGCGGCCGATCCGCAGCGGTCCGGCGGCCGGGTGGGGCAGCAGCAGCTTCGGCAGGCGTTCGGCCTGCCAGGCCCGCCGGACCCCCGCCGAGACGGCCGAGGCCCGTCCCACCCAGCCGAACAGGCGGCTGGTCCACGGGGTTTCGGCGCCGCACGGCCCCTCGCGGGTCTGGAGGTCGGCCAGCAGCACCGCCAGGTCCTCGGAGCGGCGGGCGACCAGTGCGAGTTCCATGCGGCGCAGGAAGGTGTCGTGCGACAGCCTCCCGAGGGCCGCGCCCTCCCTGAGCTGGCCCAGCGCCCGGTCCCGTTCCGCGTCGGACACGCGCGGGACGGGGAAGGCGGGGAACTCGAAACTCGACGTCACAGGGTGATTGTCGGCCCGTCGGGTGCGGAGTGTCCAGAACTCCCCCGGCGGGCCCGGAATGATGGGCACGATACGCATGCCGCAGGACGCCGCCCGCCGCGACCGGGAGGGACGGGTCCGGCGCGCTCCGGGCCGGGACGACCGGAACACGGCCGAAGACGACGACCGAGACCAAGGGGACCGTCCGTGCAGTTCGAGGTGTGGGCACCGCTGACAGGCCGGGTCGCCATGCGACTGGGCGACACCGACCACGAGATGACGCCCGATCCGGCCCCCGACCGCTCGGGCTGGTGGACGGCCGAGGCCCCCGCGGCCGACGGCGACCGGTACGGGTTCCGGCTCGGCGACGACCCCACGGTCCGCCCGGACCCGCGCGGCCGGCGGCTGCCGGACGGCACGGAGGGCCTCTCCGCCGTGGTCGACTTCGAACCGCTCACCCCCCGCACCGCGCCCCCGCACGTCCCGCTCCAGGACGCGGTGCTGTACGAGCTGCACATCGGCACCTTCACCCCGGAGGGCACCTTCGACGCCGCGGCCGCCCGCCTCGGACACCTGGCCTCGCTGGGCGTGACGCACGTGGAGCTGATGCCGGTCTGCCCCTTCCCGGGCCGGCACGGCTGGGGGTACGACGGGGTGGCGCCCTGGGCGGTGCACGAGCCGTACGGGGGTCCGGCGGGGCTGGCCCGGTTCGTGGAGGCGGCGCACACGGCGGGCCTGGGGGTCGTGCTGGACGTGGTCCACAACCACCTGGGCCCCTCCGGCAACCACCTCCCCGCCTTCGGCCCGTACTTCACCGACGCCCACCACACGCCGTGGGGCGCGGCGGTGAACCTGGACGCGCCGGGTTCCGACGAGGTGCGGGCGTACCTGATCGGGAGCGCCCTGGCCTGGCTGCGGGACTACCGGGTCGACGGGCTGCGGCTGGACGCCGTGCACGCGCTGGCCGACGGGCGGGCGCTGTCCTTCCTGGAGGAGCTCTCGGCGGCCGTGGACGCGCTCGCCGCGGAGTCGGCGCGCCCGCTGTTCCTGATCGCCGAGTCCGACGCGTGCGACCCGCGCCTCACCACGCCCCGCCCGGGCGGCGGCCTCGGCCTGCACGCGCAGTGGAACGACGACTTCCACCACGCCCTGCACACGGCGCTGACCGGTGAATCCCAGGGCTACTACGCCGACTTCGCCGCGGCCCCGCTGGGCGCCCTGGCCAAGACCCTGACCCGGGCGTTCTTCCACGACGGGACCTGGTCCTCCTTCCGGGGGCGATCCCACGGCCGGCCGGTGGACCGCCGCCGCACCTCCGCGCACCGCTTCCTGGGCTACGCGCAGACCCACGACCAGGTCGGCAACCGGGCGCCGGGCGACCGGCTGTCGGCGTCCCTCTCCCCCGGGCTGCTGGCCTGCGCGGCGACGCTGGTGCTGACGGGGCCGTTCGTGCCGATGCTCTTCATGGGCGAGGAGTGGGGTGCGGGGACGCCCTGGCAGTACTTCACCGACCATCCGGATCCGGAGCTGGCGGAGGCCGTCCGCACCGGCCGGCGCCGGGAGTTCGCGGCGCACGGCTGGAAGGCGGAAGAGGTCCCGGACCCGCAGGACCCGGCCACGCGGGAGCGGTCCTGTCTGGACTGGGCCGAGCCGGAGCGGGAGTCGCACGCCTGGCTGCTGGAGTGGTACCGGACGCTGGTGCGGCTGCGCCGTACGCAGCCGGACCTGCGCGACCCGGACCTGGCGGCGGTCCGGGTCGCCTTCGACGAGGAGCGGCGGTGGCTGACGTTCCGCCGGGGGGACGTGCGGGTGGTCGTCAACCTCGGGACGGAGTCGGTGACGGTCGCGCTGGGCCGCAACGGGGTGCGGGTGCTGGCCTCGTGGGAGCCGGTGGAGCACCCGGGCCCCGACGGGCGCATCCACGTGCCGGGCGAGTCGGCGGTGGTGCTGGGTCCGTAGCGCGGCGGGGCTACTCCACGACCGCCATCTCGCGCGGGGCCTCGTTGAGCCGGCGGCCGCCGTCCTCCGTGACCGTGACGATGTCCTCGATGCGGACGCCGAAGCGGCCGGGCAGGTAGACGCCGGGTTCCACGGAGAAGCACATGCCGGGGACGAGGGGCTGCTCCTCGCCCTCGACCATGTACGGCGGCTCGTGGGTGGTCACGCCGATGCCGTGGCCGGTGCGGTGGATGAAGCGGTCGCCGTAGCCGAACTCGGTGATCACCGCGCGGGCGGCGCGGTCGACGTCCTGGCAGGCGGCGCCGGGGCGGACGGCCGCGAAGCCGGCCTGCTGGGCCTCGCGGACGATGTCGTGGACGCGCTGCTCCTCGGCGGTGGGTTCGCCGACGTGGACGGTGCGGGAGATGTCGGAGCCGTAGCCGTGCTTGAGGCCGCCGAAGTCGAGGACGACCATGTCGCCGTGCCGGATCACCCGGTCGCCGGCCTCGTGGTGCGGGTTGGCGCCGTTGGGGCCGGATCCGACGACGGTGAAGTCCACCTGGGAGTGGCCGTGGGCGCGCAGCAGCGCGGCGAGGTCTGCGGCGACGTCGCTCTCGCGGCGGCCGGCGAAGGGGACGTGGAGGATCTGCTCGTAGGCGGCGTCGGCGGCGGCTCCGGCGGCCGCGAGCCGGGCGAGTTCGCGGTCGTCCTTGACGGCGCGGAGCATCGGCAGGACCTCGGTGAGCGGGGCGTAGGAGCCGGCGGGCAACTCCTTCTGCAGGCCGAGGAGGTGGAGCGCCCAGGTGTTGTCGCTGACGCCGAAGCGGCCGCCGGCGCCGAGGAGCGGGGCGGTGGTCCGGTACGGGTCCGTGCCGTCGGTCCAGTCCCGCAGGGTGAGGGCGCCGGCGCCGGGGGCCTTGGCGGCGTCGGGTGCCTCCAGGGCGGGGACGACGAGGACGGGCTCCCGGCCCGCGGCGAGGACGAGCACGGTGAGCCGCTCGGTCTCGGCGGTGGGGCGGTATCCGGTGAGGTGGGCGAGGTCGGGGCCGGGTGCGATGAGCAGGCCGGCCAGTCCGGCGTCGGCGGCGGTCCGGGCCGCGGCGGCCATGCGGGCGGCGTAGTCGGCGGTGGTGAAGGGGGCCGGGCCGGGGTGGGCGGGGGCGGCCTCAGGACGGGGTGCGGTGGTCATACGGGGATCCTGCCGTGAGGCGTGCGGCGGGCGCAGCGGCCGCGCCGGTCGTCTTCGCGGGCACGAGGAGCTCCGTACGGGCACCAGGCGCGGGGCGTCGAGCGGTACGGCGACGCCCGTGCCGGAGGCGGTGGCGACTCCGCGCGGCAGGAGGACGAGGCCGTGCCCGGCGGTGGCGAGGGCGCACAGGGCGCGCAGGTCGGTGCCGTCGTGGCGCAGGGCCGGTGCGCGCGGAGCCGTGGGCGGGGGTGAGCGGGAGCCCGGCGTCGGGGCGTCGGGGCAGCGGGCGTCGGGGCGGCAGGCGTCGGGGCAGCGGGCGTCGGGGCAGCGGGCGTCGGGGCAGCGGGCGTCGGCGAGGTCGTCGAGCCGGACGGCGGCCCGCCGGGCGAAGGGGTGTCCGGCCGGGAGGAGGAGGGCCGGCGCCTCCTCGCCGACGCCGGTGGTCCTCAGCGGGGCCGCGTCGGGCGGCCGGACGGGGTCGCCGGGTGCGGCCGGGTCGTCCACGAGGCCGAGGTCGCAGTCCCCGGCGGCGACGGCGGCGGGCACCCGGTCCGGGGGCAGGACGCGCAGGGTGACGCCGGTGGCGGGGAGGGCGGCGAGCAGGCGCGGGCCGACGGCGAGGGGAAGGCGGCGAGGGCGGCCCGTCCGGGCGCACAGACCGCCCCACCGGCCGCCGCAGAGACCGTACAGGCCGCCGCACCGGCCGTACCCGCCGTCCCGCCGGCCTTCCCGCCGTCCCACCCGCCTCGCCGCCCCTTCCCACCCGCCTCGCCGCCCCTTCCCACCGGCCTCGCCGCCGGCCCGGATCGCCCTGGTCGGCGACCGGTCCCCGCACGCGGCGGCCCGCACCCGGGTCCCGCTGCTCCTCGACGCGCCGGCCGCGCGCAGGGGGCTGGTCCTCGACGCCTACCGGATCCCGACCGGGGACGCCGCGGCGGAGGCCGTCGCGGGGACGCCGGCCCGGTTCGACGCGGTGCGGGTGCTGCCGGGCAGCCCGTATCAGCCGGGCTCGCTCGCGGAGTCGGTGCTCGGGGCGGAGCGGTCGACGGAGCGCTACCACTGCGGCTGCGGTCCGGCCCCGCGGCACCTGCCGCAGCTCACCGCGCACGGGCTGCGGCTGTCGGGCCACGACGAGGAGGGGCGGGTGCGGATGGCGGAGCTTCCCGGGCACCCCTTCTTCCTGGCCACGCCCTTCCAGCCGGAGCTCGCCGGGAGCGGGACGCGGGACGCGGCCGCATCCGGTGGTCCGGGCCCTGCGCTGGCCGCGGCGGCCGTCGCGCACGCCGCGCGCCGTGCGGACGGTCCCGTCGCCCGGCCGGCGCGGGGCCCGGCCGCCGGTCGGGCGGGCGGATAACCGGGCGCGGAAGCACCCATCTGATCGGCTATGCTGTGCTTGCACAACGAACGGGTGGTCCGCCGCCCTTCGTGGTGGGTGTAGCTCAGTTGGTAGAGCACCTGGTTGTGGTCCAGGTGGCCGCGGGTTCGAGTCCCGTCACTCACCCTTACCGTCCCGTAGGGGGTACGAGGTCCGCCTCGTACCCCCTACGGGCGTTGCCGTCGGCGCTCACCCGCGGAGGAAGGCCTCCACCTCCGTGACGAAGGCCACGGGAGTCTCGTGCGGCGGGTAGTGGCCGGCGCCGGGGACCGTGACGAGCGTGCAGTCCGGGTACCAGGCCTGCCAGGTGGTCCGCATCACATCGGCCGTCAGAGCGAGGTCGTACTCCCCCACCAGGACCAGGACCGGGACGGTGCTGCCCTTGACGGCGGAGGACAGGTCGCGGGGCTGCCAGTCGGCGAGGTAGCCGGCGAAGGCCTCCGGGCGGGAGACGGCCAGGGAGTGGGCGACCATCCGGTCCAGCCAGTGGCGGCTCGCACGGTGGCCGGTGACGAGGTCGAGGATGGTGCGGCGCTTGGCGGGGTCCTCGGCCGCGCCGTGGAAGAGGGCGTGGGTGGCGTCGTCCATCGCGTAGGGCGCGGCCGGGACGGGGCAGAGGCCGATCAGCTTCTCGACCCGCTCGGGCGCCCGGACCAGGACCTGCTGGACGGCCTTGCCGCCCATGGAGTGGCCGAGCAGGGAGAAGGTGTCCCAGCCGAGCTGGTCGGCGAGTTCGAGGACGTCGTCCGCGATCTCCGGAAGGGTGTGGCGGCCGGGGACGTCGCGGCGCTCGCCGTAGCCGCGGTAGTCGAGGAAGGCGTACGAGAAGCCCTCGGGGTCCATGTAGTCCAGCACGGAGCCCCAGTTGGCGGAGGTCCCGAACCAGTCGTGCAGCACGATGACGCGAACGGGTCCGGTGCCGATCGTGCGGTGGGCGATGGCCATGCGTTCTCCCTCGGTGAACGGGTCGGGGAATCCGACGCCGTTCGTTCTGCCCACCGCGCCTACGATCACACCGTGCAGCCGAAACCGCCCCGCAAGCCCCTGGTCATGGGGGACTTCTCGCGGCCCGACGGGGCCCGCCACCCCCACCACCCCGCGCGCTACGAGATCGCCGACCCCGCCGAGATCCGCGAGGTCCGGGCCGTCCGCCGGATCGGGCGCCAGAGGGCGGCCGCCGCGGCCGCCAAGGGCGTCGTCTTCTGCTCCTGCGGGGACGACGACGGAACCGCGCACCCCACCCCCGAGTCGAACCGGCTGCTCGACCCGCTGTCCCCCGACGGGATCCCGGCCCGGCACCGGGAGCGGTGGGCCGCGGCGGCGCCGGAGGCCCTGCGGGCGTACGCCCGGGCGCTGGCCGGGGGCGAGGAGGAGCCCGCACCGCCGCGCGGGGTGCCGTACGCGGTGGTGTTCCGCTGGCTCGGCGCCGTACGGGCGGAGCCCCGCGACGCGGCACGGCTGCTCGCCGAGCGGGGCCCCTGCCGGCTGCTGGCCGGGGTGTCCACGGAGGAACTGGCCTGGGCGGTGCGCGGGACGGGCCGGGCCGGGCTGGAGGGGGCGGTGCGGTTCTTCGCGAGCGAGGAGTTCACCACCCGCCACCCCAAGCGCCGCCGCGTCCCCGACACCGCCCGTGACCTGCTGCTCCGGCACGCCCGCAGCCACCGCCCCGCGGACCTGCCGGTCCTGGAGCGGCGGCTGCTGCGCACGCCGGACGACCGGGTCAGACGGTCTTGATCGCCGGGTCCGAGACGCCCGGGGCGCCCGTCTCCACGTGGCCGGCGAAGCGGCGCAGGAAGGTGCTGTCCGCGTCCGAGACCACCGTCAGGTCGTACCAGCGGCCCGAGGCGCGCAGGTCGACGGTGTAGGGGACCGTGGCCCCCGGGTTGACCTTGAAGGTCTGGGCGGCGCCGCCGTAGGCCTGGGTGACCGTGAGGTTGACCGCGGTCGAGCCGCCGTTGGTCAGGGTCAGGTCCAGGTTGCCGGTGGCGTCCACGTGGCGGGCCGTGACCTCGGGGCCGGCCTTCTTCGCCGGGCCCTTCCAGGTGCGCAGGAAGCCGTTGGGGCCCCAGACCGTGAGGTCGATCTTGTTGCCGGTGGAGCTGCTGGTGCTCCAGGTGTCCGAGAGGGTCTTGCCCGCCTCGACCGTGTAGGGCCAGGGGCCGTCCGTGCGGTTGCCGGAGGTGCTGTGGAAGTGGGCGCCGAGCTTCGGGCCGGAGGAGAAGGTGAGCGTGAACTTTCCGGTGGAGGTGGTGCGGGAGCCGTCCACGTACGGGCTGTAGCCCAAGGCGCGGGTGGGCTTGGAGCCGGCCTCCTGCTTGGGCAGGGTGCCCGTCGCCGGCGGGACCGGGTGGTAGGAGGGGTGCGCGTTGTGGTCCGCCGGTACGTAGGCGGTGGTGGAGGGCAGGGACGCGGGGCTCGCGTCGGCCCGGGTGAAGTCGAACGCCGAGGTCAGGTCGCCGCAGACGGCCCGGCGCCAGGGCGAGATGTTGGGCTCCTGCACCCCGAAGCGCTTCTCCATGAAGCGGATCACCGAGGTGTGGTCGAAGGTCTCGGAGCAGACGTAGCCGCCCTTGCTCCACGGGGAGACCACGATCATCGGGACGCGCGGGCCCAGGCCGTACGGGCCGGCGTTGTAGCCGCCGCCACCGGCGTACAGGTCGCGGGTGACGTCGGCGGTGGACAGGCCCCAGGCGGAGGAGGCCGGCGGGTACGGGGGCACGACGTGGTCGAAGAAGCCGTCGTTCTCGTCGTAGGTGATGAAGAACGCCGTCTTCGCCCACACCGCCGGGTTCGCGGTGAGCGCGTCCAGGACCTGGGAGATGTACCAGGCGCCGAAGTTGACCGGCCAGTTCGGGTGCTCGCTGAAGGCCTCGGGGGCCGCGATCCAGGAGACCTGCGGCAGGGTGCCGTTCACGACGTCCGCGCGCAGCTTGTCGAAGTAGCCCTCGCCCGCCTTGGCGTTGGTGCCGGTGCGCGCCTTCTCGTACAGGGCGTCGCCGGGCTGGGCGTTGCGGTAGTTGTTGAAGTACAGGAGGGAGTTGTCGCCGTAGTTGCCGCGGAAGGCGTCGCCGATCCAGCCCCAGCCGCCGGCGGCGTTCAGGCCGTCGCCGATGTCCTGGTAGATCTTCCAGGAGACGCCGGCCGCCTCCAGGCGCTCGGGGTAGGTCTTCCAGCCGTAGCCCGCCTCCTGGTTGCCGAGGACCGGGCCGCCGCCGGTGCCGTCGTTGCCGGTGTGGCCCGTCCACATGTAGTAGCGGTTCGGGTCGGTGGCGCCGATGAAGGAGCAGTGGTAGGCGTCGCACACGGTGAAGGCGTCGGCGAGGGCGTAGTGGAACGGGATGTCGTTCCGCGTCATGTACGCCATGGTGGTGGTCGTCTTGGCCGGCACCCACTTGTCGTACTTGCCGTTGTTGTACGCCTGGTGGCCGCCGGCCCAGTCGTGGTTGAGGCCCTCGACGAACTGCATGCCGAGGTCGTTGACCTGCGGGTGGAAGGGCAGGATGTCCTTGGTGCCGTTGGACTGGTAGAAGACCGACTTGCCGTTGTCCTGGAGGACGGGCCGCGGGTCCCCGAAGCCGCGGACGCCCTTCATCGAGCCGAAGTACTGGTCGAAGGAACGGTTCTCCTGCATGAGGACGACGATGTGCTCGATGTCCTGGATGGTTCCGGTGCTGCCCTGCGCCGGTATGGAGGCGGCGCGGGCGATGCTCTCGTTCAGCATCGCGGCGGCGGCGGTGCCGCCCGCGATCTGCAGGAACCTGCGTCGGTTCAGTTCAGCCATGGTGGACGACCTCTGGGAGTGAGGGGGGAGACGGGCGCCCCAAGGACAGCGGGCCCGGGGTACCGGACGGAGATCCCCGTCTGACGTCGGGCCGTACAGCGGGCGAACGGAAGCCGCCGGGGGCGGAACTCCCGTACTGCTCGCACATCTGGTGGAATGACCTCCCACACACAGCACGGGGGGCGCGGGGCATGGCGGGGAACGGGGCCGGGCATGCCGTGCGCCCGGGCGGCGGAACGGGTCGGGAAGCGGTTCGGGACACGGTTCGGGCAGCGGTGCGGGGAACGACGGTACGGGCAACAGGGCTGTTCGCAACAGACACTGACGGTACGTCAGTGACGGGTGCGGCCGGGGCGGAGGGGGACGCGTGAGCCTTCCGCAGCTCCACTACGACGGCGGGCCCGGCTTCGCCGCGGTGACGCCCGGGGTGTCCGCGGCGCTGCTGCGCGCGGCGGAACCGCTCCTCGCGGACGGGCCGCCGCAGGGTCCCGGGGTGCTGAGCCTGAGCCTGCTCCCGGGCGGCGGCCGGCTGCTGGCCCGCGCGGTCCGCACCGGGTCCGGGTTCCACGCGCACGCCGTGCACCTGCCCGAGGAGGCCGGGGGCGCCCTGCCGATCACCGCCTGGGGTTCGGCGCAGTGGCGGGACCGGACCCCGCAGGAGGGGCCGCCGCCGGCGCTCGACCGGATACCCGCGCCGGGGCCCTACGACCGGGCCGCGATGGCGGAGTTCGTGGCCGCCCGGGGGCCGTGGCTCGCCGCGTTCTTCGACGACGTGCGCCGGGTCGCCGAGGAGCCGGGTGCGCCGCGGATCGTGCTGGTGGAGGCGGACGGCGCGGACGTGGCCCGGTGGGTCATGCTGGCGTGCGGGGTTCTGCCGCACGCGCGCGGCCGGCGGCTGAGCTTCACCACGTCCGCGCGGCACCCGCTCGACGCCCCGCAGCAGCTGGTCGGCGTCCTTCCGCAGGACGCCGGCGCGGTGGCCGGCGGGGGCCGGCGCCACCGGGTGTACGAGGCCGCGCGCGGACCGGCCCCGGAGGCGCCCCGGGGCCCGGCGGCGCTGTGGGCGCGGACGGCCGCCGCCGTGTGGTCGGCCGGGCGGGCGGAGCTCTTCGCGCAGGTGCGCCGGCTGCCCGGGGAGCCGTACGGGGCGGGCCCGCTGGCCGCGCTCGCGCTGGCCGCCGGGGTCCCCCTGGGCTCGGCCGCCCGGGCGGCGGCGGCCGAGTGGGCCGCCGGGCACGGGGACGCGCTGGACGGCGTACGGCTGCGCGCGCTCGCCGGCGTGCTGCTCCGGCCGGGCGGGGAACCGCGCGGGGCCGCGGAGGCGGCGGCGGCGCAGCGGCTGCCGGCCTCGCTGGACGCGGCGGCGCGGGGCGCGCTCGCGGCGGAGCTGGAAGCGGAGCTGCGGGCCGCCCTGGCCGGCCCGGAGGGCGAACCGGCGGCGCCGGCGCTGCTGCTGGTGTCCGCCACCTCCCTCGGCGCGGACACCGCGGGGCTGCTCCCCCAGGCGGCGCGGAAGCTGGCGTGGGCCCTGTTCACGGATCCGGAGTGGGCGTACGGGGAGGAGGTACGGGCGGCGCTGGCCGAGCTGCCGGCGCTGCGCGCCCTCGTGCTCGACCGCCTGGACTCCCTCGCGGCGGGCGATCCGCCCGCCGGGGCGCGGCTGTTCGCGCGGACCGCGCTGCGGCTGGGGGCGGCGGAGGCGCTGCCGCACCTGCGGATGTGCGCCCTGGGGCGGCCCGCGGGCGACCGGGTGGTGGCGCTGGACGCCCTCCTGCGGGAGGCCGGGGTCTCCCCGTACGCGGAGCCGCTGGTCCTACGGACGGGGATGCGGCTGGTGTGGGACGGGGACGCCCCGGCCCCGGTGGAGGCCCGCCTCCTCCTGGCCACGACGGGCGCCCCGGTCCACCGCCGGGCGGGCACCTGGGACCTCCTGGCCCGCGCGGCGACCGGGTCCCCGGCCGGGGACCCGGAGGCCCCGGAACTGGCGGCGGAGGTCCTGCGCCACTTCGGGGAGGAGCTGCCGGCGGAGCTCCGGGAGCGCCTCCTGGAACGCGCGGACGCGCCTGCGGCGCAGGCGCGGCAGGAACTCCCCGAGTGGCTGTCACAGGACCCGGACCACACCGGCCCGTCGACGGGGGACCCCGATCGGCTCCCGGAGGCCTCCGGCGTCGCCCCCGGAACCGAACCGCCGCCGCGATCGCCCCACGACCGGCCCCGCCCCGGCCGCCTCGCCCGCCTGCGCGGGCGCCTCACCGGCCCCGGGGACCGAGGGGAGCCGCCCGCGGCGGCGGACTGACCCGGCGCCGGCCGGCCCGCCACGCCCCGGTGCGTCTGCCTACAGCCGTCGGCCGACGCACCGGGCACCGGGCACCGGGCACCGGGCACCGGGCACCGGGCACCGGGCACCGGGCACCGGGCACCGGGCACCGGCGAGAACGCCCCGCCGACGCCCGGGGCACGGGGTCCGGGGGCGGAGCCCCCGGGGAACGGTGGAAGGGCGGGTGGGGGACCCGCCCCGCGCAGCGGGACACCACCCGCGCCGCCGTCCGGCCCCGGCGGGCCGACGGGGCCGGGCGGCGGCGCGCACCTGAGCCGTCGTACCGATCCCTACTCAGCACCCCCCGCAAGGGATCTGAGCACCCGTACTCAGGCCCGTCCACCCGCCGCGTTGCCATCGTGGACGCATGCCCATACAGCCTTGTGATCCGCGGCCGCGCGTCGGCATTACCGCCGTCGGCAGCCTGTTGCCCGAGGACGCGCTGTCCTCCGACGACCTCCAGCGGGAGGTCACCCGGCGCAGCGGCATCGCGCTGCCCGCCCGGATCCTGGCGCAGGCCACCGGGATCGTCTCGCGGCGGGTCGCGGCCGAGGGGGTGTACGCCTCGACGCTGGCGGCGGGCGCGGCCCGGCGGGCACTGGACGCCGCCGGGCTGGACCCGCTCGACATCGACCTGCTGGTGTTCGCCTCCGCCTCGCGGGACGTGGTCGAGCCCGCCACCGCGCACATCGTGCAGGCCGAACTCGGTTCGCGGGCGCACGCCGTCGACGTCACCAACGCCTGCAACAGCTTCGTCAACGGCATCGACCTCGCCCGGAGCATGGTCCTCGCCGGCCGGTCCCGGCGGGCGCTCGTGGTCACCGGGGAGACCCCGAGCCGGGCGGTGCGCAAGGACCCCGCCGACTTCGCGGAGTTCCGCCGCGGTTTCGCCGGCTACACCTTCGGCGACGCCGGCGCGGCCGTGGTCGTCGAGGCCGTGCAGCGCGGCGGGATCCTGGACGTGGACAGCGAGACGCATTCGGAGCACTGGGAGGTCGGCGGCATCCCCGGCGGCGGGTCGCGGCACCCGCGCGGGGACGCGTACACCTACTTCCAGGGCGACGGCCACGAACTGCGCGGGGTCTTCGAGAAGGTGGGCACGGCGGTCGTCGACCGGACGCTGCACCGCGCGGGCACGGGCTGGGACGGGTTCGCGAAGGTGCTGGTGCACCAGGTGACGGTGCCCTACCTGGAGCGGTTCGCTGAGCTGACCGGCGTGCCGGAGCGGAAGCTGGTGGTCACGGTGCCCGGGCTGGGCAACGTGGCGAGCGCGAGCATCGGGGTGCAGCTGGACCGGGTGTTCGGCGGGCTGGAGCCGGGCGAGCGGGTGCTGTTCGTCGGGCTGGGCGGCGGGATCAGCATCATGACGATGGTCTGGGAGAAGTCGTGAGCGGCGCGCGGATGTGGGTGGTGGTGCCCGCGCACGAGGAGGCGGCCCGGATCGGGGGGACGCTGCGGGCGCTGGCCGCGCAGCGGGACCGGGACTTCACCCTGCTGGTCGTCGACAACGCCTCGGCGGACGGGACGGGGGCCATCGCGCGGGAGTTCGCGGCGGGAGCGCCGTTCCCGGTGGAGGTGGTAGAGGAGCCGGAGAAGGGGGTCGGTTCGGCGGTGGACACCGGGTTCCGGTACGCGATCGCGCGGGGCGCCACCCTGCTGGCCCGGACGGACGCCGACTGTCTTCCCGGACCCGGCTGGGCGGGTGCGGCGCGGGCCGCGCTGCTGGAGCGGCCGGGGCTGGTGTGCGGGCGGATCACGGCGCGGCGCGACGAGCACGGGCCGCTGGGCCGGGCCGCGTTCGCCGGACTGGTGGGGCTGGCCGCGCTGTTCGGGCGGTTGCGGCCGCAGCACGCGCGGCGCCGCGGCTACCGGGCCCCGTACCGGATGCACGCGGGGAACAACATGGCGATCACCGCGGAGCTGTACCTGGCGGTGGGCGGGATGCCGCGGCGGCCCTCGCCCACGGACCGGCTGTTCCTGAACGCGGTCCGCCGCCACACCGACCGGATCTCCCGCTGCCGGGGCATGGTCGTGGAGAACTCCACCCGCCGGCTGCGTGCCTACGGGCTTGCCGGGACCGCCCGCTGGTACCTGGACCAGGGCAGCGGCACGCACGGAACGGACGACCCCCGCTGATGCTGGACCGACTGGATCACGCGCTGCGCGCCCGGCCCGAGCGGCCGGCCGTGCTCACCGCCGCCCGCAGCGGCGCCACCCGGGTGCGGGCCACCCGGGGTGAACTCGCCGAGCTGGCCGACGCGTTCGCCGCCGCACTGCACGCGCGCGGGCTGCGGGCCGGCGACACCGTCGGGGTCGCCGTACGGCCGGGGCCGCGCGCGCTGGCGGTGCTGCTGGCGCTGTGGCGGCTGGGGCTGCGCGGGGCGGTGCTCGACCCCGGGGCCGGGGCGCAGGTGCTGCGGGCCCGGCTGGCGCTGGCCCGGCCGGCGCTGGTGCTGGCGGACGCGGCCGCGCAGGCGGTGGCGGGGTGGGCTGCGCCGCTGGCCCGGCGGGCCCGGCTGGAGCTGCCGGAGCTGGCCGCGCTGGGGCCGGTGGCCACGGTCGGGCCCCGGCTGCCGGGCTGCGCGCCCGCGCTGGACCTCGGGGCGCCCCGGGCGGGGGTGCCGGCCGGGTACGGGGGCGACGGGGACGCGGTGGTGGTGTTCACCTCCGGGACCACCTCCCGGCCGCGCGCGGTGGTGCACACCCGGGCCGGTCTGGCCGCCGGGATGGAGACGGTGTCCGGACTGTTCGAGGCGGGCGGCTCCCCGGGGGAGCCGGTGCTGGGCGGGACCTTCTTCGTCCTGGTGCCCTCGCTGGCGCACGGGGCGCCGGTCGCGCTGCCGGCCCGCTCCCCCGCCGTGCTGGCCCGGCAGCTGGCGCGGCTGCGGCCCCGGGACACGTACCTGACGCCGCCGCAGCTGCGGGACGCGCTCGGCGCGGGGGCCCGGTTCGGGGGCCGGGTGTGGACGGGTTCGGCTCCGGCGGGCGCGGCCCTGCTGGGGCGGGTGCGGGAAGCGGGGGCGGAGCAGGCGTGGGGGGTGTACGCGCTGACCGAGCTGTTCCCGGCCGCCGCGGTGGAGTCCCGGGAGAAGGGCGCCTTCGACGGCGCCGGGGACCTGGTGGGCGCCCCGCTGCCCGGGGTGCGCACGGCCGTGGACGCGCGGGGGCAGCTGCTGCTGGCCGGTCCCGCGGCCAGGGACCGCTACCTGGGCGAGGAGCCCGACCCGTGGGTGCGGACGGGCGACCGGGCGCGGCTGGACGGGGCGGGGCGGATCGTGCTGGAGGGCCGCTGCAAGGACATGGTGCTGCGGCGGGCCGAGAACATCTACCCGGGCCTGTACGAGCCGGGCCTGCACGTGCCGGGGGTGGAGCTGGGCGTGCTCGTCGGGGTGCCGGCGGGCGACGGGGACGAGCGGCTCGTCGCGGTGGTGCAGCCGCAGCGCGGGGTGCCCGAACCGGCCCTGCGCGCGGCCCTGTCGGAGCCGCTGCGGGCGATGGGCACGGCCCGGCCGGACGCCCTGCTGTTCGCGGACATCCCGCTGTCGGGGCGCTCGCGCAAACCGGACCGGGCGGCGGTGTCGGCGCTGGCGGCGGCCCGGCTCGGAAGGGGTGCGGGATGAACCTGTGGGTGGTGGTCCCGGCGTACGACGAGGCGGGGTCGATCGGGGCGACCCTGGCGGCGCTGGCCGCGCAGGAGGACACCGGCTTCCGGCTGGTGGTCGTCGACAACGCCTCGACGGACGGGACGGCCCGGGTCGTACGGGAGTTCGCGCGCTCGGCGCCGTTCCCCGTCGAGCTGGTCCACGAGCCGGAGCCGGGGGCGGGGACGGCGGCCGACACCGGGTTCCGGCACGCGGCGCGCGGCGGGGCGCGCCTGTTGCTGCGCACGGACGCGGACTGCCTGCCCGCCCGGGACTGGACGGCCGTCGCCCGGGCGGAGTTCGGGCGGGGGGCGCAGATGCTGTGCGGGCGGAGCGTGCCGCGACGCGACGAGCGGCCGACGTTCGCCGAGGCGCGGCTGCTGCCGGCGCTGGTGCGGCTGACGGCGCTGTACGGCCGGTGGCGGCCCGCGCACCGCGGCGCGCGCTTCCGGGCCCCGTACGTGCTGTGCCACGGCCACAACCTCGGCATCACGGCGGAGCTGTACCTGCGCTGCGGCGGGGCGCCGCGCGAGCGGCTGGAGGAGGGCTCGGAGGACGTCACCCT
This sequence comes from Streptomyces sp. NPDC096136, assembly GCF_044763325.1. Taxonomy (NCBI): domain Bacteria; kingdom Bacillati; phylum Actinomycetota; class Actinomycetes; order Kitasatosporales; family Streptomycetaceae; genus Streptomyces; species Streptomyces sp. NPDC096136. The sequence goes on along the minus strand of NZ_JBIWFZ010000012.1, from coordinate 210,570 downwards.
GCTCAACCGGGCGCGGGAGCACAGCGCGCGGGTCGTGCGCTGCGAGCGGCTGGTGGTGGAGAACAGCCTGCGGCGGCTGCGCTCCTGGGGTGCGCGGCGCACCCTGCTCTGGTACTGGGACCGGCGCTACCGGCCCGTCGACACGAAGGAGGTCCACGTCCGATGACCATCCCCCACAGCCGGGCCCGCAGGCGGGACCGCCGGGTGTACCTGCGCAGCCATCCCCTCCTCTTCGGGCTGCTGGCCGCGACGCGCGGGCGCGGTGTGCGGCGGCTCGGCGGGACGGTGCTGGTGCACGACGCGGAGGCGTACCGGCAGGCGCTGACCCGGCTGCCGCTGGACCGCGCGGCGGCGGGGACGACGGGCGGGGCGGCCCGGGAGGCGCTGCGCGGCGCCGGGGGCGTGCTGTTCGACCAGGAGGGCGGCGGGCACCGGACCGGCCGGCGCGGGGTGGCCGGGGGGCTGGGCGCGGCCGGGGTGGAGCGGCTGCGGGAGGTGTGGCGGCCGCTGCTGGTACGGGGGCGGGCGCCGCTGGAGCGGGGCGGGGAGGTGGACGTGGTGGAGCTGGCGCGGGAGCTGGCCGGGTCGGTGGTGTGCGCCCTGCTGGACTGCGCGGCCGACCCGCGGGAGGTGGCGCGGGCGGCGGCCGCAGCCGCGGCGGCCTCGGTACGGGACCACCTGCCGGGCCCGCCGAGGCCCGGCGCGGCGCAGGAGGCGGTCCGGGCGGCGGAGCGCCTCCAGGGGCTGCTGGGGGACGCGGACCCGCTGTCCGCGATGCTCGCGGTGGCGGCGGTGAACACCACGGTGGCGGCGCTGCCGCGGGCGGTGGCGTGGTGCGCGGACGCCGGCCTGTGGGAGCAGGCCGCGGACGCGGAGCTGCGGCCGCGGCTGGCGGAGGAGCTGCTGCGGGTGACGGCGGCCTCGCCGGTGCTGCCCCGGGTGGCGGCGGCGGACGGGGTGGTCGGGGGCTGCCCGGTGCGCGGCGGGGACCGGCTGCTGCTGGTGGCCCGGCACGCGGCGGGGGCGCACCGGCGTGACCCGGACGGCAGGGCTCCGGCCGGGCCGGGGGTGGCGCGCCTGGTGTTCGGGGCGGGCCCGCACGCCTGCCCGGGCGCCCGGCTGGCGACCGTCCAGCTGGCCGACGTCCTGGAGGCCCTGGCCCCGTACCGGCCGGTGGTGACGCGTGCCCGGGTGGACCGGCGCGCGGCCCTGCCGGGCTGGCGGGAGCTGAGGGTGGGGGCGGGCGCGAGCGGCTCCCGCCCGGCCCCCACCGCCCCCGCCGGGCGCCCGGGTTCGTGCCCGCGGGGACTCGGGCGGCCGGCGGGGGCCGGCGCATGAGCACGCCACTCCGGGGGGCCGACGGCTCCCGCCCCCGCACCGCCCGCGCATCGGGCCTCCCGACGGACGGCCCGCACCGCAACAGGACGACGGGAGGGACCCGCGCATGAGGATCGCGGTCACGGGTGCGAGCGGTTTCTGCGGCGGCCACGTCGCCCGGGCGGCCGCCGCGGCGGGCTCCTCGGTGGTCTGCCTGGGGCGCAGGCCGGGGCCGCTGGGCGAGCAGCGGTTCTGGGACGCGGCGTCGGCCGGGCCGGACCTGTCGGGGGTGGACGTGGTGGTGCACTGCGCGGCGGCCGTGGGCGATCCGGCGCCGGGCTCGCGGGCGGAGGCGGTGATGCGCGCCGTCAACGTGGGCGGCACCGCGCGGCTGCTGCGGGCTGCGGCGGGCCGGCCGGTGGTGTGGGTGGGCAGCGCGAGCGTCTACGACCCGCTGCGCGACCGCTCCCGCGTGACGGAGGACCATCCGCGCGGGAACCACCTCAACGCCTACGGCCGCACGAAGGCGCGGGGCGAGGCCCTGGCGCTGGCGGCGGGCGCGGTGGTCCTGCGGCCGAGGGCGGTCTACGGCCCGGGGGACACGCAGCTCCTGCCGCGCCTGCTGTCCCGGGTCCGCGCCGGCACGCTCCTGCTGCCGGGCCCGGACGTCCCCCTCAGCCTGACGGCGGTGGAGAACCTGGCGGACGCCTGCCTGGCGGCGGCGGCCTGGGCCCCGGGCGCGTACAACATCGCGGACGCGGCCCCGTACGAACGGGACGCGGCGGTCACGGCGGTCCTGCACGCCCACGGCGTCCCGGCCCGGATCCGCCACCTCCCCCTGCCCCTGGCCGCCGCGGCGGCCCGGGCGGCGGAGGCGGCGGCCCGCCTGACGGGCGGCGAGCCGGCCCTCAGCCGCTACGCGGTGGACCAGCTGGCCCACCCGGTGGTCCTGGACCTGACCAAGGCCCGATCCCAGGGCTGGTCTCCGGACCGGACCCTGGAGGACCACCTCCGGTCCCGGCTCAGCCCGTGTCTCGTTCGAGAGCCTGCGGCGGACTCACGTTCCGCAGCGATTCGACGAGGAGGTCAGCGGCCCGCTCCGGACACCACCCCCCTGTGGGACGACTTCGCTCCTGCGGAACCGGGTGTCCTGTCGGCCCTGCTCGGCGGACGGCGTCGCTACGAGCAGCAACTCGCGCTGCAGCGGGAGCGCTTCGCCGCGGCCGAGGACCTCCACCGCCGGGCCGTGGCCGATCACCGGAACCAGGCGGATGCGTCATCCAGGCCGCCCTGACGTTCACACGGGCTGTACGTGCACGTCAGGCGGGTTGAGTACCGCCAGGTACGCCTGGATGTCCTCCGGATCGGACGTGAAGATCACGGCGCTGCCGTGCTTGGCTGCGGCCAGTGCCACCCAGGCGTCCACCGCGTCCGGCTTCTTCTGCGCCGGCAACGCCGCCTCGGCCAGCGCTGCGCCCACACGGCGCCAGTCGGTCATGTCGGGTCCGGTCAGGCAGGCAGGCAGGCAATGCATTCCGGTCGCCCTGATCCGGTCTGCCGCATGGCAGGCTCCGAGCTCCTGGCCTGGGGCACGGTGCAGTCAGCCATCACGCCTGCAAGGGCGTGGACGAGGGCCGGCCGGGGCCTCCACACCTGGGCGAAACGCCGTGGCCCTCCGCGCCGCGATCGGCGACTCGGAGGGCCATGGCCCCTCGGCGCCGGTCAGCCCTCGGTCGGGGTGAGGCGCAGGGAGATGCTGTTGATGCAGTAGCGCTGGTCCGTGGGGGTCGGGTAGCCCTCGCCCTCGAACACGTGGCCGAGGTGGGAGCCGCACGTCGCGCAGAGGACCTCCGTGCGGACCATGCCGTGCGAGGTGTCGGCCTTCAGCTCCACCGCCTCGCTGTCCTTCGGGTCGAAGAAGGACGGCCAGCCGCAGTGGGACTCGAACTTCTCCGAGGAGCGGAACAGTTCGGCGCCGCAGCCGCGGCAGGAGTAGACGCCCTCCGTCTTGGTGTCCGTGTACTCACCGCGGAACGCCGGCTCGGTGCCCGCGAGGCGGAGCACCTGGTACTCGGACGGGGTCAGCTCCGCCTGCCACTGCTCGTCCGTCTTCTGGACCTCGTACGCCATGACGCTCCCGCTCCCTCAGTTCGACAGGCGGGCGAGGATCTGGGGTCCCAGGTCCGTGACGTCGCCCGCGCCCATCGTGAGAACGAGATCGCCGGGCTTGGCCATTCCCGCGATCACGTCGGCGACGGCGCCCTTGTCGTGCTCGGGGGTGACGTCGGCGCCGGCGGCGCGGGCGGCGGCGATGATGATCTCGCTGGTCACACCGGGGACCGGGTCCTCGCGGGCCGGGTAGATGTCGAGGACCACGGAGGCGTCGGCGAGGGCGAGGGACTGGCCCATCTCCTTGCCGAGCTCCTGGGTGCGGGAGAAGAGGTGGGGCTGGAAGACGACCAGGATGCGGGAGTCCGCGGCGGCGCCGCGGATGGCCTCCAGGTCGGCGGTCATCTCCGTGGGGTGGTGGGCGTAGGAGTCGATGACCTGGACCCCGGCCGCCTCGCCCTTGAGCTGGAGGCGGCGCTTGACGCCGGTGTACTTGCCGAGGGCGGAGGCCAGGTTGTGCGCGGGGATGCCGAGGGCGACGCCCGCGGCGAGGGCCGCGACGGCGTTGTGCGCGTAGTGGCGGCCGGGCACGGAGACGGTGAAGGTGAGCGGGCGGCCGTCGAGGAGGACGGTGACCTCGCTGGCCAGGCCGCGCGGGGTGATCTTGGTGATGCGGACGTCGGCGTCCTCGTCCTCGCCGTACGTGACGACCTCCAGGCCGTCGCGGCCGGCGACGCGGCGGGCGATCTCGGCGGCGCCGTCCTGGCCGTGGGCGACCACGAGGGTGCCGCCGGGGACGACCTTGCCGACGAAGGTCTCGAAGGACTCGTAGATCTCGTCCATCGACGCGTAGTTCGCGTGGTGGTCGAGCTCCGCGTTGAGGATGATCGCGACCTGCGGGGCGTACTTGTGGAAGCTGCGGTCGCTCTCGTCGGCCTCGGCCACGAAGATGTCGCCCTCGCCGTGGTGGGCGTTGGAGCCGGGGGCGTCCAGGTCGCCGCCGATGGCGTACGAGGGGTCGAGGCCGAGCGCCGCGAGGGAGACGGCCAGCATCGAGGTGGTGGTGGTCTTGCCGTGGGTGCCGGCGACGGCGATCGGGCGCAGCCCGTCCATCAGGCCGGCGAGCGCGTCGGAGCGGTGCACGACGGGGATGCCGAGCTCGGCGGCGCGGGCCAGCTCCGGGTTGTCGGCGCGGATGGCGCTGGAGACGACCACGCAGGTGGACCCGGGGGCGAGGTGGTCGGCGGCGTGCCCGATGTGCACCGTGGCGCCGTGGGCGCGCAGCGCCTCGGCGGTCTCGGAGTCACGGGCGTCGCTGCCGGCCACCTGCGCGCCGCGCTGGGCGAGGATCTTCGCGATGCCGGACATGCCGGCGCCGCCGATGCCGATGAAGTGGGGCCGTTCCATCGCGGTCGGCAGGCCGGGCTTCATTCAGGTCGCTCCAGGATCGAGTGCGGGGGCCCGCAGGCGTCGTCCGCGGGGTCCGCGGGACGGGTCCGCGGGGTGTGTCGCCCCCAGCCTATTCGTTGTGGGCGAAGAGCTTGAGCACCGGAACCCCGACCTTGTGCCGCGCGCGGGAGGCCCAGTCCCGGTGGAAGAACTCCTCGACGTAGTGCGGAGCGGTCAGGACGATCACCTCGTCGGCGTGCACCTCGTCCACCACGTCCTTGAGCTTGTCGAGGGGGTGCTCCTCGACGATCTGGCCGACGGCCTGGGCGCCGTGCTTGCGCAGGGAGGCGAGCGAGTGGGCGAGGGCCAGGGCGGCGGGGCCGCGGGCGGCCTCCCCCTCGGGTTCGTCGGCCTCGTGGAGGGCTTCGGGGAGTTCGCCGAGCGCTACGTCGTCGATGGCGCGGAGCAGTCGGTCCCGGTCACCCCTGGGTTGCATGAGGACGACGAAGGAGACCGGCTCGTCTCCGTGCAGGGTGGTGACGAAGTCCACGTCCACCGTGGTCAGCGGCTGCTCGATCATCAATACGCTCGTGAACACGGACGCCCTCTCCTTCATGCGCCGAGGCCGGTCGGCCGGCCCCTGCGGAAACCATCCTGCCCCGCTGGGGCGCGGGGCCTGCGCAGGTATACGTGCCCAGCTACGTACCCTTCGGAAGCTAAGCGGAACGCGAAATTCCGCTCCCTTGTCAGATCCGACGGTAGCTCGTGAAGAGGAACCCGGCCTCTTCCAGTACGGAGGCCGGTGCGAGCCGGTGCGGAACCGTGACGGAGGGGCCGCCTGCGATCCGCTGGGCGCCGCCCGCGGTGAGTGTCGGGGAGATCGTCAGGCACAGCTCGTCCAGCGCGTCGGCGGCGACGAACTGGCCCAGCAGCCGGGGCCCGCCCTCGGTCAGCTGGCGCCGCAGCCCGCGCGCGGCCAGCTCCCGCACGGCCCGCGCCGGGTCCACCCCGGCGCCCTCGCCCGCCACCACGACCTCGACCCCGGCCGCGGCGGCCTCGGCGACCCGGTCGGACGGGGCGCCCGCGCCGGTCAGCAGCAGGGTGGGCACCAGGGGGGAGGTGAACAGGGGGAGGGTGAAGTCAAGGTCCAGGCTCGCGCTGACCACCGCGATGGCCGGAGCGGGGCCCTGGCCGGCGGCCTCGCGCCGGGCCGCGAAGGCCTCGCGGGCCCGGGCCGGGCGGTAGCCCTCCTGGCGAACCGTTTCCGCGCCGGCGATCACCACGTCCGCCAGCGCCCGCAGGGTGCCGAAGATCCGCATGTCGGTCTCGCCGGAGATGGGCTGCGAGCGCCCGTCGTGCTGGGCGGCCCCGTCCAGCGTCGACACCATGTTCGCCCGCAGCCAGTGCGCGCCGGGGGCCAGGTCGGGGTAGGCGTAGGCCTCCGCCAGCTCGTCCAGCGACCACGCGCGGTCGGCCGCGGCCCCGGAGGGGCCGGATGTCTGATCGGTCACAGGGAACAGGCGTCGCATCGGTGCAGTGTGACACGCCCCGTAGAGTTAAGAGCTGTGTCAACATCACTCTCCACCTCCGGTCCTGCCTCCGGGCAGCCCCCGATAGCCGACGCGGGTCCGCTGGCCCTGTGCGCCCGTGAGCCGCGCGTGCCCGCCGAACGGCTGGTGGCCGAGATGGTCCCGCCGCCGCGCTTCGACTCGGTGCGCTTCGACACCTACGACCCGGACCCGGCCCAGCCGAGCCAGACCGAGGCCGTCACCGTGCTGAGCGGCTTCGCCGCCGGCCTCGGCGGGGCCCACGCCAGCGGCGCCGGCAAGCGCAAGTGGTTCCAGAAGAAGGCGCCGGCCCCGGCCGCCGGCCCCCGCGGCGTCTACCTCGACGGCGGCTACGGCGTCGGCAAGACCCACCTGCTGGCCTCCCTCTGGCACGCCACCCCGGCCGAGCCCGCGCTCAAGGCCTTCGGCACCTTCGTCGAGCTGACCAACCTGGTCGGCGCGCTCGGCTTCCAGCAGACCGTGCAGACCCTGGGCGGACACCGGCTGCTGTGCATCGACGAGTTCGAGCTGGACGACCCCGGCGACACCGTGCTCGTCTCCTCCCTGCTCAGCCGCCTGGTCGAGCAGGGCGTGGCGCTGGCCGCCACCTCCAACACGCTGCCCGGCAAGCTCGGCGAGGGCCGCTTCGCCGCCGCGGACTTCCTGCGGGAGATCCAGGGGCTGTCCGCGCACTTCCGGCCGCTGCGCATCGACGGCCAGGACTACCGCCACCGCGGCCTGCCCGAGGCCCCGGCGCCCTTCTCGGACGAGCAGGTCGCCAAGGCCGCGTACGCGACCCCCGGCGCGAGCCTCGACGACTTCCCCGGCCTGCTGGAGCACCTGGCCAAGGTTCACCCGAGCCGCTACGGCGCGCTCACGGACGGGATCGCCGCGGTGTGCCTGACCGACGTCGTCCCCGTGCCGGACCAGTCGACGGCGCTGCGCCTGGTCGTGCTGGCCGACCGGCTGTACGACCGCGAGGTGCCGGTGCTGGCCTCCGGGGTGCCCTTCGACCGGCTTTTCAGTGAGGAAATGCTCAACGGCGGTTATCGGAAGAAGTACTTCCGAGCCATATCGCGGCTCACCGCGCTCGCCCGCGACGCAAAACCCCTGGTGTCCCAGTAGGTTGGGCACGGCCGGGACGCTTTCGCGGCCCGGCCGTTTCCACTTCCATGAAGGGACCCGCCATGGCCACCACGCGTACCGCGCACACCAACTGGGAAGGCAACCTGCTCAAGGGAGCCGGTGTCGTCACCCTCGACTCCTCGGGTCAGGGCTCGTTCGACGTCTCCTGGCCCTCGCGCGCCGAGGCCGCCAACGGCAAGACCAGCCCCGAAGAGCTGATCGCCGCCGCGCACTCCAGCTGCTACTCGATGGCGCTCTCGCACGGCCTCGACGGCGCGGGCACCCCGCCCACCCGGGTGGAGACCAAGGCCGACGTCACGTTCCAGCCGGGTGAGGGCATCACCGGCATCCACCTGACCGTGCGCGCCGAGGTCCCCGGCCTGGACGCCGAGGGCTTCGCCGCCGCGGCCGAGGACGCGAAGAAGAACTGCCCGGTCAGCCAGGCCCTGGCCGGTACGACGATCACCCTGAGCGCCGAGCTCGTCTGATCCCGTCCCGCACCGCCGCCTCCGGGCCCCGCGCGCACCCGCGCCGGGGCCCGGGGCCGTGCCGGGGCCCGAGGCACCCGTCGGCCCCGTTCGACGTAGAGGCGTGCCGTGCCCGGCCGATGGGCGGATAGTCATATATTTTGCGGGGGTGACCCTTTCTGTACGCACAGTGGCCGTCGCGGCCGTGCTCGGCGCCGCCCTCACCGGATGCGCGGGCGGCGCCGGCGCCCCCCAGGGCGCCGGCCAGGCCCGGATGGGCACCCCCGCCGGCTCCGGCCCCGCCGGCGCGTCCACCCCCTCCGCATCCGCCTCCTCCTCCGCCTCGCCGCAGGCCGGCGCGCCCGACCGGGTCCCGACCCTGGCGCCCGGGCCGGGCGGCCTGACGCCGGTGTTCGAACGGGCCCGGCAGCGGACCGAGAAGACCGTGGCCCTGACCTTCGACGCCGACATGACCTCCGACCAGGGTCCGCGCGCCGCCTCGGGGGAACGCTTCGACAACCCCGAGCTGATCGCCACCCTGCGCCGGCTGAAGGTGCCGTCCACCGTCTTCATGACGGGCCGCTGGGCGGAGGAGTACCCGGACCAGGCGAAGGCCATCGGCACCGACCCGAATTTCGAGATCGCCAACCACTCCTACAGCCACCACGCCTTCAAGTCCCCCTGCTACGGGCTGCCCGCGCTCGACGCGCCCGCCGCCCGGGCCGACGTGGACCGGGCCTTCGCCGCCTTCAAGAAGGCCGGGGCGGTCAACACCGTGCCCTACTTCCGCTTCCCCGGCGGCTGCTACGACGACCAGGCGCTGCGCGCCCTGACCCCCGCCAAGGTGACCGCCGTGCAGTGGGACGTGGTCAGCGGGGACGCCTTCGCCAAGGACCCCGACGCGGTGGCGGAGCAGGTGCTGGCCGGGGTGAAGCCCGGGTCGGTGGTGGTCATGCACTGCACCCACAGCGCGGCGCCGGTCACCGAGCCGGCCATCGAGAAGATCGTGCCGGAGCTGCGCAAGCGGGGGTACCGCTTCGTCAAGGTGTCCGAGCTGATGGGGAAGTAACGTTTCGTCACCGTGACCGTCACCGGCGCGCCGGCGGGCCGGGGATCAGCCGGAGCAGGCCGAGCGCTGCGCCTCCTGCCACGCGCACACCGGGCACAGCACCACGCCCGGGGTCGCGGCCCCGTACTCGGTGGGCCCGCCGCACTGCACGCAGTCCGCGTACGGCGGCCCGGGCACCCGCCCGGCGGGCGCGCCTGAGGCGGGGGCGGGACAGGAGGGGGCGGCGTCCTGTGACGGGTCCATGCGGACGAGCCCACTCAGCCCCGGCGCCCGCCCGCCAGACACGCCGCCGCCCCCGCCGCCCCGGCCAGCAGCAGCGCCCCCGCCGACGCGCCGGCCGCGAAGGCCGGCTCGGCCGCGCCCGCCCGTGCGGCCCCGATCAGCACGGACACCGCGCCGCGGGCCGGGGAGAAGGGCAGGACCAAGGCCAGCAGCGAGCCCAGGGCCGCTGCGAGGACGCCGAGGCCGCGCCCCGGCACCAGGGGCGGGCCGCACACCGCGCCCACGGCCGCCCCCGTCAGCGCGCACACCGCCACCGCCACCGCCCCGGCGAGGGCCGCCGCACCCGGTGCGTGCCCGGCCGGGTTCCCCACCAGCAAGGTGTAGATCGCGGCGAGCGCCCCGGTGAGCAGGGCCCCGCCCAGGCCGGTCAGCAGGGCCGCCGCGTGCACCCGGGCCGGGCCGCCCGCGGCCGCGGCGCAGGCGCGGGCCGCCGGGGGTTCGGCGGTGACGCAGATCCGGACCAGCCAGGCCGTCAGCGGGACCAGCCCGGCCGCGGCGTAGCCGAGGGAGTCCAGGGTGCGGTCGCCCGGCTGGATGCCGATGCCGGTGAAGACGGCGTAGACGGCGAAGGGGGCGAGCCAGCGCTGGGACCGCAGGAGCAGCGCGGCCTGGTAGCGGAGCAGGGCGGTCACGGGAGTTCCTCCACGGCGCGGATGTGCCAGGGCGGCCGGGCGGTGAGCAGCTCGCGCAGCACGGCGTCGGAGCGGTCGGCGCCGACGGTCAGGAGGATCCCGCCCCCGGGGGCGGGTACGGCCCCCTGCGGCGGGACGCCGCCGGGCGGGCCGGACGCGTGGATCCGCACCGCCGCCGGCCCGCTCCGTACGAGGGGCGGCGGGCCCCCCGTACCCGGCGCCGCGTCCCGGACGGCCGCCGCGCCGGCCCGTGCCGCGGGCTCCGCGGCCAGGCTCTCCAACGCCCCGCCGAGCAGCCGGTAGCGGCGGTCGGGCAGGCCGGCGAGCCGCGCCGGGTCGTGGTCGACGAAGACCACCGTCCCTCCGGCGGCGGTGCGTTCGGCGACGGCGCGGTCCAGCTCGGCGCGGGCGGAGGGGTCCAGTCCGGTCCAGGCCTCGTCGAGGACGAGCAGCCCGGGCTCGGCGAGCAGGGCCTGGGCGACGGCCACCTTCTGGCTGGTGCCCTTGGACAGTTCGGCCATCGGGGTGCGGGCGTACCCGGCGGCGCCGAACCGCTCCAGCCGGTCGGCCGCCCGTCGGGCCGCCCCCGCGCCGGTGAGCCCCTGGATCCGGCCGAGGTGGGTCAGGTAGTCCAGGGCGGTGAGGGGCAGGGCGGCGGGGAAGCGCTCGGGGACGTACGCCGTACGGCGCGGCCGGCCGGTGATCCGCCCCTCGGTCGGGGTGTCGATGCCGGCGAGGAGCCGCAACAGGGTGGACTTCCCGCCGCCGTTGCCGCCCTCGATCCGCACGAGGGCGCCGGGTGCCAGCTCGGCCCCGACCCCCCGCAGCACCCAGGGCCGCCGCCGGCCGTAGCGGCGGCCCACTCCGGTCAGGTTCAGTGCGCCGCCGCCGTCTCGGTGACCTCGCTGGGCCGGACGATGACGAAGCCCTCGCCGCGCAGCATCAGCTGGACGGCCTCGCCCGAACCGCCGCGGATCATCGAGCCGATGGACTGGGAGCGGTGCAGCCCGGTCTCCAGCTGGGCGCTCCAGCCGACGACCGCGTCCGTGTCCACGTACACCGGGGACTGCGCGGTGACCGGGATGATGATCGGGTGGCCGTCGCAGACGACGGCGAGCTTGCCGGTGCCGGTGAAGAGGCTGTTGAAGAGTCCGCCGCCGGTCATCCCGGCGCCCTTGACCATCCTGATCTCGTACGACAGCGTCGGATCGAAGCACAGCACGTTGCGCCCGTTGACGGTGAAGGCGTCGCCGGGCTCGAAGTCGATGATGAAGCAGTTCTCGGCCCGGTGCGCGAACCAGGCCTCGCCCTGCCCGCGTACGGACATCAGGGCGAGGCCCTCGCCGGTGACGGCCCGCTTGAGCATGCCGCCGATGCCCTGGCCCTTGCGCTCGAACTGGAGGTTGCCGCGGAAGGCGACCATGGAGCCCTGCCGGGCGAGCATCTCGCCGTTGACGGCGTACTTGACGGATTTGGCGTTCTGCAGGGTCATTCCGGGTGCGGCGGCGGGCTGGGCCAGGTTCTCACCGGCGAAAAGGTCGCTCTTCATGGACATGATCCTCGCCCGGGCGGGCCACCCGGGACATCCTCCTCAAGGCGGAGCCTGGCATCCTTGACGGGATGAGCAGCCAGCACACGAACCAGACCCCAGAGGTACCCGCGGTGGGTGCGGACAGCCCCTTCCGGAAGGACCACGTACTGCGCGACGAGGCACCTCAGTTCGTCCTGCCGCTGGTCGTGCGGATCGAGAAGGCCGGGCCGCCGGCCCGGACGGACGCGCTGGAGACGGCGGCCCGGGCGGTCCTGGTCCTCCTCACGGACGAGCGCGCGCAGGGCGAGGGCGAGTGGGCGCAGGCGGTGCGCGACTGGCAGGACGCCCGGATCCGCAAGGTGGTGCGCCGGGCCCGCGGCGCGGAGTGGCGCAAGGCCGGCACCCTGCCGGGCGTCACGGTCCACGGCTCCGCGTCCGAGGTACGGGTCTTCCCGCCGGTCCCGCTGGACGGCTGGCCCAAGGAACTGGCCAAGCTCCAGGTGTCGGGCACGGACCTGGACGACCCGGAGCCCGCGCCCGCGCCGGAGCCGGGGGTGCCGGTGCTGTGGCTGAACCCGGACCTCGACATGTCGGCCGGCAAGGCGATGGCCCAGGTGGGCCACGCGGCGCAGCTGGCCTGGTGGGAACTGACCGCGGCGGAGCGCGCCCTGTGGCAGGCCTCGGGCTTCCGCCTGGCCGTCCGCACCGCCCCGCGCGAGGGCTGGGCCCGGCTCAGCGGCAGCGGCCTTCCCGTGGTCCGCGACGCGGGCTTCACCGAGATCGCCCCGGGCAGCTGCACGGTCACGGCCGACCACCCGGCCCTGCGCGCCCGGCTGTGAACGGGCCCGCCCGGGTGCGGCCCCGGCGGGAACCTCAAATGTTGCTCTGAACGTCCCCTCTCGGTGGTTGGCCCGATCCCGTCCGGGCCATGACATCCGCACAGAGTCCTTGAGAGGGGGCGAGGGGGACATGAAGCCCATGGCACGCCTGGGGGTGGGCATCGGCTGGCGGCCGGAGATCGCGGAGGCGGTCGAGCGGCTCGAAGGCCTGGACTGGGTCGAGGTGGTGGCTGAGAACGTCTGTCCGGGCCACCTGCCCGACTCCCTGCTGCGGTTGCGCGAGCGCGGCGTACGGATCGTGCCGCACGGGGTGTCGCTCGGCATCGGGGGCGCCGACCGGCCCGACGCGGGGAAGCTGGCCGCGCTCGGGGAGCGGGCCGTGGCGCTGGGCGCGCCCGTCGTCACCGAGCACATCGCCTTCGTGCGGACCTCCTCGCCCGCGCTGGAGGCCGGGCACCTGCTGCCCGTGCCCCGGACCCGGGACGCCCTGGCCGTGCTGTGCGAGAACGTGCGGATCGCCCAGGACGCGCTGCCGGTTCCGCTGGCGCTGGAGAACATCGCCGCGCTGGTGTCCTGGCCCGGCGAGGATCTGACCGAGGGGCAGTTCCTGACCGAGCTCGTCGAGCGGACCGGGGTGCGGCTGCTCGTCGACGTCGCGAACCTGCACACCAACCGGGTGAACCGGGGCGAGGACCCGGCCGCCGTGCTGGATTCGATCCCCCTGGAGGCGCTGGCGTACGTGCACGTGGCCGGGGGCGTGGAGCGCGACGGCGTCTGGCACGACACGCACGCCCGCCCGGTGCCGCCGGTGGTGCTCGACGTGCTGGCCGGGCTGCGCGAGCGGGTGGACCCGCCGGGGGTGCTGCTGGAGCGGGACGACGACTTCCCGGAGGGGGAGGAGCTGGCCGGCGAACTGGAGCGGATCCGCGCCGTGGTGGGGACGGGGACCGGGAAGGCGGCGCCCGCGCCCGTCGTCGTGCGCGACGGGGCCCCGGAGCCCGCCGGCGAGGCCGCGCGGACCCGGGTGGGGCTCGGGCAGGCCGCGCTGTTGTCGGCGCTGGTCGCCGGGACGCCCGTGCCCGAGGGGTTCGACCGGCAGCGGGTGCGGGTCCAGGCGCGGGCACTGGCCGCCAAGCGGGCCTCCGTGGTGGCGAAGGTCGCGCCCGAGCTGCCCGGGATCCTGGGCGGGCCGGAGGCCTTCCGCACGGCCTTCCTGGAGTACGCGCGGCGGCGTCCCATGAGGGACGGGTACCGGCGCGACGCGCTGGACTTCGCGGAGCACCTGCTGATCCGGGACCTGCCGCAGGACCCGGCCGCGCGCCGACGGCTGACGGCCTGGTGGCGGGAGCGGGCCGGGGTGCGGCCGCCCCGGCGGATCGTGCGCTGGGTCCGTGCGCTGGCGGGGAGGCGGCGGTGAACGTCCTGGCCGTGGGTGTGTGGGTGGCCGTCGCCGTGTCGAGCCTCGGCCTGGTGCTGGGGCTGCGGCGGGGCCGGGGGCGGGTGTCCGGGACCCCCGAGGTCCACGACCTGTCCGAGGCCGCGTTCCTGGCGGGCGGGCCCGGAGCGGTCGTCGACGCCGCGCTCGTCGCGCTGCTGGGCGACGGCCGGCTGGTGGCGGGCGGCCCGGGCATCGTCCAGGAGGGGCGGGCGGCGCGGGGGGCGGACCCCGCCGAGCGGGCCGTGCTGTCGGCGCTGCGGGCGGCGCCGTCCGGGTGGCTGTACCAGGTGCGGTACGCCGCGATGCTGGACCCGGCCGTGCAGGAGACCGGGGACGCCCTCGCCGCGCGCGGGATGATCGCGGCGCGCCGGCCGGGGCGGGGCCTGCGGCGCTGGGGGCTGGTACAGGCGGTGGTGTGCGCGGTGCTGATCCCGGTGTCGCTGCCGGTGACCTTCGTGGCCATGGCGCTGACGCGGGAGTCCCAGGTGCCGTTCGTCCTCAAGGTGCTGCCGGCGCTGGTGGCCGGCATCGTGGCGGGCGCGCTGGGTGCCCGGCGGGCCGGGCGGCGGGTGACCCCGGCGGGCCGGGCCGCGCTGGAGCGGGCCCGGGCGCGGTACGCCGCCGACCCGAGCCCGGCGGTGCGGACCGCCCTGTTCGGGCTGCGGGGGCTGCGGGATCCGGGGCTGCGGGCGCAGCTGGTGCCCGCGGCGCGCGGGACCCGGCTGGCCGCGGCCCAGGCGCGGGGGCGGGCGTCCGCCGGGCGGTCCTCGCACTCCTCCGACTCCGGCTCCTCCGCCGACCTCGTGCCCGTGCTGTGGTGCGCCTCCGCCGACACCGGCGGGTCCTCCGGGTCCGGCGGCTGCGGCGGCGGTTCGAGCTGCGGGGGCTCCGGTTCCGGCTGTTCCGGGGGGTCCGGCTGCGCGGGGTCCTCAGGCGGTTCGAGCGGGTCGAGCTGTTCCGGCGGGTCGAGCTGTTCGAGCGGCTCCAGCTGCTCCAGCGGTTCGAGTTGCGGCAGTTCGTCCGGTTCCAGCTGCTCCAGCAGTTCCTGACCTCCCCTCACATCGGCGTCACGGGCTGCTCACGCTTGCGCAGCGCGGCTTCGGACCGGGCGGCGGCTGCTCGTCACGCTGGACCGGGAGCGGGCGGCGGACCCCTCGCGGCGGTGGCGGTCCGCGGGCTGGGCGCCGTACGCGACCCGGGCCTGCGCGCGGCCGTCGCGGCCCGGCCGGCCCGATCCGCACGTCACGGCCCGTGCTCCGACCGGGGCCACCCGGCCGGGCGTGCGGCGGTGCGGCTGTACAGCGGCGGGGACCTGACATCTCATCGGACAGGACGATGAGACGAAGGGGTCGCCATGCGGACGACGCTCGCGCGTTTCGGAGCCGCCTCGGCGGCCCTCTGCCTCACCCTGTGCGCCCCCGCCGCGGCCCGTGCCAGCGGCCCGGGGCCCGCCGACGGCCGGGTCGCCGCCGAGGACGCCGGGGCCGAGCTGGTCGCCCGCCGGGCCGCCGCCGCTGCCGCCCTGCGGCCCGTCGCCGGTGCGGCCGGGACCCCGGCGCAGGGCGTGCGGCCCGCGCGGGGCACGCGGCCGACCCAGGGCGCCCGGCCGGTGACCCGTCCCGTGCCCCGGCCCGGCCCCGCCGGGGCCTGGCGCCCGCTGGAGTTCCTGCCGTGCCCCGCCGCCGAGGAACTGCCGGAGCCCGTACGGTGCGCCACGCTGCGGGTCCCGCTCGACTACGCCCGCCCCGACGGCCCGCAGCTCTCCCTCACCGTCAGCCGGGTCCCCGCCTCCGGCCGCGGGGGCGCCGTCCGCCAGGGCGCGCTGGTGTTCAACCCCGGCGGGCCGGGGGCCTCCGGGACCTGGTTCCCCCTCCTCGCCGACCGCGCCGCCTGGGGCCGGGTGGCCGCCGCCTACGACCTCGTCGGCTACGCCCCGCGCGGAGTGGGCGGCTCCGACCCGCTGACCTGCCAGGACCCCGGCGAGTGGCCGCAGGGGCCCACGCAGGTCCCGGCCGAGCCCTCCCCCGCGTACAAGCGGGAGCGGCTGGCGGCCGCCCGGACCTACGCCGCGGGCTGCGCCCGGCACGCCGGTCCGGCCCTGGCCCACTACACCACCCTGGACAACGCCCGTGACCTCGACGTGCTGCGCGCCGCCCTCGGCGAGCGCCGGCTGAGCTTCGTCGGCGCCTCGTACGGCACCTACCTGGGCGCCGTGTACGCCACCCGCCACCCGGACCGGGTGCGTCGCATGGTGTTCGACTCGGCGGTCGACCCGGACCCGCGCCGCGTCTGGTACCTCGGCAACCTCGCCCAGGCGGAGGGGTTCGAGCGCCGCTGGGCCGACTTCCGCGCCTGGACGGCCCTGCACCACTCCACGTACGGGCTGGGCACCAGCGCGGAGGCGGTGGGGGCCGCGTACGAGAAGGTCCGCGCCGCCGTGGCGCGCACCCCGGCGGGCGGGGTGGTCGGTACGGGCGAGCTCCGGGCGGCGTACCTCCAGGCCGCGTACTACGACGACGTGTGGCCGGAGCGGGCCGCGGCGCTCGCCGCCTACCTGCGCGGGAACCCGGCCCCGCTCGTCCGGCAGGCGGCCCGCGACCCGGCGACGGCGCGGGAGGCCGCCAACGCGACGGCGGTCTACACGGCGGTGCTGTGCAACGACGCCCCCTGGCCCGCCGACTGGGGGACCTGGGACCGCGACCACACCGCACTGGCCCGCCGCGCCCCCTTCGAGACCTGGGCCAACGCCTTCCTGAACCTGCCGTGCGCCGACTGGCCGGTGCGCGAGCGGCAGCGTCCGGTGGACGTCGGGGCGCTGCCGGCGGGGCCGCGGCTGCCGCGGACGCTGATCGTGGCGGCGGAACGGGACGGGGCGACGCCCTACCCGGGCGCGCTGGAGCTGCAGCGGCGGCTCGGCGCCGGCGCCGCGCTCGTCACGGAGCGGACGGCGGGCGGCCACGGGGTGGCCGGCGGACGCAACGCGTGCGTGGACCGGCATGTGGAGCGGTACCTGCTGACGGGGACCACCCCGGGGTGGCGCGCGACGTGTGCGCCGCATCCGGAGCCCGCACCGGTGACACTGGACGAGGGGCCAGCGAGCGCTCCCAGGGCGCTGCTGCCACCACTCGTCTGAACTTCCGGGCGGGATCTCCGGCTGCGTCGTTTCGGGGGCATGGCCTCCCGATCCACCGGAGGCCGCTCCTCAGCGAGAGCGCGGTCGTCCTCCGGTCCTTCCCCCCAGGGGAGGTATCAGGCGAGCCCTGCCACCAGATCGGCGACGGACTTGCGGCGCCCGGTGTAGAAGGGCACCTCTTCACGGACGTGCATCCGGGCCTCGGAGGCACGCAGGTGACGCATGAGGTCGACGATGCGGTAGAGCTCGTCGGCCTCGAAGGCCAGCAGCCACTCGTAGTCGCCCAGGGAGAAGGAGGCGACGGTGTTGGCGCGGACGTCGGGGTAGCCGCGGGCCATCTTGCCGTGGTCGGCGAGCATGCGGCGGCGGTCCTCGTCGGGCAGCAGGTACCAGTCGTACGAGCGCACGAACGGGTAGACGCTGACGTAGTCGCGGGCGACCTCGTCGGCCAGGAAGGCCGGGATGTGCGACTTGTTGAACTCGGCGGGGCGGTGCAGGGCCATGTTCGACCACACCGGCTCCAGCGCGCGGCCCAGCCGGGTGCGGCGGAACAGGTTGTAGGCGGTCTGCAGCTCGTCCGAGGTCTCGGCGTGCCACCAGATCATGATGTCCGCGTCGGCGCGCAGGCCGGAGACGTCGTAGGTGCCGCGGACGGTGATGTCCTTGGCGGCCAGCTGGTCGAACAGCTCCTGGACCTCGTCGGCGTAGCCGCTGCGGTCCTCCGGCAGGACGTCCTTCAGCTTGAAGACGGACCACAGGGTGTAGCGGATGACCTCGTTGAGGTCCTTCGCCTTCTTCCCCGCGTTGGGAATCTTCTCTGGTGCAGTCATGTGTCCATTGTCCCGTGTGCTGATCAGTGCTCGGTGCCAGGGGTGGCCATCGAGGCGGTGACCGCGTCCGCGGCCTTCCCGGCGCTCGCGATGCAGGCCGGGATCCCGACGCCGTCGTAGAGGGCTCCGCAGACCGCGAGGCCGGGCACGGCCGCGACGGCGGCCCGGATCCGGTCGACGCGGGCGAGGTGGCCCACGGGGTACTGGGGCAGCCCGCCGTCCCAGCGGGTGACGGTGGAGGCCACCGGCCGGGCGGCCAGTGCGACGGCCTCGCCGAGGTCGGCGAGGGAGACGTCGACGAGCTCGTGGTCCTCGCGCTTCAGGTCGCCCTCGTCGCCGTGGCGGCCGACGGAGGTGCGCAGCAGGAAGAGCTCGGGGTCGGCTCCGGCCCAGGCCCACTTGTTGCTGGAGAAGGTGGACGCCTTGATCGTGCGGCCGTCCACGGGCGGTACGAGGAAGCCGCTGGCGGACCCGTCGGCGAGGGCCGGGGGCAGGTCGGAGCGGCGGAAGGCCATCGTGACCAGGGCCATGGAGGCGTACTCGGCCTCGCGCAGCCCGGCGGCTGCCGCGGGGGCGAGGGCGTCGAGCAGCCGGGCGGCCGGGGCCGCCGGGGTGGCGAGGACCACCGCGTCGGCGTCGAACGGCTCCCCGTCGGTGGTGATCCGCCAGCCCCCGGGCGTACGGGCGATCCCGCGCGCGGGGGTGCCGGTCAGGATCCGCGCCCCGGCGGCCCGGCAGGCGTCGGCGACGGCGAGCGGGAGCCGGCCGATGCCGCCGGAGATCCCGGCGAAGAAGGCTCCGGTGGCGGCGGCGCCGGTGACCGTGGTCCGCTCGGCGGCCGTACGGGCGGCGGCCCCGCTCTGGAGGGCGCGCACGCCCTCGGTCAGCGTGGGGTGGGTGCGGACGGCCTCGAAGAGGGCGGGGACGGCGGCCCGCATCGAGATGCGGTAGGCGTCTCCGGCGTAGACCCCGCCGAGCAGGGGCTCGACCAGCCGGTCCACGACCTCGCGGCCCATCCGGGCGGCGACGTACTCGCCGACGGCGACGTCCTCGCCGACCTCGGTGGGCGGCAGCGAGGCGTCGGCGGCGATCCGGGCGAGGCCCTCGGCGGACAGCACGCCGGAGGCGGCGAGCGCGGCCGTGTCGCCGGGGACGCCCATCACGTGGCCGCGGGGCATGTCGCGCAGGGCGCCCCGGGTCCACAGCCGGGCGGTGGCGGTCGCCGGGGGCTGGAGCGCGTCGCCGAGGCCGACGGCCCGGGCGAGGTCCAGGGCCTCGGGGCGGCGGGCGAGGACGGACTCGGCGCCGAGGTCGACGGGGGCCCCGGCGAGCTCGCCGGCGTACAGCTTCCCGCCGAGGCGCGGGCCGGCCTCCAGGAGGGTGACGCGGACGCCGTCGGCGAGCAGCCGGTGGGCGGCCGCGAGGCCCGCGATGCCGCCGCCGATGACGACGACATGGCGGGACGGCCCCGGCCGTCCCGCCCCGTTCGTACGCGTGTCCGCTTCGTGCATGGACACATGGTCTCAGACCGACCGGCGAGGCCGGAACGTGACCGCATCGGAACCGGGTCGGGATCCGGGGGGCGAAACCCGCGGCGGCGGCCCGTACGTCGAAACGGGCACATCTGCCGATCCCCGGGGGGTACTTGACGATGCACACGTTCAGCGGACACCGGCGCGCGGCGGCGGCCCTGGCCTGCCTCTGCCTGGCCGGGGGCCTGGTGCTCACGGGCTGCAGCGCCGGAGGCGGGGCGTCCGCCTCCGGCGACCGGGCGGCCGCGGCGGCCCCGCGGGAGGCCGCGCCCGGCAAGCCGGGGGCCGGGGCGGCCGCTCCCCCGGCGGCGGACGCCAAGGGCCAGGCCCAGGTTCCCGTCCGGCCGAACGTCATCCGTACGGGGAGGCTGGGCATCGAGACGGCCGAGCCGCAGAAGGTGATCGCCGCGGCCCGTACGGCGGCCGAGGGCGCGGGCGGGTACGTGGGCGCCGAGACCACCGATCGGGGCGGCGACGGGCGGATCACCTCGACGCTGACCCTGCGGGTGCCCGGGGACCGGTTCGACGCGGTGATCGCCTCCCTGGAGGGCGCCGGGAAGCTGCTGAACCGGAAGGTGGAGGCGCAGGACGTCACCGAGAAGGTCGCCGACGTCGACAGCCGGGTGAAGTCGCAGCAGGCCAGCGTGGCGCGGGTGCGGGAGATGATGGAGAAGGCCTCCGCGCTCAGTGACGTGGTCATGCTGGAGAGCGAGCTGAGCCGGCGCCAGTCGGACCTGGAGTCCCTGCTGGCCCAGCAGAACGCGCTGAGGGACCAGACCTCGATGGGCACGCTCACGGTGTCGGTCTCGCAGCCCGCTCCGGCCCCGGTGGAGAAGGACCCGAAGGGGGACGGGGAGCCGGGCCTGGGCGACGCCCTGGGCGGCGGCTGGGCGGTGTTCGTACGGCTGGTGCGCTACCTGGCGCTCGCGGTCGCGGCGGTGCTCCCCTTCGCCGTCGCCGCCGCCCTGGTGGCCTTCGGGTTCCGGGCGTACCGCAGGTTCCGTCCGGCGAAGCCGAGGACGGGCCTGCGGCGGACCCCGGTGCCCCGGCAGCCCTCCGTCCCGGCGCCCGGACCGGCGCCCGCCCCGGCGGCCGGAGCGGGGGACGTCGAGGACTGAGGGGCCGTCCGCCCGTAGCGTGTCCCCGTTGGCGGAGGCGACGGCGCACGGCGCGGAGGGCGGGCAGAGGGATGGCGGCGGAACGACTGGTGGTGGTCGGCGGGGACGCGGCGGGGATGTCCGCCGCCTCCCAGGCGCGGCGGCTCAAGGGGCCCCGGGAGCTGGAGATCGTCGCCTTCGAGCGCGGGCACTTCACCTCGTACTCGGCGTGCGGGATCCCGTACTGGATCGGCGGGCAGGTCGCCGAGCGGGACGACCTGATCGCCCGCACCCCCGAGGAGCACCGCGCCCGGGGCATCGACCTGCGCACCCGCACGGAGGTCGTGGAGCTGGACCTGCCGGGGCGCCGGGTGCGGGCCCGCGACCTGGACAGCGGCGCCGAATCCTGGACGGGCTGGGACAAGCTGGTCCTGGCGACCGGCGCCCGCCCGGTCCGGCCGAAGCTGCCGGGGATCGGCGCGCACGGGGTGCACGGCGTCCAGTCCCTGGACGACGGCGAGCGCCTGATGGGCACCCTGGAGCGGACGGAGGGCCGCCGGGCGGTCGTGGTCGGCGCGGGCTACATCGGGGTGGAGATGGCGGAGGCCCTGGTCCGCCGGGGCTACGAGGTCACCGTCCTGCACCGGGGCCCGCAGCCGATGGCCACGCTCGACCCGGACATGGGCGGCCTGGTGCACGGCGCGATGAACGCCATGGGCATCGTCACGGTCTCGGGGGCCGAGGTGGTGGAGGTCCTCACGGACGAGGAGGGCCGGGCCCGCGCGGTGGCCACGGCGGCCGGCGACGCGTACCCGGCGGACGTGGTGGTGCTCGGCATCGGCGTGGAGCCCCGCACCGCCCTGGCCCGCGCGGCGGGGCTGCCGCTCGGGGAGTCGGGGGGCCTGCTGACGGACCTGTCGATGCGGGTCCGGGGCCACGAGGACGTCTGGGCGGGCGGCGACTGCGTGGAGGTGCTGGACCTGGTGGCGGGCCGCGAACGGCACATCCCGCTGGGCACGCACGCCAACAAGCACGGCCAGGTCATCGGCTCGAACGCGGGCGGCGGCTACGCGACGTTCCCGGGCGTGGTCGGTACGGCGGTCAGCAAGGTCTGCGACCTGGAGATCGCCCGTACGGGGCTGCGCGAGAAGGACGCCCTGGCGGCGGGGCTGCGCTTCGTGACGGCCACGATCCGCTCGACGAACACCGCGGGCTACTACCCGGGGGCGGCGGAGATGACGGTGAAGATGCTGGCGGAGCGGCGGACGGGGCGGCTGCTGGGGGTCCAGATCGTGGGCGGGGCCGGGTCCGCGAAGCGGGTGGACGTCGCGGCGGTGGCCCTGACGGCGGGGATGACGGTGGAGCAGGTGGTCTCGCTGGACCTGGGCTACGCCCCGCCGTTCTCCCCCGTCTGGGACCCGGTCCTGGTCGCCGCGCGCAAGGCGGTCGCGGCGGTCCGGTCGGCCGGGGTCTAGGCCCTGCGGGGCCCGCGCCCACCGGGGCCCGGGGCGTGCCCCGGACCCCGGTGGGCGGGGGGCTAGCGCTGCGTCTTCGTGTGGACGTAGTCCACCAGGCGGGTCAGGGCCTCGGGGTCCGTCGTCGGGAGGACGCCGTGGCCGAGGTTGAAGACGTGGCCCTCCAGGCCCGCCGCGGCCGCCAGGACCTCGTCGGTCTTGGCCTCCACGGCCTCCGGGGTGGAGAACAGGACGGCGGGGTCCAGGTTGCCCTGGAGCGCCTTGCCGGGGCCGACCCGGCGGGCGGCCTCGTCCAGCGCGACCCGGTAGTCGACGCCCACGACGTCCGCGCCGGCCTCGCCCATCAGGCCGAGCAGCTCGCCGGTGCCCACGCCGAAGTGGATGCGCGGGACGCCGTAGGAGGCGACGGACTCCAGGACCTTCGCCGACGCCGGCATCACCGAGCGGCGGTAGTCCGCCGGGGACAGGGCGCCGACCCAGGAGTCGAAGAGCTGGACCGCGGAGGCGCCGGCCTCGATCTGGACCTTCAGGAAGGCGGAGGTGATCTCCGCGAGGCGGTCCAGGAGGGAGGCCCACAGCTCCGGGTCCCCGTACATCAGGGCCTTGGTGTGCTCGTGGTTCTTGGACGGACCGCCCTCGACGAGGTAGCTCGCGAGGGTGAACGGCGCGCCGGCGAATCCGATCAACGGGGTGCCGCCGAGTTCACCCGTGAGCATGCCGATCGCCTCGGTGACGTACGCGACGTCCTCCGGGGTGAGGTCGCGCAGCTGTGCGAGGTCCTCGCGGCGGCGGATGGGCTGGGCGACGACCGGGCCGATGCCCGGCTTGATGTCGAGGTCGACGCCGATGGCCTTGAGGGGCACGACGATGTCGGAGAAGAAGATCGCCGCGTCGACGCCGTGCCGCCGCACCGGCTGCATGGTGATCTCGGTGACCAGGTCGGGGCGCATGCAGGACTCCAGCATGGCCGTGCCCTCGCGGACCTTGCGGTACTCGGGCAGTGAGCGGCCGGCCTGCCTCATGAACCACACCGGGGTGTGCGGGACCGGCTCGCGCCGGCAGGCCTTCAGGAAGGCGGAATCGTACGTCTGACTCGGCTGGCCCTGCGGGCTGGTAGTGGCGCTCACGCGGCAAATCTTCGCACGTATGAAGAAGTGCCCGACCCGGGGCGGGTGTCCCTGCGGCGCACGGGCGCCCGTTCCGCCTAGTCTTCCCGGCATGGCTGCGGCTCAGGGACGATTTTCAGATGGCGCTGACGGTGTGGACGGCGCGAAGGAGAGCTCGGTCCCGCTCCCGTTCCGACGGGCGGTCGACGGCTTGCGGAAGGCGCGTCTGCGGCCCGGGATCGAGATCGACCCCACGAAACCGCCCCAGCGGCTGGCACCGTACGCGTACGCGCTGGAGGCGGCGGTCGTGGACGGGGAGGACGACCTGGCCGACGGCAGGCTGATCCTGCTCCACGACCCGGCCGGGCACGACGCCTGGCAGGGCACCTTCCGGCTGGTGACGCTGGTGCGGGCCGAGCTGGAGCCGGAGATGGCCGCGGACCCGCTGCTGCCGGAGGTGTGCTGGTCCTGGCTGACCGGGGCGCTGGAGGCGCGCGGGCTGGCGTACGGGGAGCCCGGTGGGACCGTGACGCGCGCGAGCTCGCACTACTTCGGCGGGCTCGGGGACCGGCGCCCGGCCACGCAGATCGAGATCAGGGCCTCGTGGACGCCGCGGGAGGGGGTGGGCGGGGTGCCGGACACCTCCGCGCACCTGGCGGCCTGGTGCGAGCTGCTGTGCCAGATCGCGGGGCTGCCGCCGGCGGGGCCGGCGGAGGGGGCGCCGGGCGTGGTGTCCCTGCCACAGCGGCGGGGGCCGCACCACCCGTAGCGGGCGGCCCGGCGGGCCGTCCCGAGGGGGCGGGCGGCGGCCGGACGGTGTCCGGCGGCGGGGGACGATCGTTCAGGTTCGTGACGGGGCGTCAAACCCGTGCGGTCATGGCGGGCTTCTGATCATCCCTTGATCGATCGTGCGTCCGAATTGCCCGAATTGTTACTCACCAAATCGTGATCATTCCCTAAAGCCGGGCGGGTGACGTGCCGAAGGAGTCAGTGACCATCCGCACGGTGCGCACCGGCTTCCTTCCCCGAGCCGGCCCGTCCCGCCACTCCCCCAGGAGGCCTAGGTGTCCGTTCTTCTCGAGCAGCCCGCAAGCCTGGTCGCCTACCGCCCGAACAAGCCGACGGCCATGGTCGTCGTGGCCGACCCGCGCGTCCGTTCCACCGTGACCCGCCATCTGTGGGCCCTCGGAGTCCGCGACGTGATCGAGGCGTCGTCCATCGCGGAGGCCCGCCCCCGCGTCGGCAGCCCGCGCGACATCTGCGTGGCCGACGTCCACCTGCCCGACGGTTCCGGTCTCACCCTGCTCTCCGAGACCCGCGCCGCCGGCTGGCCGAACGGCCTGGCCCTGTCCGCCGCCGATGACATCGGAGCCGTGCGCAACGCCCTCGCGGGCGGTGTGAAGGGCTACGTGGTCACCGGCACCCGCACCAACATCGGTCTCCCCACCCGGCCCGGCGCCGCCCCCATCGGCGCCGCCGCCGCCCGTATGCACCGCCGCCCCCCGGGTGCCCCGAGCCACCCGGGCGGCTACCGGGAACTGTCCGGCCGCGAGGTCGAGGTCCTGCGCCTCGTCGCCGAGGGCCAGTCCAACAAGGCCATCGGCGTCTCGATGGGCCTGTCCGCCCTGACCGTCAAGTCCCACCTCGCCCGGATCGCCCGCAAGCTGGGCACCGGCGACCGGGCCGGGATGGTCGCCGTCGCACTCCGGACGGGGATCATCCACTGACCGCGCCCTGAGGCTCCGGGCCGGCCGCCGGCGAACCCGGCAGGGCCCGCGCCTCCCCCTTCGCGCCCGTCGACGGAACGTTCCGGCGACGGGCGCGTCACATACACGGATACCCTTGACCGGTGACCGACGCCCAAGAGACCGCAGCACACCTGCGCACCACCACCGGGGGCGGCCCCCCGGACGAAGAGGTTTCGTCCGATGGGCTGCCGATTCCCTTGCTGGAGCCCCGCGAGGGCATCCCGCCCGTCGTGGCCGACGCCGCGGCGCTCGCCCGGGTCGTCGCGGCCTTCGCCGCGGGCACCGGCCCCGTCGCCGTCGACGCCGAGCGCGCCTCCGGCTACCGCTACGGGCAGCGCGCCTACCTGGTGCAGCTGCGCCGCGAGGGCGCGGGCTCCGCACTGGTCGACCCGGTCGGCTGCCCGGACCTCTCCGCCCTGGGCGGGGCCCTGTCCTCCACCGAGTGGATCCTGCACGCCGCCACCCAGGACCTGCCGTGCCTGCGCGAAATAGGCATGGCCCCCACCACCCTGTTCGACACCGAACTGGCGGGCCGCCTGGCCGGCTTCCCCCGGGTCGGGCTCGGCGCGATGGTCGAGAGCGTGCTCGGCTACCAGCTGGAGAAGGGGCACTCCGCCGTCGACTGGTCCACCCGCCCGCTCCCCGAGCCCTGGCTGCGCTACGCCGCGCTGGACGTGGAGCTGCTGGTGGACCTGCGGGACGCGCTGGAGAAGGAGCTGGACCGGCAGGGCAAGCTGGAGTGGGCCCGCCAGGAGTTCGACGCCATCGCCTCCGCCCCGCCCGCCCCGCCGCGCAAGGACCCCTGGCGGCGCACCTCCGGCATGCACAAGGTGCGCCGCCGCCGGCAGATGGCCGTGGTCCGGGAGCTGTGGGAGGCCCGCGACCGGATCGCGCAGCGCCGTGACGTGTCCCCCGGCAAGGTGCTGGGCGACGCGGCGATCGTGGAGGCCGCCCTGGCCGTCCCCGCGAACGCGCACGCGCTGTCGGCCCTGCCCGGCTACGGGCAGCGGATGGGCCGGCGCCAGCTGGACCAGTGGATGGCCGCCGTGGAGCGGGCGAAGGCCCTGCCCGAGAGCGAGCTGCCGCAGCCCGGGGCGGCCCCGTCCGGCCCGCCGCCGCCGCGCTCCTGGGCCGACAAGGACCCGGCCGCCGCCGCGCGGCTGTCCGCGGCCCGCGCGGCCGTGTCGGAGCTGGCCGAGGGGCTGAACCTGCCGCAGGAGAACCTGATCACCCCGGACACCGTGCGCCGGCTCTGCTGGGAGCCGCCCCGCCGCGCGGACGCGGACGCGGTGGCCGAGGCCCTGGCGGGCTACGGCGCCCGCCCGTGGCAGGTCGAGCAGGTCACCGCGGCCCTGGTCGCGGCCCTCGCCGCGACCGGCTGAGCCGGAACGCGCCGGACGAGGACGGGGTCCTCACTCCATCGGAGTGAGGACCCCGTCCTCGTCGCGGTCGAAGCTGCCGGCCTTCTCGCCGTAGACCTTGTGCTTGCCGAGCCACTGCTCGGAGATGGTGTGCAGGTGGGTCGCCGCCCGCTCCCAGACGATCTGGTGGCCGGCGCAGGAGAGCCGGAACATCAGCTTCTTGGGCCCCGGGATCTTCTTGTAGAGCTCGGGCACCGAGAAGTAGAGCAGCCCCAGGCTCGGGTCGGTGTTCACGATCGAGTCGTGGGCCCCGTAGACGATGCAGACCGGCACGGTGTTGCCGAGGACGTTGTGCAGGGGCACGGTCGTGCTGTTCCATCCCCACCAGTACGAGTTGCGCACACGGTTCAGCCCCGTCGGCGCACCGGCCGTCGTGCCTCCCCACAGGGCGCCGACCGGGTCGGCGCCGAGGATCGCCTTCCACACCTCGTCGACGATGCCGTTCTCACGCTGGTCCGGGCACTTCAGGTCGTTGGCCCACGAGGATTCCAGGCCCGCCTTCGACGCCACGGTCATCGGGAAGCCGAAGGCCGCCGCCGGCGTGCCCACCGGCAGCGCCACCGGTGCGCCGAAGTCGGTCCCGGCCTTGCTCTGCCTTCCGTTGGGCGGGAAGATCGGCGCCACCAGGAAGAGGCCGGCGACCTTGTCGGGGTGCTGGATGGCGTACGGCCCGAACACCTGGGAGGCGGCGGACCAGCCGATCAGGTCCACCTTGGCGGTGGGGTCGCCGATCTCCTTGCGGATGTGCGCGACCACCGTGTCCACCTCGTCCCAGTCGCTCTGGGAGTTGTTGATCTGGAACGGGTACTTCGCGGGGTCGCCGGGCGGCGGGAGGGTGGGGATCGGGTTGGGGTGGAGCAGGGGGCGCTGCGCGGGGCTCACGTTGAGCGGCTCGTCCATCTCCGGCCGGTACGACAGCCCGGACCCCTGGAGTTCCATCACGAAGACGTCGTAGCCCGCCTTCGCCAGTTCCTCGGCCCAGCTGTACTTCTTGAACTGGAGGTCGAATCCCGCCAGCGCGGGGACGCTGCGGCCGTGCAGCATCAGGACGGGCTTGCGCGGACCCGTCGCGCTCCTGCGCTCGCGCACGAAGAGCTGGACGGTCTGGCCGGCATTGGCCGGGATGGTCGACTTGTGGTCGACCAGGTGGTCCTTGGAGATGGTCGAGGCCATCACGGGGCTCCGTTCCTCTTTCGCGGGTTCCGGGCGACCGCCCGGCCCGGCCCAGGATTCGCCCGGGCCCGCGTCCGCCGCCTTCGACAGGACCGGGCCGGGCCCGTCGGCGACCCGATCGGGTGCTGCCGCCGCGCCGATCGGCCGGGCGCGCGCCGGGGGCGTGGCGGGCGTGCGGACGGGGGCCGAGTGTGACCTTCGCCGCTCCCGGCCCCGGGGCTGTCCACACGGGTTACCCGCAAGTAGCATGGGCCGGGTGAGCGCCCGCTCAGTAGGTCGGCGCCCACGCGCAGCAGTGCCATCCCGCACCTGGAGGAGAGCCAACGTGCCTCGTACCGTCAGGGACGTCGTCTTCGTCGACGGCGTCCGCACCCCGTTCGGCAAGGCGGGCCCGAAGGGCATCTACCACGAGACCCGCGCCGACGACCTCGTCGTGAAGGCGATCCGGGAGCTGCTGCGCCGCAACCCGGACCTGGACCCCAAGAAGATCGACGAGGTCGCCATCGCCGCGACCACGCAGATCGGCGACCAGGGCCTGACGCTGGGCCGCACGGCCGGCATCCTCGCGGGCCTCCCGCAGTCCGTCCCGGGGTACTCCATCGACCGCATGTGCGCCGGCGCGCTGACCGCCGTGACCGCCGTCGCGGGCGGTGTGGCCTTCGGTGCGTACGACGTCGCCCTCGCCGGCGGTGTCGAGCACATGGGCCGCCACCCCATGGGCGAGGGCGTCGACCCGAACCCGCGCTTCGTCTCCGAGAAGCTGGTCGACGAGTCCGCCCTGTTCATGGGCATGACCGCCGAGAACCTGCACGACCGGTACCCGACGATCACCAAGCTCCGCGCCGACGAGTACGCCGTGCGCTCGCAGGAGAAGGCCGCCAAGGCGTACGCCGACGGCAAGATCCAGCAGGACCTGGTCCCGATCTCGGTGCGCAACACCAACGAGGCGGTCGGTGAGACGGGCTGGGGCCTGGTCACCTCCGACGAGCCGATGCGCCCGGGCACCACGCTGGAGAACCTGGCCGGCCTGAAGACCCCGTTCCGTACGCACGGCCGGGTCACCGCGGGCAACGCCGCCGGTCTCAACGACGGCGCCACCGCCGCGATCATCGCGTCCGAGGACTTCGCCCGCGAGAACAACCTCCCGGTCAAGATGCGCCTCGTCTCCTACGCCTTCGCGGGCGTGGAGCCGGAGGTCATGGGCTACGGCCCGATCCCGGCCACGGAGAAGGCCCTCGCGCAGGCGGGCCTGTCCATCGAGGACATCGGCCTGTTCGAGGTCAACGAGGCTTTCGCCGTGCAGGTGCTGGCCTTCCTGGAGCACTACGGCATCGCCGACGACGACGCCCGCGTGAACCAGTACGGCGGCGCGATCGCGTTCGGCCACCCGCTGGCCTCCTCCGGCGTCCGCCTGATGACGCAGCTGGCCCGCCAGTTCGAGGAGCAGCCGCACGTCCGCTACGGCCTGACCACCATGTGCGTCGGCTTCGGCATGGGCGCCACGGTCATCTGGGAGAACCCGAACTTCGACGCAGAGGGAGACTCCAAGTGAGCACCACCGCTGAGCTCCTGAAGGGCGCGGCCGAGCTGTTCCCGGACGAGGTCGTCACGTCCGCGCACGTCCGCCACCTGGACCTGCCGTTCGGCGCCGGGCGCTTCGCGCTCGTCACGCTGGACAACGGCTTCGACCACACCAAGCCGACCACCTTCGGCCCGCAGTCGCTCGCCAACCTGAACGCGGCGATCGACCAGGTCGAGCAGGAGGCCACCGCCGGCACCATCGTCGGCGCGGGCATCACCGGCAAGCCGTTCATCTTCGCCGTCGGCGCCGACCTCAAGGGCGTCGAGCTGCTGAAGAAGCACGACGAGGCGCTCGCCATCGGCAAGGGCGGCCACGACGTCTTCAAGCGCCTCTCCGCGCTGGCCGTCCCCACCTTCGCGTACTACAACGGCGCGGCGATGGGCGGCGGCGTCGAGGTCGGCCTGCACTGCTCCTACCGCACCGTCTCGAAGGCCATCCCGGCCTTCTCCCTGCCCGAGGTCTTCCTCGGCCTGGTCCCGGGCTGGGGCGGCTGCGCCATCCTCCCGAACCTGATCGGCGCGGAGCGCGCGGTCTCGGTCATCATCGAGAACTCGCTGAACCAGAACCGGCAGCTGGGGGGCAAGCAGGTCTTCGAGCTCGGCATCGCCGACGCGATCTTCGAGGGCGCCGACTTCCTGGAGCAGTCCCTGATCTGGACCGCGAAGGTCCTGAAGGGCGACACCGAGGTCGTCCGCGCCGAGGTCGAGCGCGGCGAGGCCTGGGACGCGGCCGTCGCCAAGGGCCGCGCCATCGCGGACTCCAAGGTGCACGGCGCCGCTCCGGCCGCCTACCGCGCGCTGGACATCATCGCCGCGGCCAAGGACGGCGACCTCCAGGCCGGCTTCGACGCCGAGGACCAGGCCCTCGCGGACCTGATCATGGGCGGCGAGCTGCGCTCGGGCATCTACGCCTTCAACCTGGTCCAGAAGCGCGGCAAGCGCCCGGCCGGCGCCCCGGACAAGTCCCTGGCCCGTCCGGTCACCAAGGTCGGCGTCGTCGGCGCGGGCCTGATGGCCTCGCAGCTGGCGCTGCTGTTCCTGCGCCGTCTGGAGGTGCCGGTGGTCCTCACCGACATCGACCAGGAGCGCGTGGACAAGGGCGTGGGCTACGTGCACGCCGAGATCCAGAAGCTGCTCGGCAAGGGCCGGATCAACCAGGACAAGGCCAACCGCCTGACCGCCCTGGTCACCGGTGTCCTGGACAAGGCCGAGGGCTTCGCGGACGCGGACTTCATCATCGAGGCCGTGTTCGAGGAGATGTCCGTCAAGCAGAAGGTGTTCGCGGAGGTCGAGGCGGTCGCCCCGGCGCACGCGATCCTCGCCACCAACACCTCCTCGCTGTCGGTGTCGGAGATGGCCTCCAAGCTCCGGCACCCGGAGCGCGTGGTCGGCTTCCACTTCTTCAACCCGGTCGCGATCCTCCCGCTGCTGGAGATCGTCCGCGGTGAGCAGACCGACGACGCCTCGCTGGCCACGGCCTTCGGTGTCGCCAAGAAGCTGAAGAAGACCGCGGTCCTGACGAAGGACGCCCCGGCGTTCGTCGTGAACCGCATCCTGACCCGCTTCATGGGCGAGATCCAGAACGTCATCGACGAGGGCACCCCGGTGGCCACCGCCGAGAAGGCCATCGAGCCGCTCGGCCTGCCGATGTCCCCGCTGGTGCTGCTGGAGCTCGTCGGCCCGGCGATCGGCCTGCACGTCTCCGAGACGCTGAACCGTTCCTTCCCGGAGCGCTTCACCGTCTCCCCGAACCTCAAGCGGGTCGTCGAGGCGGGCAAGCGCGGCTTCTACGTCTACTCCGCCGAGAACGGCTTCAAGCCGGAGCTGGACCCCGAGGTCGCCGCCCTCCTGGTGCAGGGCGACTCCGTCCTGACGGAGGAGCAGGTCCGCGACCGCGTCCTGGACGCGGTGGCGCAGGAGGTCGGCCTGATGCTGGAGGAGGGTGTCGTGGCCGAGGCCCAGGACATCGACCTCTGCCTCATCACCGGTGCGGGCTGGCCCTTCCACCTGGGCGGCATCACCCCGTACCTGGACCGTGAGGGCGTCTCGGAGCGGGTGAACGGCAAGAAGTTCCTCGCCCCGGGTGTCGCCAGCGTCCCGGCGTAACACGCGCAGAGAAAGAGAGGAGGGCCCCGTCCGCACCCGGTGCGGACGGGGCCCTTCCCGTTGTCTCACCTGCGGCCGAGCCGGCCGCTCTTGACCAGGCGCTGGGCGGCCGGCGAGGCCGGGTTGATGGTCAGGGCCTGCCGGCCGGCCTGGCGGCGCAGGTCGTCCCCGTGTTTGCCGAGCTTCGCCGCGGTCTCCGCGATCCGCAGCCAGACCAGGGCGCGCCCGCTGTCCGCGGAGATCTGCATGGCCCGCTCGATCCGCCGCCTGGCCTGGTCGGTCTCCTTGCGGCGGATGTGGGCCTGGGCCATGCCGATGAGCAGGTCCAGGTTCTCCTGCTCGGCGAGCAGCCGGGCGCCGACCTCCAGGACGCCCCGGTCGTCCTTGGCCTCGACCAGAGAGGCGAACCCGTTCATCGTCACGTCGGTGACGGGCGCCTCGTCCGGCTCCGCGCGCTCCCCTGCGCCGCGCAGGGTCCAGCCCAGGCCGCGCCGCCACTTCCAGGTGCGCGGGCCGGGCAGTTCCAGGCGGCTGCGGGTGCGCTCGTTGAAGTGCATGGACAGCTCGGGGCGGCCCTCCCACTGGTCGACGGCCGCCGCGACGTACTCCTCGGCCACCGGGCGCAGGAAGGCGTACCGCTTGGGCTGCATGCAGTAGCCGACGGCCTGGACGTACGGGGTGACCTCGGCCCGGACGTGCTCGGCGTCCAGGATCCGGTCGGCCGGGGCGGCGGTCGGCACGTCCAGGTCGGGGACCAGGGCGTGGGTGAGGGTGGCGGGGATGCGGTTGCTGTTGGCATAGGGCCGCATGCGCCGGATGACCTCCAGCGCGCCGATCTGGGCGACGGGGATCCCGAAGAGGGTGCGGGCGGTGAACAGGCCGGTGGAGAAGCACCCGATCACCTGACGGGGGCGCAGGTAGGCGAAGACGGTCTCGGCGAGGACCGGGACGTCCAGGACGAGGAAGGGGACGCCCGCCTCGCGGGCGGCCGCGGCGAGGGTGTCGGAGAGGCTGGAGGGGGCGCTGGGGTGCGGTTTGAAGACCACGGAGGTGTGGCCGAGCCGTACCGCGTGCTCGAACATGCGCCGGTGCAGCTCCTCCTCTTCCTCCTCGGTGAGGATGCCCAGGGGGGAGAGGTACTGGCCGAGGAGGAGCGCGGTCTGCGGTCCGCCTTCGGCGAGCTGCGGCGGGACCACCCGATCGAGGATCGGGCGGCACTCCTCGGTGAGCTCCGCCACCAGTTCGAGGACGGCCCCGGTGCGGACGGGCTCCGAGGGGATCCCGTACTCGGTGAGGAGCATGGGGAGCAGGGTGGGGATCAGGTCGAGGTAGAGGACCCGGTCGATCCGGCCGTGGAGGGGGCGGGGCAGGTCGTTGCGGGTGGGGCCGTAGCTCATGACCCCGTCGGCGTACACGGCGAGGGTGGCGTCGGAGAAGATCTTGCAGAGCGTCTGGGCGGGCTTGACCTGGATGGACTCGACGACGAGCTCCAGGGGGCCGGGCCGGATCCCCATCTTCTCCCCCATGACGGTGCGCCAGAGGGGGGCGTCCTCGTCGCGGGGGGCCCACAGCGACGGGTGGAAGGGGTAGATGAGGTCGTTCCAGTAGACGACCCGGTGGAAGCGCGCGAGGACGGCGGCGGCGCCGGGCATCCGGTGCAGCGGGGTGGCGACCTCGGGGATGTCGACGTTGTTGCACACGAGCAGGATGCGCTCGCGGTCGTCCCGGCCGAACTGCCCGGCGTCGATGGCGGCGGCCACCGTCATGGCCCCGTAGAGGGTGGAGGCGGCGAATACGCGGGTCATCGGGCGGCGGCACCCGGGTGCTGGGCCAGCAGTGCTCTGAGCTTGTTCACGCGTGCGGAGTCCATTCCTGCCAGGGTCCCCTCCAGGATGTCCTGGGGAAGGTCGAAGAGGGTCTGCGCGCTGCGTTCCCACAGCAGGCCCCGGGTGGGTTCGTCGTAGTCGCCGGCGCGGTCCATGTGAATGACGACGAGGGCGCACAGAGTTCGCATGGCCTTGAACGAGAGTTCATATCCGCGCGGGTGGTGCGCGAGTTCGTCGAAAACCAGCCGGAAGGCGGGAAGGAAGTCCAGCTGCCGTTCGTCGGGGATCTTGGTGAGTGAAGTGGACACATCACGGCGGTAGAAGACGCCGTGCAGGTCGACCACTCCGAAGGAGCGCATCCGCAGGTGCAGCTGGTAGAACCAGTGCCGGTCCTCGGCGGTGCGCAGGGTCTCCTCGAAGAACAGCGCGCCCGCCCCGAGGAGGCGCTCGCGGTCGTAGATGCCCGCCCAGACCGAGGGGTAGTCGATGAAGGTGGACGCGTCCACCGGCCCCATGTAGTCCAGGGGATTCAGCGGAAGGGCCCTCGGGGCGAGCGGGGGCATGACGATCTTCCGTTTCCTGCCGTAGACCCGGACATGGCCGGTCCTCAGGAAATCGACCCCCGACTGGCCCATCCAGCCGACGAGTTGTTCGAGATATCCGGGGGCGTACCAGTCGTCGCCGTCGAGAAAGGTGAAAAATCGGCCGCGGGCCGCGGCGAGGCCGATGTTCCGGGTCGCCGATATCCCCATGTTCCGCTCATTGCGGATGAGTACGGCACCGGGAATGCCGGGTATCATCTCCCGCAGGATCTCTGATGTCCCGTCAACGGACGCGTCGTCCACCACGATGAACTCGAAGTCCTCCCGGGCATTCAGGGCCAGGGACTTCAGCGTCGTCCGGCAGAAGTCGCGGACGTCACACATCGCGACGATCACCGAAAGGGTCACCATCGTCGGCACTCACCTTCTCCCATTCACCGACACCCGGCCATCATGTCAGAGCACCCGGGAGAACCCGAACGGCGCTTGGGGGTGTGACGTACAACTCCCCTGCCCTTCGAGGCCTATTCGTGACACATAAGGCTCAGGTGAGGATGTAAGGTCTAACGGGCCGTGCGGCCGTCCCGCCCGAGCCCGCGCCCTGCTGCGGGCACCGCCGACAGCAGTCGGGCACCGCCGACCGACCGGGAATCCACCAGTGCGCATCCACGTGCTCGCAGACTCCGACACCCGCTGGAAATGGGGCGCGGGGCTGGCGGTGGGTCTGGCGCCGGGCAGCGAGGTCCACGCGCACATGCTGCGCGGCCGGAGCACTCCGACCGCGCGCCAGCTGGCGGAGGTCGGCATCACCCCCTCCTCGATCACCGAGGCCACGCTCGCCGAGTTCGCGGCGGCCCCCGCCCTCGCCGCGGCCGACGTGATCATCCTGGGCACGGTCGGCGGCGCCACCCACGCGGCCCTGCACGCGCTGGCCCGCCGCTTCGCCGGCGCCCTGCACCGGCCGATCCTGATGACCGGTTACGTCGGCGTCGTCTACGAGAAGATGGCCGACGGCCTCCTGCTGCGCGCGGGCGCCGATATCGTCCTCGCCAACAGCCCTTTCGACCGGCGCCGTTTCACCGAGGTGTACGAACCCCTCGGAATTCCTGCGTCCAGCATCGTCCAGACGGCGCTTCCCTTTCTCGACCAGCGCCCCTACGACCCGAACCGGACTTTCGCCGAACACCCTTATACGGTGTGCTTCGCCGTCCAGCCCTCTGTACCCGCCGACCGCACCGGCCGGATGTACATGCTGCGCCGCGCGATATCCCACGCGCGGCTGCGCCCGGGGCGCGACGTCCTCGTCAAACTCCGCAGCAGACCCGGTGAGGCGACCACCCATGTGGAGGCGTTCCACTACCAGGTCCTGGCGGAACAGCTGGACGAACCGCTGCCGCCCAATCTGCATTTCGTGTACGGCAACATGTCGCAGACCCTCGACCGCACCGATCTCCTCGTGACCGTCAGTTCCACGGCCGCCCTCGAATCCATGCACCGGGGAATGCCCACCGCCATTCTGAGTGATCTCGGCGTCCGCGAGGTGCACGGAAACCACTACTTCACCGGTTCCGGCTGCGTCACCGACTGGACCGCCATAGACGACGGCGCCGCCCCGATCGCCCGCGAATCCTGGACGGCCGACCAGGGAATCCGCTCCACCGACCCCTTCGGCGAACTCCGGCGGCGGATCCTCGAATTGCGCAGCCGTCCGCTGCCGCCGGTCACCCCCTACTACACGGCCGACAGCGCGCCCGAATACGTCGGCACGCTGCTGCGCCGCCGGGGCCTGAACCCCGACGGCTCCCCCGGCCCGGGTGCCGCCGCGGCCCGCTCCCGCGGCCCGATGAAGCGCACCTCGCGGCGCGTCCTCAAGGTCGCCTACCAGTTCGGGGTCCAGCGCGTGGCCCCGAAGATCCAGCAGTGGGGCGGCGTATGAACGCCCCCACCCCCCTCCAGGAGAGCAGCCCCGTGAACGTCACCGCCGTCATACCCGCCCGGGGCGGCTCCAAGGGCATCCCCGGCAAGAACGTCGCCGACGTCGGCGGCGTACCGCTCGTGGCCCGCGCCGTCCGGGCCTGCCTGGGCGCCGCCCACGTCACCCGGGTCGCCGTCTCCACCGACGACGCGGCGATCGCCCGCGCCGCCCGGGAGGCCGGCGCCGAGGTGGTGGACCGCCCGGCCGAGCTGGGCTCCGACCGGGCCTCCAGCGAGTCCGCGCTGCTGCACGCCCTGGACGTGCTGGAGGAACGTCACGCCGAGGCCGTGGACGTGCTGGTCTTCGTCCAGTGCACCAGCCCGTTCACCACCTCCGAGGAGGTGGACGAGACCGTGCTGGCCCTCGTCCGCGACGGGGCCGACTCCGCCTTCACCGCCGTGCCCTTCCACGGCTTCCTGTGGACCGCCGACCCCGGCGCCGGCCCCGGCCACCGGGCACAGGGCGTCAACCACGACAGCGCGGTCCGCCTGCGCCGCCAGGACCGCACGCCCGAGTACCTGGAGTCGGGAGCCGTGTACGCCATGCGCACCGAGGGCTTCCGCCGCAGCGGGCACCGCTTCTTCGGCCGGACCCAGCTCGTCCCCACGGCCCCCGAGCGGGCCATCGAGCTCGACGAGCCCGGCGACCTCGACCGGGCCCGGGCCCTGGCCCCCCTCCTGGACGCCCCCCAGACTTCGGCGACCCCGTCGCCGCGACCCCAGCAGTACCCCGGAAAGGAACTCTGAACAGTGGTGCACAGCAACCGGATCCGCCGGATCGGGAACAGGGAGGTCGGCGCCGGCCGGCCCGCCTATGTGATCGGTGAGATCGGGATCAACCACAACGGTGAGCTGGCGAACGCCCTCGCCCTCGTCGACGCGGCCGCCGACGCGGGCTGTGACGCGGTGAAGTTCCAGAAGCGCACGCCCGAGATATGCACCCCGCGCGACCAGTGGGACATCGAGCGGGACACCCCGTGGGGCCGGATGACCTACATCGACTACCGCCACCGCGTGGAGTTCGGCGAGGAGGAGTACCGGGCCATCGACGAGCACTGCGCCCAGCGCGGCATCGACTGGTTCGCCTCCCCCTGGGACACCGAGGCCGTCACCTTCCTGGAGAAGTTCGACGTGCCCGCCCACAAGGTGGCCTCCGCCTCCCTGACCGACGACGAGCTCCTCCTGGCCCTGCGCGCCACGGGCAAGACGGTCATCCTGTCCACCGGCATGTCCACGCCGCAGCAGATCCGGCACGCGGTGGAGGTGCTCGGCAGCGAGAACATCATCCTGCTGCACGCCACCTCCACCTACCCGGCCAAGGCCGAGGAGCTGAACCTGCGGGTGATCAACAGCCTGGAGGCGGCCTACCCCAACGTGCCCGTGGGCTACTCGGGGCACGAGACGGGCCTGCAGACCACCGTGGCCGCCGTCGCCATGGGCGCCTGCGCCGTCGAGCGGCACATCACCCTCGACCGCGCCATGTGGGGCTCCGACCAGGCCGCCTCCGTCGAGCCCGGCGGCCTCGCCCGCCTCGTGCGCGACATCCGCACCATCGAGACCGCCCTCGGCGACGGCGTCAAGAAGGTCTACGACTCCGAGCTCGGCCCGATGAAGAAGCTCCGCCGCGTCCAGGGCGCCCTTTCCGCCGAGGGCGTGACGGCCTCGGCATGAGCGACACCCTCGCCCTGGTGGAGAGCCCGGCTCAACTACTGAACGTCCTGGAGTGGGCCCACGCCCACCCGGGCGAGGCGTCGTCCCTCACCATCGCCGTGCTCCAGCCGGTGGACCCGCGCTCGCGCGCGCAGGTCCGCCGGCTGTGCCGGTACGCCTCGCAGGCCAAGGTGGCCTGGCGGCGCTACGAGGTGCGCGCGGGGTACCTGGGGCGGGCCGGCGAGCTGGTCCGGCTCGGCCGGGCGGTCGCCGCGGCCCGCCGCCTGGTGATCGGGGACCTGTTCTCCCGCACCATCCAGCTGCTGCTGCCGCGCTCCCGGGCCCGCGAGGTGGTCGTCGTCGACGACGGCACCGCCACCACCGAGCTGGTGGCCCTGCTGACGAGCGGACAGCAGCTGACCCGCTGGCACCAGGGGGACGTCAAGTCCTCCAAGGGCGGCCCGGTCAACCGGTGGCTGGCCCGCGAGGAGCTGGAGCGGGCCGTCTTCTTCACCTGCATGCCGGTGGCCGCCCCGCCGGGCGCCGAGGTGCGCCCCAACGAGTACGCCTGGAGCCGGGCCACCTTCGGCCCGGCGCGGCCCCGGCCCGGCGCGGACCTCGCGGGCAGCTCCCTGGTGGAGACCGGGGTCATCGACGAGGACCGCTACATCGACGCCGTCGGCTGGATCGCCCGCAGCCGGGCGGCCGGACGCTATCTCGCGCACCGCCGGGAGAGCACGGCCAAGCTGGAGCGGATCGCCGGGCTGACCGGGATGGAGATCGTCCACCCCGAGCTGCCGCTGGAGCTGACCGCGCTGACCGAGCCCATCGGGCTGTCCCTGCTGACCTTCGCGTCCACCATCGCCTACACCCTGCCGATCGTGCTGCGCGGTGCGCCGGTACGGGTGGAGCTGTGCGAGATCGACGACGCCTGGATCACCCCGGACACGGCGGCCCGCTCGGTGGACTTCCTGCGGCGCATCTCCAGCCTGGCGATCGCCCGGCACGGCCTGGCCAGCATCCCGCCGCAGGGGCGGCGGTGGACGGGCGGCCGGTCAGAAGCGCTGCCAGCGGCCCAGTGAGAGGCCGGAGCTGTCCTTCTGACGGTTGACCAGCAGCTCCCCGCGGGCGCTGATCGAGGCGATGACGACCAGTCCGCGGGCGTCGACGGCGAGGGCCGGGGACTCCAGGCACTCCTCGCCGATCTCGGTCCACCACAGCCCCGCCGCCTCGTGCTCCGTCGGGTAGGCGGCGAGGACGGTACGGCCGCCCACGGCCCGGTGGGCCAGCACCGTGCAGTCGTACCCGTCGACCAGCGCCCGGACGGCGGCCACCGCCCCGTAGGCCGGTCCGCCGCCCAGGGCCATGACCCCGGCGCCCTCGCGGTGGGCGAACACCCCGCTCCCGTCGGCCGCGTGCCAGAAGTGGGTGACGCGTCCCGGACCCGTCTCCAGGGCGCGCACCGACCCGTCCAGGGCGAGGTACGGGACGTCCTCGCCCCTCTCCAGGGGGCCGCCCGGCCCGTTCTGGGCCCAGAAGGAGAGCCCCTTCTCGCCCGGGGCGGCGAACCATATCCGGCCGTCGGCGGTGGAGGAGGCGCAGCAGCCCTCGAAGGTCATGCTGCCCCGCAGGTCCTGCCAGGCGGCCCAGCCGCCCTTCCTGTCCTGGCGCTTGACGTGGATGCCCCGCCCGTTGTTGCGGACGAAGACGTGCGGCGTGCCCTGGGCGTCCACCGTCACGGCCGGCGGGCCGCCGCGCAGCGACATCTCGACGTTGTGGTAGAGGGTGCCGAGGGAGTCCCAGGGGCCCATCGGGCGTCCGCTCTGGTACTGCACGGCGTGGTGGTAGGTGAGGGTCTCGGTGCCGTCGCCGCCCTCGGCGCGGGCCCGGCGCCGGCCCGCGAAGTGGGCGTATCCGTCGGGGCCCTGACCCACCGAGAGGTCGGTCAGCCCGTCGGCGGGGAAGAGGTCGGGGCCGCTCCAGTCGGGGCCGCCGGGGACGCGCTCGGTCCAGCGGAGCAGACCGCCCTCGGCGCGCGCGTAGGCGGTGAGCCGTCCGTCCTTGCCGGCGAGGACCCAGCGTCCGGCCAGGGGTCCCAGGGCCACGGAGTTCCAGTCGCGGGCGCCGGGGCCGCCGGGCCCCGGGGGGCGTCCGGGGGATTTGTTCGGACTGCGTCTGGATCGCGTCGCCATGGACCGCAAGCAACCCTTCCCCCGCACGATTCGAACAGAATCAGGATACCCCGGGGGTCGTCCGGCGGGCCTCTGCGTCTATGTTGGAGCCCGCGCTCCCCCGCCGCACTCCCCCCGCCACCCGTTCGGAAGGACCGGTCCCCGGGCATGACTTCAGACGCCACCGCCACCGCCACGACCACGCCGGAGTCGGAGCCGTCGCCGTCGCCGGAGCAGGCCCCGGCCCGCTCGCGCGCGAGCCGGATCCGCCGGGGGCTGGCCTGGACGGCGGCCGTCCTGGTCCTCGGCTCGGCCGGAGCGGGCTGGTGGGTCTACAGCCACCTCGAGGGGAACATCGACAGCGTCGACCTGGACCGGGCCATCGGTGCGGACAACCGGCCGCCGAAGGTGGTCGAGAAGGCCCAGAACGTCCTGGTGCTCGGCTCCGACTCGCGGGCCGGGGCCAACGGCGAGCTCGACCACGGCAACGTCAGCGGAGCCCGCTCCGACACGGCGATGCTGGTGCACATACCCGAGGGCCGGTCCCGGGCCACCGCGGTGAGCATCCCCCGCGACACCCTGATCACCCGGCCCGAGTGCAAGGACCAGGACGGGAAGACCGTCCCGGAGGCGAACCGGGTCATGTTCAACTCCGTCTACTCGGTGGCCGGCCCGGCCTGCGTGGTCAAGACCGTCGAGCAGCTGTCGGGCATCCGCGTCGACCACTTCGTCGAGGTGGACTTCGCCGGGTTCAAGGGCCTGGTGGACGCCCTCGGCGGCGTCACCGTCACCCTCGACCAGCCGATGACGGGTGCGAAGGGCGGCCTGAAGCTCGACGCGGGCACCCACCGGCTGAACGGCACGGACGCGCTGAAGTTCGTCCGCACCCGCTACGGCTACGGCGACGGCAGCGACCTCGGACGCATAGGCCTCCAGCAGCAGTTCATGCTCGCGATGCTCTCCGAGATCAAGAAGCAGGACGCCCTCGGCAACCCGGCCCGGCTCTACAAGCTCGCCGACGCCGGCACCAAGTCCCTGACCACCGACTCCGACCTGGCCTCGCTCAGCGCGCTGGCCGACTTCGCGCAGAGCATGAAGGGCGTGGACCCCTCCACGATGGAGACCATCATGCTTCCGGTGGCGTACGACAAGGTGGACCCGAACCGGGTGGTGATCGCACAGGAGCAGGCCTCCCGGCTGTGGGAGGCCCTGCGCACCGACCAGAAGGTGCCCGCCTCGGCGAAGGACTCCCCCGCCAAGGGAGGCGGCAAGGGCGCCAAGTCCCCGGCGCCCTCGCCGTCCCCGTCGGCCTAGGCCGTACGCGCTCCGGCGGCCGCTCCTAGAACTCCGCGTCCCGGCCGGCCTGGGCCAGGCGGCTCTTGCGCTTGCCGTACAGGAAGTAGACGACCAGGCCGATCACCATCCAGATCGCGAACCGCAGCCAGGTCTCGGCCGGCAGGTTGAGCATCAGCCAGAGCGAGGCCGCCATCGACAGGATCGGCACCACCGGCACCCACGGGGTGCGGAAGGACCGGTGCAGGTCGGGGCGGGTCTTGCGCAGGATGATCACGCCGAGGGCCACCACGACGAAGGCGAACAGGGTGCCGATGTTGACCAGCTCCGCGAGCTTCTCCAGGCTGGTGAACCCCGCGACGACGGCGATGATCGAGCCGAGCAGCACGGTGGCCCGGTAGGGCGTGCGGAACTTCGGGTGGGTGACGGAGAAGACGCGCGGCAGCAGTCCGTCACGGCTCATGGCGAAGAACACGCGGGTCTGCCCCAGGAGCAGGATCATGCACACCGTGATCAGGCCGATGGCCGCACCGAGGCTGATGGCTCCGGAGAAGAAGGGCTGGTCGACGGCTTTGAACGCGGCGGCGAGCGGGGCGGTCGGAGACATCTCCTTGTAGTACTGCATACCGGTGACCACGATCGTCACGGCGACGTACAGCAGGGTGCAGATGAGCAGCGAGCCCAGGATGCCGCGCGGCATGTCCCGTTGCGGGTTCTTGGTCTCCTCGGCCGCGGTGGCCACGACGTCGAAGCCGATGAAGGCGAAGAAGACGAGGGAGGCCGCGGTGAAGATGCCCATGACGCCGAAGTTGGTGGGCTGGTAGCCGAACATCAGCTGGACCAGGGGCGCCGTCCAGCCGCTGCCGCCCGTTTGCGGCTCGGCCGGCGGGATGAACGGGGAGTAGTTGTCGGCCTTGATGAAGAACGCGCCCGCGACGATGACCAGCAGGACCACGAAGACCTTGATGGCGACGACGATCGCGGTGATGCGGGCCGACAGCTTCGTCCCGATGACGAGGATCGCGGTCAGCGCCAGGACCAGCAGGAAGGCCAGCAGGTCGAAGTGCCCGCCGTCGTCGGGTCCGGACAGCGCGGTGGGCATGTCCCAGCCGAGGTTCGTGTGCATGAGGTGGCGCACGTACCCCGACCAGCCGACGGCCACGACGGCGGTGCCCAGGGCGAACTCCAGGACGAGGTCCCATCCGATGATCCAGGCGGGCAGTTCTCCGATCGAGGCGTAGGCGAAGGTGTACGCCGACCCGGCCACCGGGACGGTGGACGCGAACTCGGCGTAGCAGAGGGCCGCGAGGGCACAGACGACGCCCGAAACCACGAAGGAGAGGGCGGTGGCGGGCCCGGCGTTGTTGCGGGCGGCGATGCCCGTCAGGACGAAGATGCCGGTACCGATGATGACACCGACACCGAAGACGGTCAGGTCCCAGGCCGAGAGGGATTTGCGGAGCGCGTGCTCCGGCTCCTCCGTGTCCCGGATGGACTGTTCCACCGTCTTGGTACGGAACGGGCTGTTGAGATCCGAGCTCACCGACGCACCTCCCACGAAGTACGCGAACGGGCCGGGAGGCCCACCCTTCAAGGGTGATCTCCCGGCCCGTGTGGTGCAACCGCGCGACCGCGGCGCCCGCCGCGGTACGGCTAGTCGACGGTGGCGGCCGGCTCGCTCTCGAAGCGGCCGTCCAGCTTCGCGACCAGGCCGGTGACCTGGCGCGCGATGTCCGGGGCGGTCAGGCCGATCTCGGCCATGATCTCCTTGCGCAGCGCGTGGTCGAGGAAGCGCTGCGGGATGCCGAAGTCGCGCAGCGGCACGTCCACGCCCGCGTCCCGCAGGGCCTGCGCGACGGCGGCGCCGACACCGCCGGTGCGGCCGTTGTCCTCGACGGTGACGACGACCCGGTGCCGTTCGGCGAGCGGGGCCATGGCCTCGTCCACCGGCTTGACCCAGCGGGGGTCGACTACGGTCGAGGAGATGCCCTGCTTGTCGAGCAGGTCGGCGATCTCCAGGCACATCGGAGCGAGCGCGCCGACGGAGACGAGCAGCACGTCGGGGCGGGTGACCTCGGGGGCCGGCAGGCGCAGCACGTCCATGCCGCCGACCTTGCCGACGGCCGGGACGGCCGGTCCGACGAC
The DNA here is from genome assembly GCF_044763325.1 of Streptomyces sp. NPDC096136. NCBI lineage: Bacteria > Bacillati > Actinomycetota > Actinomycetes > Kitasatosporales > Streptomycetaceae > Streptomyces > Streptomyces sp. NPDC096136. The sequence goes on along the minus strand of NZ_JBIWFZ010000012.1, from coordinate 168,022 downwards.
GCCCTTGGAGTAGCGCACCACGGTCGGGGCGTCCTTGACCTCGACGGCCTCGCGGAGCTGGGCGCGCAGCTGCTCGGCGTCGCGCGGGGCGGCGAGCCGCAGGCCGGGGACGACCTGGAGGATGGACATGTCCCACATGCCGTTGTGGGAGGCGCCGTCGTCGCCGGTGACACCGGCGCGGTCCAGGACGAAGGTGACCCCGCACTTGTGCAGGGCGACGTCCATGAGGACCTGGTCGAAGGCGCGGTTGAGGAAGGTCGCGTAGACCGCGAAGACCGGGTGGACGCCGCCGGTGGCCAGGCCGGCGGCCGAGGTGGCCGCGTGCTGCTCGGCGATGCCGACGTCGTAGATGCGGTCCGGGAAGGTGTCCGCGAACTTCTTCAGGCCGACCGGGTGGAGCATCGCCGCGGTGATGCCGACGATGTCCTTGCGCTCGTGGCCGAGCTTGACCATCTCGTCGGCGAAGACGGAGGTCCAGCTGGCGGCGGAGGCCTTGACCGGCAGGCCGGTGTCGGGGTGGATCGGGCCGATGCCGTGGAAGCGGTCGGCCTCGTCCTGCTCGGCGTGCGTGTAGCCGCGGCCCTTCTGGGTCAGGCAGTGCACGATGACCGGGCCGCTGAAGCGCTTGGCGCGCTGCAGGGCGGACTCCAGGGCCTCGATGTCGTGGCCGTCGATGGGGCCGATGTACTTCAGGCCGAGGTCCTCGAACATGCCCTGCGGGGCGATGAAGTCCTTGAGGCCCTTCTTGGCGCCGTGCAGGGTCTCGAAGAGCGGCTTCCCGACGACGGGGGTGCGCTCCAGGATCTCCTTGCCGCGGGCCAGGAAGCGCTCGTAGCCGTCCGTGGTGCGCAGGGTGGCGAGGTGGTTCGCGAGGCCGCCGATGGTGGGGCCGTACGAGCGCTCGTTGTCGTTGACGACGATGACGAGCGGGCGGTCCTTGGCGGCGGCGATGTTGTTCAGCGCCTCCCAGGCCATGCCGCCGGTGAGGGCGCCGTCGCCGATGACGGCGGCGACGTGGTGGTCCTCGCGGCCGAGGACCTCGTTGGCCTTGGCGAGGCCGTCGGCCCAGCCGAGGACCGTCGAGGCGTGCGAGTTCTCGATGACGTCGTGGTCGGACTCGGCGCGCGAGGGGTAGCCGGACAGGCCGCCCTTGGAGCGCAGGCCCGCGAAGTCCTGGCGGCCGGTGAGCAGCTTGTGGACGTAGGCCTGGTGCCCGGTGTCGAAGAGGACCTTGTCCTTCGGCGATTCGAAGACCCGGTGCAGGGCGATCGTCAGTTCGACCACGCCGAGGTTGGGGCCGAGGTGCCCGCCGGTCTTGGAGACGGCATCGACCAGGAAGGACCTGATCTCGGCGGCGAGCTGGGTGAGCTCCTCCTGGCTGAGCCGGTCCAGATCGCGCGGTCCCTTGATGCGGGTCAGCAGCACCCGTGCCTCCTTGCAGTTGCTGGCTGGTCTGTCGAGTCTAATGTTCCGCTCGCGGGCGGATTCATCGGGCGGTGCCGGGAGGGGTACGCCCATGGTCATACCTGTACACCTCACGGCGGAATCACACCTCCCAAACGGACGTATAACCGCACACTCATACGTACATACGTACGCACAGGTGCCCGGCGCCACGCGGAGTGGCACCGGGCACTGTGACGGGTCTTACCGTCGGGGGCGAGGCCCCGGGCGCGCGGTCAGGCGCGTCCGGCGGTCTTCTGGGTCTTGCGGGTGACCGAGTCGATGACCACGGTGGCGAGCAGTACGGCACCGGTGATCATGTACTGGATCGGAGTCGCGATCCCCTCCAGGGCCAGACCGTACTGGATGGAGGTGATGACCATGACGCCGAGGAGGGCGTTCCAGGTCCGGCCGCGGCCGCCGAAGAGGCTAGTGCCGCCGATGACGGCCGCCGCAATCACGTTCATCAGCAGGTCGCCGGCGCCGGCGCTCTGGTTGGCCGCCGCGATCTTGGAGGCCCAGAAGAGCCCGCCGACGGCGGCGAAGGTGCCGGAGATGGAGAAGACCGCGATGCGGATGGCGTTGACGTTGATGCCCGCGCGGCGGGAGGCCTCGACGCTGCCGCCGAGGGCGAAGACGTTGCGGCCGAAGGTGGTGCGGCGCAGGAGGAAGTCCGTGCCGACCAGGGCCACCACGAAGAGCACCACCGCGAGCGGCAGGCCCTTGTACTGGTTGAAGACGACCGCGGGACCGAAGGTGAACACGGCCAGCAGGCCGGTGCGGAGCAGGATCTCGGAGAGCGGGCGCGAGGGGACCCCGGCGGCCGCCCGGCGGCGGTTGTCGAGGAAGGTGGCGAGGAAGTACACCGCCGTGGCGAGCGCCGCGAGGCCGTAGCCGGCGGCCACGTCCGAGAAGTAGTACGTCGTCAGCTGCCCGACCACGCCGTCGGGGTCGAGGTTGATGGTGCCGTTGCTGCCGAGGATCTGGAGCATGGCGCCGGACCAGAACAGCAGGCCCGAGAGGGTGACGGCGAAGGCGGGGGCGCCGATCTTGGCGAAGAAGAAGCCGTGGATCGCGCCGATCAGGGCGCCGCCGGCGACGGCGGCGAGGATCGCGAGCCATTCGTTGACGCCGTGGGTCACGGCGAGGACGGCGACGATCGCGCCCGAGACACCGCTGACCGAGCCGACCGAGAGGTCGATCTCGCCGAGCAGCAGGACGAAGATGATGCCGACGGCGATCATGCCGGTGGCGACCATCGTGATCGCGATGTTGGAGAGGTTCTCCGGGGAGAGGAAGTTCGAGTTCAGGCTCTGGAAGATGCCCCAGATGATGATCAGGCCGAGGACGACCGGGATCGAGCCCAGGTCGCCCGCCTTCATCTTGCGGCCGAACTCGCTCAGGTAGCCGGACAGGCCCTGCTCGCGCACCAGGAGGCGGGGGTCCACCACCGGGATGGCGTCCGCCGGCGCGGCGGGGTTGGCCAGCCGGGCCACCTCTTCCGCGTGGGTGTGGTGTTCGGTGCTCACTTGCGGGCCTCCCCGGTGCGGGCCGCCCGGCGGGTCACGGCGTTGTCCGTGGCCCCGGTGATGGCGGAGATGATCTCTTCCTGCGAGGTGTCGGCGACGTTGAAGACACCGTTGTTGCGGCCCAGCCGGAGTACCGCCACCTTGTCGGCGACGGCCTTCACATCGGCCATGTTGTGGCTGATGAGGATGACGGCGTGGCCGCGCTCGCGCAGCCGCTCGACCAGGTCGAGGACCTGGGCGGTCTGCTCGACGCCGAGGGCGGCGGTGGGCTCGTCGAGGATGACGAGCTTGGGTTCGCCCAGCATCGAGCGGGCGATCGCCACCGTCTGGCGCTGACCGCCGGAGAGGGAGGCGATGGGGATCCGGACACTGGGGATCCGGATGGACAGGGTGGTCAGGAGCTCGCGGGCGCGGCGCTCCATCTCCACCTCGTCGAGCACGCCGTAGCGCTTGAGCTCGCGGCCCAGGAAGAGGTTGCCGACGACGTCGATGTTGTCGCACAGCGCGAGGTCCTGGTAGACGGTCGCGATGCCGAGGTTCTGGGCGTCGTGGGGCTTGCCGATGGAGACCGGACGGCCCTCCCACTCGATGACTCCGTCATCGATGGGGTGCACGCCGGCGATCGTCTTGACCAGCGTGGACTTGCCGGCGCCGTTGTCGCCGACCAGGGCGACCACCTCACCGGAGTGGATCTCGAGTTCTACGTCGGTCAGGGCCTGGACGGCGCCGAACCGCTTCGAGACCCCTCGCAACGCCAGCACGGGCGCAGCGGACACATGAACCATCTCCTTCGCCGCCTGACCGGCGGGGATGTCGTGCAAAAGAGCAGGAGCGGGGCGGATGGGATACGACAAGCGAAAGGTGAAACGTTTCTGCCCAGCGCCCCGCGGCTGGCGGGGGCATGAGGGGCGGGGCGCCGGGCAGGGCGGGGGGCCGGCTCTCCTCGGAGGGAGGCGGCGCGGGGCCTTACTTGAGGCCGATGGCGGCGCAGGCGGCCGCGTACTTGTCGGTGCAGATCTCGTCGACCGTGTAGACGCCGTCCTTGACGACGGTGTCCTTGATGTTGCTCTTGGTCAGCGAGACGACCGGGATCAGCACGGAGGGGACGCCCTTGGTGGTCGGGCTGTCGACCTTGTTGTTGATGATGTCGTCGGCCTTCTTGCCCTGGGCGAGGGCGACGGCCATCTCGGCGGCGGCCGAGGCCTCGGGGGCGTACGGCTTGTAGACGCTCATGAACTGCTCGCCCGCGACGATCCGCTGGACGCCCGCGAGTTCGGCGTCCTGGCCGGTGACGGGGGGCAGGGGGCTGAGACCGGCCGCCTTGAGGGCGGTGATGATGCCGCCGGCCATGCCGTCGTTGGCGGAGTAGACACCGATCACCTTGTCCTTGCCGAGCGCGGAGAGGGCGCCCGCCATGTTGGTGTTGGCGTTCTCCGGCTTCCACTCCTTGGTGTCGTACTCCTTGCCGATGTTCACCTTGCCGTCGAGGACGGAGTGCGCGCCCTTCTTGAACAGCGCGGCGTTCGGGTCGGTGACGGAGCCGTTCATCATGACGATCTGGCCGTCCTTGGCCTTGTCGCCCAGGGCCTCCAGCAGGGCCTTGCCCTGCACCTTGCCGACCTCTTCGTTGTCGAAGGAGGTGTAGCCGTCGATCGGGCCCTCCGCCAGGCGGTCGTAGGCGACGACCGGGATGCCGGCGTCCTTGGCCTTCTTGACCGAGCCCGCGATGGCCTTGGCGTCCACGGCGTCGATGATCAGGACGTTCACCTTGTTGGTGATCATCGTGTCGACCTGCGAGTTCTGCGTGGTCGCGTCCTGCTTGGCGTTGGCGTAGACGACCTGGGCCTTGCCGTTGGTGAGATCGGAGATCTTCTTCTCGATCAGCGGCTTGTCGAACTTCTCGTAGCGCGCGGTCTGGTTCTCCGGCAGGAGCAGTCCGACCTTGATCGCGTCACCGGCGGCCACGGGGCCCGAGGGCTTCTCGCCCCCCGCTTCCTTGGCGCTGCCACAGGCGGCCAGCGAGACGGCCATGGCGCCGGCGGCTACGGCAACAGCGGCTCTACGCATACGCGTGTTCATGAAGTGAACCTCCCTGACGAGGCCGCAACACCGCGGCCGAGGTGGATGTGAGTCAACCCCGGCCGCGAGTTTGCCGTCAAGGAGTGAATCCTTAACGAGATGACAACGGAGTCATCCGTTATCTAAATGAAGACACGACGGCGGGAGTACGCATCCCACCCCCATTTTCCGCCAAAAGCGTCGAATCGCCCATCTCGCTGAGTACGAGCGCGAGCGCGCCGAGCACCTCCGCGCGGGCTCCCAGCGACCCCGTCAGGACCGACAGCTGCCGGGCCGCGCTCGGGATCGCGTACCGCCCCACGGATTCGCGGATCGGCGCCAGGACCAGCTCGCCCGCCTCCGCCAGCGAGCCGCCGAGCACGATCCGGCTGGGGTTCAGGAGGTTGCACAGGCTGGCCGCGCCGCTGCCGACGTGCCGCCCCACGTCGGCGATGACCCGGCGGCAGCCCGGATCGCCCTCGCGGGCCAGCTCGACCACCCGCTCCATCGTCAGTTCCGGCCCGTGGCTGCCCTGGAGCAGGGGCAGCACGTAGCGGGCGGCGGCGAAGGTCTCCAGGCAGCCGCGGTTGCCGCAGCGGCAGACCGGGCCCGACTCGTCCAGGGTGATGTGCCCGATCTCCCCGGCCGTGCCGCCGGGGCCGCGGTAGATCTGCCCGTTGATCACGAGGCCGGCGCCCACACCGCTCGCGACCTTGATGTACGCCAGGTCCCTGACCCCGCGCCCGCTGCCCCACACCAGCTCGCCGAGGGCGCCGAGGTTCGCGTCGTTGTCCACGTAGACGGGCACGCCGAGGCGCTGCGAGAGCTCCTGGCGCGGGTTGATCCCCGCCCAGCCCGGCAGGATCGCGGTCGACCCGAGGGTGCCGGACTCCACGTCGATGGGGCCCGGGACGCCGAGCCCGACGCCGATGACCTTGTCCCGGGCCACGCCGACCTGCTCGACCAGCCGTCCGACCAGCGCCTCCGCGCGGTCGAAGCCGTCCACCCAGGAGGCGTCCACGTCCAGCGGCTCGGACTCCTCGGCCAGCACCTGGTGGGCCAGGTTGCCGACGGCCACCCGCAGGTGGGTGTGGCCGAAGTCCACGCCGATCACGATGCCCGCGTCCCCGCTGAGCGAGACGCTGCGCGCCCGCCGACCGCCCGCCGAGGTGTCGGTGACCTCGACGGTCCCGCCCTCCTTGAGCTCGCGGACGATGTTGGAGACCGTGGCCGCCGACAGTCCGGTGGTGCGGGCGATCTCCGCCTGCGTCAGCGAACCCGCGAGGCGCACCGCCCGCACGACCCGTTCGAGATTCGCGCGATGCAGCGAGGACTGCGATCCGGGAGTCTGCACGACCCATCCACTCCTGCCCATAAGCGACGGCCATCCGTCGCCCCCCGGCCGGTCGTCGCGGTAGGTGTTCCGAGACCCCGGCTTCTCTCCAACTTGTGAACCTTAAGTCGAGCCTTTGGCCCCTGAGACGTCAAGGCCCTGAGGCAGACGGAAAAGGACACCGCAGGCCAAAAGGGTGAACACCACCCTCCGAGATCGTGTTACGGTCGCTGAGGCGCCCCGTCCTCTGCGGCCTTCCGGCCGGACCCGGCGCCGTGTACTGACGGCGCGACGCGAGGAGGTGTTCGGGATGAGTCCCGATCGAAGTCTTCGCCGCGTCCTCGCCGGCTGACCGTTTCCGCAGGGAACCGTTCTCTCCGAACCGTTCTTTCCCGGGGAACCTTTCCCCTTCCTTCCGCATGCCCTGACTCTCCTGTCAGGCATACGTCATCCGTGTCCACGGCGCACCCCGTGGCGGCCCCCGCCGCCCCGCGCCGCACCATGACCACTCCACGTGACCGCGCGGCTCCGCGCTGCCCGGACGCGGTGGAGGGAGGTATTCGTCATGACCATGCTCACCCCCCGTTCCCCGGCGAAGCTCGCACCGCCGGGCCGGACCCGCCGCGAGCGCAAGGCCGCCGAGCTGGAGGCCGCCACCCGTCTCGTCGGCGAGCGCCTCGCCGCGATCAGCACCCGCCCGGTGGTGCGGGTCCTCCAGGAGGCCGACTCCTCCCGGGGCGGCCTCACCCACGGCGAAGCGGTGCGCCGCCTGGGGCTGCACGGCCCCAACGCCGTCGCCCGGGAGCGCACCCCGCCGTGGCCGGTGCAGCTCGCGAAGGCGTTCTGCAACCCCTTCATCGGCGTGCTGGTCTTCCTGGCCGCCGTCATGTTCTGGCAGGACCCGAAGGACCCCGGCGTCCTCATCCTCTCCGTGATGGTGGCGCTCAGCGGACTGCTGCGGTTCTGGCAGGAGTACCGCTCCGGCCGCGCCGCCGACGCCCTGAAGCGGCTCGTCACCACCACCTGTGCGGTGCAGCGGCGGGCCGGCAGCGGCTCGGTGGCGACCACGCTCGAGATCCCCATGGACCAGGTGGTCCCGGGCGACCTCGTCAGGCTGGCCGCCGGCGACCTGATCCCGGCCGACCTGCGGCTGATCACCTCCAAGGACCTGATGGTCAGCCAGGCGGCCCTGTCCGGCGAGTCGTTGCCGGTGGCCAAGGCCGACGCCTCCCCCGGCACCGAGGACCTCGGCCGGCCCGGGACCACCGACCCGGTGGAGGCCGACAACCTCTGCCTGATGGGCACCTCGGTCACTTCCGGCACCGCCACCGGCGTGGTCGTCGCGACCGGCTCCGACACCTACTTCGGCTCCATGGCCGGCACCCTCGTCGGCGAGCGCCCGCAGACCAACTTCGACAACGGCGTGCGCAGGGTCAGCTTCCTGCTGATCCGCTTCATGCTGGTCATGGTCCCGGTCGTCTTCATGGTGAACGGCCTGACCAAGGGCGACTGGAACGAGGCCTTCCTGTTCGGTGTCGCCGTCGCGGTGGGCCTGACCCCCGAGATGCTGCCGATGGTCGTCTCCGCCAACCTGGCGCGCGGCGCGATGGCCATGTCCCGGCGCAAGGTCGTCGTCAAGCGGCTCAACGCCATCCAGAACCTGGGCGCCATGGACGTGCTCTGCACGGACAAGACCGGCACGCTGACCGAGGACCGGATCGTCCTGGACCGCTACCTGGACGTGCACGGCGACGAGGACGGCGAGGTCCTGGAGTACGGCTACCTCAACGCGCACTTCCAGACCGGCCTGCGCAACCTGCTGGACCAGGCGGTCATCGACCGTGTGAACGAGGCCGAGGAGGTTGTCGTCGACGCACGGTTCACGATGGTCGACGAGATCCCCTTCGACTTCGCCCGACGGCGGATGTCCGTGGTCCTGAACCGCAACGCGATGGTGGACGGCCCCGGCCGCTCCGAGCACGTGATGATCACCAAGGGCGCGGTCGAGGAGGTCCTGGACCTCTGCGGCCACATGACCGACCGGGGCGAGCGGGTGGAGCTCACCGAGGAGCTGCGCCGGCGCGCCAGGGCGATCGCCGAGGACAACAACCGCAGGGGCCTGCGGGTGCTGGCCGTGGCCACCCGGCGGATCGACGTCCCGCGCGACACCTACACCGTCGCGGACGAGGAGCGGCTGACCCTGGTCGGCTTCCTCGCCTTCCTCGACCCGCCGAAGGCCTCCGCCGCCCGGGCCCTGCAGGGCCTGGCCGACAAGGGCATCGCGGTCAAGGTGGTCACCGGCGACAACGAGCTCGTCGCGGCGCGGGTCTGCGCCGACGTCGGCATCGCGGTGGGCCACGTGGTCCAGGGCTGCGAGGTGGACGCCCTCGACGACGCCGGCCTGCGCGCGCTGGCCGCCCGTACGACGGTCTTCGCCAAGGTCAACCCGGTCCAGAAGGCGCGGATCGTCCGGGCCCTTCAGGCGGACGGCCGCACGGTCGGGTTCCTCGGGGACGGCATCAACGACGCCGCCGCGCTGCGGGACGCCGACGTCGGCATCTCGGTCGACACCGCCGTCGACATCGCCAAGGAGTCGGCGGACATCATCCTGCTGGAGAAGGACCTGACCGTCCTGGAGCAGGGCGTGGTCCAGGGCCGGACCACCTTCGGCAACACGATCAAGTACATCAAGATGACGGCCTCGTCGAACTTCGGCAACGTCTTCTCGGTCCTGGTGGCGAGCGCCTTCATCCCCTTCCAGCCGATGCTCGCGATCATGCTGCTGGTCCAGAACCTGGTCTACGACATCGCCCAGCTGGCCACGCCCTGGGACCGGATGGACGAGGAGTACCTGCGCAAGCCGCGGAACTGGGACGCCAAGGGCATCTTCCGCTTCATGGTGACGATCGGCCCCATCAGCTCGATCTTCGACATCGCCATGTTCGTGATCATGTGGAACGTGTTCGCCGCGAACACCGTCGCGGAGGCCTCGCTCTTCCAGACCGGCTGGTTCGTCGAGGGCCTGCTCTCGCAGACCCTCATCGTGCACATGATCCGGACCCGCAAGATCCCCTTCCTCCGGTCCCGCGCCTCCTGGCCGGTGATGGTGGCGACCGTCCTGGCGGTGCTGACCGGGCTCTGGCTGCCCTTCTCGCCTCTGGCCCCCGCACTGGGCTTCACCGCCCTGCCGGCGGACTACTTCCCCTGGCTGGTCGGCGTGCTCCTCGCGTACTGCACGCTGACCCAGCTGGTGAAGACCTGGTACGTCCGCCGGTTCGGCACCTGGCTGTGAGGGGGCCGGCCTACTTGAGGGTGGCCGAGGTCAGCCCCGCCTGGATCTGGCGCTGGAAGGACAGGTAGACCACCAGCATCGGGATCATCGCGATGGTCACGCCGGCGAAGAGCACCGGCAGGTCGGTCTCGTAGCCCATCTGGTACTGGAGCTGGATCAGGCCCTGGGTGAGCATGTAGCGCTCGGGGTCCGATCCGCTCTGGGGCTGCATCAGCACGGAGGGCAGGATGTACTGGTTCCACTGGCCCAGGACGTTGAATATCCCCACGCTGATCAGGCCGGGCTTGGCCATCGGGAGCATCACCTGGAAGAAGATCCGGGTGTCGGAGGCCCCGTCGATCACCGCCGCCTCGTGCACCGCCGTCGGCAGGGTGCGGAAGAAGGAGTGCATGAAGAAGACGGTGAAGGGCATCGAGTAGGCGACGTAGACCAGGATCAGGCCCTGGTACGTGTTCAGCATGTCCAGGCGCTTGACCATGAAGAACAGCGGGACGAGCGCCAGGAACACGGGGAACATGGCCCCGCTGACGAAGAAGTAGTAGACGACCCGGTTCCCCGGGAAGGGATAGCGGGCCAGCACGTACGCCGCCATCGAGCCGAGCAGCATGGTCAGCGGCACGGAGAAGGCCAGTACGACGAGGGTGTGGCCGAAGTAGCCGCCGATCCCCTTGTCCCAGGCCCGGCCGAAGGCGTCGAAGTGCCAGTTGGTGGGCCAGCTCAGGGCGGAGGCGCCGATCTGGGAGTCGGTCTTGAAGGAGCCGAGCGCCAGCCAGACCAGGGGCAGGACGATCAGCACCGCCCAGACGGCGAGGAAGCCGTGGGAGAAGACGTTCAGCACCGTGCCCTCGGAGCGGGCCCTGCCGCCGCCGTCGGGGCGGCCGCCTCCCCCGGACCGTTCGGCGGCGGACTCGCCGGGTGCCTTGACAACTGTGGTCATCGGGTCTCCCGCTCAGAACTCGATGCGCTCGCGGCGGGTGGCGCGCAGCGTGACGACGGAGAGGATCATGGTCAGGACGAGCATCACGACGCCCATGGCGCACGCGTAGCCGCTCTTGCCGAAGTAGAGGAAGTTGCGCATCAGCACGGTCGCCATGACCTCGCTGTGGTGGTCCGGGCCGCCGCCGAACTGGCCGGAGGTCATGGTGGACACCAGGACGAACATGTCCATGGCGGCGATGCCCAGGTAGACCGCCGAGGTCTGCACGGAGTCCCACAGCAGGGGCAGCGTGACCCTCAGGAAGGTCTGGGCGCGGCCGGCGCCGTCGAGCAGGGCGGCCTCGTAGATGTCCTTGGGGACGGACTGCATGGCCGCCGAGAAGAGGACCAGGTAGAAGCCGACCCCGTGCCAGACCACCACGAGCAGCAGGCACCACAGGACCAGGTCGGGCTGGTTGAGCCATTCGACGGGGTGGGCCGGGTCGACCAGGCCCGCCTTGGCGAGGAATCCGTTCAGCAGGCCGCCCGCGTCACTGCGGTACACCGCCCCGAAGAGGACCGCGAGGATGGCGAGGGAGAGGACCTGCGGGAAGAAGTAGACGATCTTGTAGAAGGCCGAACCGCGGACGCCGCGCACCCCGCCGGCCCCGCTGCGCCCTCCCGCGTTCACCATGAAGGCGAAGAAGAGGGCCAGCAGGATGGTGATGACGGGGACGAACACCAGGAGCAGCAGGTTGTGCCACAGGGCGCCGCGGAAGACCTCGTCCTCCATCAGGGCCGAGTAGTTCTCCAGGCCGACGAAGTCGAACGTCGGCGACTGGCCCGACCAGTTGGTGAAGGAGTAGCCGAACGTCTGAACGTACGGCCAGATGACGAAGGTCAGATACAGCGCGAGCGGCAGGACGAGGAAGCCGGCGATGAAGCCGGTCCGTCCCCTGCTCCGGGCTACTTGGCTCATGGTGTCCGTCCCTGGTGACGCCGCCGGTGGACGTGGGGTCAGCTGCGGTGGTTGTTCTTGGCGTTGGGGTCCTTGGCGGCCTTGTCCACCGCGGCCTGGGCCCGCTTGATCCACTCCTTCGGCTGGATGCGCTGGGCCATCAGCTCATTGGACGCGTTCTGGATCTCGGTGTCCATTTCGCTGTACCAGTCGGGGTACAGGTAGTTGAAGGTGTCCGCCCCGGCGGCCTTGACGGCGGCCACGGCGGACTGGGTGCCCGGGCGGAGCTTGACGCCCGGGTCCACGCCGTCCTTGACGACGGTGAGCGAGTTGGCCTGCTGGGCGAAGATGGTCGACCATTCGCGCGAGAGCATGGAGCGCAGGAACTCCAGGCCGGCGGCCTTGTTGGCGGCCTTCTCGGGGACGATGAAGGGCTCGTTCGCGCCCGCCCGGATGGCGGTGAAGGGGAGCTTGCTGTCGGCGAGGACCGGGACCGGCAGGAACTTCATGTCGAAGTCCGGGGGGGTCTGCTTGAGCTGCTCGTTCTCCAGCCAGGAGCCGGAGGGGATGAAGGCGGCCTTGTACTGGTTCCAGGCGGTCTGCGACTCCGTGTGGGTGAGGCCGTTGGTGCCGGGCATCAGGTAGCCCTTCTCGACCACCTCGTAGACGGCCTCGACGGCGGCCAGGGCGGCCGGGTTGCCCTCGAAGGCGTTCGGGGCGAGGTTGTCGATGGCCTTCATGGCCTCCAGACCGCCCTTCTTGGCGATCAGGTCCATGATCACGACATTGATGTAGTAGGGGTACTTCCCCTGGTGGGCCAGGCCGCCCATGCCGGCCTCCTTGGCCTTGGCACAGATCGCCAGGAACTCGTCCCAGGTCTTGGGCTCGGTCCAGCCCTTCTCCTGGAAGAGCTTGCCGGAGTACCAGAGGCCGAAGACGGTGTACACGTAGTTGAGGGAGACGAACCTGCCGCCCTGGGTGCCCTGTTCGACGGTGCCCGCGATCAGGGTGTCGCGGACCTTCTTGCCCGGATCGTCGAGCGAGGGGGCGTCGAGCACCGCGGTGAGGTCGGCGAGCTGGCCGCCCTTGGCGAGGACGTCGACCTTGATCTGCTGGGCGCCGGAGTCGTCGATGACGTCCGGCGGGTTCCCCCCGTTGAAGCGCGGCTGGAGCTTGGCGGCGATCTCCTGGGTGCCCAGGTGGGAGCTGGTGGTGCCCCACTTCTTGTCGAAGGCGGCCTCCCAGGCCTTCGCGTAGTCGTCGCCGAACCCGCCCTTGAAGACGACCACGTCGAGCTTGCCGCCCTTGGCGACTCCGAACGGGTTCTCCTTGGACACGAGCCCCTTGTCGGGCCCCTTCGTGGAGGTGTCCCCACCGCCGGAGGCACAGGCGGACAGGAAGCTCATCGTCGGCACGGCGATCAGTCCGAGCGCTGCGGAGCGCTTGATCAGATCACGGCGGCCGAAGCCCTCACCGGTGGATCCCATGCTCAAGTCCTCGCCTTCGTCAGGATTGGGGCACAGGTATAGTCCACTCCCGCTTTGCTGAGCAAGATCGTGCACAAGGATCGTTCCCGGCTTTTCCGAGTTGAGACCTGTCCGTCACCCGATTCCCCCGCCCCGAAAAGCGGAAGGGCCGCACCCCCTTTGACGGGGGTACGGCCCTATGGTGCCGACAAGCGGCGGATCACTCCGCCTGGCGCGCCCTTAGCCGCGGATGAGGTTGCGGAGGACGTACTGCATGATGCCGCCGTTGCGGTAGTAGTCGGCCTCGCCCGGCGTGTCGATGCGGACGACCGCGTCGAAGGAGACACCGGTGTCGGTGGTGACCTTCACCGTGCGCGGGGTGGTGCCGTCGTTCAGCTCCTCCACACCGGTGAAGGAGAAGGTCTCCTCGCCGGTGAGGCCCAGGGAGGCCGCGGTGGCGCCCTCGGGGAACTGGAGCGGGAGGACGCCCATGCCGATCAGGTTGGAGCGGTGGATGCGCTCGTAGGACTCGGCGATGACGGCCTTGACGCCGAGCAGCGCGGTGCCCTTGGCGGCCCAGTCGCGGGACGAGCCCGAGCCGTACTCCTTGCCGGCCAGGATGACCAGCGGGATGCCGGCGGCCTGGTAGTTCTGCGAGGCGTCGTAGATGAACGCGACCGGCGCGCCCTCGACGGTGAAGTCCCGGGTGAAGCCGCCCTCGGTGCCCGGCGCGATCTGGTTGCGCAGGCGGATGTTGGCGAAGGTACCGCGGATCATGACCTCGTGGTTGCCGCGGCGGGAACCGTACGAGTTGAAGTCGCGGCGCTCGACGCCGTGCTCCGTGAGGTACTTGCCGGCCGGGGTGTCGGCCTTGATCGCACCCGCCGGGGAGATGTGGTCGGTGGTGACCGAGTCGCCCAGCTTCGCCAGCACGCGGGCGCCGGCGATGTCGGAGACCGGGGTGGTCTCCATCGTCATGCCCTCGAAGTAGGGGGGCTTGCGCACGTAGGTGGACTCGGCGTCCCACTCGAAGGTGTTGCCGGTCGGGATCGGCAGCGCCTGCCACTGGGCGTCGCCCGCGAAGACGTCCTGGTAGGACTTCGAGAACATGTCCTCGCCGATGGCGTTGGCCACGACGTCGTTGACCTCGGCCTCGGAGGGCCAGATGTCCTTGAGGAAGACCGGGTTGCCCTCGGTGTCGGTGCCGATGGCGTCCGCCGTGATGTCCACCTTCATGGAGCCCGCGATGGCGTACGCGACGACCAGCGGCGGGGAGGCCAGGTAGTTCATCTTGACGTCGGGGTTGATGCGGCCCTCGAAGTTGCGGTTGCCCGAGAGGACCGAGGTGACCGCGAGGTCGTGCTCGTTGATCGCCTTCGAGATCTCCTCGTCCAGCGGACCGGAGTTGCCGATGCAGGTGGTGCAGCCGTACCCGACGAGGTTGAAGCCCATCTTGTCGAGGTACGGGGTCAGGCCGGCCTTGTCGAAGTAGTCGGTGACGACCTTCGAGCCCGGGGCCAGGGTGGTCTTGACCCACGGCTTGCGGGTCAGGCCCTTCTCGACCGCCTTCTTGGCCACGAGCGCCGCGGCGACCATGACGTAGGGGTTCGAGGTGTTGGTGCAGGAGGTGATCGCGGCGACGGTGACGGCGCCGTGGTCGATCTCGAAGGAAGTGCCGTCGGCCAGGGTGACCTGGGTCGGGCGGCTCGGGACGCCGTTGGTGGCGGCCGGGGCGTCGGAGGCCGGGAAGGACTCCTTGCCCGCCTCGTCGGCGTCGTCGACGTAGTTCAGGACGTCCACGGCGAACTGCTGCGCGGCGTTGGCCAGGACGATGCGGTCCTGCGGGCGCTTCGGGCCGGCGATGGACGGGACGACCGTGGAGAGGTCCAGCTCGAGCTTCTCGGAGAAGTCCGGCTCGGCCTTCGGGTCCAGCCAGAGGCCCTGCTCCTTGGCGTACGCCTCGACCAGCGCGACCTGCTGGGCGTCGCGGCCCGTCAGGCGCAGGTACTTCAGGGTCTCGTCGTCGATCGGGAAGATCGCGGCGGTGGAGCCGAACTCCGGCGACATGTTGCCGATGGTGGCGCGGTTCGCGAGGGAGGTGGCGGCGACGCCCTCACCGTAGAACTCGACGAACTTGCCGACGACGCCGTGCTTGCGCAGCATCTCGGTGATGGTGAGCACCAGGTCGGTGGCGGTGGTGCCGGTCGGCAGCTCGCCGGTCAGCTTGAAGCCGACGACGCGCGGGATCAGCATGGAGACCGGCTGGCCGAGCATCGCGGCCTCGGCCTCGATGCCGCCGACGCCCCAGCCGAGCACGCCGAGGCCGTTGACCATGGTGGTGTGCGAGTCCGTGCCGACGAGGGTGTCGGGGTAGGCCTGGCCGTTACGGACCATGACCGTGCGGGCCAGGTGCTCGATGTTGACCTGGTGGACGATGCCGGTGCCCGGGGGGACGACCTTGAAGTCGTCGAAGGCGGTCTGGCCCCAGCGCAGGAACTGGTAGCGCTCCTTGTTGCGGCCGTACTCCAGCTCCACGTTCTGGGAGAACGCGTCCTTGGTGCCGAACTTGTCGGCGATGACCGAGTGGTCGATGACCAGCTCGGCCGGGGAGAGCGGGTTGACCTTGGACGGGTCGCCGCCGAGCTCCTTGACGGCCTCGCGCATGGTGGCGAGGTCCACGACGCAGGGGACGCCGGTGAAGTCCTGCATGATCACGCGGGCCGGCGTGAACTGGATCTCCTGGCTGGGCTGCGCCTGGGAGTCCCAGCCGCCGAGCGCCCGGATGTGGTCGGCGGTGATGTTCGCGCCGTCCTCGGTGCGGAGCAGGTTCTCCAGCAGGACCTTCAGGCTGTAGGGAAGGCGCGCGGCGCCCTCGACCTTGTCCAGCCGGAAGATCTCGTACGACTCGTCGCCCACCTGCAGCGTGCTGCGGGCGTCGAAGCTGTTCGCCGACACGACAGTCTCCTTCATGCATGATTTCGCGCGTATGACCGCATCCTGCCGCCACGCCCTGTGGCCAATCCGCTAAGGTAAGGCTAAGTTAGGTAACCCTTACCCACGGGGGCGGCTGCGGTGCGCCTTCGGCAGATATCTCGATGTCGAGATAACTCTAGTACATGGCCGCGCCTCGGGTCAGCACGCCTCCGTGTCCGTCTCGGCACGTCGCACCGCCCCTCACCCGCCGTCCACTGCTGCCGCACATCTGGTCACGGCGCGCTCAACGGACGGAGGAGGTCCGGTGGAGCAGCGTCGCGGGGACGGTGAGCCCCTCCGGGGCGGCGGGGGCGCCGTCCTCCAGCAGGGCCACCAGGGCGGCCACCGCCGTCTCGGCGAGCGCCTCCGGGTGGAGGGTGACCGTGGTGACCGGAGGCAGGCAGTCCGCGTACGCCGGGTCCTCGCTCGCGCAGACCAGCAGCAGGTCGCCCGGCACCGACAGGCCGTGCCGGGCCGCGGCGGCCAGCGCCTGGCGGCCGCCGGGGTCGTACAGGGAGTAGACGGCGTCGGCCGCACCCCCGGCGAAGGCCCGGTCGAAGGCGTGGCCGGGCCCGTCGTGCGGGTCGAACCGGATCGGCAGCGGGGTCCGGCCGCGGCGCGCGCACCAGTGGCCGTACGCCTCGGTGACGGCCCGGGTGTAGTGCTCGTCGCCGAACCCGGTGTGCAGCGCGATGCGGCGCGCCCCCGCCCCGGCGAGGTGGTCGAGCACCTCGTGGGTGGTGGCGGTGTGGTCGTTGTCCACCCAGACGTCGCCCGGACGGGGGTCGGCGGGGCGCCCGTCGAAGACCAGCGGGATGCCCCGGGCCCGCAGGGCGCGCAGCACCGGGTCGTCGTAGGGGCTGTCGAGCAGCAGCATCCCGTCCACCGCGAGGTGGTGCCAGGGGGTTCCAGCGCCCCGGTCGGCGGGCAGGGTGGTCAGGGCGTAGCCGTGGGCGTGGGCCGCGGAGGTGGCGGCGGTCAGCCAGCGGGAGAAGTAGGCGACGGCCACGAAGTTCCAGGGCGCCCCGGCGAAGGTGGTGACGGCCAGGCCCAGGGTGCGGGTGCGGGGCGCGCGCGGGGCGCCGTACCCCAGGCCGGTGGCGATCTCGCGGACCCGGCGCCGGGTGCCCTCGGCGAGCCGGCCGGTGCCGTTGAGGGCGTGCGAGACCGTGGCGGTGGACACCTCCGCGGCGCGGGCGATGTCGGCGAGGGTCGGTCCGGGCGGCACGCGGGTCATCGTACGGATTCCGCGCCCGGCGGGGTACGGCGGCGACCGGCGGACCGGGGTCGGTCCGCCCGGGGGGCCGGCCGTGGCCCGCCGGGCGCCCCCGGTGCGGCGCGCCGTGCGGAATCCGTCGCGGCGGGCGGGTTCTGGTTAAGGGGTTAATCACCCAGTGTCCTGGCCACAGCCAACGGTTTGGAGTGGTCATGACGTCTTCTGTTTCCCGGCGTGGGCTCCTCGCGGCGGCCGGGGCCGCCGGAGCGGCGGGCCTGCTGGGCCCTGCGGCCGGCAGCGCCTCGGCGGCCCCGGCGCGCGGACCGGCCGCCCTGGTGGTGCACGGCGCGCGGGTGTTCACGGGTACGTCCGGCGGTGCGCCGGTGACGGCCGTGGCGGTCGGCCGCGACGGGCGGATCCTCGCCGCCGGCTCCGACGCGGAGGTGCGCAGGCTGGCCGGCCGGGACACCGAGGTGGTCGACGGGCGCGGCGCCACCCTGATGAGCGGGATCCACGACGGGCACGTCCACCCGCTGGGCGCGGGCGACCGGTCGCTGCGGCCCTCGCTGGAAGGGGCCGAGACCACGGCCGCCGAGCTGACGGAGATCCTCACGGGCTTCCTCGCCGACACCGGCGGCGCCGGGGCGGAGCCCGACACCTGGCTGGTGGTGGAGGACTGGAACCCGGTCGGGCTGCTGCCCGCCGGCACCCTCCCGCACCACGCGCTGCTGGACGCGCTGCCGACCCGGCGTCCGGTGGTCCTGGTCGGCGGCGACGGGCACAACCTCTGGGCGAGCCGGCGGGCGCTGGACATCGCGGGCATCACGGCCGCCACCCCCGACCCGGCGGGCGGCAGGATCGTCAAGGGCGCGGACGGGCAGCCGACGGGCGTGCTGAAGGACGACGCCCAGGACCTGGTGAAGCGGCACGTGCCGGAGCCCACCCGGGCCGAGCTCGTCGAGGCCTGCGCCAAGGTGCTGGCCCAGGCCGCGGCCTCCGGGGTGACGACGATGATGGACGCCCTGGTCGGACGGCACGAACTGGAGCTCTACCAGGCCCTCTCGGCGGCCGGGCGGCTCCCGCAGCGGATCGTGCCGGCGATCCGGCTGGACGTGGAGCAGACGAAGGACCCGGCGGCCTCGAAGGCCTACGCGCTGGGGCTGGAGCGGGAGTTCCGCGGTGTGGCCGGGCTGCGCTTCGGCACCGTGAAGGTGTTCCTGGACGGGGTCATCGAGTACCCGGCGCAGACGGCCGCCCTCCTGGAGCCGTACCTCGACGGCCAGGGCCGCCCCACCGCCAACCGGGGCGAGCTGTACACCTCGGCCGCCGACTACGGGCGGCTGACCGCCGCGTTCAACGCGGCCGGCTGGCAGATGCACGCGCACGGCCTGGGCGACCGGGCGGTGCGCACCGCGCTGGACGGGTACGAGGCCGCGCTGCGGACCACGGGCCGGCGCGACCTCCGCAACACGATCGCCCACCTCCAGCTGGTGGACCCGGCCGACCTGCGGCGGTTCGCCCAGCTCGGGGTGGCGGCCTGCATGCAGCTCCAGTGGGCCACCGCCGACACCTGGACGATGGAGGCGCTGCTCCCGTACATCGGTCCGGAGCGCCACCGCCGGATGTACCCGGCGCGCAGCCTGGAGCGGGCCGGGGCCCGGCTGACGGGCGGTTCGGACTGGCCGGTGGACGCGCTCCAGGTGTGGAACCAGCTCCGTACCGCCATCGACCGCCAGGGGGCGTACGGCGCGGGCGCGCTCCACCCGGAGCTGGAGGCGCTGGGCCGGACCTCCGTCCTGCGGATGCACACCCTGGGCACGGCCTGGCAGCTGCGCCAGGACGGGCTGACCGGGACCGTGGAGCGGGGCAAGGCGGCGGACCTGGTGCTGCTGGACCGGGATGTGACGCGCTGCCCGGTCGCCGACATCAGCGGGACGCAGGTGCGGATGACCCTGGTCGGCGGGCGCGTGGTGCACGACGCCGGGTCGGCGGCGGGCCGCGCCGCCGCGGCGGGCCTGGCCCGCGGGGCGGCGGCCCCGCGCCCCGCCTCGTACGCGGCGGTCCACGGCGGCCGCCACCGCGCCTGCGGCTGCACGGGCCACTGAGGGAGGGGCGGGTGGGGCCCCGGCCCCGCCCGCCCTCCCCCTCCCCCTCGTCCTGGGCCACGACCTGACGTCCGGTAAGCCCCTTCTCGCCCGCAACACCCTTATGTCACCCATTCGTACCACCCGATGCGATCACCATCTCATATCTGAGATAACGTGCACCCATGGCAGACGACTACCTCGTACGCATCGGCAAGCTCATCCGTGACGCCCGGCAGCACCGGGGCTGGACCCAGACCCAGCTCGCCGAAGCGCTCGGCACCAGCCAGAGCGCGGTGAACCGCATCGAGCGCGGCAACCAGAACATCAGCCTTGAGATGATCGCCCGAATCGGTGAAGCGCTCGACAGCGAAATCGTCTCCCTGGGCTACGCCGGACCGATGCACCTGCGCGTGGTCGGCGGCCGCCGCCTGTCCGGTGCGATCGACGTCAAGACGAGCAAGAACGCGTGCGTCGCCCTGCTGTGCGCCTCGCTGCTCAACAAGGGTCGCACGGTGCTGCGCCGGGTGGCGCGCATCGAGGAGGTCTACCGGCTCCTGGAGGTCCTCAACTCCATCGGCGTCCGCACCCGCTGGATCAACGACGGCGTGGACCTGGAGCTGATCCCCCCGGCCGTCCTCGACATGGACGCCATCGATGCGGAGGCGGCCGTCCGCACCCGCAGCATCATCATGTTCCTGGGCCCGCTGCTCCACCGGATGGACCACTTCCGCCTGCCCTACGCCGGCGGTTGCGACCTCGGCACCCGCACCATCGAGCCGCACATGATCGCCCTGCGCCGCTTCGGCCTGGACATCACCGCGACCGAGGGCATCTACCACGCCAAGGTCGAGCCCGGCGTCTCCCCCGGCCGCCCGATCGTCCTGACCGAGCGCGGGGACACAGTCACCGAGAACGCCCTGCTGGCCGCGGCCCGCCACGACGGCGTCACCGTCATCCGCAACGCCTCCTCCAACTACATGGTCCAGGACCTGTGCTTCTTCCTGGAGGCGCTGGGCGTGAAGGTCGAGGGCATCGGCACCACCACCCTCACCGTGCACGGCATCCCGAACATCGACGCGGACGTCGACTACTCCCCCTCCGAGGACCCGGTCGAGGCGATGAGCCTCCTGGCCGCCGCCGTCGTCACCGAGTCCGAACTCACCATCCGCCGGGTGCCGATCGAGTTCATGGAGATCGAGCTGGCGGTCCTGGAGGAGATGGGCCTGGACCACGACCGCTCCGCGGAGTACGTCGCCGACAACGGCCGCACCCGCCTGGTCGACCTCACGGTCCGCCCCTCCAAGCTCGAAGCCCCGATCGACAAGATCCACCCGATGCCCTTCCCCGGGCTGAACATCGACAACGTCCCGTTCTTCGCGGCCATCGCGGCGACGGCCCAGGGCCAGACCCTGATCCACGACTGGGTGTACGACAACCGCGCCATCTACCTGACGGACCTCAACCGCCTGGGCGGCCGCCTCCAGCTCCTGGACCCGCACCGCGTCCTGGTCGAGGGCCCCACCCGCTGGCGCGCGGCCGAGATGATGTGCCCGCCGGCCCTGCGCCCGGCGGTGGTCGTCCTCCTGGCGATGATGGCGGCGGAGGGCACCTCGGTGCTGCGCAACGTCTACGTCATCAACCGCGGCTACGAGGAGCTCGCCGAGCGCCTCAACTCGGTCGGCGCCCAGATCGAGATCTTCCGGGACATCTAGGACCGCAGCGTCCGCCCGCCCGCCGGACCGGGGGCGTTATTCGGCCGGTTGGCGCGCGGACGCTCGCCCGGGCGGGCGCGCGGACGGCAGAATCCCCCTCGTCGGTACGGAGTCGAGGGGGCGGCCATGGCAGTGGGGACGAGTGCGCAGACGGGTGCGGGGACGGAGGTCCCCGGCCTGGAGGGGGTGCCGCTGCTCGGGTCGCTCCTCGACCTGAAGGCCGACTCCCTGGGCACCTACCTGCGGGCACAGCGGCGCCACGGCGACGTCGTACGGATCGACGTGGGCCCGCCCGGACTGCGCATGGAGATGTACTGCGTCTTCTCCGCCGAGGGCGCGCAGCAGGTCCTGGCCTCCGAGTCGGCCAACTTCCGCAAGGACAACCCCTTCTACCAGGAGATCCGGGACACCTTCGGCAACGGCCTGCTGACCGCCCAGGACGAGGACTACCTGCGCCAGCGCCGGCTCGTGCAGCCGCTGTTCACCCGCAAGCGGGTGGACGGCTACGCCGGGGCGGTCGCGGCCGAGACCGCGGCCACCCTCGCGGCCTGGACGGATGCGCGGGACGGGATCGTCGACGTCTCGGACGAGATGATGCACCTGGCGCTGCGCGCGGTGTCCCGGATCCTCTTCGGCTCCGACGTGGACGCCACCGTCGACGTCGTCCACCGGTGCTTCCCCGTCATCACCGACTACGTCCTGGCCCGCGGCTACTCCCCCGTCAACGTCCCGCGCGGCTGGCCGACCCCGGGCAACCGGCGGGCCGCCGCAGCCATGGACGAGCTGTACGGGGTCTGCGACCGGATCATCGCCGAGCGGCGCCGGTCCGCGGACGCGGGCGGGGCGCCGGCCGAGGACCTGCTGACCCTGCTGGCCGGGGCGCAGAGCTCGGGCGACGCGGCCTTCGACGCCGCCGAGCTGCGCGACCAGGTGCTGATCTTCCTGCTGGCCGGCCACGAGACGACCGCCACCTCGCTGGCCTTCGCCCTGCACCTGCTCGGCCGCCACCCCGAGGAGCAGGCCCTGGCGCGGGAGGAGGTCCTGCGCGTCCTGGGCGACCGTACGCCGCAGGCCGCCGACCTCGACCGGCTGCCGTACCTCACCCGGGTGCTCAAGGAGGCGATGCGGCTGTACCCGGCCGCGCCGGTGATCGGGCGGGAGGCGGTGGCGGCCACCGAGATCGACGGGTACGCCGTGCCGGCGGGCGCCACGGTGATCCTGGCCCCCTGGGTGACGCACCGCCACCCCCGCTACTGGAGCGACCCGGACCGCTTCGACCCCGACCGCTTCACTCCGGAGGCCGAGGCCGAACGCCCGCGCTACGCCTGGTTCCCCTTCGGCGGCGGGCCGCGCGCCTGCATCGGCCAGCACTTCTCGATGCTGGAGTCGGTGATCGCGCTGGCGATGATCCTGCGGGCCTACGAGTTCGAGGCGGTGGACACGGAAGTCCCCCTCGGCGCCGGGATCACCCTGCAGACCAAGGGGCCCGTGCGCTGCCGGGTGCGCCGCACCGGGCGGTAGCGGACCGGCCGCGGTCCGCGGTGGCCGGCGTGGTCAGCGGCGGATTGCCGGGGCGGCGGCGGGCCGCGCGGTCAGCGGTAGTCCTCGGGGTGGTCCTGCATCCAGGTGGCGACCCCGTCCCGGGCGCCGAACACCGCGGGCTGGTGCCGCTTCAGGTTCTCGAAGCCGTGGTCGGCGCCCAGCTCCCGGTCGAGGCCGGCGATCAGGGCGATCGGCTCGGGGAAGTGGCCGGGGCCCTTGGGGTCCGCCTTCATCGCGCGGTCCACGCGGTGGAGTTCGTCGTGGACCCTGCCGAGGAGGTACGCGCAGTTCGCCGGGGTGCAGGAGTCCTCCAGGGTGGCCTGGAGCCCGGCGAAGGCGTCCCGGACCCGCTCCGGCTGCGGGGACGGCGGCTGGGGACCGGCGTCGGAGGCGGAGGCGGCGAGGGCGGCCGCGGCGGGCCCGGGCCCTGACGTCCGGCCGCTGTCGCAGGAGACGGTGAGCGCCGCCAGGGTGACGGTCAGGGCCGTCACGGCGGCGCCGCGCAGGATGGGTCGGAGCATCGGTTTCCCCCCGGTGATCGATGACCAGCCGACCCTACCCGGGGGATTCCCCCGGAACGCCCGCCGGGGTGTGGTTGCCCTTGAACCGCTCCAGGTCGGAGGCCCGGACCCGGATCACGAACACCGCGATCAGCGCCCCGACGAGGGTGAAGGCCGCCGCCGCCTCGAAGGCCGCGCTCACGCCCGAGGTGAGCACCAGGTCGGACCAGGGCTTGGGGAACTGGTGCGTGCGCAGGAAGAAGGCCTTCTGCTCGGGGGTGGAGGCGCGCACGAAGGGCAGCGCCTGGTCCTTCGCCTCGTTGCGGCTGGCGGTGCCGAAGACGGTGACGAGGATCGACAGGCCGAGCGAGCCGCCGACCTGCTGCATGGAGTTGAGGAGTCCGGACGCCGCGCCCGACTCGCGCTCGGGCACGTTGGACAGGGCCGTCAGGGTCAGCGAGACGAACTGCATGCCCATGCCGGCGGCGAACACGAGGATCGGGCCGAGGATGTTGCCCGGGTAGGTGGAGTGGACGTCGATCCGCGTCAGCCACGACAGTCCGGCCGCGCAGCAGAGCGCGCCGGTGACCATGAACGGTTTGGGCCCGAACCGGGGCAGCAGCCGGGAGGTGGCGGTGGCCGTCAGGGCCACCATGACGCTGACGGGCAGGAAGGCGAGGCCGGCGCGCAGCGGGCTGAAGCCGAGGACGTCCTGCACGAACAGGGTCAGGAAGAAGAACATGCCGAAGATCGCGCAGGCGAGGAAGAGCATGATCCCGTAGGTTCCGGCCCGGTTGCGGTCCGCGAACATGTGCAGCGGGGTGATCGGCTGCGGCGAGCGCCGCTCGTTGAGGACGAACAGGGTCAGCAGGACCACGGCCGCGCCGAAGGAGCCGAGGGTGCCGGGGTTGCTCCAGCCGTCCTGGGAGGCGCGGATGAACCCGTAGACCAGCGCGACCATGCCGCCGGTTCCCAGCAGCGCGCCCGCCAGGTCGAAGTGCCCGGGATGGCGTTCGGACTCGTGCAGGACCCTGCGCGCCATCACGGCGATGACCAGCGCGATGGGCACGTTGACGAAGAGCACCCAGCGCCAGTTGAGCCACTCGACGAGCAGGCCGCCCATCAGGAGCCCGATGGCACCGCCGCCCGCGGAGACGGCGGCGAACACCCCGAAGGCCCGGTTGCGGGCGGGCCCTTCGCGGAAGGTGGTGGTGATCAGCGCCAGGGCGGTCGGGGAGGCGATGGCGCCGCCGACGCCCTGGAGGGCCCGGGCGGCCATCAGCTGTCCGGAGTTCTGGGCGAGTCCGCCGAGCAGGGAGGCCAGGCCGAACAGCAGGACGCCGGAGACGAAGACGCGCTTCCTGCCGAGGATGTCGCCGGTGCGGCCGCCGAGCAGGAGGAGTCCGCCGAAGGTGAGGGTGTAGGCGTTGACGACCCAGGAGAGGCTCTCGGTGGAGAAATGCAGTGCCGTCTGGATGTGCGGAAGCGCTATGTTCACGATGGTGATGTCGAGGACGACCATCAACTGGCAGGAGGCGAGGACGAACAGGGCCAGCCCGTTGCCGTTGCCGGTGCCCTTCCCTCGGACCGTGCCGTCGGTCCCGGTGCTGTGCGGCGATGCGTTCGGGTCCACCAGTCGACGCTACGCCCGCCCCCCAAGGGTCACCACTCGAATGGGTTAGCCCATGTGATATTTCACATGGCAGACTGAGATCATGGACGATTTCCTCAGGCGGTCCGCCGCGACGGCCCGGTTCACCCACGGCTCGCCCCGCGCCTTCTCCTTCGGCGACGCCGGGCGCCTCCTCTGGTTCCTGCGCTCGACGGGCCCCGCCGACGCGGTCGAAAGCCTCTGGGTCCTCGACACCGCCACCGGCGAGGAGACCCTGCTCGCCGACCCCCGCGTCCTCGCCCCCGAACCCGGCGGACTCCCCGCGATCGAGCGCCGGCTGCGCGAGCGCACCCGTCTCGTGGCCGCCGGGATCGGCACCTACGCCCTCTCCGGCGACGGCCGCCGCGCCGTCTTCCCCCTCTACGGGCGGCTCTACGAGGTCGCCTGCGACGGCGCACCCGCACCGGTCCCCACCGCCGGACCCGTCTTCGACCCGCGCCCCGCCGCCGACGGCTCGCGCACGGCCTACGTGGCGGACGACGCCCTCCACACCGCGCCCGGGGGCCGGATCAGCCCCGACGACGGGGCCCGCTGGGGCGTCGCCGAGTTCGCCGCCGCCGAGGAGCTCGACCGCACCCGGGGCCACTGGTGGTCCCCCGACGGGCTCTCCCTGCTCGCCGCCCGGGTGGACGAGAGCGCCCTCCAGCGGCGCCACTTCACCGACCCCGCGCACCCCGAGCTCCCGGCCGAGGACTTCGCCTACCCGGAGGCGGGCGGTCCCAACGCCGACGTCCAGCTGTGGGTCCTGCGCTCCGACGGCGGCCGGGTTCGGCTCGACTGGGACGCCGCCGCCTTCCCCTACGTCTCCGACGCGGGCTGGGAGTCCGAGGACGAGATCCTGCTGACCGTCCAGGACCGGCTCCAGCAGTGCGTCCTGCTGCTCACCGCCGACCCCGCCACCGGCCGCACCCGCGAGCTCTCGCGCACCACGCACCCCCTGTGGGTGGACCCCCTGCCCGGCACCCCGGCCCGCCTGCCCGACGGGCGCGTCCTCACCTCCGCGGACGTCGGCGAGGCGGCCGCGCGCGGCCTCGCCGTCGACGGCAAGCCGCTCACCGGCGAGGACGTCCAGGTCCGCGCCGTGGTCGGGATCCACCGGGACCGGCTGCTCGTCGAGGCCGCCCTGCGCGACCCCTCCGAGCAGCAGGTGCTCCTCCTGGACCCGGCGACCGGCGCGCTCACCCCGCTCGCCGACGGGCCCGGCGTGCACACCGTGAGCGCCTGCGCGACCGGGGCGCTGCTGCTGACCTCCGCCGACGCCGACGGCGTCCGGCGCACCCTGTACACCGCCGACGGCCGCGAGCTCAGCCCCCGCGACCTGTCGGCGCCCCTGCCCTTCCGGGTGGTCCCGGCCCTGGAGCGGGTCACCGAACGCGCGATCCCCACCGCCCTCGTCCTGCCCCGCGGCCACGTCCCCGGCCGGCGCCTGCCCGTCCTGATGGACAGCTACGGCGGCCCCGGCGCCCAGGACGTCTGCGCCGAGCCCCGCCGCTGGCAGCACCGCCAGTGGTGGGCCGACCAGGGCTTCGCCGTCGTCACGGTCGACAACCGCGGCACCGCGAACGTCTCCCCCGCCCACACCCACGCCATGTACCGGGGCTTCTCCGAGGTCACCCTCGACGACCAGGTCGCGGCCCTGCGGGCACTCGGCGCCCGCCACGGCGACCTCGACCTCGACCGGGTGGGCGTCCGCGGCTGGTCCTACGGCGGGTACCTGGCCGCGATGGCGGTGCTGCGCCGCCCGGACGTCTTCCACGCGGCGGCCGCCGGGGCCGCGCCGACCGACTTCCGGCACTACGACACGGCGTACACCGAGCGCTACCTGGGCCTGCCCCAGGACCACCCCGAGGTGTACGAGCGGGACTCCCTGATCCCTGACGCGCCCCGGCTGGCCCGGCCGCTGCTGCTGGTCACCGGTCTGGCCGACGACAACGTCCACCCGTCGCACACCCTGCGGCTGTCGCAGGCGCTGACCGACGCGGGCCGCCCGCACCAGCTGCTGGCGCTGCCCGGCGTCACGCACATGACCCCGGGCGGGGCCCGGGAGAAGATCATGGCGCTGGAGCTGGAGTTCTTCCGCCGCGAACTGGCGTAGTCCCCCGGACCACCGGCAGGGCCCCGCGGACGCCTTCGCCCGCGGGGCCCTGCCTTCTTCCCGTGATGCCCGTCGCCACCCGGGCCCTTCCGCCTACACCACGTGGCAGGCCACCTCGCGCGAGGCGACGACCCGCAGCAGCGGCCGCTCGGTGCGGCAGATCTCCTGCGCCCGGGGGCAGCGCGGGTGGAAGGTGCAGCCCGGGGGCGGGGCGGCCGGGCTCGGCGGGTCGCCGAGCAGCACGATCCGCTCGCGCCGCCGCTCCGCCGCCGGGTCGGGCAGCGGGACGGCGGACAGCAGCGCCCGGGTGTACGGGTGCTGCGGGTTCTCGTACAGGGACCTCTTGTCCCCGATCTCCACGATCCGGCCGAGGTACATCACCGCGACCCGGTCGCTGACCCGCTTGACCACCGAGAGGTCGTGCGCGATGAACACGTAGGCCAGGCCCAGTTCGGCGCGCAGCCGCTCCATCAGGTTGACGATCTGCGCCTGGACGGAGACGTCGAGCGCCGAGACCGGCTCGTCGGCGATCACCAGCCGGGGGCTGGTGGCCAGCGCGCGGGCGATGCCGATGCGCTGGGCCTGGCCGCCGGAGAACTCGTGCGGGTAGCGGTCGATGTGCTCGGGGATCAGTCCGGTCAGCTCCATCAGCTCCGCGGCCCGGCGCCGGGCGTCGGCCGCGCTCCAGCCCTGCACCAGCAGCGGGTCGGAGATGATCCGGGCCACGGTCTGGCGGGGGTTGAGGGAGGAGTGCGGGTCCTGGAAGACCATCTGGATGTTCCTGCGCAGGGGCCGCAGGGCGCTCTGGGAGAGCCGGCCGATGTCCCGGCCGTCGAACACGACGCTGCCCGAGGTGGGTTCCAGCAGCCGCACCAGCATCCGGCCGGTGGTGGACTTCCCGCAGCCGGACTCGCCGACCAGGCCGAGGGTCTGCCCGGCCTCCAGGTCGAACGAGACCCCGTCCACGGCCCGGACGGGCGCCGAGCGGCGCCCGGTCAGGGTGCGCTTTCCGGGGAAGGCCATCGTCAGGTCGCGGACGCTCAGCAGCGGCCCGGACGAAGACCCCTCGCGCGCGGCGGCGGGGTGGGGGCGGGTGGCCGGGGCGGTCATCGGGGCACCTCCGGGGCAGGGGCGGCGGCGGGGAGCGCGCCGGCGAAGTGGCAGGCCGCCAGCCGGTCCGGGGAGCCGTACGGGCGCAGTTCGGGCCGTTCGTCCGTGCAGCGTCCCGCGTCCCCCGCGGGGGGCGCGGCGGCCACGGCGCAGCGCGGGGCGAAGGCGCAGCCCGGCGCCGGGTGGAGCAGGGAGGGCGGCGAGCCGGGGATGGACGGCAGCGGGACGTCGTCCGCGCTGTCGAGGCGGGGCAGCGAGTCGAGCAGGCCCCGGGTGTAGGGGTGGGCGGGGCCGTGGAACAGCTCCTCGGCCGGGGCCTGTTCGGCGGCGCGGCCGCCGTACATGACCAGCACCTCGTGGGCGACGCGGGCCACCACCCCCAGGTCGTGGGTGATCATCACGACGCCGAGGCCGCGCTCCTGCTGGAGGCGGGCGATCAGCTCCAGGATCTGCGCCTGGACGGTGACGTCGAGGGCGGTGGTGGGCTCGTCCGCGATGAGGAGGTCGGGTTCGCAGGCCAGGGCCATGGCGATCATCGCGCGCTGGCGCATGCCGCCGGAGAACTGGTGCGGGTACTCCCCCGCCCGGCGGGCCGGTTCGGGGATGCCGACCTCGCCGAGCATGTCGACCGCGCGTGCGCGCGCGGCGGCCCGACCGGCCCGGAAGTGCACCCGGAAGTGCTCGGCGATCTGCTCGCCGACGGTGTAGTAGGGGTGCAGGCTGGACAGCGGGTCCTGGAAGATCATGGCGATCTTCCGGCCGCGGACCGTGGCGAGCTGCTTCTCGGGGAGCCCGGTGAGCTCCCGTCCGGCGAGCCTGACGGAGCCCGTCACCTCGGCGCCGGCCCGGTGCAGGCCCATGACGGCGAGGGAGGTGACGGACTTGCCGGAGCCCGACTCGCCGACGATGCCGAGGGTGCGTCCGGCCTCGACGGTGAAGCCGAGGGAGTCCACGGCCCGTACGGTGCCGCGCGGGGTGCTGAACGTGACGCTGAGGTCGCGCACTTCGAGGAGGGGTGCGGCGGGGGCGGTCATCAGTACCTCACCCTCGGGTCGATGACGGCGTACAGGAGGTCGACGACGAGGTTCGCGACGACGATGAAGAAGGCGGCGAGCAGGGTGACCCCGAGGACCACGGGCTGGTCGGAGCTGGCGAGCGCCCCGTAAAACAGCCGGCCGATGCCGGGGAGCCCGAAGATGGACTCGGTGATCACGGCTCCGGCGAGCAGGCCGCCGAGGTCCATGCCGAAGAGGGTCAGGATCGGGGTCATCCCGGAGCGCAGGCCGTGCTTGACGACGACGGTCCGCTCGGGCATGCCCTTGGCGCGGGCGGTGCGGATGTACGGCTCGGCCATCGCCTCGATCATCGAGCCGCGGCTCTGGCGGGCGTACATCGCGGCGTAGAGCAGGGCGAGCGCGGTCCAGGGCAGCAGCAGGTTGCCGGCCCAGCCGAGCGGGTCGGCGGTGAGCTCGTGGTAGCTGGGGTAGGGCAGCAGCCCGGCGATGCGGATCACCCCGTAGATGAGCATGACGGAGGTGAAGTAGACCGGCAGGGAGGCGGCGGCGACCGCGCCGACCATCAGGGCCTTGTCGGTGGCGGTGTCCTTGCGCAGGGCCGCGGTGACGCCGGCGCCCAGGCCGAGCAGCAGCCAGAGCAGGGCGGCGCCGAAGGCCAGGGAGGCGGAGACCGGGAGGCGGTCCATGAGCAGGTCCCAGACGGGCAGCGAGTTCTCGTACGAGTAGCCCAGGCAGGGGAAGTCGCACTGGACGGCGTACTGGCCGGTGCCGAGGGTGCGGCCGGTGAAGATGCCGGTGAGGAAGTGGGCGAACTGCTCCCAGACCGGCCGGTCGAGGCCGAGGTACTCCCGTACGTCGGCCAGCCGTTCGGGGCTGCAGGTCTTGCCGCAGGCCGCGGCGGCGGGGTCGGTGGGCAGGACGTAGAAGATGAGGAAGGTGACGGCGGCGATGGCGACGAGCACGCCCGCCAGGGCGAGGAGCCGGCGCAGGAGGTAGAGGATCAACTGCGGCCGCCCCTCGGGTCGAGGATGTCGCGCAGGGCGTCGCCGAGGAGGGTGAAGGCGAGGACGGCGAGGAAGAGGAAGACGCTCGGGATGACGAAGTACATCGGGTCGGTCTCGTAGAAGGCGACGGACTCGGCGATCATCTGGCCCCAGGACGGGGTGGGCGGGCGCACGCCGACGCCGAGGTAGCTGAGGGCGGCCTCGGTGCTGATCATGCCGGGGATCAGCAGGGTGGTGTAGGCGATGACGGGGCCCGAGACGCCGGGGAGGATGTCGCGGGTCAGGATCCGCCAGGGGCCGGATCCGCCGACGCGGGCGGCGTCGACGTACTCGCGGTGTTTGAGGGAGAGGGTCTGGCCGCGCACCACGCGGGCGACGCCGGGCCAGCCGAAGAGCCCGATGACCGCGGTCATCAGCACGATCCGGTTGACGTCCTTGGCCACCGACAGCATCGCGATCATGAAGATGAGGGAGGGGAAGGACATGGTGAGGTCCATGAGCCGGGACAGGACGGCGTCGGTGCGGCCGCCGAAGTAGCCCGCCGCGATGCCGGCGGCGGTTCCGGTGAGGACGACGATGGCGGTGGCGGCGAAGGCGATGAGCAGGGAGACCTGGGCGCCGTGGACGACGCGGGCGAACAGGTCGCGGCCGGTGACGGGTTCGACGCCGAGCCAGTGCTCGGGGCTGATCCCGCCGAAGGAGCCGAGCGGCTGGCCGGCGAGGTAGGGGTCGACGGCGGACTTGTCGAACTCCTCGGGGGACCAGCCGCCGAGGGCGCCCAGCCAGGGGGCGGTCACGGCCGTCAGGACGAAGAGGAGGACGACGCAGAGGCTGACGCGGACGGCGGGGCGGCGGCGCAGTTCCCGCCGGGCGAGCTGCCAGGGGCTGCTGCCCGGGGGGACGGCCGCGGCGGGCGTCCCGGCCGGGGCCGCCTCGGGGGCGGCGCCGGGTGCGGTGGTGGTCATGGCGGCTTCGGGTCCCGGTCCCGGCCCCCTCAGCCCTGGCTCTTCGACGGGTCCTTGAGGCCGATGCTGCCGTAGTCGACGGTGCCGGTCCACACGGGGTGGCCGTAGGCGCCGGCGATGTTGGGTCCGACGAGGAGCGGCTTGCGCTCCAGCAGGACCGGGATGGACGGGGACTTCTTCATGACCTCGGCGTCGAGGTCGATCCAGGCCTGGTTGGCCTGCTTGGCGTCGGCCATGGCGTTGATCTCGTCGATCCGCTTCATGGTGGCGTCGTCGCGGAACTGGGAGTAGTTGCCCTGGTTGCCCTTGTCCTTGATGGTGCGCCCGTCGAAGACGAACGGCATCCAGGTGGAGCCGGAGGGGTAGTCGGGGCACCAGCCGGTGTAGGTCATGTCGGGGGTGGTGGAGAGGTCGCCGATGACGTCGTAGTACGCGCCGGGGTCGACGGTGTCGATGACGACGTCGATGCCGGCCCGGGACAGGCCCTGCTGGAGCGCCTCCGCCTTGGCCTTGTCGCCGGTGGAGACGGCGAGGGAGACCTTGAGGTGCTCCTTGCCGGCGGCCTTGAGGAGCTCCTTGGCCTTGGCGGGGTCGCCGGAGGCGGGGATCTTCAGGGTGTCGGCCTGCTTGCCGCCGGTGAGGGCGGGGGGCAGGTAGGCGGTGGCGACCTCGTTGAGGGCGGGGCCGCCGGCCGCGGTGACGACGGCGTCCTTGTCGACGGCGTACTGCAGGGCCTCGCGGACCTTGGGGTCGTCGAAGGGGGCGCGGGAGTTGTTCAGGTGGAGCATGGTCGTACAGCCCTGGGACTCGGCGAGCAGGCGGGCCTTGACGTCCGGCTTGGGCAGGACCTTCGGGGCGCTCTCGGGGCGCATGTTGAAGTACTCGACGGCGGAGGCGTCCGCGCCCTCGCCGGCGATCAGGCGGTCGTCGATCTGGCCGCCCTTGAGGCCCATGACGACGACGAACCGGTCCGGGTAGGCCTTGCGGACGGAGTCGGTCCTCGGGTCCCAGTGCTCGTTGCGGACCAGGACCAGCTTCTTGTCGCGCTCGTAGCTCTCGATCTTGTACGGGCCGGAGGAGAAGGGGCGGGAGTCGTACTGGGTGCCCTTCTCCTGGGACTGCGGGACCGGGGCGAAGGTGGGGAGGGTGGCGGTCTGGGAGAACTCGGCGACGGGGCGCTTGAGTTCGAAGACGATCGTGCGGTCGTCGGGGGTCTTGACCGAGTCGAGGTGCTGGCCCTGGAGGGGGCCCTTGTAGCCCTCGGTGCCGGCCAGGTACTGGGCGGCGTAGTCGGGGCCGCCGGTGAGGTCCGGGGCGAAGGAGCGCTCCACGTTGTACTTGACGTCCTGGGCCTTGACCGGGCTGCCGTCCTCGTACTTCAGGCCCTCCTTGAGGGTGAAGGTCCAGGTGCGGCCGCCGTTGGAGGGGGTGCCGAGGTCGGTGGCGAGGTCGGGGACGAGCTCGCTGCCGCCCTTGCCGGGCTCGGCCTTGAAGGTGACGAGCGTGCGGTAGAGCAGGCGGGTGCCGAAGTCCATGGCCGGCATGACCCAGTTGCGGGCGGGGTCGAGGTGGGAGAAGTCCTGGTTGGACAGGACGGTGAGGGTGCCGCCCTTGACGGGGGTGCCGCCGAGGGTCTTGCCGTCGTTGGCCGCGGCCGGGTTGGCGCCGCCCTTCCCCTCGGAGCCCTTCTTGGGGTCGGAGCAGCCCGAGGCGCCGAGTGCGAGCGACGCCACCAGGGCGGTGGCGAGGGCGAGTTGGGTGCGCTTGGTCATGGTCACTCCAGGGAAGGGCCGCGCTTTAGGATGTGACCGGTAACATAGTAATGTGAAATTGTACTGACAACCCCTTGTCGCCGACGTTATCCAGCCGTGTCCAAATCGGCTTCACGGCAGGGGAGTTGGGAGAAGAAAGGGCGCGCCGGACGCCGGACGCGAAAAGCCGCCGGGCTGGTGCCCGGCGGCTTCCGTGCGCGAGGAGCGGCCCCTACAGGCCAGAGCCCAGGCCCCCCTGGGGGCGGCCCACCGGTTCGTCGCGGCCCTGGGCCCACAGGGAGCGGACGTGGCCGAGGTGGCGGTGCATGCACTCCTCGGCCGCCTCCGCGTCCCCGGTCAGCATCAGGTCCAGCAGTTCGAGGTGCTCCTCGGCGGAGGAGACCAGCTTGCCGGCCTCGTCCAGGCCCGTCAGCCCGTACAGCCGGGAGCGCTTGCGCAGGTCGCCGACGGTCTCGACCAGGCGCTCGTTGCCGGCGAGGGCGAGGAGGCTGAGGTGGAAGCGGCGGTCGGCCTCCAGGTACCCGATGAGGTTGTGCTCGCGTGCGCTGCTGACGATCTCCTCGGCGATCGGGCGCAGCTCCTCCAGCTGCTCGCGCGTGGCCGTGCGGGTGATCCGCCCGATGGTCGGGACCTCGATCATCGTGCGCAGCTCGGTGTACTGGTCGAGGTCGCGCTCGCTGACCTCGGTGATCCGGAAGCCCTTGTTGCGGACCGGCTCGACCAGGCCCTCGCGGGCCAGGTCCAGCATCGCCTCGCGCACGGGCGTGGCCGACACGCCGAGTTCGGCGGCGAGGCCCGGAGCCGAGTAGACGCTGCCGGGGCGCAGCTCGCCCGCTATCAGCGCGGCCCGGAGGGCATGACCGACCTGGTCGCGCAGCCGTTCCTGGGCCTTGATGAGACTGTGCTGCTTCAGGTCACCCATTGCTCTTCCTCCGAGACCCCGCACACCACCGACGTGCGGAGGAACAGCGTACAATGTCACGTTTCGCTGTTCGCTCCGGTCGCGTGGTAGATCGCCACCGCGACGGCAAGATCTTCCCAGGCCATGCCCACGCTCTTGAAGAGCCGCGGGGCGTCCGCCCGCCCCCCGGGGAGGTCGCGTCCGGCGACCAGGTCCGCCAGCGTGCCGTGGATGTGTCCGGGGCCGATCGCCCCCTCGGCCTCGGGGACCAGCAGGTCCCCCGCCTCGCGCAGCGCCGCCGCGCGCGACTCCACGTACACCGCCGCGCGTCGCACGAGGGCGGTGTCCGTCTCCCGGGCGTCCGGCTCGTGGGAGCCGACGGCGACGACCACCGCCCCCGGGGCCACCAGCCCCCCGTCGAAGAGCGGCTCGCGGGCGGTGGTGCAGCACAGCACCAGGTCGGCCCCCGCCACGTCCTGCGGCGTGCCCGTGCGGGCCGGGACGCCCAGGGCCCGGGCGTGCGCCGCCAGTTCGCCGGCCCGGCCGGGGTCGCGGGCCACGACCACCGCCTCGGCGAGCTCCCGCAGCTCCAGGACCGCGTCGAGGTGCCCGTACGCCTGCGGGCCCGCGCCGAAGAGCACCAGCCGCAGCGGGCGCCCGGGGGCGGTGAGGTACCGCAGGGCGAGGGCGGAGACCGCCGGGGTGCGCAGGGCGGTCAGGGCGGCGCCGTCCAGGACGGCCAGCGGGCGCAGGGTGGGGCCGTCGAGGAGGAGGTAGCTGCCGGTGATCCGGGGCAGTCCGCGGGCCGGGTTGCCGGGGGCCACCCCGGCGATCTTCACCCCGGCGTACGCGCCCGACGCGGCCGGCATGAGCAGGAGTTCGCCGCCGGGGGTGGCCACGCCCGTGCGCTGCGGGCAGGCCTCGGGGTCGAGGCCCGCCCGCAGGGCGCCGGCCAGGGCGTCGGCCGCCCGCGCGGTGGTGAGCAGGCCCGCCGTCTCGTCCGCGCCCAGCAGGACGGGGCCCGGCGCGGGGGCGGCCGTCACAGCAGGAAGCCCGTGCCGAGGGCGTCGGACGGGTCGACGGTGAAGAGGTGCTCGCCCGTGCGGTAGGCGGTGCCGGTGACCTCGGTGACCCCGCCGTCGAGGATCCGGCCGGTGAACACCGTGCCCGTCACCGACTCGTGCAGCAGGTCCTCCCCCGCGCCCAGCCGGCCGTCCTGCGCCAGCAGCGCGAGCCGGGCGGAGGTGCCCGAACCGCAGGGCGAGCGGTCGATCTGCCCGTCGGCGAACACGGTGACGTTGCGCTGGTGCGGGCCGAACGGGGTCTCGGGCAGCTCTTCGTGGAGGATCACCCCGTAGACGCCGGAGAGCAGCGGGCCGTCCGGGTGCCAGGTCGCCGGGTGGGTGGCGAGGGCGGCGCGGATCTCCCGCCCGACGCCGACCAGGGCGGGCAGCGCGGCGCGGGTCACCTCCAGGCCGAGGTCGCGCGCGGAGACGGAGGCGTAGCAGGCCCCGGCGTGCGCGATGTCCACCTCGGCGAGGCCCAGGGTGGTGGCCACCGGAACCTTGCGGGCGCCCACCACGGCCGGGACGTTGCGGAAGGTGACCCCGGTGGTGCGGCCCCCGGCCCGGTGGACGGTGGCGGTGACCCGGCCCGAGGGCACGTCGATCCGCACCTGGGCGTCCCCGTCGTCGGGGGCCGGGACCCGGCCGGAGTCCACGGCCCAGGCGCCGAGGGCCATGGTGCCGTGGCCGCAGGCGGTGGAGTAGCCGTCCTTGTGCCAGAACAGCACCCCGAGGTGGGCCCCGTCGTCGTCCGGCGGCACCACGAACCCCCCGTACATGCCGGCGTGTCCGCGCGGCTCCTGGACCAGGAGCCGCCGTACGTCGTCCAGCGGGCCGCGCCGCGGCGCCGTCCCGGACCCGCCCGGGCCGATGGCGGTGGCGCAGCGCTCGGCGACGGTGTCGCCGGGGACGGGGGGCGTCCCGTCGCGGGCGGTGTCGACGATCCGGAAGGGCTCGCCGGCGGTGTGGTAGTCCACGGTGCGGACGGAGGTCGGGGCGGTCACAGCAGGAACCCTCCGGGGAAGGGGTCGGACGGGTCGAGGAAGTACTGGGCGGTCCCCGTGATCCAGGCCCGGCCGGTGACCGTGGGGACGACGGCGGGGCGGCCGCCGACGGTGGTCTCCCCGATCAGGCGGCCGGTGAACTCGGTGCCGATGAAGGACTCGTTGACGAAGTCGGTGTCGAGGGGCAGCAGGCCCCGCGCGTGCAGCTGGGCCATGCGCGCGCTGGTCCCCGTGCCGCAGGGCGAGCGGTCGAACCAGCCGGGGTGGATGGCCATGGCGTGCCGGGAGCGGCGGGCGTCGGAGCCGGGGGCGGCGAGGTAGACGTGCTTGACGCCGGAGATGGAGGGGTTCTCGGGGTGGACGGGCCGGTCCGGTGAGGCGTTGACCGCGTCCATGACCGCGAGCCCGGCGGCGATCAGGTCGTCCTTGCGGGACCGGTCGAAGGGCAGTCCCAGGGCGTCGAGTTCGACGAAGGCGTAGAAGTTCCCGCCGTAGGCGAGGTCGTAGGTGACGGTGCCGAAGCCGGGGACCTCGGCCTTCAGGTCGAGGCCCACGCAGAAGGAGGGGACGTTGGTGAGGGTGACGGCGGTGGCCGCGCCGTCCTCGACCCGTACGTCCACGCCCACCAGACCGGCGGGGGTGTCGAGCCGCACGGTGGTGACCGGTTCGGTCACCGGGACCATGCCGGTCTCGACCAGGACCGTGGCCACCCCGATGGTGCCGTGCCCGCACATGGGCAGCAGGCCCGACACCTCGATGTACAACACGCCGAAGTCGGCGTCGGGCCGGGTGGGCGGCTGGAGGACGGCACCGCTCATCGCCGCGTGGCCGCGCGGCTCGTACATGAGCAGCGTGCGGACGTGGTCCATGTGCTCGATGAAGTGGAGCCGCTTGTCGGCCATGGTGGCGCCGGGGATCACCCCGACTCCCCCGGTGATCACCCGGGTCGGCATGCCCTCGGTGTGGGAGTCCACCGCGTGGTAGACGTGGCGTGTGCGCATCGGTTCGCCCCTCCGGCCGTTCGCTGGTTCGTGCTGGGTGGCTGGGTAGCCGGGTGGCTAGTTGAGGCCCTCGGCGAGGGCCTTCTCGGTCGCGGCGCGCACGGCGGCCTCGGTCTCCCCGGTGAGCGGGAAGCGCGGGGGGCGGGTGGCGCCGCCGGGGCGGCCGGCCAGGTCCATGGAGAGCTTGATGGCCTGGACGAACTCCGTCTTGGAGTCCCAGCGCAGCAGGGAGTGCAGGGACTTGTAGAGCGGCAGGGCGGTGGCGGTGTCGCCGGCGACGGCGGCCCGGTAGAGGGCGGCGCAGGACCGGGGCAGGGCGTTGGGGTAGCCGGCGATCCAGCCGACGGCGCCGGCCAGGGCCAGTTCGAGGAGGACGTCGTCGGCGCCGATGAGCAGGTCGAGGCCCGGGGCGAGCTCGGCGATCTCGTAGGCGCGGCGGACGTCCCCGCTGAACTCCTTGACGGCGACGATGCTGCCGTCGGCGTGCAGGCGCGCGAGGAGGGCGGGGGTCAGGTCCACCTTGGTGTCGTACGGGTTGTTGTAGGCGACCACCGGCAGGCCGGAGCCGGCGACCTCGGCGTAGTGGGCGCGGACGGTCTCCTCGTCGGCACGGAAGGCGTTGGGGGGCAGGAGCAGGACCGAGCCCGCTCCGGCCTCGGCGGCCTGGTCGGCCCAGCGGCGGGCCTCGGCGCTGCCGTACGCCGCGACGCCCGGCATGACGCGGGCGCCGTCGCCGGCGGCCTCGACGGCGGTGCGCACCACGCGGGCCCGCTCCTCGTCGGTGAGGGTCTGGTACTCGCCGAGGGAGCCGTTGGGCACGACGCCGTCGCAGCCGTTGGCGATCAGCCAGGCCACGTGCTCGGCGTAGGCGTCGTAGTCGACGGAGAGGTCCTCGCGCAGGGGCAGGGCGGTGGCGACCATGATGCCGTGCCAGGGGCGGGTGCGGGTGTCGGGGCCGTGGTCGGCGGAGGGCGCGGGGGTGGGCGCGTCGGTCATGGAAGGACTCCCTAGTGTGGTGTGTGACATTTTACTAGTGGGTGTGGATCGGCCACAAGGGGCCGGAGGGCGCCGGTCGGGGCGCGGTGGTGGCGCGGGGGCGCGGCCCCGGCGCCTCAGGCGCCGGGCGGGGTCGGCGCCTGAGGCGCGGTGCCCGTCGGGGCCGCCGCCTCCGCCGGGGGCAGCGCGGCGAGGTGGCGCAGCGGGACCGGGCAGGACAGCGGCCGCCGGTCGGGCGCGGGTTCCCCGCCGGACAGGGCGGCCACCGCCGGACCGCACATCCGTCCCTGGCACCAGCCCATGCCGGCGCGGGTGAGGAGTTTGACGGTCCGCGCGTCCCGCGCCCCGAGCTCCTCGACCGCCTCGCGGATCCGGCCGGCCGGCACCTCCTCGCAGCGGCACACGTCGGTCTCCTCGCGCAGCCAGCCGGTCCAGCCGGAGCCGGGGCGGTGCGCGGCGGCCATCGCGCCGGCGAAGGCGCGCAGGCGGGCGCGGCGGCGGACGAGGGCGGCGGGGACCGGCCGGCCGGCGATCGCGTGGGCGGCGATCTCCCCCTCGGTCAGGGCCAGTCGGGCCCCGCCGATGCCACCGGTCTCGCCGGCCGACCAGACGCCGGGGACGGAGGTCCGCTGGGCCGCGTCCAGTTCCAGGGCGACCGTGCCGTCGGGGTCCGTGCGGGTGGCGCAGCCGAGGCCGGTGGCCAGTTCCAGCTGGGGTACGAGGCCGTGTCCCACGGCGAGGGCGTCGCAGGGGATCCGGCGGGCGGTGCCGGGCAGCGGGCGCCAGTCCTTGTCGAGGCGGGCGACGGTGACGGCCTCGACGCGGTGGGTGCCGTGCGCCTCGGTGACGGCGTGGCGGGTGAACAGGCGGATGCCGTGGCGGAGCAGGGCCCCGCCGTACGTGGCGCCTTCGGCGAGTTTGGCGGGGTTGCGCAGGAGGGCGGGGGCCTGGGGGGCGTACGCCGTGTAGGAGGCGGCCTCCAGGACGGCCGGGACGGTGGCTCCGGCCGCGGCGAGGGAGCCGGCCACGGCGAGGAGGAGCGGGCCGCTGCCGGCCACCACGACGCGCCGGCCGGGCAGGACGAGGCCGTCCTTCAGCATGGCCTGGGCGCCGCCGGCCCCGACCACGCCGGGGAGGGTCCAGCCGGGGAAGGGGAGCTGGCGTTCGTAGGCGCCGGTGGCGAGCAGTACGGCGCGCGCCCGGACGGTCTCCCGGGTCTCGTCGGGGGCGTGGCCGGCCACCGCGTGGAGGGTCCAGGCGCCGGAGGTGCCGTCGGGCACCACCGTCCACACGTGGTGCCGGGGGAGGTACGTGACGCGGCCCGACCGCTCGTGGGCGCGGAGGGCGGCCTCACGGGTGGCGAAGGCCCGCCAGTCGTGGTGCAGGGCCTCGGGGCGCTCGGCGCCGAGGGCGGCGGCCGGCCGGCGGTAGTACTGGCCGCCGGGGCGGTCGGCGGTGTCGAGGAGGGTGACGCGCAGGCCGAGCCGGGCGGCGGTGACGGCGGCCGCGAGCCCGGCGGGGCCCGCGCCGACGACCGCCAGGTCGGCGGGGGTCGCCCCGGCGCAGGGCGTGGACTCAGACGGCGAGGTCGGCATGGCCGGTGCCCTCCTGGGTGGTGACGGTGTCCCCGGGGCGGGCCGGGACGAGGCAGGCGCGCTGGTTGGGGCGGCCGTTGACGGTGACGAGGCAGTCGTAGCAGGCGCCGATCCCGCAGAAGGCGCCGCGCGGGGCGCCGCCCTCGCGGGTGGTGCGCCAGGCGAGGATCCCGGCCGCCCACAGGACGGCGGCGATGCTCTGGCCCTCCTGGGCGGGCAGGGCGCGGCCGTCGAAGTCGATCGGGTACGTGGCCGCCGGGCTGCCGCCGACCAGCTCGCGGGGGCTGCGCTTCAAGGGGGCTCCTGGGGTGTGCGGGGGTCGGGGCGGCCGGGGGTCACGGACCGAAGCGGTCCGGGCGGAAGGGGGCGGGGTCCAGCGGGGGTTGGGCTCCGGTGAGGGCCGCCGCGACGAGTACCCCCGTCGCGGGGGCCAGGCCGATGCCGGCGCCCTCGTGGCCGCAGGCGTGGAGGAGGCCGGGGGCGCGGGGGTCCGGGCCGATGGCCGGGAGGTGGTCCGGCAGGTAGGGGCGGAAGCCGTGGTAGGTGCGCAGGGCGCGGACGTCCGCCAGGACCGGGAAGAGGGCCGCCGCCTGGGCCGCCAGGCGGCGCAGGGCGTCGGTGGAGAGGGTGCGGTCGAAGCCGACCCGCTCGCGGGTGGCGCCGATCAGGACCGGGCCCGAGGGGGTGCCCTCGACCACCGCCGAGGACTGGAGGGCCGCCGAGTCGCTGGCCACGTCCGCGATGTAGTCCGCGGCGTAGACCTTGTGCCGGACCACCCGCGGGAGGGGTTCCGTCACCAGGACGAAGCCGCGGCGGGGCAGGACGGGCAGGGTGGTTCCGGCGAGGTCGGCGATCCGGCCGCCCCAGGTGCCCGCGGCGTTGACCACCGCCGCCGCCCGCAGCGTCCGGCGGGAGGTGCGCACGCCCCGGACGGTCCCCGACTCCAGGAGGAGCCCGGTGACCTCTTCGCCCAGGTGCATGGTGGCGCCGGAGGCCCTCAGGAGCTGTGCCGCCGCCTGGGCCGGCTGGACCTGGGCGTCCTGGGGGTAGTGGAATCCGCCCGCCAGGCCCGGGGCGAGGTGGGGTTCCAGCTCGCGCAGGCCCTCCGGGCCGACTTCGGCGCAGACCACGCCGGCCGTGCGCTGGCCTTCGGCGAAGTGGCGCAGGGCCTTGAGGGTCGTCTCGTCGGGGGCGACCACCAGGCCGCCCTTGGGCTCGTACTCGACGGCCCCGGGGAGTTCGGCGGACAGGTCCTGCCAGAGGCGGGCGGAGAGGAGGGCCAGGTCGAGCTCCGGCCCGGCCTCCTTGTCGGAGACGAGCAGGTTGCCCTCGCCGGCGCCGGTGGTGCCGCCGGCCACGGGGCCCCGGTCCACCACCGCCACGGAGAGACCGGAGCGGCTCGCGTAGTACGCGCACGCGGCTCCGACGACGCCGGCGCCAATGATCACGACGTCCATGTCAGTAATATGTCACATTCTTTTGATGGTGCCTAGGGTCGCCCGGGCCGGTTCCGCCCCCCGCGGGACTCGGAACCGGCCCGGGCGGGCGGTCAGCTGCGGAGGGGGCCCTCACAGCTGTAGGAGGAGGTGCCCGCCGCCTTGTTGTCCCAGATCTCCAGCGGCCCGAAGGAGCAGTTCATGTCCGCCAGGTTGTTCGAGGCCGCGCCCGCCCGGTCGAGCAGGAAGTAGTCGACCGTCTCGGACATGTCCTTGAAGTTCTGGTCGTCGCTGCGCCAGTTCTTCAGGTTCGCGGTGATGCGGCCCGTACAGGTGAAGCGGCGCTTGCCGGGGTCGCCGTTCTCCACGCAGTCCGGGGTGTTGTACGTCGCCGAGGCGAAGGAGGACTTGACCGAGGCGAGCGCGGAGTCGCGCAGCTGGTCGTTGGCCGTGAAGGTGGTGTTCGGGACGTAGAGCTGGTCCACCTTGGCGATCTGGGCGTCCAGGAAGCGGTTGTAGTCGCGCTGGAGGTAGGTGTCCGCGCCCATGCGGTTGCGCCAGGCGTCGAAGCCGGCGACGTCGTTGGCGCGCAGGTAGCCGTACATCTCGCGCAGCAGCGAGGGCTTCTCGGTCCAGAGGAACTCGAAGAACGTGCCCGCGTAGTTGTAGAAGCGGAAGCCGTCGCCGTCGTAGGTGGCGTGCAGGAGCTGGTCGATGCTCATGCGCGGGCCGCCGCCTGCGGTGTCGTTGATGATGCCGCGGACCAGGGACTTGCGGACGGCGATGCCGTTGTCGCGGGTGGAGCCGTCGAAGAACTCGGCGGTGCCCTCGTCCATGGCGGTGGTGCGGTCGCCCTGGTACCAGTCGCCCTGGCCGAAGAAGCCGGGGACGGCGAAGCGGCCGTTGAGGTAGTGCGTGTACTCGTGGCGGAAGAGCTCTTCCAGGGTGAGGGACGAGTCCTGGGGGACGCGGCGCTGATAGGTGTAGAAGGTGGCGCCGTTCTCGATGTAGATGCCGCCGTTGTTGGTGCCGTACCCGGTGAGGATCGGGTGGTAGTTCTCGTAGTCGGCGCGGGAGGCGTACAGCACGATGTTCAGGGTGCTGTTGGGGTCCCCGGCCAGCGGCTGGTCGGTGCCCAGGACGCGGTGGAACTGGGTCTTGACCTGCTTGCTCGCGTAGTACAGCTGGTCGACGGTGGCCCGGTCGAGGGCGGTGCGGACCTTGATGCCGCCGTTGTCGTAGGTGTAGGTGTTCGGGAAGAGCTGCTTCTCGATGTCCTCCTTGCACACCCCGTACGGCTTGCAGGCCTCGTAGAAGTTCAGCCAGGAGACCAGCTTGGCCCACTGCTCGCTGCCGTTGCCCCAGGTGGACTTCACCGGTTCGAGGAGGGCGCCGAGGTCGGCGGTGACCTGGTCCTTGAGGCCGTTCACCTGGCCGAAGCGGCCGTACTCGCCGAGCGCGTCGCGGGCGGCCCAGGCGTTGGCGGTGCCCTTGAGGTGGGTGTAGCCCGCGAAGGCCTTGAAGACGGCGCGGTAGGCCGGGTCGGCGGTGACGGCGGCGTGGAAGGCCGCGTCCTGGTTGCCCGGGTAGACGCCCAGGTAGTTGACGGAGAGGGCCGCGAGGGCCGCGCCGCCCCAGGAGGCGTCCGTGTTGGTGGCCGGGTGGGAGGCGTCCAGGGTGGCCAGGACCTTCTTGATCAGGCCGAGCTGGTGCTGGCGCAGGCCCGGGGCGCTGCCCGCGTAGAGGGCCTCGCGCAGGGTGCGGGCGTTGGAGGCGGTGACGTCGAAGGTGTGGGCCGCGTTGCCGAAATCGGCGATGGCCCGGCGCATGGCGTCGACGGTGGGGGCGTCGGTGACGTCGATCTCGGTGCGCGAGTAGTCGTGGTACACGACGGCGTGCAGGTAGGTGAACATCTCCTCCAGGTGGGAGGAGTTCCGGCCGTCGTGGGTGGCGGACAGGCTGGATATCCGGCGGGAGACGGCCTGGACGTGGGCGTCGGACATGACGGGCGCGAGGCGCGCGTCCCAGGTCCATATGAGGCCGCGCAGGCAGCCGTCGGCGGTGACGGCCGGGTCGGCGAGGAAGTCGGCGAACTGTTCCGGGCCGAGGCCGGTGATCCCGTCGAGGGTGCAGGGGACGCCCGCGGCGACGCTCTTCGCGGTGGGCGCGGCCTGGGCGGTGGCCGTCTTGCGGCCCTTGTCGGCGCCGGGGGCCGCGTCGGCGGCGCCGGGGACCCGGTTGTCGGCGACGGACTTGCCGCCGGGTGCCGGGGCGGGCGCCGGGGCGAGCTGCTTGGCGTCGGCGAGGCGGTCGACCTCGTCGAAGGGGTTCGGCGCGGCGGCCGGACCGGCGGCGAAGGCGGCGGGCGCCGACGCGGCGGGTGCGGCGGCGGGGGTGCCCCGCTCGGCCGCCTGGGTCACTGCCTGGCCGGCGGTGGCGAGGAGGGTGACCGTGACGGCGGCGGAGAGGAGGGACGTACGCACAGCTCTGTGCTGGGACACCTTGGGGCTCCTGTGGAAAGGGAGGTGGGGGTAGTGGTGCGTGAACTGCCCTGCTTCACACGGCGTTTGACGGGGATTCATGCGCCGCGCTGTGAGCTGTAACATAGTAATGTGAAATTGCACTGGCAAGACCTGTGCGCACACCAGTTCAGTCCTTCTTGAGGGAGCCTCCGTGACCGACACCCCCTCCCGTCTGAACACCGGCAGCCACGACCTCCCGGTATCGGCGGAGCTGTCCCGCTTCATGGCGGGGAACTGGGCGCCTTCACCCCTGCCGGCGGGCTCCCGGGTGACCGCGTACGACGTGACCCCCGCCCGCCGTGCCCGGCTCTCCGCCCGCTTCCCCGGCGAGCGTCTGATCGTCCCGGCCGGCGAGCTGAGGGTCCGCTCCAACGACTGCGACTTCCGCTTCCGCCCGCACAGCGCGTACGCCTGGCTCACCGGCCTGACGGGCGAGGACCAGGTGGGCCACGTGCTGGTGCTGGAGCCCGCCGGCCCGCACGGCCACGAGGCCGTCCTCTACCTGCGCCCCCGCTCCGACCGGTCCGACGGCACCGAGGAGTTCTAC
This sequence comes from Streptomyces sp. NPDC096136, assembly GCF_044763325.1. NCBI lineage: Bacteria > Bacillati > Actinomycetota > Actinomycetes > Kitasatosporales > Streptomycetaceae > Streptomyces > Streptomyces sp. NPDC096136. The sequence goes on along the minus strand of NZ_JBIWFZ010000012.1, from coordinate 124,298 downwards.
CGGGACCGCCGCTACGGCGAGTTCTGGGTGGGGCGGCGCCCCGACCTTGCCGAGGCCGAGCGGCTCACCGGTCTGCGCTGCGCCCACCTCGACGCACTCGGCTCCCCCACGGGACGCGACGCCGCCACCGACACCGCCCTGGCCGCCGCCCTGTCGGAGCTGCGCCTGGTCAAGGACGCCTGGGAGGTCGACCAGCTCCAGCTCGCCGTCGACCACACCACCGCCGGCTTCGAGGACGCCGTGCGGGCCCTGCCCCGGGCCCTCGCCCACCCGCGCGGCGAGCGATGGATCGAGGGGGTCTTCAACCTGCGGGCCCGCGCCGAGGGCAACGGCCTCGGCTACGAGACCATCGCCGCCTCCGGAGCGCACGCCTGCGTGCTGCACTGGATCCGCAACGACGGCCGGCTCGACCGCGACGAACTCCTGCTGCTGGACGCGGGCGTGGAGACCGACAGCCTCTACACCGCCGACATCACCCGCACCCTCCCGCTGTCCGGGCGCTTCTCCCCCGTCCAGAAGCAGGTCTACGAGCTGGTGCTCGCCGCCCAGGAGGCCGGCATCGCCGCGCTGCGGCCCGGCGCGAGCTTCCGCGACTTCCACCGGGCGGGCATGCGGGTCATCGCCGAGGGCCTCGCCGCATGGGGCGTGCTCAAGGACGCCGAGGGCGACCTGTACCGGCGCTACACCCTGTGCAGCAGCGGCCACATGCTCGGCCTCGACGTCCACGACTGCGCCCGGGCCCGCGCCGAGACCTACCTCGACGGGGTGCTGGAGGAGGGCCAGGTCCTCACCGTCGAGCCGGGCCTCTACCTCCAGCCGGACGACGAGACCCTCCCGGCCGAACTGCGCGGCATGGGCGTGCGCATCGAGGACGACCTCGTCGTCACCTCCGACGGGGCCCGCCTGATGTCCGGCGCCCTGCCGCGCACGGTGGCCGGCATCGAGGAGTGGATGGGCACCCTCCTCGACTCCGCCCGTTAGGTCCTCCTACGGGAGCACCGCGATCCCGTCCAGTTCCAGCAGGGCCTCGGTGTCCCAGAGGCGGACCACTCCGACCACGGCCATCGCCGGATACTCGCGGCCCGCCAGCCGGTGCCAGATCCGCCCCAGTTCGTGGGCGTGGGCGCGGTAGTCCTCCACGTCCACGGCGTACACCGTCACCCGGGCCAGGTCCGAGGGGACGCCGCCCGCCGCCGCCAGGGCCGTCAGCAGGTTGGCCAGGGCGCGCTCGAACTGCTCCGGCAGGGTCCGCCCCACCACCGCGCCCGATCCGTCGAGGGCGGTCTGGCCGGCCAGGAACACCAGCCGGCCGCCCGTGGCGGTGACGGCGTGGGAGAAGCCCGTCGCCGGGGACAGCTCCGGCGGGTTGATCCGGTGCGGGCCCGGACGGCCGGCGCTCATCGGGCCGCCACCCCCCGGTACAGCTCCTTGGCGATGATGCCGCGCTGCACCTCGCTGGCCCCCTCGTAGATCCTGGGGGCCCGCACCTCCCGGTACAGGTGCTCCAGCAGGTGGCCCCGCCGCAGGGCGGCCGCGCCGTGCAGCTGGACGGCGTGGTCGACCACGTACTGGGCCGTCTCCGTCGCGAGGAGCTTGGCCATCGCCGCCCGGCGGGGCACGTCCGGGGAGCCGTTGTCGTAGGCACCGGCCGCCGCGTACACGAGCAGCCGGGCGGCCTCGGTGCGCGTGGCCATCTCCGCCACCCGGTGCGCGACCGCCTGGAGGTCGGCCAGCACCCCGCCGAAGGCGGTACGGCCGGCGGTGTGCGCCAGCGTGGCGTCCAGCGCGGCCCGCGCCATGCCGACCGCGAAGGCCCCCACGCTCGGCCGGAAGAGGTTCAGGGTCTCCATCGCGACCCGGAACCCCTGCCCCGGCTCCCCCAGCACGTCCTCGGGGCCGACGGGCACCCCGGCGAAGGACAGCGAGCCGATCGGGTGCGGTGAGAGCATGTCGAGCGCCTCCCCCGTCAGGCCCGGCCGGTCCGCCGGGACCAGGAACGCGGTGATGCCCTTGGCCCCCGGCGCCTCGCCCGTCCGGGCGAAGACGGTGTAGAAGTCGGCCTCGGGAGCGTTGGAGATCCAGCACTTGTCCCCCTCCAGCCGCCAGCCCGTCCCGTCCGGCGCGGCCGCCAGCGCCAGGGCCGCCGCGTCGGAACCGGCGCCCGGCTCGCTCAGCGCGAACGCCGCCACCAGCCGCCCCGCCCGGACCCCCGGCAGCCACCGCTCCCGCTGGGCCGCGCTCCCCGACCGCAGCACCGGATGGCCTCCCAGGCCCTGGAGGGCCAGGGCCGTCTCCGCCTCGGTGCACCCGTAGGCCAGGGACTCCCGCAGCAGGCACAGCTCCAGCGCGCCGGAGCCGAAGACCCGCTCCAGCAGGCCAGTGTCCCCCAGCTCCGCCAGCAGCGGCCGGTTCACCCGGCCGGGCTCGCCCTTCTCGGCGAGCGGCCTCAGCCTCCGCTCCGACAGGGCGCGCAGCTGCGCGCACCACTCCTCTTCTTCCCCACCGAGCGCGAATCCGGCCATCCGAAGGCCCCCAAGTCCCGTCGAGTTCCTCTATCGCGTCCTGTTGACTGCCGTCACCATCACGATACGCTCTGGACAGATCAGCACGGCCGGCTCCACCCCAATCCGGACGTCGCAAGGGGGCGAACCCGCCTTGGAGCTCAAGCCTTCCGCCCACACCGACACCTTCGCGCGCGACAGCCTGCCGCCGGCCCACGCCTGGCCGCAGCTCCTCTTCGAGCTGCCCGAACTGGCCTACCCGGACCGGCTGAACTGCGGCGCCGAACTGCTCGACGCCACCATCGACCGGTTCGGGCCGGACCGCCCCGCCTTCCGCAGCGGGTCGGGCGAGGTGTGGTCGTACGGGGAGCTGCGCGAACGCGTCGACCGCCTCGCCCACGCCCTCACCGTCGACCTGGGCGTCGTCCCCGGCAACCGGGTGCTGCTGCGCGGCCCCACCGGGCCCTGGCTCGCCGCCTGCTGGCTGGCCGTGGTGAAGGCGGGCGCGGTGGCCGTCACCGTCCTGGCCCAGCAGCGCGCCCAGGAGCTGGCGACGGTGTGCGCCATGGCCAGGGTCCGGCACGCCGTCTGCCACGCCGACGCCCTCGACGACCTGGCCCGGGCCGAGGTCCCCGGACTGCGGATCACCCCCTACGGCGGGGACTCCCCCGACGACCTCCTGCGGCTGGCCGAGGCCCACCGCGCGCCGTACCCCGCCGTCGAGACCTCCGCCGACGACGTGGCCCTCATCGCCTTCACCTCCGGGACCACGGGCCGCCCCAAGGGCTGCATGCACTTCCACCGCGACCTCCTCGCCGTCGCCGACACCTTCTCCCGCACCGTCCTGAGACCCCGCCCCGACGACGTGTTCGCCGGCAGTCCTCCCCTCGGGTTCACCTTCGGCCTCGGCGGACTGGTCGTCTTCCCGCTGCGGGCCGGGGCCTGCGCCCTGCTGCTGGAGGAGGCCGCACCCCGCCGCCTGCTGCCCGCCCTCGCCGAGCACCGGGTCACCGTCCTGTTCACGGCGCCCACCGCCTACCGCTCGATGCTGGACACCCTCGGCCCCTACGACACGGGCGCGTACGACCTGTCCGCGCTGCGCCGCTGCGTCTCCGCGGGCGAGAACCTGCCCGCCGCCACCTGGCAGGCCTGGTACGAGCGCACCGGGCTGCGGATCATCAACGGCATCGGGGCCACCGAGCTGCTGCACATCTTCATCTCCGCCGCCGACGAGGACATCCGCCCCGGCACCACCGGCCGGGCCGTCCCCGGCTGGCAGGCCCGCGTGGTGGACCCCTCCGGCCGGCCGGTACCGGACAACGAACCCGGGCTCCTGGCCGTGCGCGGCCCGGTCGGCTGCCGCTACCTGGCCGACCCCCGTCAGGGCGAATACGTACGGGACGGCTGGAACCTGACCGGCGACACCTACGTCCGCGACCCCGACGGCTACTTCCGCTACGTCGCCCGCGCCGACGACATGATCATCTCCTCGGGCTACAACATCGCGGGCCCTGAGGTGGAGGAGGCGCTGATGCGCCATCCCGACGTGGCGGAGGTCGCGGTCGTGGGCCGCCCGGACGAGCGGCGCGGGCAGGTCGTGGTGGCCTACACCGTGCCGCGCGAGGGGGCCGTGCTCACGGAGGAGGGGCTGCGGACCTTCATGATGGGGGAGCTGGCCCCCCACAAGTGCCCCCGCACCTTCGTCTTCCTGCCGGCGCTGCCCCGCACCCCCACCGGCAAGCTTCAGCGCTTCCGGCTGCGCGATCTAGAGTGAACCCGTGGTCGAGCAGCACACTCCGCGATCCCTGATCGTCACCTTCTTCGGCGCCTACGGACGCTCCTTCGACGGCGCCGTCCCGGTGTCCGCCCTGGTCCGCCTGCTGGGCGCGGCCGGCGTCGACGCGCCCTCCGTCCGCTCCTCGGTGTCCCGGCTCAAGCGGCGGGGCTTCCTGGTGCCCGCGAAGGCCGCCGACGGCTCCGCCGGGTACGAGCCCTCCGAGGAGGCCCGGCTGCTGCTGGAGGACGGCGACCGGCGGATCTACGGGGCCGTACCGGTCTCGCCGGAGTGGCTGGTCGCCGTCTTCTCCGTCCCGGAGCAGGAGCGCCACAAGCGGCACCTGCTGCGCTCGCGCCTGGCCCGGCTGGGCTTCGGGGCGGTGGCCCCGGGGGTGTGGATCGCACCGGCCCAGCTGGCCGAGGAGACGGGACACACCCTGGAGCGGCTGCACCTGACCGGGTACGTGGAGCTCTTCCGCGGCGCCCACCTCGGCTTCGCCCCGACGGCCGAGGCGGTGGCCCGCTGGTGGGACCTGGCCGCCCTGGCCAAGCAGCACGAGGAGTTCCTCGACCTGCACGAACCCGTCCTGCGGGCCCTCCACTCGGGCCCCGAGCCCACCCCCGAGGCCGCCTACCGGGCCTACCTGCCCGCCCTGGACACCTGGCGGCGCCTGCCCTACGCCGACCCGGGGCTGCCGCGGGAGCTGCTCCCGGCCGACTGGCCGGGCGACCGCGCCGCGGCGGTCTTCACCGAGCTACACGCCCGGCTGCGCGACACGGGCGCCCGCTTCGTACAGCCGTAGCGGAGCGGTGCGCGTCGCCCGGCCGGTCGGTTCCTGAGCGTTCATGGTTCCTCCTCGTCCGAAGGCCCGAGGGCCCGAGGGCCCGCCGCGGGTCGGCGGGGCCGCTGTCCTGCTCGTACTCCCAAGATCCCAGCGGCACGACGCCGACTCCTCCCCCGCACGGGGGGACCGCCTCCCCCGGCCGGGGGAGCGCCCCCGCCGCACCGGGCGCCCCCCGGAACACCCTGTGCGGGACCCGGAAGACCCGGTGTGGACCGCGGAGAACCCGGTGCGGGCCGCGGAAAACCCGGTGCGGGCCGCCTCCCGCGCCCGTCACGATGGGGCATGGCCTGGACCTTCAGCACCGATCTGGCGGCCTGCCTGGCCGCCGCGCGCCCGGCCGTCGCGGCGCACCCCGTCGTCAACACCATCCTGCTGAGCGTCATCGACGCCCTGGAGCGGCGCGGCCCCCGGGCCTACGGCGACACCGAACCCGTCTTCGGCTGGTGGACCGGAGCCGACGGAAGGGCCGGCGGGGTCGTGCTGCACACCCCGCCGCGCCCGCTCCTGCTCGGCGTCCTGCCCGCCGAGGCGGTCCGGGCCCTGGGCGGCGCCCTCTCGTCGGAGCCCCTGCTCGCGCGCGTGCGCAGCCTGACCCTCCGCGCCGCCGACGCGCGGACGCTGGCCGAGGCCTGGGCCGCCCCGACCCGTGTCGCCGAGGAGCTCCGCCTGTACCGGCTGGGCAAACTCAAGGCCCCCGACCCGGCCCCCGCAGGACGGGCCCGGCGCGCCACCGGGGCTGACCTGCCGCTGCTGGCGCGGTGGTGCGCGGACTTCAACCGGGAGTGCGGCATCCCCGGCGCCCCCTCGGAGGCCTCCCTGCGCGACCGGATCGCGTACGGCGGGTTCCTCGTCTGGGAGCGGGACGGCCGGCCGGTGTCCCTGGCCGGCTTCTTCCGGCCGATCGGCTCCGCCTCGCGCATCGGCCCCGTCTACACCCCGCCCGCCGAGCGCCGCCGCGGTTACGCCGCCGGGGTGGCGCACGCGGTGAGCGGGGCGGCGTACGCGGCCGGGGCGAGCGAGGTGCTGCTCTTCGCCGACCTGGCCGACCCCACCGCCAACGGCGTCTACCGGCGCCTCGGCTTCACGCCCGTCGAGGACCGCGTCGAGCTGGTCCGCGCCTGAGCCCCGGGGGCCCCGCCCCCGGCAGCCGCCTCACCCCTTCCCGGTGGGCGGCTTGCGGCTGCCCGCCCGGTACGGGGCGGGCCACGGGGCGCCCGGGCCCGCGTACCCCTGGTCGGCGGCCGCGTGCAGGGTCCAGTGCGGGTCGTACAGGTGCGGCCGGCCCAGGGCGCACAGGTCGGTGCGGCCGGCCAGCAGCAGGGAGTTGACGTCGTCCCAGGAGGAGATCGCCCCGACGGCGATGACGGGCACGCCCAGGGTGTTGCGGATCCGGTCGGCGTAGGGGGTCTGGTACGAGCGCCCGTACTCCGGGGCCTCGTCCGCGACCACCTGTCCGGTGGACACGTCGACGGCGTCCGCGCCGTGCACGGCGAAGGCGGCGGCGATCCGCTCCGCCTCCTCCGGCGTGGTGCCCCCGGGGGCCCAGTCGGTCGCCGACAGCCGGACCGTCATCGGGCGGTCCTCGGGCCAGACCTCGCGGACGGCGTCGAAGACCTCCAGGGGGAAGCGCAGCCGGTTCTCCAGGGGGCCGCCGTAGGCGTCCTCGCGGCGGTTGGTGAGCGGGGAGAGGAAGCCGGACAGCAGGTAGCCGTGCGCACAGTGCAGTTCCAGCAGGTCGAACCCGCAGTCGGCGGCCCGTACGGCGGCCGCCGCGAAGTCGGAGCGGACGGCCGCGAGGTCGGCCGCCTCCAGGGCGCGCGGAACGGCGGAGACGCCGGGCCTGTAGGGCAGGGCGGAGGCGGCGACCAGGGGCCAGTTGCCCTCGGGGAGAGGATCGTCCATGCCCTCCCACATGAGCCGGGTCGAGCCCTTGCGGCCGGAGTGGCCGAGCTGGACGCCGAGGGCGGTGCCGGGCGCGGAGGTGTGGACGAAGTCGGCGATCCGCTTCCAGGCGGCCGCCTGCTCGGCGGTCCACAGGCCGGCGCAGCCGGGGGTGATCCGGCCCTCGGGGCTGACGCAGACCATCTCCGTCATGACCAGGCCGGCCCCGCCGAGGGCCCGCGCGCCGAGGTGCACCAGGTGGAAGTCGCCCGGCACCCCCTCCTCGGCGGAGTACATGTCCATCGGCGAGACGACGACCCGGTTGCGCAGGGTCAGCCCGCGCAGGGTGAACGGGGTGAACATGGGCGGGGTGGGCGTCCCGTCGGGCCCTTGCGGCGGGCAGCCGAAGTCGGCCTCGACCGCGCGGGTGAACCGGGCGTCGCGCAGCCGCAGGTTGTCGTGGGTGACCCGGCGGCTGCGGGTGAGCAGGTTGAAGGCGAACTGCCGGGCGGGCTGGCCGACGTAGCCGCCGATCTCCTCGAACCAGCGCATGCTGGCGGCGGCCGCGCGCTGGGTGCTGGCCACGGCGGGCCTGCGCTCGGCCTCGTACGCGGCCAGGGCGTCGGGGACCCCGGGGTGCGCGGCCAGCGCATCGGCGAGCGCGAGGGCGTCCTCGACGGCGAGTTTGGTGCCGGAGCCGATGGAGAAGTGGGCCGTGTGGGCGGCGTCGCCGAGGAGGACCAGGTTCCCGTGCGACCAGCGCTCGTTGACGACGGTGCGGAACCGGGTCCAGGCGGAGCGGTTGCCGCGCAGCGGTCGGCCCCGCAGCGCCTCGGCGAAGATCTTGGCGCAGCGGGCGGCGGACTCCTCCTCGTCGCACAGGTCGAGGCCGGCCGCCCGCCACACCTCCTCGCGCATTTCGACGATGGCGGTGGAGGAGTCGGCGGAGTACGGGTAGGCGTGCAGCTGCATGATGCCGTGCTCGGTCTCCGCGATCTCGAAGCGGAAGGCGTCGAAGGCGAAGTCGGCGGCGAGCCAGACGTAGCGGCAGCGGCCGGGGGTGACGGTGGGACGGAAGTGGGCGGCGCCGCTCTCACGGGTGGTGCTGTGCACTCCGTCGGCCGCGACGACCAGGTCGTGGGAGCGGGCCAGGGCCCAGGCGTCGGGCGCCTGGGCGCGGAAGCGGAGCCTGACTCCGAGGGCCTCGCAGCGTGCGTGCAGGATCTCCAGGAGCCGGCGCCGGCCGAGGGCGGCGAAGCCGTGGCCGCCGGAGGTCAGCAGCCGGCCCCGGTGGACGATGTCCACGTCGTCCCAGCGGACGAACTCGGCGGCGAGGGCGGCGTGGACGACCGTGTCGGCCCGTTCGATGCCGCCGAGGGTCTCGTCGGAGAGGACGACGCCGAATCCGAAGGTGTCGTCGGGGGCGCCGCGCTCCCACAGGTCGACGGCGTGCCCCTGCCGGGCCAGCAGTGCGGCGGCGTAGAGCCCGCCCGGTCCCCCGCCGACGACGGCCACCCGCCGGGCGGGCGCGGACCCGGTGACGGAGACGGACACGGGGCTACCTGCCCTTCCACTCGGGCGGCCGCTTCCCGGTGAAGGCGGCGTGGAACTCGGCGTAGTCCTGGCCGTGCATCAGCAGGGCCTGGGTGCTGGCGTCCAGCTCCACGGAGGCGGCCAGCGGCATGTCGAGCTCGGCGGTGAGCAGGGCCTTGGTCTGGGCGTGCGCGAGGGCCGGCCCGGCGGCGAGGCGGGCGGCGAGTTCGGCGGCCCGGGCGTCGGCCTCGCCCTCGTCGACGAGCTCGCTGAGCAGCCCGATCCGCTCCGCCTCGGGGGCCCGTACGGGCTCTCCGAGCATCAGGATCCGGGTGGCGTGGCCGAGGCCGACGACCCGGGGCAGCAGGTAGGCGGCGCCCATGTCGCCGCCGGAGAGCCCGACCCGGGTGAAGAGGAAGGCGAAGCGGGCGGTGGGGTCGGCGATGCGGAAGTCGGCGGCGAGGGCCAGTACGGCGCCGGCGCCGGCGGCCACCCCGTGGACGGCGGCGATCACCGGGAAGGGGCATTCGCGGACGGCGCGGACGACCTGGCCGGTCATCCGGTTGAAGTCGAGGAGTTCGGAGGTGTCCATGGCGAGGGTGGCGCCGATGATCTCGTCCACGTCCCCGCCGGAGCAGAAGCCGCGGCCCTCGCCGGCCAGCACGAGGGCGCGCACGGAACGGGTCCGGGAGAGTTCGGCGAGCAGATCGCGCAGGTCGGCGTAGGCGCCGAAGGTGAGCGCGTTCAGCTTCTCGGGGCGGTCGAGGGTGACGGTGGCGATGCCGTCCTGGCGGGTGACCCGCAGGTGGCGCCACTGTCCGGTCGCTGGTGTGGAACCGGTGAAGGGGCTCACGCGTACGACGCTATCACTGACTTGTGACTGCCGTCACGGAAACGCGACATCCGGGGGAGGGGCGTCGCCGGGAGGGACGGCCGCGAGGGGCCGGGGTGCCCTACGGGGCGCGCCGGCCGCTCCGTAAGGTTGAAAGCGGGAGTTCCTCTTCCCCTGCCCACCACCCCGACGGAACGGAAGGACCGGCCGTGCCCGACGCCTCCGCCTGGCGGCTCGCGCTGCCGCACACGGCCGCCGCCGTGCCCATGGCCCGCGCCCTGGTCCGCACCGCCCTCACCGACACGGGGCCGCACGCCGACCGCGACACCGCCGAGCTGCTGACCGCCGAGCTGGTCGCCAACGCCGTGGAGCACACCACCGCGGGGGCGCCGATCGAGCTGGTCGTGCGGACGCGGGCGGACGGCTGCCGGGTGGAGGTCCACGACGGCGATCCGCGGCCGCCCGGCGAGCTCACCGCCCGCCCGCACGAGGAGCACCCCGATCCCTGGCAGGAGCACGGCCGCGGCCTGATGCTGCTCCGGGCCCTGAGCTCCGCCTGCGGCCACCGCCCCACCGAGCGCGGCAAGGCCGTCTGGTTCACCCTGCCGGCCGCCGCGGCCGCCGTCCGGCCCCGCGGGGGCCGGCCCGAGCGGCCCGTATGACTATGCGGCGGGCTTCGCCATCGTCGCGACGAGCACGGCCTTGATGGTGTGCAGCCGGTTCTCCGCCTCGTCGAAGACGACGGAGTGCGCCGACTCGAACACCTCGTCCGAGACCTCCAGCCACTCCAGCCCGTGCCGCTCGTGGACCTCCCGGGCCACCCCGGTGCCGAGGTCGTGGTAGGCGGGCAGGCAGTGCAGGAACCGCACGTCCGGGTTCCCGGTCGCGCGCAGGACGTCCATGGTGACGGCGTACGGGGCCAGGGCCGCGATCCGCTCGTCCCAGACCTCCTTGGGCTCGCCCATCGAGACCCACACGTCGGTGGCCACGAAGTCGGCCTGCGCCACTCCCTCGGCGACCTCCTCGGTCAGGGTGATCCGCGCCCCGCTGGCGGCGGCCAGCTCGCGGGCCCGCGCCACGACCGCCTCGGCCGGCCAGTACTCCTTCGGCGCGACGATCCGTACGTCCATGCCCAGCAGGGCGCCGGTCACCAGGTAGGAGTTGCCCATGTTGAAGCGGGCGTCCCCCAGGTAGGCGAAGGCGGTCCGCTCCAGCGGCTTGGCGCAGTGCTCGGTCATGGTGAGCACGTCGGCCAGCATCTGGGTGGGGTGCCAGTCGTCGGTGAGTCCGTTGAAGACGGGCACGCCGGAGTACGCGGCGAGCTCCTCGACCGCCTGCTGGCTGTCGCCCCGGTACTCGATGCCGTCGAACATCCGGCCGAGCACCCGCGCGGTGTCGCGGACGGTCTCCTTGTGCCCCATCTGGGAGCCGGACGGGTCGAGGTAGGTGGTGTGGGCGCCCTGGTCGGCGGCGGCGACCTCGAACGCGCAGCGGGTGCGCGTGGAGGTCTTCTCGAAGATCAGGGCGATGTTCCTCCCCTGGAGCCGGCGCTCCTCGACGCCCGCCTTCTTGGCCGCCTTGAGTTCGGCGGCGAGCTCGACCAGACCGCGGAACTCGGCGGCGGTGAAGTCGAGCTCCTTGAGGAAACTGCGGCCGAAGAGGTCGGTGGACATCGGGACTCCAGGGGGACGCTGACAGGGGATTATGGAAGTCTATACGATCCCCTGCATTCATATTCAGTCTGATGGATCACACGTGCGGCATCCGCACCCGTGATCACCAGCCCGTACCCCTCAGCCTGCCCTCACCCGGCGTCCCGTTCCACCGGGCAGCTCATGCAGCGCGGCCCGCCGCGGCCCCGCCCCAGCTCGCTGCCGGGGATCTCGATCACCTCAATCCCCTCCTTGCGCAGGTGGGTGTTGGTGGTGACGTTCCGCTCGTACGCGACGACCACCCCCGGCTCCACCGCCAGCACGTTGCACCCGTCGTCCCACTGCTCCCGCTCGGCCGAGTGCACGTCCTGCCCCGCGGTCAGCACCCGCACCCGGTCCAGGCCCAGCGCGGACGCGATCGCCCGGTGCATGTGCTCCGGCGGGTGGTCGCTCACCTGGAGCTCGCTCGCCCCCTGCCCCGGCCGGATCGTGTAGGAGCGCAGCATGCCGAGCCCCGCGTACTGGGTGAACGTTTCGGCGTCGACCATCGTCATCACCGTGTCCAGGTGCATGAAGGCCCGCCGCTTGGGCATGTCGAGCGCCACGATCACCGACGCCGACCCGGCCGCGAACAGCCCCCGGGCGAGCATCTCCACCGCCTGCGGGGTGGTCCGCTCGCTCATCCCGATCAGGACGGCGCCGTTGCCGATGACCAGGACGTCCCCGCCCTCGATGGTCGAGGGGTAGTCCGACTGCCCCTGTGACCAGTAGTGGAAGGGGCCCGAGCCGGTGAAGAGGGGGTGGTGCCGGTAGATCGCCTCGAAGTGCACGGTCTCGCGCTGCCGGGCCGGCCAGCGCATGGCGTTGATGGACACCCCGTCGTAGATCCAGGCGGAGGTGTCGCGGGTGAAGAGGTGGTTGGGCAGCGGCCCCAGCAGGAAGCCGTCCATGTCCAGCGCGTGGAAGCGCACCGACACGGGTTCGCTGTGCCGCTCCAGGAACTCACGCTTCGTCATGCCGCCGACCAGCGCGTCCGCGAGCTCGGCCGAGGGCAGCCCGTCGAAGACCGAGCGCAGGTGGGCGGTGGCGAGCGGCCCGTACTCCTTCTCGTCGAAGACCCGCTCCAGTACGAGGTGGCGCGCCTCGGTGATGTCGAGGGCCTCGCGGAGCAGGTCGCCGAAGAGGTGGACGGCGACGCCCCGGTCGCGCAGGACGTCGGCGAAGCCGTCGTGCTCCTGGCGGGCGCGGCGCACCCACAGCACGTCGTCGAAGAGCAGCGCGTCCTTGTTGCTCGGTGTGAGCCGCTTCAGCTCCAGGTCGGGGCGGTGGAGGATGACGCGGCGAAGCCGCCCGGTCTCGGAGTCGACATGGAATCCCATGCCGTACACGTACCCAGACCGAACGGCTTTCCGACCAGGCGTCGGTCGCGCGGATCAGCGCAGGCCGAGGAGGGCCGACGGGGAGCCGACGAGGTCCGGGGCGACCACGCCCAGCTTGGGGGCGGTCAGGTTCGGGATCCCGTAGTTGCTGCCGTCGGGCATCGTCAGCGGGGCGCCCAGCACCGCGCCGGGGGTGCGGGTGAGCACGGTGGTCGCCGGAGACTCCACGGTGCCCTCGCCGTCCGTCTCCTTGGAGCCCAGCAGGTTCGGCACCGGGGAGGCGACCTTGGTGAGCCCGAGGTCGGCGGCCACCGGGACGGCCGGGAGCAGTGGGGTCGGCAGCAGGTCGCCCTTGTGGTGGACGGGCGCCTCGGGTGCGCCGACGACCGGCATCGGGACGGCGGTGGCCACCTGCGGGGCGGGCACGCCCAGCGTGGTCTCCACGGCCTCCAGCGGGACCCCCACCGGAACCGAGTCCGCCAGGGCCGGGGAGGCCGCGGCCGCCGCGGCCATACAGGTCATGAGCGCCGCAATGCTTCCGCGCGCGGTCATCTTCATAGGTGACGTTCCGTCCTTCCAGGGTCGCGGACACTCCGCTGCCCTGGATGAACGATCCCGCCGGCGGTTTTCCCGGCCTTCTCCGCGAAAGTTCCCCCATACGACCTAATTCGAGGCCGTACGGGGGCCGCCGCTTTACGCGGTCTTCCGTTTCACAGCCGGGGGTCGACCGGCTCCGACTCCAGGGCGAGGACGGCGAACACCGCCTCGTGGACCCGCCACAGCGGCTCCGCCGCCGCGAGCCGGTCCAGCGCCTCCAGGCCCAGCGCGTACTCGCGCAGGGCGAGCGAGCGCTTGTGCCCGAGGAACCTCTCGCGCAGCCGCTCCAGCCGGTCGGGGCGGGTGTACTCCGGGCCGTAGATGATCCGCAGGTACTCGCGCCCGCGCACCTTCAGCCCCGGCTGGACCAGCCGCCCCTTCCCGTCCCGGGCGTAGGCCTGGAGCGGTTTGACGACCATGCCCTCACCGCCGGCCCCGGTCAGCTCCAGCCACCAGTCGGTGCCCGCGCGGACGGAGTCCTCGTCGGCGGTGTCCACGTACACCCGGCGGGTGCGGCGCAGCAGCGGGGCGGCGGAGCGCTCGTCGGCATCGGCGAGGCGGTCCAGCCAGGCGAGCTGCTCGTCGTGCGGTACGGCCGCCAGGGACCGCCCGGCCGCGGCGAGCAGCTGGAACGGCGCGAACCGTACGCCCTCCAGCCCGTCGGTGGTCCAGCAGTAGCGCCGGTAGGCCTCGGTGAAGGCCTCGGCGTCGGCGGCCCGTCCGCGCTGGCGCTCCAGCAGTCCGCCCGTGTCCACGCCCCGGGCCTCGGCCGCGGCCAGGGCGGCGACGGCCTCCGGCAGGACGGTGCGGGAGGCCGCGCCCACGGCAGCGTACTGGTTGCGCAGCAGGCCGGTGGACTTCAGGGACCAGGGCAGGAGTTCCCCGTCCAGCAGCAGCCAGTCCGTACCGAGCTCCTCCCACAGTCCGGCGCCGTCCACGGCCGCGCGCAGGCGGGCGAGGAACTCCTCGGTGAGCTCAGGCTCCTGGAAGAAGGGGCGCCCGGTGCGGGTGTAGAGCGAGCCGGTGGGGCCGCCCTCGACGCCGAAGCGCGTCCGGGCGGCGGCGGCGTCCCGGCACAGCAGCACGGTGGCGCGGGAGCCCATGTGCTTCTCCTCGCACACGACCCGCCCGATGCCGTCGGCCCGGTACTGGGCGAAGGCCTCGGCGGGGTGCTCCAGCCATCCGTCCTCCCGGGAGGTGGCCGTCGGCGCCATGGTCGGCGGCAGGTACGGCACGAGGCGGGGGTCGACCGCGAAGCGGCTCATGACCTCCAGGGCGGCGGCCGCGTTCTCCTCGCGGACGCCCACGTTGCCCAGGTGGCGGGTCTCCACGACACGGCGGCCCTGCACGTCGGCCAGGTCGAGCGGGCGGCCGTCGAACCCTCCGGGCGCCTCGGCGGCCAGCGGCTTGACGGGCTCGTACCAGACCTTCTGCGCGGGTACGTCGACCAGTTCGCGCTCGGGCCAGCGCAGGGCGGTCATCCGGCCGCCGAAGACGGCGCCGGTGTCGAGGCAGATGGTGTTGTTGATCCAGGCGGTGTCCGGGACGGGGGTGTGTCCGTAGACCACGGCCGCCCTGCCCCGGTAGTCCTCGGCCCACGGGTAGCGCACGGGCAGGCCGAACTCGTCGGTCTCGCCGGTGGTCTCCCCGTAGAGGGCGTGCGAGCGGACCCGGCCGGAGGTGCGTCCGTGGTACTTCTCGGGCAGCCCGGCGTGGCAGACCACCAGCCGGCCGCCGTCGAGGACGTAGTGGCTGACCAGGCCGGAGATGAACTCCCTGACCTCCTTCACGAACTCCTCGCTCTCGTGGGAGAGCTGTTCGACGGTTTCTGCGAGGCCGTGGGTCTGCCGGACCGTGGACCCCTTGAGGTAACGGCCCAGCTTGTTCTCGTGGTTCCCGGGCACGCACAGCGCGTTGCCGGACTTGACCATGCCCATCACCCGGCGCAGCACGCCGGGGCTGTCGGGGCCGCGGTCGACGAGGTCGCCGACGAAGACGGCGGTGCGGCCCGCCGGATGGACACCGTCCTCGTAGCCGAGCCTGCCGAGCAGGGTCTCCAGCTCGGAGGAGCAGCCGTGGACGTCGCCGATGATGTCGAAGGGGCCGGTGAGGTGGGTGAGGTCGTTGAAGCGCTTCTCCCGCACCACCTCTGCGGATTCGGCCTCGTCCACGGTGCGCAGGACGTGCACCTTGCGGAAGCCCTCGCGCTCCAGTCCGCGCAGCGAGCGGCGCAGCTCGGAGCGGTGGCGCTGGATGACGCGGCGCGGCAGGCCGGCCCGGTCGGGGCGGGCCGCGTTGCGTTCGGCGCAGACCGACTCGGGCATGTCGAGGACGATGGCGATGGGCAGGACGTCGTGCTCGCGGGCCAGGCGGACGAGCTCGCGGCGGGACTCCTTCTGGACGCTGGTGGCGTCGACGACCGTGAGGCGTCCGGCGGCCAGCCGCTTGCCGGCGATGTAGTGGAGGACCTCGAAGGCGTCCTTGCTGGCGCTCTGGTCGTTCTCGTCGTCGGCGACCAGGCCGCGGCAGGAGTCCGAGGAGAGGATCTCGGTGGGTGCGAAGTGCTTGCGGGCGAAGGTGGACTTGCCCGATCCGGTGGCCCCGACGAGGACGACGAGGGACAGGTCGGTGACGGGAAGCACGCGGTGGGCGGTGGGGGTGGTCATGCTGCCTCTCCCTCCTTCGGGGTGTCGGCGGTGTCGGTCGCGGGGGTGCCGGTCGCGGGAGTGCCGGTCGCGGCGGGCTCGTCCGCGCGGGTGAAGACGGCCATCTGGGTCGGCGGGCCGACCTCGGGGTCCTCGTCGCCCACGGGCCGGTACGCCACGGCGTAGCCGTGCCGGGCGGCGACGCGGTCGGCCCAGGCGCGGAACTCCGCGCGGGTCCACTCGAAACGGTGGTCGCGGTGGCGGACCCGTCCGGCGGGCAGGGACTCCCAGCGGACGTTGTACTCGACGTTCGGGGTGGTCACGAGGACCGTGCGGGGGCGGGCCGAGCCGAAGACGGCGTACTCCAGGGCGGGCAGCCTCGGCAGGTCCAGGTGCTCGATGACCTCGCTGAGCACGGCCGCGTCGTAGCCGGCCAGCCGCTTGTCGGTGTAGGCCAGGGAGCCCTGGAGCAGCCGGACCCGGGAGCTCTGCCGCTCGCCCATCCGCTCCGGCCGCAGCCGGCGGGTGGCGGTGGTCAGGGCGCGCACGGAGACGTCCACGCCGACGATCTCGGTGAACGCGGTGTCCCGCAGGAGCGCCTGGACGAGCTGCCCCTCGCCGCAGCCCAGGTCGAGGACGCGGGCCGCCCCGGCCTCGCGCAGCGCGGCGAGGAGCGCGTCGCGGCGGCGTACCGCGAGGGGCACGGACCGCTCCCGCGGCTCGCCGTCCGGTCCGGCGGCCCCGCCCACGGCGTTGTCGAGCTCCTCGGCCTCGCTGCCGTCGGCCTCGGCGAGGCGCGCCAGTTCCAGGCGTTCCATGGCGCTCCGGGTGAGCCGCTTGTGGCGGGCCAGGTACCGGGCGGTGATGAGCGCGTGCTCGGGGTGCGCCGCCAGCCAGCCGTCTCCGGCGCGCAGCAGCTTGTCCACCTCGTCGGGGGCGACCCAGTAGTGCTTGGAATCGTCGAGCACGGGCAGCAGCACGTACAGCTGGCGCAGGGCGTCCTCCAGCCGGAGCCCGCCCTCCAGCACCAGACGCAGGTAGCGGCTGTCGCCCCAGGCGGGGAAGTGCTCGTCCAGGGCGATCGGGGTGGTCTCCACGGAGTCCCAGCCCAGCGGCCCGAACAGCCGGCGCACCAGGTCGGCGCCGCCCCGGGCGGGCAGCACCGGTATCTCGATCCGCAGCGGGCGTGCCTGGCCCGGGAGTTCTGGCCGGGCCTCGCACCGGCCCTTGAGGGCGGTGCGGAAGACCCCGCCCAGTGCGACGGCGAGCAGTGAGGAGGCCGCGTACGGCCGGTCGTTGACGTACTGCGCGAGCGCGGCGTCGGGCGCCCCGCCCCGGCCCTTGCCCTGGCCCTGGCCCTGGCCCTGGCCGCGCCGTACGAGCGCGACGGGGTCCACCTCGAGGAGCAGCGCGGCGGTGCAGCGCTGGTCGGTCGCCTCGGGGTAGAAGACGTGGGCGGTGCCGTGGGAGGTGGCGAAGGCCTGCGTCCTCCCGGGATGCTTGTGCAGCAGGAATCCCAGGTCAGTGGCAGGTTTCTCCGTGGTGCCGGTCGTGCTGATCGTCAGGAACATGCGCTTCAGTATGTGCAGGGGCTCGCCCCGCGGCCCACTGGTTTTCCTAGCGCGGCGGACGGTGGAGAGCGGCGCGCAGGCCCGCGATCCAGGGCGGGCCGATCCGGCAGCAGCCGCCGATGAGCCGGGCCCCGGCCTCCTGCCAGGCGGCGGTGGGCCAGGGGGCGGGGTGCGCGGGGGCGTGCCAGGTGCGGGTCCCGGCGTCCCAGACGGAGCCGTCGTTGGGGTAGGCCAGCAGCGGCTTGGCCGTGACGGAGGCGGCGGCCTCCAGGGCGGGCAGCACGTCCGCCGGATCGCAGCAGTTGACGCCGACCGCGATCACCTCGGGTGCGTCGGCGGCCAGGGCGAAGGCCTCCGCCAGGGGCTGGCCGGCGCGGGTGCGGCCGTCGGCGACGGTGTAGCTCAGCCAGGCCCGCGCGCCCGTGCCGGCCAGCACCCGCAGCAGGGCCTCGGCCTCCTCGGAGTCCGGGACGGTCTCCAGCGCCAGGACGTCCGGCCCCGCCGCGAGCAGCGCCTCGATCCGGGGGCGGTGGAAGGCGGCCAGCGCGTCGCGGGTGAGCCCGTACCGGCCGCGGTATTCGGAGCCGTCGGCGAGGACCGCCCCGTACGGCCCCACCGAGGCGGCCACCCACACGCCGTGCCCGGCGGCGCGGGCCGCGCCGTCGGCCACCCGGACGGCGCGCTCCAGCAGGCCGGGGTCGTCGCCGACCTGGTAGCTCGCGGTGATCAGCACCTCGGCGCCGGCCCGGGCGTACGCCGTGTGGGCGGCCTCCACCTGGTTGGGGCGCTCGGCGAGCACCCGGCCGGTCCAGAGGTCCCCGGACAGGTCGCAGCCCTGGTCGGCGAGCTGGTTGCTCAGCCCGCCGTCCAGGAGCACGGGCCCGTGGGCCAGGGCTTCGGCGAGCGGGCCGGTCGCGCGGGGCATCGGCGGGGCCTCCGTCCGGTGGTGGGTTGGGGTCGGCTCGGGCGGATCAGCCGAGCTGGGACATGACCTGTCCGGCGATCAGCTCCAGGTGGTCCAGGTCGCCGAGGTCGAGGACCTGGAGGTAGGTGCGGGAGGAACCGATGGCCGCGTAGGTGCCGAGCTTCTCGACGACCTCGGCCGGGGAGCCCGCCAGGCCGTTGGCCTTGAGCTCGTCGACCTCGCGGCCGATGGCGGCGGCCCGCCGGGCGACCTCGGCGTCGTCCTTGCCCACGCACACGACCAGGGCGTTCGAGTAGACGATCTCCTCCGCCTTGCGCCCGGTCTCGGCGGCGGCCTCGCGGACCCGGGCGAACTGCCGGCGGCTGTCCTCGACCGAGGCGAACGGCATGTTGAACTCGTCCGCGTACCGGGCGGCGAGGCGGGGGGTGCGGCGCGCCCCGTGCCCGCCGACGAGGACGGGGACCTTGGCCTGGGCCGGCTTGGGCAGGGCCGGTGAGTTCTCCAGCCGGTAGTGGGTGCCGTGGAAGTCGAAGGTCGCGCCGGGCTCGGTGGCCCACAGGCCGGTGACGATGGCCAGCTGCTCCTCCAGCCGGGCCATCCGCTCGGCCGGGAAGGGGATCCCGTAGGCCTTGTGCTCCTCCTCGAACCAGCCCGCGCCCAGACCGAGTTCGACCCGGCCGCCGGACATCTGGTCGACCTGCGCCACCTGGATCGCGAGGACGCCGGGCAGCCGGAAGGTGCCGGCCGTCATCAGCGTGCCCAGCCGGATCCGCTTGGTCTCGCGGGCCAGGCCGGCGAGGGTGATCCAGGCGTCGGTGGGGCCGGGCAGGCCGTCGACCGACCCCATCCGCACGTAGTGGTCGGAGCGGAAGAAGGCGTCGAAGCCGAGTTCCTCGGTGGCCTTGGCGACGGTCAGGAGGGTGTCGTAGTCGGCGCCCTGCTGGGGCTCGGTGAAGATGCGGAGATCCATGTCCCCATCCTGCCCTTCCCGCTCCTCTGCCGGGTGAATCTGCGTCAACCGGGCGGCGCGCGCCCCGGCGCGTCAGTGACCAGCGCGGATGGAGATCGTTGGCCCGGACGGAGCCGGACCGCCCGGCCCGCGCGCCGGCGGGCTCCCGCCGGTACGACCGCCGTCCCCCTTCCGTACCGGAGGGGCCAGGGCCGAGGAGGCCGCCATGTCCCACGAGTCCGCGCCCGAGCACCCCGGACAGACCGGACAGGCAGCACACGACCGCGCGCACGGTGAGCCGGCGGTGCCCGCCCAGGGCGGCGCGCCGAGGAGCCTGCTCCAGCAGATGGAGGAGCTGATGGCTGCGCTCGACGCCGACCTGTCCCGGCTCGACGCCGACCTCCAGCACTCCGCGGACCGCACCGCCCCCGCCGCGCCGGCCGGCCCGGGCGGGCACGCGTACGAGGGCGGGCGCGGCTCCGACCGGTCCCTCTGACCCCGCGGGGTCCCGTCGCCCAGGGCGGGACCCTGCGGCCCGACGCGCCTGACCCTGGACCCGACGCGCCTGACCCTCGACCCGACGCGCCGGACCCGCGGCCCGGCCGCCCGCCGCGCGGCGGGCCTCAGAGCACGCCCGAGGCCGACCCCCGCTCCCGGACCGCCATCCTGCGCAGCAGGGCCCGGACCCGGTCGCTCGACTCGTCCGCCGCGTCGATCGACTCTATGCACTGCCAGTACAGGCTCTCGTCGTCCGTCGCGCAGGCCACTCCGACGAGCGCTATCCCGACCTCGCCGAGCAGCGCCTGGAGTCCGAGCAGCGCCTGCCGCACATCCGCCACCGCCGTCAGCTGCGCCGCGCGCGGCGGCTGTTCGGGGGCGACGCCCTCACCGCCGGCCAGGGCCGTCCGGTCGACGGCCCCGCAGCCTCTGCCCCCCGCTTCCGCCAGTCCCCGTGCCTCCGCTCTCAGCTCCGGCGGCCCGGTGACCGCCAGCCAGCTCCCCAGCCCCTGGGCGAGCGCCTGGGCCTGCCAGGCCTCGCCCACGATGTCCCACGCAGCCGCGCTCCGTGCCAGCGCGTGCCGGCCGGCCGCGATGAGCCGTACCGCATCCATATGCCGTCCCCCGTCCGCACGACATCCTGTCCATCTCCACTACCCAGAGTGAAGGCAACGAGCCAGTAAAGCCAGGGGTATTCGGAAATCTGTGGACACAATCAAGGTTGTGGACGACACCATCACTCCGAAGAGTGACAATCTGGTGCCGATGTCCCGGTCGCCGGGAAACGCCGCTCGTTCCTCTCGATCTTCGCGGCGAGCGCATCCAGCACATCCACCCCGAGAACCTCACAGAACTGCAGCAGATACGCCAGCACGTCGGCCACCTCATCGGTCACCCGGTGTGCGTTCTCCGGCTTCTCCATGATCGCCGCCGACTGTTCCGGTGTCAGCCACTGGAAGATCTCGACCAGTTCGGCGGCCTCCACGCTCAGCGCGACGGCCAGGTTCTTGGGCGTGTGGTAAGGGGCCCAGTCCCGGGCGGCCGCGAACTCGGCCAGCCGTCGCTGGAGTCGGTACAGCCGCTCGTCGCGCGGCGGCCGGGGCCCGTCGTCCGTGGGTGCAGCACTCATGGGGACAGGTCTACCACCGAGACGCCGGGGATCCCGCGGGCGGTTCCCGCCGCGTCCTCGCCGACCGCCCCCACCAGCCGGACGTGTCCGCGCGCCCCGGAGAGCAGGGCCAGGCGCAGCAGTTCGCCGCACTGGCGCCGGTCCAGGCCGCGGTCGAGGCCGTCGGCGAGCACGGTCAGCGCCTGCCGGGCCGACAGGAGCTCGGCGGCCGGGTCCACCGCCAGCACCCCGGGCCCGGTGAGCAGGACGAGGGCCAGGGCCAGGAAGCGGAGTTCACCGTCGCCGAGCCGGGCGAGCTCCGTGGCCGGGCGCCCGGCGCCGCGCTCCAGCACGGCCGCCACCAGCCCGCCGGCGTCCCCGCCGCGGGCTCCGGCCGCGCCCGGGCCGTCACCGCGCACCCCGAGCGCGGCCACCGGGCCCGCGCACCCGGTCTGCGCCGCCCGGGTCAACAGGGCGTGCCGGGTGCCGCATTCGTGGCGGGTCCGGCGCAGGACGTCGGCCAGGTTCCCGCAGTCGCTCCACAGCCGCCCCTCCCCGGGCGGCACGGGCTCCCGCATCCGGCCGGGCCGGGGGTCGCAGGGGAACACCGACCGCAGCGCCACCACCACCTGCTCGGCGGCGGCCAGCACCCGCCGCTGCCCGGCGGTGGCCCCGGCGACGCGCAGGGGCAGCAGGGCGGTGCCGAGCCGGTCGTCGGGCAGCGGGGCGCGGGTCATCCCGGCGGAGCCGCCGGTCAGCCAGGCGGCCTGGACGGAGCGGCGGCGCGGGTCGCGCAGGGCGGTGGCGAGGAGCACGCCCCCGTCCTGGGAGAGCCGCTCGCCGGCGATCCGCAGCGTCGGCTCCGCCTGTACGGCGAGGTCGAGGCGGACGGGACCGGCCGGGCCGTCGACGGTGCAGCCGATCCGGAAGCCGCGCCGGCCGTCGGCGTCGGGCCGCGCCCCCTCCGGCACCCGGGCCGCCGCGTCCGGGAAGACCTCGTCCAGCACGGCCCCGGAGGCGAGCCGGGACAGGGCCCCGTAGGCGTCCAGCGCCTGGGACTTGCCGCTGCCGCTGGGCCCGGCGAACAGGGTCAGCGGCCCGAGCGGGAACACCGCCGCCCGGTGCGGCCCGAAGGCGGACAGCTGCAACTCGGTGACGGCGGGCCGGTGGTGCTCCCGGGGCGGCGCCCCGGGAGCCGTGTCCGCGTCGGCCGCGGCGGATAACGCGGCGGGGGCTGCCGGCCCGGCCGCGTGCAGTGTGGCGTCCATGGCCGGACGGTACGGTCCGCGGGGCCCCTGCCGGGCCCGGCGAACCGTTCCACCGCCGCCACCTTCCTACGATCGGGGGACGGCCGCGGCCGCGATCCCCTCGACCTCGGTGCCGACGGGCGCCAGCAGGAAGACGTTCCGGTCGACCCGGTGCATCCCGCTGCCCAGCCCGAAGACGACCCCGCTGCTGAAGTCGAGGATCCGCTTGGCCACTTCGCTGTCCGCGCCGGTGAGGTCCAGGAGCACCGGGATCTGCGCGATCAGGTACTCCGCCACCTCCCGCGCGTCGGCGAAGATCTGGACCCGGATCACCACGAAGCGCCGCTGTTCCGCCGCGGACGCCCCGGGGGCCTTGGGGATCGTGCGGTGGTCCACCCGGGAGGGCCATTCGTTGCGACTGCGCAGCGGCACCACCTGCGCGAGTCCCTCCCACTGCTCGTCGGTGACGTCGTACCTGCTCACCGGGCCGCCTCGGCCGTGCGCTTCATGTGCATCCCCCCATCCTCTCGCGTTTCACCCGTTCGGCCCAACACCGACACGAAGCACGTAGGGTCGCCGCCATGACCAATGGCGAGGAGGTCCGCACCTTACGCGACATCGCGGGTGGCGGCCCCGTCCGGCGCACCGCGTCCGGGACCGCCGGAGCGCCACCCCCGCGCCCCCGGCAGCGCGAGGACGCGATCCGCAACCACGCCCAGATCCTCGCGGCCGCCGAGCAGTTGTTCACGGAGCGGGACCCCCGCAGTGTGACGATGGACCAGATAGCCAAGGCCGCCGGGGTGGGGCGGGCCACCCTCTACCGGCGCTTCCCCGATCCGCCGGCCGTCGCCGCGGCCCTCCTCGACGAGCACGAGCGCATCCTCCAGGGCCGCCTGGCCTTCGGCCCGCCCCCGCTGGGCCCGGGCGCTCCCCCGGCGCAGCGCCTGGCGGCCTTCTACGCCGCCGTCCTGGACCACCTGGAGCGGCACCTCCCGCTGACCCTGGGCATCCGGCCGGGCCCGGCCCGGTTCTCCGCGGGCGCCTACCGGCACTGGCGCGCGCACGTCCGGTCCCTGCTGGTGGAGGCCGGCGCCCCCGATCCCGACGTCAGCGTGGACGCGCTGCTGAGCCCGCTCGCCCCGGAGGTCTACCAGTTCCAGCGGCACACCCTCGGCTTCCCGCCCGAACGGATCGCCGAGACCCTCGGGCGGCTGGCCCGCGGGGTACTCCCCGAACCACGAATAGGTTAGGTTAGGCATACCTAACCTTCTGGACGACCTTCTGGACGAGGGAGAGATCCGCATGCGCCTGCCCGGTGCCCCCGCCGCCACGCCCGCCGCCGCCCGGCCCACCGACGCCGAGCGGGTCCGCTCCGTGCTGGCAGCCGCCCACTCCATGACGGTGGTCGTCGACGGGGTGCGCCACGAGGTCCGCCACCTCGACGACGGCGATCCCCTCGGCCGCCTCCACCTGCACCCGGCGGCGCCCGCCGCCGGACACCCCGCCTCCCTCCTCGGCGACGCACGCCCGTCCATCCGCCTGGAGTTCACCGACGTCGCCCCGACCCCCGTACGCGACCGGGTCCGCGCCCGCGTCACCGTGCTGGGCCGCCTGCTGACCCCGTACACCGGCGAGGACGCCGGCCCCGACGCCACCACCTGCGTGGAATACGGCCACGCGGTCCTCCAGACCGCGGCGGGGACCTCGTACCTCGGCCTGGAGGAGCTGGACGGCGCCCGGCCCGACCCGCTCGCCCCCTACGAGGCGGGCATGCTCACCCACCTCCTCGACGAGCACCCCGAACTGGTCACCCTGCTGCTGCGGCTGGTCGGGCCGCGCCCCACGGCCGCCGTCGTCCGGGCGCTGCCGCTCGCCCTGGACCGGTACGGGATCACCCTGCGCCTGGAGGAGCGCACCGGGCACCGGGACGTCCGGCTGGCCTTCCCCTCCCCGCTGGACGACGTCGAGCAGTCGGGCGCGCAGATCCAGGCCCTGCTCAGCGCGGCCCGGCGGCGCTCGCACCCCAACACCCTGCCCGCATGAGGAGGCGCGGAGGACCGCACGAGGACCGCTCGAATCCGGGGGCCGGGCGGAACACCCCCGGCCGCCCGGTTCGTTGCCCCGTACATGAAGGCCATCACCTACCGCAGCTACGGAACTCCCGCCTCCCTGGAACTCGTTGAGGTACCCGAGCCCAAGGTCGGGCCCGGCGAGGTGCTGATCCGCGTCAGAGCGGCCGGGGTCAACCCGGTGGACTGGAAGCTCGCCGCCGGCTTCCTCGGGCACGTGCTGGAGGTCCGGCACCCGGTGATCCCCGGGTGGGACGTGGCCGGCGTGGTCGAGGCCGTCGGCCCCGACACCGACGACTACGCCGTGGGCGACGAGGTCTACGGGTACGTCCGCAAGGAATGGGTCCAGCTGGGCACGTACGCGGAGCTGGTCTCGGCCCCCGTGCGCACCCTCGCCCGCAAGCCCGCGACGCTCACCTTCGAGGAGGCCGCGGGCCTCCCCCTGGCCGGGCTCACCTCGTACCAGGCCGTCACCCGCGCCGGGGTCGCCGCCGGCCAGACCCTCGTCATCCACTCCGCCGCCGGCGGGGTCGGCTCGCTCGGCGTACAGGTCGCGGTGGCCCTCGGCGCCCGGGTCATCGGCACGGCCAGCGCCCGCAACCACGACTACCTGCGCTCACTGGGCGCCGAACCGGTGCTGTACGGGGACGGCGTGGCCGAGCGGATCGCCGAACTCGCCCCCGGGGGCGTCGACGCCGGGCTCGACTTCTACGGCGAGGGCGGCGTCGAGCTGCTCCAGTCCGTGGTCCGCCCGGGCGGACCGGTGGTCTCCGTCGCCGACAACGACGCGGGCGACAAGGGCGCGAAGCACATCTGGGCGCGCTCCTCCACCGCCGACCTCACCGCCCTCGCGGAGCTCGCCGACACCGGCAGGCTCGCCGTCAAGGTGGGCCACGTCCTCCCGCTGGCCGAGGCCGGCCGCGCCTGGGAGCTGAGCGCGACCGGGCAGGCCCGCGGCAAGATCGTCCTCACGGTCTGAACGCCCCGGGGCGGGCGGGGTTCCGTGCGGGGAACCCCACCCGCCCCGGGGCGTGTGGACGGGGAGCGGTCAGGCGCTCCGCCGGGCGTGCCGGCCCGCGGGACGCGGCAGGCCGTAGTGCTCGCGCAGGGTGGTGCCGGTGTACTCGGTGCGGAAGAGGCCGCGGCGCTGGAGCACCGGCACGACGTGGTCGACGAAGTCGGTCAGACCGGTGGGCAGGACGGGCGCCATGACGTTGAAGCCGTCGGCGGCCCCCTGGGTGAACCACTCCTCCAGCTGGTCGGCGATCTGCTCCGGGGTGCCGGCGTGGACGCGGTGGCCGCGGCCCGCCCCGAGGCGGGCGATCAGCTCGCGCAGGGTGAGGCCGTCGCGGCGGGCGAGCTCGGCGACGAGCGTGAAGCGGCTCTTGTTGCCGTTGATGTCCCGTTCCTCGGGCAGTTCGGGGAGCGGGCCGTCGAGCGGCAGGCCGGTCAGGTCGGTGCCGAGCATCCCCGAGAGCTGGGCGAGCCCGTACTCGGGGATCTGGAGCTCGGTGAGCTCCTGCTCCAGGGCCTTCGCCTCGGCCTCGGTGGAGCCGATGACGGGGGCGATGCCGGGCAGCACGAGGAGGTCCTCCTCGGCGCGGCCGTACTTGGCGAGGCGGGACTTGAGGTCCTTGTAGAAGGTCTGGCCGTCGACGAGGGTCTGCTGGGCCGTGAAGACGGCCTCCGCGTACTGCGCGGCGAACTCCTTGCCGTCCTCGGAGGACCCGGCCTGGACGAGCAGCGGGTGGCCCTGCGGCGAGCGGGGCACGTTGAGCGGGCCCGCGACCGAGAAGTGCTCGCCCCGGTGGGCGGCGGGGTGGAGCCGGTCGGTGTCGGCGTAGATCCCGCGCTCCTTGTCGAGGACGACCGCGCCGTCCTCCCAGCTGTCCCAGAGCTTGGTGGCCACGTCGAGGAACTCGCGGGCCCGCTCGTAGCGCAGGCCGTGCTCCAGGTGCTCGTCGCGGTTGAAGTTGCGGGCCTCCTCGACGGTGCCGGAGGTCACGATGTTCCAGCCGGCCCGGCCGCCGCTGATGTGGTCCAGGGAGGCGAACTTGCGGGCGGTGTGGAAGGGCTCGTTGAAGGTGGTGGAGACGGTCGCGATGAGCCCGACGTGCGTGGTGACGGCCGCGATCGCGGACAGCAGGGTCAGCGGCTCGAACCCGCCGAGGGCGTTGTGGCGGGCCTTGCCCCACAGGGCGAGGCCGTCGGCGAAGAAGACGGAGTCCAGGCGTCCGCGCTCGGCGGTGCGGGCCAGCTCCTGGAAGTAGGTCACGTCGGTGACGCGCTCGGGGCTGGCGGCGGGGTGGCGCCAGGCGGCGTCGTGGTGGCCGGCGTTCATCAGGAAGGCGTTGAGGTGGAGCGTGCGGGGTGCGGGCATGTCGGTTCCCTCGGGTGTGACGGGGGGCGGGTCAGGCGGGGACGCGCCAGAGGCTGAGGCGGCGTTCGACCGCGACCAGGAGCTGGTTGAAGGCCACCCCGATGGCGGAGATCGTGACGATCCCCGCGTACATCTGGGGGATGGCGAAGTTGAACTGGGAGGCGTTGATCAGGTAGCCCAGACCCGCCTTGGCGCCGATCATCTCGGCGGCCACGAGGACCAGGATCGAGACCGCGCCCGCCAGCCGGATTCCGGTGAAGACGGCCGGGACCGAGGCCGGCAGGATCACCTTCTGGAAGAGCCGGGGGGTGGACAGGTCCATCGAGCGGGCCAGCCGGACCAGGGTGGGGTCGGCGTTCCCGACGGCGCTGATGGTGTTCAGCAGGATCGGCCAGACGCAGGCGTAGACGACGATCGAGATCTTCGAGGTCTCCCCGATGCCGAGGAGCAGGACGAAGACGGGCAGCAGCGCGAGGGCCGCCGTGTTGCGGAACAGCTCCAGCAGCGGGCCGAGGAAGGCCGCGACGGGGCGGTACCAGCCGATCAGCAGGCCGAGCGGGACGGCGACGAGCACGGCGAGGGCGAAGCCGCCGAAGGAGCGGGTGAGGCTGGCCCGGGTGTGCTCGGCGAGCTGCCCGTCCGCGAGCAGCCCCCACCAGGCCCGGGCCACCTCGCTGAACGGGGGCAGGAAGGTGGCGTCGACCAACCCGAGCCGGGGCGCGGCCTCCCACAGCGCCAGCAGCGCGAGCACCGCCGCCGACCGCAGCAGCCCGGCCCGCAGCCGGCGCAGCACGGCCGTCGCCACGGGCCGGCCCCGGACGCCGGGGGCGGGGCCCTTCACGGGCCGGCCGGCCGCGCCGCCGGCGGCTTCCGGCCGCTCGGCGGCCCCCGCCGGCGCCGGGCCCCCGGCGTCCGGCGCGGGGGACGCTCCCCCGGCGTCGGTCCCGGTGCCCGCGGCACCGGGGACGCGCGGAGCGGGGACGCGCGGAGCCGGGGCGGACGGAGCCGGGGCGGGCCTAGCCGGGGCGGGCCTAGCCGGGGCGGACGGCTCCTTCGCGGCCCCCGGCGGGACGGAGACGGGTAGGGATACGGAGACGGGTGCGGGTGTCTCGGTGCTCATACGGCGGCCTCTTCCTTCTCCAGTTGCCGGGCCCGGGCCACCTCGTCGTGGAGCAGGGTCCAGATCTCGTGGCGGTAGCGGGAGAACTCCGGGCTGGAGCGCAGGTCCTCGCCCGTCGCCCCGGTCGACCGGTCCCCGAAGGAGACCGGGACGACCTCCTTGACCCGGCCCGGGCGGGAGGTGATGACGGCCACCTTCTGCCCCAGGTACACGGCCTCCTCGATGCCGTGCGTGATGAAGACGACCGTCTTGCCGGTGGTCTGCCAGATGCGGCGCAGCTCGTCCTGGAGGGACTCGCGGGTCTGCGCGTCGAGGGCGGCGAACGGCTCGTCCATGAGCAGCACGTCCGGGTCGTAGGCCAGCGAGCGGGCGATCGCGACCCGCTGGCGCATCCCGCCGGAGAGCTCGTGCGGGTGCCGGTCCTCGAATCCGGCGAGTCCCACCAGTTCCAGGAACTCCCGCGCCCTGGCCGCCCGTTGTCTGCGGGGGACACCGGTCGCCTCCAGGCCGAACTCGACGTTGCCGAGCGCGGTGCGCCAGGGCAGCAGGGCGTACTGCTGGAAGACGATGCCCCGGTCCAGGCCGGGGCCCGTCACGGGCCGGCCGTCCAGGAGGATCCGTCCGGAGGTGGGGCGGGTGAGCCCGCCGAGGAGGTCCAGGAGGGTGGACTTGCCGCAGCCGCTCGGGCCCACGACGACGAGGAACTCCCCCGTCCCGATCTCCAGGTCGATGCCGTCGAGGGCGGTGAACTCCCCCCTGCTCCTGCCCTTCACCGGGAAGGTCTTCACCACCGACTGGAACTCGATCTTCGCCATGGCAGGTCAGCCCTTCCCGTACGCGTTGAACTCGTTCGTGTAGAGGTCGGACGGCTTGAGCTGTCCGGCCTTGATCTCGCCGCGCTGAGCGAGCCAGTCCAGCCAGAGGGCGAACTCCTTGTCCTCGATGCGGCCGCCCGTCTCGGCGACCCCGTAGGAGCGCCAGTACTTCAGCGTCGCGGTGTCCTCGTTGCGGCCGCGCTTCCTGATGATCGACTCCATCCGGGCGACGACCTCCTCGCGCGGGGTCGTGCGGGACCACTCGATGGCCTTGGCGACGCCGGTGGTGAAGGCGCGGACGGTGTCCGGGTTCTCCTTGATGAAACGCTGCGTCATCACGTAGGAGCCGGCGCTGAACCTGCCGAGCAGGTCGAAGTCGCTGAACAGCGGGCGGATGCCGCCGGCGGCCACGGCCTTGTCGCGCAGGACCCCGCCCAGCACGCCCACGTCGATCTGTCTCTGGCGCAGCGTCTGCTCGGTGTTGACGGGCGGCACGACCAGGGCCTCGACCTTGGCCGCATCGGCCTTGCCGATGCCGTTGCGGCCAAGGTAGATGTCGAGGACCGCCTGGGAGTGCGCGCCCAGGGTGTTCATGCCGACCTTCTTGCCGAGCAGGTCGCGGGCGGAGCGGATCGGGCTGTCCTCCAGGACGTAGTAGCCGCTGTAGGCGTCCTGGTCGACTCCGTAGTACGAGATGACCGCCTTGATCGGGGCCTTGCCCGCGGCGAGTTTGACGATCGCCCCGTTGAAGGCGCCGCCGAAGTGGATCTGGCCGGTGGCGGCGGACTGGATGTCCTGCGGGCCGCTGATGGTGTTGCCGACCCACTCCAGGGTGAGGCCGCCGAGGAAGCCGAGGTCGGCGGCCAGTTCGGGCAGGGTGACCGCGCCGACGCTGCCCTGGTACTTGAGCGTGGTGACCTGGCCGCCCGGGCGGGCGGGCCCGCCGGTGGCGGTGGCGGTGCCGCAGCCCACCGCGGCCGCCGAGATGCCGAGCAGGGTGAGGAACTGGCGCCGGGTGCGGGCGGTCGGGGTAACGGGTGCTGCGGGCATGACGGGTCCTTGTCGGTGCGGGTTACGGGGTGGCGGCGAGGGCGGCCGTCGCGGAGCGCACGGCGTCGGCGAACTCGTCGACGGCCTGGTAGAGGTCCAGCTCCGCCTCGGGGCGCAGCCGGTCCGGGCCCGCGCTGCGCTCGACGGAGGAGTCCAGGACGAAGCGGCCGGCGGTGACGTGCCGGGCCCCGAGGGCGGCGAGGACCGGGCGCAGGGCGTAGTCGATGGTCAGGACGTGGGCGAGGCTGCCGCCGGTGGCCAGGGGCAGGATCGTTTTTCCGGCCAGCCCGTCCTGCGGGAGCAGGTCCAGGAAGGCCTTGAGCAGCCCGGTGTACGAGGCCTTGTAGACGGGGGTCGCGATGACCAGGCCGTCGGCCTCGGCGACGGCCTCCAGCGCGCGGCGGACCTCCGGCTCACCGCGGCGGGCCGACAGGAGGTCGGCGGCGGGGAGCAGGCGTACGTCCAGGTGGGAGGTCTCGAAGCCGGCGTGGTCGAGGCGGCGCAGCGCGTGCTCGGCGACGACGACGGTGCGGGAGTGGGCGGAGGGGCTGCCGGTGAGGGCGAGCAGCTTGGGCACGGGGGCTCCTCGGGTGTCCGGGTCAGGCGGAAGCGGAAGCGGAGACAGGGGTGGAGGTCGAGGCTCCGGAGGCGATGCCGAAGGCGGGGTCCGGGACGGTCTCGGGGCTGATCAGGCGGGAGGGCAGCCCGTCGGGCCCCACGGGGACCTCGCCGTCGACGGTGACGCGGCGCAGGGTGCGCTCGTGGTCGTCGGAGTCGTCGACGCCGTAGTGCTGGGTGGCCCGGTTGTCCCAGATCGCGACGTCGCCGGCCCGCCACTGCCAGCGGACGGTGTTCTCGGGGCTTTCGACGTGCGCCTGGAAGAGGTCGACGAGGGCGCGCGAGTCCCTCCCGGTCAGCCCGGCGATGCGCTGGACGAAGTTGCCGAGGAGCAGGGTGCGTTCGCCGGTCTCGGGGTGGACGCGGACCACGGGGTGCTCGGTCAGGAAGGTGGTGGAGGTGAACACCTCGCGGTACTGGACGAGGGCCTCGGGGAGGGCGTCCGGCTTGAGGGCGGCGTAGTCGTACTCGTTGGAGTGGACGGCTCGCAGGCCGTCGGCGAGGGCGCGGAGCGGGGCGGGCAGGTGGGCGTAGGCGGTGGCGGTGTTGGCCCAGAGGGTGTTGCCGCCGTACGGGGGGACGGTGACGGCGCGGAGGACGGAGAAGGCGGGGTAGGCGGGGACGAAGGTGACGTCGGTGTGCCACTGGTTGGCGCGGGCGCCGTGGTGGGAGTCGATGCCGAGGGCGTAGCGGCCGTCGGCGGACGGGACGGTGGGGTGGGCGACGGGCGTCCCGAGGAGCCGGGCGAAGGCCTCGTGGCCGGCCTCGTCCAGGTGCTCCTGGCCGCGGAAGAAGACGACCTTGTGGGCGAGGAGGGCGGCGCGGATCTCGGCGACGGTGGCGGCGTCGAGCCCGCCGCCGAGGCGTACGCCGCCGATCTCGGCGCCGATGCGGCCGCCGAGGCGGGTGACGGTGGTGGAGGTGGCGGTGGTCATGGGGGCTCCTGGGTGTGCGTGGGTACGGCGGGGCGGGAAGACGGCCCCGCCGGGGCGGAACGGCGTACGTGGACGGCTCCCGGGCGGGCTCTGCCGGGACGGGGACCGTAGAAGGAGGGCTCCGCCCGGGGGCGGCGGGACCATGAGCGGGGTGCCACCCGGAGGCGGCGCCATGAGCGGAACGCCACCCGGAGGGGCGGCGCCATGAGCGGAACTCCACCCGGAGGCGGGAAGGTGGGCGGGCTCTGCCGGGACGGGGACCGTAGAAGGAGGGCTCCGCCCGAGGGGGCGGGGCCATCAGCGGGACTCCACCCGGAGGCGGGTCCATGAGCGGGACTCCACCGGGCGGCGGAAAGGTGGGCGGGGGGCGCACTCGACCGTCCCGTGGACGGGTCCGCGGCGGGCCGACCCCGGGATCACCGGGCGGCGGCCGCCGTGCCGGTCCGGCGGGGCGGGCGGGGTGCCCGGAACCGGCGGGGCGGGGGCCCGGAACCGGCGGGTCCCGGCCGCCGGCGAGCTGCGGGGTCCGGGCCCTCGGTCCGGGTCGGGCGGTGCGCCGCTCCCCCGGCGGGCCGGCCCTGCGGGGCGGTCCCTGCCGGGGTGGCGGGTTCGGGGGTCAGGCCCCGGCGGGGGCCGGACAGCGGCCCGGACACGCGCCCGGCGCGGTACACGGGCCGGGGGTGTGGAGCCGCGGGGCGAGGTGCTGCTCGTTCGCGGTCATGGCTCGGAGCGTGTCAGCGGGGCTCGGCCGGGTCAAGCCCCGCCCGGGGACCTGGCGGGGGGTCGGCGCACCTGGGCTGACCTGGGAATTTACCGCGCCGGGCGGCCGAAAAGCCGTGGCTGGATTTCATGGGGGTGCAATGCGGCTGCCATGCGGCTTTCGCGTGGCGCCGTCGGGCGCTGCGCGGGCCGGTCCCCTCCCCGCCCTTCCTCCGTTCCCCGGAGCTCCGCCCCAGCCCGCTTCGGGATCGCAGGTCGCCCGCCTGCGGACCGCGTCCTGGGGGCCGGCCCCAGACTCCCGCGCCCCACGCGCCGGCGAGGCCGGTCCTGCCCAGCAGCGCCGGACAGCGGGGCGACGACCGCAGACCCCACCCCGCCCCCACCCCGCCCGGCCAGGGCAGAAGCCCCGGCCCCGGCCGCCCCCTCCCCGTGACCGCCCGACCAGGGCACGGGCTCATCTGAGAGGGGGAGATCACATCCGGTGGTTCTGGTAACCGCCGAGTAGCCACCCCTAGCATTCGGGCCATGACGGTCCTGCCTGACGACGGGCTCTCCCTGGCCGCCGAGTTTCCTGACGCGACACATGAGCAGTGGCAACGCCTCGTCGAAGGCGTACTGCGCAAGTCGGGCAAGGAAGTCTCCGGCGAGGCAGCGGAAGCAGCACTGTCCACCACGCTCGAGGACGGGCTCACCACCCGCCCGCTGTACACGGCGCCCTCGGGCGCGGACGCGAAGGCCCGCAGCACCGGGTTCCCCGGCTTCGCGCCCTTCGTCCGCGGCGGCACCCCGGACGGCACCGGCACCTCCGGCTGGGACGTGCGCCAGCGGATCGCGGGCAGTGACCCCGTACGCGTCAACGAGGCGGCGCTGGCCGACCTGGAGAACGGCACCACCTCCCTGTGGCTGACCGTCGGCCGCGCCGGCGTCCCCGTCGCCGGACTCGGCCGGGCCCTGGACGGGGTCTACCTCGACCTGGCCCCCGTCGCCCTCGACGCCGGCGCCGAATACGCCGAAGCCGCCCGCGCGTTGCTCGCCCTGTACGCGGAGCGCGGGGTGGCCCCGGAGGCCGCCCGCGCCGCGCTCGGCATCGACCCGCTGGGCCACGAGGCCCGTACCGGCGAGGCCCTGGACACCGCCCCCGCGGTAGAGCTGGCCCGCGAGGCGGCCGCCTCCTGGCCGGGCGTGCGCGCCCTCGCCGTGGACGCCCTGCCGTACCACGAGGCCGGCGGCTCGGCCGCCGAGGAGCTCGGGCTGTCCCTGGCCGCCGGCGTCGCGTACCTGCGCACCCTCACCGAGGGCGGACTCGGCACGGAAGCCGCCTTCGGGCAGCTGGAGTTCCGCTACGCGGCGACCGCCGACCAGTTCCTCACCATCGCCAAGCTGCGCGCCGCCCGCCGCCTGTGGGCCCGGGTCGCCGAGGCCTGCGGGGTCCCGGAGGCCGGCGCCCAGCGGCAGCACGCCGTCACCTCGCCGGTGATGATGACCCGCCGCGACCCGTGGGTGAACATGCTGCGGACCACCGTCGCCTCCATGGCGGCCGGCGTGGGCGGCGCGGACTCCGTCACCGTGCTCCCGTTCGACAGCGAACTGGGCCTGCCGGACGCCTTCGCCCGGCGCATCGCCCGCAACACCTCCACCATCCTCCTGGAGGAGTCGCACCTGGCCCGGGTGATCGACCCGGCCGGCGGCTCCTACTACGTGGAGCAGCTCACCGACGAACTGGCGCACGCCGCCTGGGAGTTCTTCCAGACCGTCGAGCGGGCCGGCGGCCTGCCCGCCGCGCTCCGCTCCGGTCTGGTCGCGGAGCGCCTCGCCGCCACCTGGGCCGCGCGTTCGAAGAAGCTGGCCACCCGCCGCGAACCGATCACCGGCGTCAGCGAGTTCCCGCTGCTGTCGGAGAAGCCGGTCGTGCGCGAGGCCGCGCCCGCGGCCCCCGGCGGGGGCCTGCCCCGGGTGCGCCGGGACGAGGCGTACGAGGCGCTGCGCGCCCGCAGCGACGCGCACCTGGAGTCGACCGGCGCCCGCCCGAGGGTGTTCCTCGCCGCGCTCGGCCCGGCCGCCGCGCACACCGCCCGGGCCACCTTCGCCTCGAACCTCTTCCAGGCGGGCGGCATCGAGCCCGTCCACGACCCGGTGTCGGTGGACGCGGCGACCGCCGCCGCGGCGTACGCGGCGAGCGGCGCGGACGGCGTGGCGGTGCTGTGCTCCAGCGACGCGCTGTACGAGGAGCAGGCCGGGGCGGTGGCCGCGGCGCTGCGCGCGGCCGGCGCGTCGACGGTGTTCCTCGCGGGCAGGCCCGGCACCTCGGCCGGCGCCGTGGACGAGTACGTATTCGCCGGCTGCGACGCGGTCGCCGTGCTGTCCTCCGTACTCGACCGGATGGGAGTCGCCCAGTGAGCGGCATGAGCAGCATCCCCGACTTCTCCGGGCTCGCCCTCGGCGGGACGGCTCCGGCCGCCACCGAGGACCAGTGGCGCGCGGCGGTGAAGGAGTCCACCGGGGCCGCCACGGGCGACCTGGTGTGGGAGACCCCCGAGGGCATCGGCGTCCAGCCGCTGTACACCGGGCGGGACCTGGAGGGCCTGGACTTCCTGGGCACCTACCCGGGCGTGGCCCCGTACCTGCGCGGCCCGTACCCGACGATGTACGTGAACCAGCCCTGGACGATCCGGCAGTACGCCGGCTTCTCCACGGCCGAGGAGTCCAACGCCTTCTACCGGCGCAACCTCGCGGCCGGCCAGAAGGGCCTGTCGGTGGCCTTCGACCTGCCCACGCACCGCGGCTACGACAGCGACCACCCGCGCGTGACGGGCGACGTCGGCATGGCGGGCGTGGCGATCGACTCGATCTACGACATGCGGCAGCTGTTCGACGGCATCCCGCTGGACAAGATGTCGGTGTCCATGACGATGAACGGCGCGGTGCTGCCGGTCCTCGCCCTGTACATCGTGGCGGCGGAGGAGCAGGGCGTCTCCCCCGACAAGCTCGCCGGGACCATCCAGAACGACATCCTCAAGGAGTTCATGGTCCGCAACACCTACATCTATCCGCCGAAGCCCTCGATGCGGATCATCTCGGACATCTTCTCCTTCACCTCGCAGAAGATGCCGCGGTACAACTCCATCTCGATCTCCGGCTACCACATCCAGGAGGCGGGGGCCACGGCCGACCTGGAGCTGGCCTACACCCTCGCCGACGGCGTGGAGTACCTGCGGGCCGGGCAGGGCGCCGGGCTGGACGTGGACGCGTTCGCGCCGCGCCTGTCGTTCTTCTGGGCGATCGGCATGAACTTCTTCATGGAGGTCGCGAAGCTGCGCGCGGCGCGCCTGCTGTGGGCGAAGCTGGTGAAGCAGTTCGACCCGAAGAACACCAAGTCGCTGTCGCTGCGCACGCATTCGCAGACCTCGGGCTGGTCCCTGACCGCGCAGGACGTGTTCAACAACGTGACGCGGACCTGCATCGAGGCGATGGCCGCGACGCAGGGCCACACCCAGTCGCTGCACACCAACGCCCTCGACGAGGCCCTGGCCCTGCCGACGGACTTCTCGGCGCGCATCGCCCGCAACACCCAGCTGCTGCTCCAGCAGGAGTCGGGGACCTGCCGGTCGATCGACCCGTGGGGCGGCAGCGCGTACGTGGAGAAGCTGACCTACGACCTGGCACGCCGGGCCTGGCAGCACATCCAGGAGGTCGAGGCGGCCGGCGGCATGGCGCAGGCCATCGACGCGGGCATCCCGAAGCTGCGCGTGGAGGAGGCCGCGGCCCGCACCCAGGCGCGGATCGACTCGGGCCGCCAGCCGGTGATCGGCGTCAACAAGTACCGCGTGGAGAACGACGAGCAGATCGACGTCCTCGTGGTCGACAACTCCTCGGTGCGCGCGCAGCAGATCGCCAAGCTGCGGCGGCTGCGCGAGGAGCGCGACGAGGCGCGCACCCAGGACGCGCTGCGGGCGCTGACGAACGCCGCCGAGCGCGGGGCCGGCCAGGGCCTGGAGGGCAACCTGCTCGCCCTGGCGGTGGACGCGGCCCGGGCCAAGGCCACGGTCGGCGAGATCTCGGACGCCCTGGAGAAGGTGTACGGGCGGCACGCGAGCCAGATCCGTACGATC
The DNA here is from genome assembly GCF_044763325.1 of Streptomyces sp. NPDC096136. NCBI lineage: Bacteria > Bacillati > Actinomycetota > Actinomycetes > Kitasatosporales > Streptomycetaceae > Streptomyces > Streptomyces sp. NPDC096136. The sequence goes on along the minus strand of NZ_JBIWFZ010000012.1, from coordinate 88,543 downwards.
TCGGGTGTGTACCGCACCGAAGCAGGCGAGTCCCCGTCCCTGGAGCGCACCCGTGCGCTCGTCGACCGGTTCGAGGAGGCGGAGGGCCGCCGTCCGCGCATCCTGGTCGCGAAGATGGGCCAGGACGGCCACGACCGCGGCCAGAAGGTGATCGCGACGGCCTTCGCCGACCTGGGCTTCGACGTGGACGTCGGCCCGCTGTTCCAGACCCCGGCGGAGGTGGCCCGCCAGGCCGTCGAGGCGGACGTCCACGTGGTGGGCGTCTCGTCGCTGGCGGCCGGCCACCTGACCCTCGTACCGGCACTGCGCGAGCAGCTGGCGGAAGAGGGCCGTGAGGACATCATGATCGTGGTGGGCGGCGTCATCCCGCCGGCCGACGTCCCCACGCTGCTGGAGATGGGCGCCGCGGCGGTCTTCCCGCCCGGCACGGTCATCCCCGACGCGGCCCACGACCTGGTGACGCGGCTCGCCGCGGACCTGGGCCACGAGCTGTAGGCGGAGGCGGGATGCCCCCGAAGATCGACATCGACGTGTACGTGAAGGGCGTGCTCGACGGGAGGCGCGCGCACATCGCGCGCGCCATCACCCTCGTCGAGTCCACCCGGGCCGACCACCGGGCCCTGGCCCAGCGGCTGCTGACGGAGCTCCTGCCCCACTCGGGGAAGGCACGCCGGATCGGCATCAGCGGGGTGCCGGGGGTGGGCAAGTCCACCTTCATCGACGCGTTCGGCACGATGCTGACGGGCCTCGGGCACCGGGTGGCCGTCCTCGCGGTCGACCCCTCGTCCACGCGGACGGGCGGCTCCATCCTGGGCGACAAGACCAGGATGGAGCGCCTGTCGGTGGACCCGGCGGCCTTCGTGCGCCCCTCGCCCTCGGCGGGAACGCTGGGCGGGGTCGCGAAGGCCACCCGGGAGTCGATGATCGTGATGGAGGCGGCGGGCTACGACGTCGTCCTCGTCGAAACGGTCGGCGTGGGCCAGTCCGAGACCACGGTCGCCGGCATGGTGGACTCCTTCCTCCTCCTCTCCCTGGCCCGTACGGGCGACCAGCTCCAGGGCATCAAGAAGGGCGTCCTGGAGCTGGCGGACGTCCTCGCGGTGAACAAGGCCGACGGCCCGCACGAACGCGACGCGAAGGCCGCCGCCCGGGAGCTGTCGGGCGCGCTGCGCCTGATGCATCCGGCGGACGCGGCGTGGACCCCGCCGGTACTGACGTGCAGCGCACGGGAGTCGACGGGGCTGGAGGAGGTCTGGAACCGCCTGGAGCAGCACCGGGTCCTGCTGGACGCCGGCGGCCGGCTGACGGCGAAGCGGGCGGCGCAGCAGGTGGAGTGGACCTGGTCGATGGTCCGCGACGAGCTCCTGGAACGCCTGAAGTCGGACCCGTCGGTACGGGAGCTGGCCCCGACCCTGGAAGCGGGCGTCAGGGCGGGCACCGTCACGGCGACCTCGGCGGCGGACCGGATCCTGTCGGCGTTCGCCGGGGGTTGAGGGGCGACCGGGCCCGCCGCCGTGTCATGCGGTGGCGGGCCCTCGGCGTGCCTTCGGCACAGGGTCCTCCGTGGAGCACTCCAGCTCCACGGACGGTGGCAGCAGGTCGACGCCCCGGAGGCGGTCACGGCCCACCGCGATGGAGACCTCCCTGAGTGCGGACAGTCCGGCCAGCGGTGCGATGTCGATCTCGCCGACCGGGCCGAGGTCGCCGATGGAGGTGAACTCCTCCAGGGCGGGGAAGGCCGTCGGCAGCCGTCGGAGGGCCGCCTGGACGGCGTCGTCCCCGCCCCCGACGAGATCCAGTCTCCTCACCTCCGGCAGGACCGCGTCCGCGGGCAGGCGATCCAACGCCTCGGCGGAGACGCAGAGAAAGGTCAGGGGCAGGTCCTCGAGCCCGGAGAGGTCCGTCAGGTCCGGGCAGCGGCTGATGTCGAGGTGCCTCAGGGCCGGCTGCCCCGCCAGGAGGCCCGGGCCGGGCACGGCGATCCCCGTGAGCGTGATGTCCACGGGGTCGTACCGGCCGATGAACGCCGCCAGGGCCTGCGGGGACACCCCGCTGCGGATGTCCAGGCGGTCCGGCCGGATCCCCAGGCGCTCCAGTTCGCGGAGCTGTCCGTCGGACCGCACGGTGTACCGCAGATCGGCGGGGTCCAGGTGCGCGATGACCTCGTCCGCGTATCCGGCGCCGTCGAACCGCGACCAGGCCCAGACGAGCTGGGAGCGGACCGGCAGGAAGGGGTGCCCGACGAACCGCGCGAGGAACGGGACGGCGGCTTCCGAGGTGACGTGTGAGGCGGCGATCACCACGTGGTACGCGAACCACGGCGTGAGCCCCTCCGGGCCGGGGAGGAGGCCCAGGACCAGCGGGCCGACCTCCGCCAGGGCGCGGGCCTCGTCCTCACTGCCCGGCGGGATGAGGGTGGCGGTGCGCTGCTCCACCGCCGTGCGGGTTTCGGGGGCGAGCGTGGTGGCGTGCTCCAGGCAGGCCGCGGCGAGCAGGTAGACCCGCGCCCGCACCCGTGGATCGGACGACCGGTCCCCCAGCGCCAGCAGCTCGCGGAACACCGTCACGCGCTCGGCCGGCCGGGCCAGGGCGACCGCCATGCGGATGACGTCCTCCCACTGGTCGTCGCCGGCGCGGGCGGTGAGCAGTCCGAAGTCGCCGTCCTCCACGGCCGCGCGGGCGCCGAGGAAGTCCTGGAAGGTGCGGTGGACGAAGTCCACCGTGCCGGGGGCCGGTTCGCGGAGCAGGCCGCTGCGCTGGAGGAAGTGCTCGAAGACCGCCGGCGCCCCGCCCAGGGCCGCCGCCTCGGGGACGGCGGGGAGGGCCCGGGCGATGATGTCCTCGGCCCGCGAACGGTCCATCTCCGTACGGCCGTTCTTGATCAGCCAGTACGCCAGCCGCTGGAGCAGGTCGAGCTGCGGCTCCTCGCGCAGGTCCGGCAGGCGCATGTCGCGCTCGCGGTCGCGGCGGCTCAGCAGCATGGAGAGCGCGGCCTCGTAGAGGTCCTTGCGGCCCTGCGGGAGGTAGCCGCGCCGGTCGCGGTGGAGGGCGCAGATCAGGCCGCACATCAGGGGGTTGGTGGCGAGCCGCCCGAGATCGGGCTTGAGCCGTACGGCCGTCAGCAGCTGGGCCTCGTACGCCTCCAGCTCCTCGTCCTCGTCCGCGCCCCGGCGGGCGGCGGCGTGCCAGCGCCGGATGAAGGTGGCGGTCTCGGCCGGCCCCATCGCGGACAGCGTCAGCTCGGTGAAGCCCTCCTCGGCCAGCCAGTCCACGCCGACGGCGGAGGGGCGGGAGGTGACGAGCCAGCGGTTGTCGCCGTCGTAGAGGTCCATCAGGTCGCGCAGCCAGGAGCGCGTCCGCGCGCGCTCGGCGTCGGGGACCTCGTCGATGCCGTCCACGAGGACCAGGCCCCGCCCCGCCGAGAGCACCCGGTGCGCCCAGCCGTCGGGCTGGCTCCCGCCGAGCGGGCAGCCGGCGGCGGTGAGGAGGTCCCGGGGTGCGGGGAGCCGTTCGCCGTGGCGGGTCAGGGTGCGCAGGGGCAGGACGAAGGGGACGCGGTCCTCCAGGTACGCCATCTGCGGCGGCAGGTCCTGCCGGGCGGCGGAGACGGCCAGCCACTGCACCAGGGTGGTCTTGCCGGATCCGGCCTCGCCGCGCAGCAGGACGCGCCGGCTGCCGGCCAGTGCCTGGTCGGCGGGGTGCGCCGTACGGGCCTGGGCGAGGGCCTTGAGGATCCGTTCGGCCCTGTCGGCGTCGACCGGGGGCCCCTCCATCAGGAACACGCCCGAGGGGAAGTCGTACGGGGCGTCGGGGTCGAGCTCCCGGGCCGGGACCTGCGTCATGCGCGGCAGCCCGGTCGCCTCCAGGCTCAGGTACGCCGCGTCCAGCGGCCACCGCGCCGGCGAGCTGCCGAGGTCGATGCCGTAGATCGTCAGCTTCGCGTGCTTGCGGGCGACGTACGGCAGGTACTCCGCCTCGAACGCGGCGTCCTCGGCGCCCGGGAGCGGGTCGCGGCGGATCAGTTCGTCCACCTTGGACGTCAGCTCCGCGATCCTCCTGGTCTGTTCCACCAGGGCGTGGGCGACGAAGGTCGAGCGCTGGGTGAAGAAGTGCAGGATGTGCAGGCAGGCGGCTTCGAGCAGCCGCTCGTAGAAGTACGTGCCGTCCGCGGTCAGTTCGCGCTCGGGGCGGTCGGCCGCACCGCGCAGCGCACGGGCGAAGGCCGGGGCGCCGAGGCGGACGGCGTCGACGTCGGACATCGTCAGGTCGCCCAGCGCGTGCAGGGTGGCGGCGAGGGCGTCGGCCACCGCCTGCTGCTCGTCGGCGGCGACGGGGCGTTCGCCCGTACGCAGGGCCTGGCGGACCAGCTTCCCCGCCAGGGAGCGCAGGTCGGACTCTGTCAGGGAGCGCTTCTCGCCGCGGAAGGAAACGTATCCGGAGATCCTGATCGGCTTGTCGACGAGGCCCGCGCCGGGGCCCTCCGTGACGAAGAGCTTCCTGACGAGCGGGCCGATGGCCGCCGAGGCCAGGCGGCTGCCGATGATCCCGGGCTCCATCTACGCGTCCCCCCGCGACGTCGTGATCGTTGCGGGGGAATCCTATGGCGCCCGGGACGCGGGCGGGCCGGAACGGCTAGGCGTCGACGAGGACCGGGTCCTCCTCGGACAGGGACGCGCGCAGGACGCGGGCCTGTTCGACCGGGTTCTCGGAGGACAGCAGCGCGGAGAGGACCGCGATGCGGGCCTGGCCGGCGCGCAGGGTGCCGGTGGGGACGGCGCCGGCGGCGACCAGGTCGACCGCGCCGCCGTGCGTGTAGATCTCGGTGACCGGGCCGGCCGGGACGCGGGTGGTCAGGGCGACGAGCACACCGCGGGCCACGGCCTCCCGGACCGCCTCGACGATCTCCGGGGTGGCGTTGCCCGCGCCGGTGCCGACGAGGACGACGCCCCGGGCGCCGGCCGCGACGGCGGCGTTCAGGAGCACCGGGTCGCCGTCGGCGTGGTGCATCACCATGTCCACGCGCGGCGGGAGCTCCGGCATCGCGGGCAGGGCCAGGGCCTGCGGGCGCTGGGGCCGGCGCAGGACGGTGACCTTGCCGAAGCCGACCTTGCCGAGGAGCTCGCGGGAGGGGTCCGCGAACGCGTCCAGGGCCACGGCCTGGGTCTTCATGGTGCCGCGGGCGGCGTGCACGCGGCCGGCGAAGGAGATCAGGACGCCGAGCCCGCGCGTGGTCGCGGCGGTGAGCAGGGCGTCGTAGAGGTTGCCGGGGCCGTCGCCCTCGGTGGAGCCCATGGGCAGCTGCGAGCCGGTGAAGACGACGCTGCGGGCGTCGTGGTGGTGCAGGTCGACCAGGAAGGCGGACTCCTCCAGGGTGTCCGTGCCGTGGGTGACGACGATGCCGTCGACGGCGGGGTCGTCGAGGACCTCGTGGACGGTGCGCAGCAGGGTGAGCTGGTGGGCCGTGGTGAGGCGGGGGCTGTTCACGCTGAACAGGTCGACGACCTCGACGGTGATGCCCTCGGGCAGTGGCGCGGTGGCCATGACCTCGCGGCCGTCCGCCTCGGCGGCGAAGCCCGAGCCCGTCCACCGGCTGGCTATCGTCCCGCCGGTGCTGATGACGACGATGCGCCCCATGGCCACCCTTCCCTGACGTCTGGACCCCGGAGCGGGGTTCGCACAAAGTTCCTAGAAGGAGCAATGATAGTGAGATCTACGCGCAATGCGATTGCGTGTTGTAAGCATCCCGTGACAAACCTTGGGGGATGATTGCGCGATGGATGCCATTGATCGTGAAATCTTGCGCGAGCTCCAGCGCGACGGCCGGCTCAGCAACCAGGAACTGGCCCAGCGGGTCGGACTGACCCCCTCCCCCTGCATGCGACGGGTGCGGCAACTGGAGCAGGACGGGGTGATCCAGGGCTACCGCGCGGTGATCGACCCCGAGGCGGTCGGCCGCGGCTTCGAGGTCCTGGTGTCGGTGGAGGTCCGCCGCGACCGCGAGGCGGTCGAGGCCTTCGAGGCGGCTCTCCAGGACATCCCCGACGTGATCGAGGCCTACCGCCTCTTCGGCAGCCCCGGCTGCCTGCTGCGCATCGCCGTCAACGACCTCCGCGCGTACGAACGCCTGTGGATCGAGCGCCTGACGGCCCTCTCGGGGGTCACGGAGGTCAACTCCCAGATCATCATGAAGCGCATCAAGGAACCGACGGGCCTGCCGGTCTGAGGCCCGCCGCCGCGGCGGCCCCCGGCGGCGGCCCGCCCCGGCGGCTTCACCCCGCGAGGTCCGCCAGCAGCGCGTCCACCACGGCCTCCTCCTCGACGCGCAGGGCGTGCTCGGCCAGGGCGAGCGCCAGGTCGGGGTCCCACGGCGACGGCGCCGGTTTCCCGTCCAGCGGGCGCAGGTCGGATCCGGCGGCCGCCACGGCCGCGCGGTAGTCGTCGGCGCGGTAGCGCCAGGGCCGCCACGGCACGTGCCCCGACAGCGTCGTGGCGATGCGCAGGCCGCCCCAGTCGAAGTCGCCGTGGTAGCGGAAGGCGGCACCGAGCCCGTGCAGGGAGGCGAGCAGGGCCAGGGCGGCGGCCGACGGCTGGCCCTGGACGCATACCAGCGGTCGGGCGTCCGGTCCGTGGCGGTCCGCGGCGGCCGAGAGGACCGCCGGGTTCTCGCAGACGTGGACCACGGGCGGTGCCGTCCGCAGCGGACGACGGGCGAGCTGACGGAGCGTGAGGACACAAGGCTCACCCGCGTCGGTCATCCAGTCCAGGGCCCGGGTCCCGCGGAGGTTGAGGGTGAGCACCGTCGAGGACACGTCGTCCCGGAGCAGGCCGACGGAAGCCCAAGCGGCTCGCCTCCAGGCCGCTCCCGCACCGTCGGGACGGCCGGTCAGAGCGCGGGCGCCGGAGAGCGCGAGGGTGGCTCCCGGGGTCCCGTCGTCGAGTGCGTGAGCGCTGCCCAGGACCTCCGCGGCGAACACCGACAGCGACCGCGGCGGTGCGACGGGCAGCTCCCGCAGTACGCGGACGGTCTGCTCCACCAGCGGACGGGCGGCGGCGGGAGTGCGCGCGAGCCGGCGCACCAGGCCGTCCTCACGCACGCGTACGGCCCAGGCGGCGTACGCCGGAAGCTCCTCGGCCAGCAGGAACAGCGGCGCGTACGCCTCCTCCCAGGCCTCCTCCTCGCTCCGGCGGACCTCGCGGAGCACGGCGACCGGCCCGGTGAGCACCGCCACGGCCGCCTCCAGGCCTTCGGGGCTGACGCCCGATCCGACCAGCACGGCCTCCACGGCGTCGAGCCGGACCGTCAGCGCCCTGCCGGCGCCCGGTGCCCGGCCCAGCAGCCGCTCGGCCGCGGCCCGTTCGGCCGGGCTCGGCGCCGCCAGCGAGACCGCCCCGGTGAGGGGCTGCCCGCGCTCCAGGCGCCGGCGTACCCGCTCCACCAGCCAGGCCAGGTCGGCGCCGCCGAGGAGGCGGCGCAGGCGCGCTTCGTCCACCGGGGAACCGCTCACGCCCACAGGGGCTCCTGGTCGGCCGTCCGCACCGGGTCCTCTCGGCGCGTGCGGGCCGTGCCGTCCCACTCCCAGCGGGTGACCAGGACCGCGGCCACCTCGTCCACACGGGCGAGCTGCGCGATGGCGATGCCCGGCACCTGCGGATAGCAGGCCCACTCCCGCTCGCTGGTCATGACCACGTCCAGGTCGAAGGCGTACAGGAGCCCGAGGCACTTGGCGCGCGAGTCGTCGTCCACCCCTGCGAACGCCTCGTCCAGGGTCACCAGGCGCGGCGCGTACGGGCTGCCCGCGCTCGCGTAGTGCGAGGAGGCGGCGGCGAACAGGGGGACGGACACGGCCAGGACGCGTTCGCCCCCGGAGGCCGGTCCCGTGGCGGGTACCCAGCGGCCGTGCTGCTGGCGCTCGACGGCGAACTCGTGCCAGGAGCGGTAGTCGAGGGCCGCGGTGAGGTGCTCCAGCCAGCTGCCGGCCGCGTCCTCGGTCTGCTGGCGGGCGATCTGCGTCTGCAGGAACTCGCCGACCGCGGCCCGGTCCTCGGGCGTCCAGGCGTCAGCGGTCTGCAGCAGTCGGCCGCGGGCCTGCGCGAGGCCGACCGGGGCCTTGCGGGAGGGCCGCCACACCAGGCGCAGCCTCATCCCGGTCGAGGTGGGCCGTTCCTCCAGCTCGGCGTTCATGGCCAGCACCTGCCGCTCGGCGGCCGCGATCAGCTCCTGGAGCGTGCCGGCCACCTCCGTGATGAGGTGGGTCTCCAGGATCTCGCGCTCGTGCGCGGAGAGGATGCGGGTGAGCTCGCCGACCTCGACCGCGAGCGCCTCGGCGAGCGCGGGGACGGTGCGCTCACGGCCCTGGTAGACGATGTCGACGATCATGCCGTCCTCGACCATGCGCGCCGAGGCGGTGTTGCCGTGCCGCGACAGTGCGTCCTGGAGGATTTTGAACTCCTCGCTCAGGCGCCGCTGCACCCGCTCCCAGGCACCGTCCGAGTCGTCCGTCGTGGACAGCTCCGATTCGAGGACGCGGGCCAGGGCGATGGCCGGGGTGGGCGCCCACGGGCCGTCGTCGGCGGCCGGTACGGCCAGATCGGGAAGCGCGACCGTGATCAGCCCCGTGGCCGTGAAGCGCTGGAGCGCGGCGACGGCCTCGGAGCGCGCCGCGGCGGCTTCGGCCACGTCCTTCTCCAGCTGTTCGATACGGCCCTCGGCCCGGCTGGCCCGCCGGTCCGCCCGCGTGTGCCGTTCCCGGGTGCGCCGCTCGTCGGCGGCGCAGCCGCGCAGGGCCTCCGCGGCCTCGGCGAGCAGCCGCTCCAGCTCCGCGACGGCGGCGCCGACGGTCGCGCGCAGCGTGGCCAGCCGCTCGTCGGCGGCGGCCGCCTCACGGACGGCCGCCTCCGTGCGCAGGGCGAGTTCGGCGCTCCGCTCCCCCGCCCGCACCGCCTCCTCGCGTTCCTCGTCCGCCTGCCGGGACGCCTCGCTCCGCTCACGCAGCGCGGGCCACAGCCCCGCCAGGACGACGTCGAGTCCGGCGAGGGCCCGTCGTACGGCGGCCAGCGCGGGCCGGTCCGCGGGCAGCCCCAGATCGGCCGCCGTCTCCTCCAGTTCGGCGGTGGCCGCCTCGGCCCGCTCGGCGGCGGCCGCCGCCTCGGCGGCCCGCTCCTCGCGCCGCGCCCCGGCCCGGCGCACGCCGTCGGCGGCGGCCGCGGCCGCGGCGTGCGCCCTGATCAGGGGCGCGTCGTCGGGAACGGCCCCCAGTTCGGCGTCGAGCGTCCGCCGGCGGCTCGCCACGGCCTGCAGCTGCGCGTCCGCTTCGGCCGACTCCTGGCGGAGGAGGAAGAGCTCGGCCCGCAGGGCCGCGATCCGGGTCCGCCTCGCGGCTTCCCGTGCGCCCTCCCCGATGTACTCGGCGGCGGGTTTGGCCCAACGGCCGGTGAGGGCGCCGACGCGGTGGCGTCCGTCCGGTGCGATCCAGGTGCCGTCCGCGGTCCCGGTGCCCGCGGCGCCGGCGTGCGGCGCACCGCCGGCCGGTCCCGCGCCCCCGGGAGCCCCGCCCAGGCCGATCGCCCCCAGCAGCCGGGCCACCGACTCCACGCCGACCTGCGCCGCCTGCGCGTCGCCGTGGTCCACGGCAGGCCGCAGTACGTCGGCGAGCGAAGGCCCCGCGACCGGTCCGGTGTCCGGGGCGAGGAGTACGTCATGGCCGTCCGGGGCGAGGGCCGCGCCGTCGGGGCGCACCCACGCGTCCAGCAGCCCGGACGCCTCCAGGGCCGCCTCCAGCCCGGCGCGGTCGCGTTCCGCGACCTCGTCCCGGAAGTCGATGAGCCGCCACAGAGGGGCACCGGGCGCCCGGTCCCGAACGCCGGGGCCGCGGGTGTACGGGGCCTGCGGCCCGCGCCGGCCCCCGGACTCCAGCCCGGCGAGTTCCTGCTCCGCGGCGCGGGTGCGGGCGGCCAGGCCGGCCCGGAGCTGCGCCGATTCCGCCGCCTGGTCGGCGAGGACCGCCGCGGTGGCGCTGTGCGCTTGCGCGGCACGGCGGCGTGCGGGGTAGGGGCCGTCCTGGTGCCGGGTCCACTCCTGGAGCTCGTCCAGGAGACCCGCGGGGTCGGCGTACACCAGCTCCCCGCACCGGCCCGCGTGCTCGCGTACGGCGTCGACCAGGGCCCGTCCGGCGGTCCGTGCCGTGTCCTCGGCAGCGTCCCGCGCCTCGGCGGCGTGCGCCAGCTCGGCCTCCGCCTCGTCGAGCCGCAGTACGGCGGCCCGGCGCCCGGACGTCACCGCTTCGGCCCGGTCGGCGAGCGCCTCCACGTGCGTGAGGGTGCGGTGCCGGCGGTCGGTCGCCTCGGCCACCGCCGCCCGCAGGTCGGCGACCGCCCGCCCTTCGTCCCCGGGAAGCTCCAGCCGGGCCGTCGCGGCCGTCTCCCGGGCCCGGACCAGCGTGTCCCCCGCCTGCTTCCGGGCGGCCCCGAGCCGGTTCTCCGCGGCGGCGAGGCGGCCGAGCGCCTTGGTGTGCCGGAGCGAGGCCTCCTCCCCGTCGTCCCGCGCGCGGGCGCAGTCCGCCTCCGCCCGCGCCAGCGCCTGCGCGGCCCGCTCCAGTTCGTGGGCGCTGCGCATCTCGGGACCCTCGCGCAGGGCCGCGTCGGCCGCCTCCAGCCTCGCCCGGGTCTCGGTGAGGGCGGCGACGTGCTCCTCCGCCGCCGCCCGCTCCCCCTCCGCCGCGGTCTTCTCGGCCTGTGCCTCGGCGAGGTCGCGCAGCAGCTGCTCGTACTTCGAGTGTTCGCTGCGCGGGAGGCGGGCGCGACGGCGGGAGGCCGCGCGGGCGTAGCGCCGGTAGTGGTCGAGGAAGACGGAGGCCGCCCGCTGGGCGGCCCCGGCCGCGCGCAGCTCCTCCTTCTCCTCGTCCAGGGAGCGGAAGGCCTCGGCCACGTCCGCGATGACGGCCTGGTCCATCGGCGGTAGGGCTTCGGTGAGGGCGCGGGAGAGGGCCGCCTCGCTGGGACGCTTGGACAGCTGGGGCTGGCGCAGCTGGATGAGCAGGTCCACGAGGGCCGCGTAGCGTTGCTCTCCGAGGCCGAAGAGCGCCTCGTCGACCGCCCGGCGGTAGGCCTTGGCCTGGTCGTGGACCATCCCCTGTCCGTCGACCGCCTCGATGAGCCGGTCCCGCGACAAGGCCGTGCCGGTGGCGTCGAGCAGGCTCAGGCTCCCGGCTGCGCGCGCGTCGGCCGGGCCGTGGTCGATCCGCTGCCCGGTCACCGCCCACCAGTGCCGGGCGATGCCGCGCCCGCTGACGGCCTTGAGCCCGCACAGCAGCGTGCAGAACTGCTCCTCGCCGCTCACCGCATCGCGGCGGCCGAACTCCACCCAGGTGTAGCCGAGGCGTTCGGAGTGCGGGTGCTCACCGCCGAGCAGGAGGTTCCACTCCATCCGCTTTCCGGGGTCCCCGTCCGGCTCCACCCGGCGGGCGCCGAGGTCCCCGTCGAGGAGGAAGGGCAGGGTCAGGGCCAGCACCTTGGACTTGCCGGTGCCGTTGTTCCCCCGGAGCAGCAGTCGGCCGTCGCGGAAGTGGAACTCCTCCACGTCGTAGTGGAAGAGGTCGACGAGCCCGATGCGCAGCGGCTGCCAGCGGGGGCGCGCAGGGGTGGGGAGAGCGGGACGGGGGGTCACGGCCTGTGCGCCTTTCGCTGGGCGGGCACCTGCGCGGTGCCGGCTGTACGGGGTTCGAGCACGACGGTCTCGCCGACCGCGTAGCGGGCGAGCGCGGGGCGCGGCACGACTCCGTCGGCGCTGCGGTCGACCAGGCCGAGCGCGGCCAGCCGGGCGACGGCCTGTTCGGCCAAGTCGCCCTCGGCCCCGGGCTCACGGGCCGACTTGGACCAGAATCCGCCGTGTTCGGCGGCCAGTTCGACCACGCGGCGCTCGAGCTCGGGCAGGGGGACGACCGGCCCCTCGGCCGCCGTGAGGTACTCGGCGAGCAGGAGGGTGACGTGGCCGCGGGTCCCCGATTCGGGCATGCGGACATCGGTGAGGTCGTCCTCGGGGTCGACCATGGCGATGCCTTCGGCGCGCACTTCGGCCACCAGACCGGTCAGTTCGTTGATGCGGGCGGTGAGGAAGCCCCGCTGGCGCGTCAGGTAGCCGAGTTCGGCGTCGGTCAGCTCGTCGTAGTAGAGGACGGGGTCGTCGAGCAGCCGCCGGGTCAGGGAGCGGCGCATGGCGCGGAAGCGCAGTTCGTCGCTGTCGAGGGCGGTTTCCGCGGCGAGCTCGGCGAGCCGGGCCTCCGGCGTTTCGGCCCGCACGGTGGAGGGGCCCCGGCGGGTGGCGAGAAGCCCGGCGAGCACCCGCCGTTCGACGTCGTACAGGACGTCGCCGGCTCCGCTGACGTAGGCGTCCTCGTCGCCGGCGACGCGCCGCAGCACGCCGAGGTGGAGCAGGAGCCGTACGACGGCGGCGAGGTCGAGCCGCTCGTCGCGGCGGTCCAGGGTGAACTCGATGCCCGAGGCGGCCAGTCGGGGGTCCTTGGCGTCCAGCACGATCTGGTCGGCGAGGCGGCCCAGCGCGATCTGTGCCTCGCCGCGTTCGAGGGCGGCGAGGGCGAGGCAGAGCAGGACGTACCGGCGGCGGCTGAAGGGGACGGCGCTCCGGGTGACCTCGCGCGCCGGATGCGTGGCGTCGTCGAGCACGGCGGGGATCTTGCCCAGCCGGGCGGTCTCGGCGTCGACCTGGAGGGACCAGCCGGTGTTGCGGTCGAACCACTCGCGCAGCTCGGCGGCGTGGCGCCGTACGAGGCGGAACTCGTCGGCGGACGCGCCGTGCGCGAGCAGCAGGGGCTGCTTCAGCAGGGCACGGGCGGCCTTGCGCCGCTCGGCGGCGTGCTGCCCGTCGAGTACTTCGGCGAGCGGCGTGGTCGTCACTCGCCCCTCCCTCCTCTTCGTTCGCCGTCCGTGAGGTCGACGATCTCGATGCTGTGGTCCGGCCCGCGGAAGATCCCGTCCGGTGTGCGGACCTCGGCCGTCGACCCGTCGGCCGGTGCCGTGAGCCGGATCTCCATGGAGCCGTCGGCGCTGGTGGCCGCGGTGTGCGTCGTACCGGGCCGCCAGGTGGCCAGCGCGTCGCCGAGGAGCTGGAGGAAGAGCCGGAAGCCGAGGGGGTCCAGCTCGCCGAGTCCGGACAGCCTGGTGACCCCGTGGGTGACGAGCCGGGCCCGGGCCGCGGCCGTCTCCGCGGCCTGCTTGGCGGCCGTCTCGGCGAGCAGTCGGCGTGCCTCCTGCCGGTCCTCGACCCTGCGCGGCTTGCCGCGCCGCTCGTAGCTTCCCGTGCGGCGCAGCTGCGGGCTGATCCGCAGCGGCGCGGCGTCGGCCCATGGCGTTCCCGCCGGCTCGGGGCGGGCGTGGCGGGCGGCCAGCGTCTCGGGGTCCACGGTGAGGTGCCGGGCCGGGTACAGGCCGAACGCGGTGCGCCACAGCCGGTGCCGGGCATCGTCGTCGGGCGCTTCGGCGAACCAGCGCGCAAGGGTGCGGAAGTCCGCGGAGCGGTCCGAGCGCCCGGCGCGGCGCTCGTTCAGCGACCGTACGACGGCCAGCAGCTGCGGGATCGCGCCCAGCGCGCGGCCGCGCAGCAGCCGGGCCTGCGACTCCCGGCCGTCCCGGGTGAGGAACCAGGCCGCCAGCCCTGCCCACCGGCCGGCCCACCGCTCGTACGCGGCCTGCTCGGCGTGCACGGCTTCCTGCGGCGTGGCGTCGGCGGCTTCGCGGGCGGCGGCGGCCCGCAGCAGGGGCTGGATCCGGTCGTCACCCTCCAGCTCCAGGATCAGCCGGGCGATGCGCCCGCCGAGGGTGATCAGGTCCTGGATGAACCGCTCCAGGTACTGGATGAGCTGGTCCTTGTAGGCGAGGAAGACCTCCTCCCCCACGTCGTGGAGGTCGATGGTCCGCTGGAGGGAGCCCATGAAGGCGCGCGCGTTCTCGGCGAGCGCGGCGAAACGGCTCGCGAGCCCGTCCAGCGCCAGATGGGTCTTGGCCGGATCGGGCTCCTCCTCGCCCGCCAGCACGAGCAGGGCGCGCAGCTGCGTCACGATGTCGTGCAGCGCGACGGCCTGCAGCGCACCCCGCCGCCCGAGCGCCTCGTCGTACGCGGACAGCGCTTCCTCCGCCGCCTCGCCCTCCCGCGTGAGCTGGTAGATGAACCGCTTGCGGTAGAAGTCCTCGACGGCGGTGACCCGCCCGGTGTCCGGATCGGCCCGCAGGTTCCCCCACTTGACCAGCCTGTCCAGCGCTCCGACGACCCCCTCCAGCTCTGCGGGCCGCACGCCACCGGCCAGCCCGGCGTGCACTTCCTCGGGCCGCAGGTGCACGGCGAACCGCTCCTTGGCGACGAGGAAGGCCCGCATCACCGCCCGGTAGAGCGGCATGTTGGGAGCGGTGAGGTGCGCGAAGGGCCCGTACGCGTCGGACGGGCCCGCCGCCTGCGGAGAAATCATGTCCATTGCCCGCCATCCTCCTGGAATGCCGCCCGTGATCGGCAAGGACGTGCGTACTTGGCCGATTCACATCGCTCCTGGCCGGCTCCAACCGAACCCGCCATCACACACCCAGGCCAGAACCCGCGGGCCCCCGCACCGGAACGCCACGGGGGCCGGCACGACCGAACCACCGGGGCGCTCAGGACGGCTGGTCGCCACGACCCTGTGGTGACCGTCGTCGACGACCCGGTCGCGCTCGTCCGCGTCGCGATGCCTGCCGCCGGAGTCGCCTCGGTCCCCGACACGGAGGGCACCCGCGAACTGCCCCGGGACCGGTGGCGACGTAGCACCGACCAGGCTGGTAATCCACGTTCTGTTCTAGAATGACGTCATCATCTCAGCGGCCCGCCGGGCTTCCGCTCCACTTCGTGGAACTCGAAGGACACGCCCCCACCCGCACGAGCTACTTCGTGCTGCCTGGGGGCATTTTCTTGCTGTTCCGTGAGTCCGCGGCATCTCTGGCCAACCGCACCCATCTCGAAGGACGGTTGGCAGAGCTCCTGACCGAGAACTTCCTGCACAAGCACCGCCACCAGCCCCAGCCGTCGGAAGTGCGCTCTTGGGAACGCAGCATCCCCGCGCTCACCAACGCCCTCGTCGAGGCCGGACTCGGTGACGTCGAGATGCTGCTGGAGTACGGGCTGCCGCTGACCAGCAAGCGGGCTGACGTGATACTCGCCGGACTGCACCCCTCGAGCGGAGAACCATCGTACGTCGTCGTGGAACTGAAGCAGTGGAGCAACGCCTTCCCCGAGGAGGACGATCCGCTGCGGTGTCGCGTGGACGCGTACCCCGCCCCGGTTCTCAATCCGATCGAGCAAGTGCGTGGCTACTGCGACTACCTGGTGTCCTTCAACGGCGCTCTGGAACAGCGCCCCGAGTCGATCGCCGGCGTGGCATACCTGCACAACGCCACCGAGTTCGGGGTCGCCGGGCTGCGCTCCGTGCCGGAGGACGAACGCGGCCGCATGTTCACCGGCGAGCAGCGCGGGGCCTTCCTGACCTACCTCCGTTCGAGACTGGCACCGAAGCCGGGTGCCGATGCGGCCGATGTCCTGCTGCAGGGGAAGGTTCGGCCCTCCAAGCAGTTGATGGCCGTCGCAGCCGACGAGGTTCGTGACCGGGAGCAGTTCGTGCTGCTGGACGAGCAGCGGCTTGCATACGAGACGGTGATGTCGGCCGTGGTGAAGGCACGGCGGGCCAACCGCAAGCAGGTGATCGTGGTGGCCGGCGGACCAGGCTCAGGCAAGAGCGTGATCGCCCTCTCCCTGCTGGGCGATCTGTACCGGCGCGGCGTACCCGCTCTGCACGCCACCGGGTCGCAGTCGTTCACGAAGACCATGCGCAGGGTCGCGGGCGCCCGCAAGCCCGAGGTCCAACGGCTCTTCCGCTATTTCAACAGCTTCATGGAGGCCGAACCCAACGATCTGGACGTGCTCGTCTGCGACGAGGCGCACCGGCTGCGGAAGACCTCCGCCAACCGGTACACCAAGGCCTCTCTGCGCACGGGTCGACCGCAGGTGGCGGAACTGATGGACGCCGCGCGGGTTCCCGTGTTCCTGCTGGACCAGCACCAGGTCGTGCGTCCGGGGGAGATGGGAACGGTGCAGGAGATCCGGGACGCCGCGGCCGAGCAGGGTCTGGAATGCACGGTGGTGGAGCTGGACAGCCAGTTCCGGTGCGGCGGCAGCGACGCGTACCTGCGCTGGGTGACGGGCCTGCTGGGTCTGGACGGCGACGGCCCCACCGCCTGGGAGCCGGACGGCAAGGTGGAGCTGCTGATGGCGGACAGCCCACAGGAGCTCGAGGACTTCCTCGTCGCACGGCGCGCCCAGGGCTACGGGGCTCGCATGTCCGCGGGCTACTGCTGGAAGTGGACGACGAAGATCACGCCTGCCATGACCGCGCTGCCGACGGACGTCACCATCGGCGACTGGGCACGGCCGTGGAACCTGTACGGGGACCGGTCCCTCCTCGGCGCGCCGCCCGCCCCGCTGTGGGCCACCGATCCGGCCGGCTTCGGGCAGGTCGGGTGCGTCTACACCGCGCAGGGCTTCGAGTACGACTGGTCAGGCGTGCTCATGGGCCCGGACCTCGTGTGGCGGACCGACCGATGGATCGTCGACCGCTCGGCTTCCAAGGATCCCTCCTTCACCAGGACGACTCCGGACGACGACATCGACCGCCTGGTACGCAACACCTACAAGGTGCTCCTGACCCGGGGCCTGATCGGCACGATCGTGTACTCGACGGACCCCGAGACCCGAGAGAAGCTCCGCTCCCTCGTTCCCACAACCCACTGATCCCGCGCGCGGGTTACCATCGACGTGCTGCGCACCTTCCCGGAGGGTACGAGGCGGTGCTTCGTGTGCCGACCCCAACGGGCGTCGGGTGAGGAGTGGTTGTGCCCGTTGTGTGGTGACACTCGACGTGAGCGTGGATACCCGGTAGGGCGTCCCCTGCCATTCCGTATCTCACTGCTCTGGAGTGGCCATGACCTCGGTCGAGTACAAGTCTGCGCGTCGTGAGCGGATCCGCGAGATCCTGATCGACATCGCTGCGGGTGTCGTCTCCAACCTTCTGGTGGCGGCACTGGCGACGGTGGCGCGCCTGCTCTTCTGACGCAGGCGGGTGGCGGGCCCGGTGAGCCCGCCACCCCATATCCTCGGCGTTCTCCGTCAGAACAGCCTCATGTCCCGCCCCTTCACCTCGTTGGACTTCCGCTTCCGCTTCCCTCGGCCGCCCGCTCCCCTGCGGGGCCGGGGCAGATGAGGAGTGCGGGCCTCCGCGGGCAGGTTCGCCCAGGTGGGGCGCAGGCCGTGGATCTCCACCTCTCCGACGAGTTCCTTCAGGTACGCCCGTGTTTCCGCGTCCGTGGAGTAGAGCACCGTCGCACGGCTGGCCCTGGTCATCAGTACGTGGTAGGCGTGACGGACGAGACGGGCGAATTCCTCGTCATCGACGCTGCCGGGCTTCACCTTCGGGTCGAAGGAGCCGGGCATGTCGACCCTCTTGATCCCCGAGCCCTCCTCCTTGCGCTCCTTGCCCCGGCGGAAGACCCACTCGTCGCCGCGGCGCACCATGTCCTCGCCGATGATCACCCCGCACCAGTCCCACTCGAGGCCCTGTGCCGTGTACACGCAGCCTATCTGGCCGAGGCCGTTCGCTTCGACGGACCAGGTCTTCGCCGGTGGCACCCGGCCGTCCTCGCAGTAGCTGTCGCTGTCCGCGTTCCACGGCCGGTGCCAGTCGCCGATACGGACGTCGGGCTCCAGTCGCCGTTCCTTCCCGAGCGGCTTCGTCCAGGGCCAGCAGTAGCCGGCGACCATGCGCGCGGAAGCGCCTGCGAGCGCTTCGGTGCGGATGATCCGTTCGAGCTCCTCCGGTGTGTCCGCCACCTCGATGTGCATCAGGCCGTCCGGCCTCCACTGCTCGACGGGCTCCCCGGACACGCCGAGCACCGCTTGCACCCAGCGGATGTAGGCGTCGCTGCCGCCGCAGCGGAACTGCTCCCGGAGGCTGCTCGGTACCAGGCGGGCGTCGTGCCTCCTGGCCGCGTCCTCGATGAGGGCGACGGTCCCGACCTCGTTCGGCCGGACCGACTGGCCCTCGTCCAGGAAGAAGACGGTGAGGCGCGAGGCCGCGAGGAGCTCGTCCACCTGCGGGCCCGTGCCCCAGTCCTCCGGCTTCCAGAAGCGGTTGGTGGAGCGGTCTCGGAGACGGTGCGCCTCGTCGCAGATCAGCACGTCCAGCGGCGGGTCCGGTGGGGTGACGAAGTTGCTGAAGTAGGTGAAGGACTCCCTGAACTCCCGGTCTCCGTAGCCGACGTGCTGCTGGAGCGCTCCGTTGAAGGCCCTGCTGCCGCTGGCGTACTTGACCGTCCTGCCCTGGGCTTCCAGTTCCGCCTTGATCTGGAGGCCGATCGCGCTCTTCCCCGTGCCGGCTCCACCCGTGACCAGGAAGATCACTCGGCGCTCGTCGGGGACGAGTGCAGGACGTTCGGGGTCGGGGAGCACCTTGGCGGCGGTCTCCAGGACTTGATCGGCGACCGTCTTCTGGTCCCCTCGCAGGGTGAAGACGGTGTCCTCCCCGCGGGACCGGATCATCGCATCGAGGAGGGGCGTGTTGCGCAGGCCCATGAGCTGCAGCATCCTCTCCGCCTCGGACGCCGCGCCGTCCTCCGCGAAGTTCTTCCGGAGGTCGGACAACAACTGATCACGCCGATCACCCGTGTACACGCGTGCGTAGGCACCCGTCGGGGCATCCACGTCGATGAGGGGGCGCACCGAGTCGTCCGTCGCGTTGTGCAGGTAGGCGAAACCGCCGCACGCGAAGCCGACCCTCCCGAACGGGCCGCGCTCGCTCGTGAACGCCTGGTAGTACTCGCGCAACTGCAGGGCCGGGTGCTTCTTCTCCCCCATGCCCGGCACGTGCACCAGTTTCTCGGTGGCCCGCTCCACCCTGGTCACCATCGACCAGCGTTTCAACTCGACCAGTTGGACGGACGGCCCGCTTCCCTCGGGATGCCGTCCCACCAGCACGACGTCGATGAGCCGGGGATCACCGGGACGCTCGCTCTCGTCGACCGTCGCGGCACACTCGACGATCATCTCCACGTTCCCACGCCCGGCGGCGACCAGGTCGTTGGCAAGGCTGACCAGGCTCTCCGCCCAGGCGGACCGCTCCGAAAGCGAAGCGTCGGCCCCCCGGAAATGCCGCCACCGGGCGGCGAGGTGGGGCACCATACGGCGACGGGTGTTCAAATGGAGCAGATCTTGCGCTGACAGCTTCAGCAGCAGCATGGACACGAGGTGGTTCCCCCAGGGCACGAGTGACTCGCGCGGGTGGGGGCATGTCCTGGTCGGAAGCCCGTCGGGCCGCAATCGGTTGCGGCGATCTTAGATAGTGGTCCACCGCCGGACGACGCCGCCACGGCAGTCGGCCGGAACCACGGCCATCCTGGCCGAATCGCACCGCGAGATCGCAGGGTCGGCTCAGTGAACCCGCCGGTCGCCGGGGTGCTCGGACCGCCCGCTTCCGGGAGACACCCCCGGACGCGGCGCACAGGGCCGCCCTAGGGGGTGTTCCCGGGCGAGGGCCACGGCCTCGCACGGGAACACCCCCCACACGCGACGCCCCGTCAAAAATCCGTTCCGGCGGGCGTCACAGCTGCACGGAGATACCGCACACGACACCCGCCCCGGACAGGTCAGGCGTCGTCGCGGATCGGCTCCAGGATGGCCACGCACTCCACGTGGTGGGTCATCGGGAAGAGGTCGAAGACGCGGAGGGTGCGGACTCGGTAGCCCGCGTCCTTGAAGTAGCCCAGGTCGCGGGCCAGGGCCGCCGGGTCGCAGGCGACGTAGGCGATGCGGCGGGCCGAGAGGCTCGCGATGTGGCGGACCGTCTGCTTGCCGGCTCCCGCGCGCGGGGGGTCCAGGACGATCAGGTCGCACTCGGTGATGCCGGTGCGCGGGAGGGCGGTGTCGACCTTGCCCTGTTCGATGCGGACCCGGGGGAAGTCCGCCAGGTTGTGGCGGGCGTCCTCCACCGCGCGCTTGCCCGACTCGATGCCGAGGACGGCCCCGGTCTCGCCCAGCCGCTCGGCGAGGGCGCCCGCGAAGATGCCGACGCCGCAGTAGAGGTCGAGGGCCATCTCGCCCTTGCGCGGCATCAGGCCCTGCATGACGGCCTTGATCAGGGTGTCGGCGGCCTGCGGGTGGACCTGCCAGAAGCCGCCCATGCCGACGCGGTAGGTGCGGCCGTCGGCGCGCTCGCGGACGAAGGGGCGGCCGTGGACGCGGTGCACCCCGCCGTCCTTCTCCTCCACGCGCAGGACGGAGACCGGCTTGTCGAGCTCGACCAGCGGGAGGCGGCCGCCGGGGCGGGGGGTGAGGACGACCTGGCGGTCGCCGGAGCCGGAGGCGGCGATGGCCTCGACCGAGGCCATCGCGGGCCACGTGCGCTTCTCGATGCCGAGCTCGGTGACGCCCTGCGCCGCGATCATGCAGTGGTCGACCGGCTCGATGTCGTGCGAGCGGTGCTTGCGCAGGCCGACGCGGCCGTCCTCGTCGATGGCGTACTGGACGCGGGTGCGCCACTGCGGGACCTCGCCGGCCGGCAGCTTGTCGCCCTCGGCGGGGGCCACGGTGCCGTCCCAGCCGGCCTCCTCCGGGGTGAGGCCGGTGAGCCGCTTCAGCTGCTCGGCGACGACCTCGCCCTTGAGCCGGCGCTGGGCGCCCGGCTTGGCGTGCTGCCAGTCGCAGCCGCCGCACTTGCCGGGGCCGGCGAACGGGCAGGGGGCCTCGACCCGGTCCTTGGAGGCGGTCAGGATCGTGACGGCGTCGGCGCGCAGGAAGCGGGAGTCCGTCTCGCCCTCCGTCACGCGGGCGACGACCTTCTCGCCCGGCAGGGTGTGGCGGACGAAGAGGACGCGGCCGTCGGAGGTCCGCGCGATGCAGTGGCCGCCGTGCGCGACGGGGCCGACCTCGACCTCGTACTCCTCCCCGACCAAGGACTGCTTCTCGTTCTGCTCGGTCATGGTGGGGAGACTCCAAGGATCAGGGAAAGATCAGACGACGAACGGCCGGACGACCGACCCACCAGTTTACGTGGATCTCGTCCGGCCGTTCGCCACCGCTGCCGCCTACTTCGCCGCCGGGTCCTTCGGACGCTGGCGCGGGGTGTCGACGGGGCCGCGGCGCACCGCGCCCGGGGCGTTCCACTCCTGGCGCTTGCGGGCCCGCCGGCGGGCGAGCTCCGAGGACTCCAGCTGGTAGGGCACCGAGGTGACCATCACGCCGGGGGTGAAGAGCAGCCGGCCCTTGAGCCGCAGCGCGCTCTGGTTGTGCAGCAGGTGCTCGTACCAGCGGCCGACGACGTACTCGGGGATGTAGACGCTGACGGCGTCGCGCGGGTTCTCGCTGCGCAGCCCCTTGACGTACTCGACCACCGGGCGGGTGATCTCGCGGTAGGGCGAGTCGAGGATCTTCAGCGGGACGTTGATCCCGCGCCGGTCCCACTCGTCCTTGAGCGCCTTCGTCTCGGCCGCGTCGACGCTGATGCTGAGCGCCTCCAGGGTGTCCGAGCGGGTCAGCTTGGCGAAGGCCAGGGCGCGCAGGGTGGGCTTGTGGACCTTGGAGACCAGGACGATGGAGTGGACCCGGGAGGGGCGCACGCTGTCGTCGGTGGGGCCCTCGTCCGCGGCGATCTCGTTGGCCACCCGGTCGTAGTGCTTGCGGATGGCGGTCATGGTGCCGTAGAAGATCAGCATGCCCAGCAGGGCGACCCAGGCGCCGTGCGTGAACTTGGTCGCCAGGACGACGACCAGCACGAGCCCGGTGAAGATCCCGCCGAAGGTGTTGATGGCCCGGGAGCGGTGCATCCGCCGGCGCGTGGCCTGGTCGCGCTCGGTCGCCAGGTGGCGGTTCCAGTGCCGGACCATGCCGATCTGGCTGAGCGTGAAGGAGACGAACACACCGACGATGTAGAGCTGGATCAGCTTGGTGGAGTCGGCGTCGTAGATCCACACCAGCAGCATGGCGGCGCCCGCGAGCAGCACGATGCCGTTGGAGAAGGCGAGGCGGTCGCCGCGGGTGTGCAGCTGGCGCGGCAGGTAGCGGTCCTGGGCGAGGATCGAGCCGAGCAGCGGGAAGCCGTTGTAGGCGGTGTTGGCGGCCAGGAAGAGGACGAGGGCGGTGGCCGTCGCCAGGATGACGAACGGGAGGCTGCCGGCCCCGAAGACGGCCTCGGCGACCTGGGAGATCACCGGGTGCTGGACGAAGTCCTCGCCGACGGGGACGCCGTTGTCCAGCAGGTTGGTGGCCGGGGACTCGGCCATGCGGACGTCGGTGGCCATGGCCAGGCCGATGATCCCGCAGAACATGGTGACGGCGAGGCCGCCCATCAGGGCGAGGGTGGTGGCGGCGTTCTTGCTCTTGGGCTTGCGGAAGGCCGGCACGCCGTTGCTGATGGCCTCGACGCCGGTCAGGGCGGCGCAGCCGGAGGAGAAGGCGCGCAGCAGCAGGAAGACCAGCGCGAAGCCGGCGAGCCCCTGGTGTTCGGCCTTGATCTCCAGATGGGCGGTGGGCGCCGTCATGGTGTCGCCCGCGACCAGGCCGCGCCAGGCACCCCAGGCGATCATGACGAAGACCGCCCCGACGAACACATACGTCGGGATGGCGAAGAGTTTCCCGGATTCCTTCACTCCGCGCAGGTTCATCAGCGTGAGGAGCAGAATCATGATGATCGCCGAGAGCACCTTGTGCTCGATGACGAAATCGACGGCGGAGCCGAGATTCTCCACACCGGAGGAAATGGACACGGCGACGGTCAGGACGTAGTCGACGAGCAGGGCGCTCGCGACGGTGAGACCGGCCTTGGGGCCGAGGTTGGTGTTGGCGACCTCGTAGTCGCCGCCGCCGCTGGGGTACGCGTGGACGTTCTGCCGGTAGGAGGCCACGACGGTGAACATCAGCACGACGACCGCGACCGCGATCCAGGGGCTGAAGTGGTACGCCGACACACCCGCGATCGACAGGACCAGCAAGACCTCGCCGGGGGCGTATGCCACGGACGAGAGCGGGTCGGAGGCGAAGACGGGAAGGGCGATCCGCTTGGGGAGGAGCGTTTCCCCGAGGCGGTCGCTGCGCAGCGCCCGGCCGATCAGGATCCGTTTGGGCACGTCGGTCAGTTTGGACACGCAGAGGATCGTAAGCGTTCGATATCGGACTGACGAACCCCCGCCCCATGATCCTCACCATTGGGCCGCCATTGAGGCACCGGGCGGACCCCAAATGGTCACACTGGTGACCGCCCGTGTGTAGCTTGGGCCATGGTCTGAGACCCTGTTTAGCCAGAGCATGCAATGAGGCTGGAAACCAGCGAGCCGCTGTCAGCCGGAAGGACGGCCGTGCACATCGTCATTATGGGCTGCGGAAGAGTGGGCTCCGCCCTCGCGCAGACCTTGGAACAGCAGGGGCATACGGTCGCCGTGGTCGACCAGGACCCCACCGCATTCCGCAGGCTCGGGGCTTCGTTCGGCGGCCGCCGGGTCACCGGGGTCGGCTTCGACCAGGACACCCTGCGCGAGGCCGGGATCGAGGAGGCGGGAGCCTTCGCCGCGGTCAGCAGTGGTGACAATTCCAACATCATCGCCGCCCGCGTGGCCCGCGAGATGTTCGGTGTGGAGAACGTCGCCGCCCGCATCTACGACCCCAAGCGCGCCGAGGTCTACCAGCGCCTCGGCATCCCCACCGTCGCGACCGTGCGGTGGACCGCCGACCAGATGCTGCGCCGGCTGCTGCCGTCGGGCGCGGAGCCGCTGTGGCGCGACCCGAGCGGCGGCGTCCAGCTCGCGGAGGTGCACACCTCCCCCGCCTGGGTCGGCCACAAGGTCAGCAGGCTCCAGGACGAGACGGGCGTGCGTGTCGCGTTCCTCACCCGTCTGGGCGAGGCGATGCTGCCGACGTCGCAGACCGTGCTCCAGGAGGGCGACCTCGTCCACGTGATGATGCGCACGGACGAGATCGACAAGGTCGAGGCGGCCTTCGCCGAGGGCCCCGAGGAGGCACACGCATGAGGGTCGCGATCGCCGGAGCCGGGGCCGTGGGCCGCTCCATCGCGGGCGAGCTGCTGGAGAACGGCCACGAGGTGCTCCTCGTGGACAAGGCGCCGACCGCCATCTCGGTGGAGCGGGTGCCGCAGGCGGAGTGGCTGCTGGCCGACGCCTGCGAGATCACCTCGCTCGACGAGGCGGCGCTGCAGCGCTGCAACGTGGTCATCGCCGCCACCGGTGACGACAAGGTGAACCTGGTCGTCTCCCTGCTCGCCAAGACCGAGTACGGGGTCCCCCGGGTCGTGGCGCGGGTGAACAACCCGAAGAACGAGTGGCTCTTCAACGAGTCCTGGGGCGTCGATGTCGCGGTCTCCACGCCGCGCCTGATGTCGGCCCTGGTCGAGGAGGCCGTCAGCGTCGGCGACCTGGTGCGCCTGCTGCGCTTCAGCCACGGCGACGCCAACCTGGTCGAGCTGACCCTGCCGGCCGACTCCTCGGTCGCGGGCACGCAGATCAGCGAGATCAGCTGGCCCGAGGACACCTCGCTGGTGACGATCATCCGCGGCAACCGGGTGCTCACGCCGCACGGCGAGGAGACCCTTGAGCCGGGCGACGAGCTCCTCTTCGTGGCCGCCCAGGCCCGCGAGGGCCAGCTGGAGGACCTCCTCCAGGCCAAGCGCTGAGCCGAAGCCGAAGGGGCGGGGTGACCAGGGTCACCCCGCCCCTTCGGCGCGCCGTGCTCAGCCCCGCTTCTCGCGGGCGGCCTCCTCGGCCTCGTACTCGGCGATCACGTCGATCGGCGGCGGCGCCTTCGCCAGGAAGACCCAGGTGAAGTACACGGCCAGCACCATCGGCGGGAGCTTGAGCGCGATCAGCACCCAGCCCAGCTGGGTCTCGTCGCCCCACCAGTACAGCGGGAAGAGGATCGCGTACTTCGCCAGGAAGACCAGGCCCCAGGCCAGGCTGGCCTTGGTGTACGCCTTCTTGCGCCCGGGGTTGCGGGTGCGCCAGGAGAGGTTCTCCTTGAACACCGGACCCAGGATCACGCCCAGCAGCGGGAAGCCCACCAGCGCCGAGAGCGTGAAGGCCAGCCCGAGGCAGACGCCGTAGATCATGCCCGGCAGGTAGAAGCCCTTCGCGCTGCCCGTGAACAGGGCGAAGGCCACGCCCACGGCCACGCCGAAGACCCCGCTGAAGGCGTGCTTGACGGTGTCCTTGCGCAGCAGGCGCACGACGACCAGCAGCACCGCGACCACGCCCGCCGCGATGGCGGACATCGTCACGTCCTTGTTGATCGTGTAGATCATCACGAACAGCAGGCCGGGGAGCATCGTCTCCACGGTGCCCCGGATGCCGCCGAAGGCGTCGAAGAGGGCCGCCTGCGTGACCTCCTTCTGGTCCCCGGCGGGGGTGGAGGGCGCGGACCCTGGCGTGGTCGGTCGGTCGAGTGACGTCACCGTCAGTGCTCCTGTCCGAGGGGTCGGAGTTCGTACTTCGGGTTGAAGAGGACCCGGCGCCCGTGGCTCATCGCGATCCGTCCGGAGGCGATCATGCGACGCCCGGGCTCGATTCCCACGATCGAGCGACGCCCGAGCCACACCACGTCCAGCGCGGCCGAGCCGTCGAAGAGCTCCGCCTCCAGCGCGGGTACGCCCGCTCGCGGCCGCAGGGTGACGGTACGCAGGGTTCCGGTCACCTTGACTATCTGGCGGTCGTGGCAGTCGCAGATCCGCGTGCACCCCGCGGCTTCTGCGTCCTCCTGCAGCTCCGCCGAATGCAGCTCCTCCTGGGAGGTGGACAGCCGCTCTATCATCCGGCGGAACCGGCCCGCCGGCCTGGCCGGTTTCGCGGGCTTCTCGGGACGCGGTTCAGCACTCATACAGGAAGCCTACCGGCGCCCCGGCTCCCCCTCGAAGCCCCACCGCTACTTCTCGAACCGGTACCCCATGCCCGGTTCGGTGATGAAGTGCCGCGGGTGCGAGGGATCCGCCTCCAGCTTCCGGCGCAGCTGCGCCATGTAGACGCGCAGGTAGTTGCTCTCGGTCCCGTACGAGGGCCCCCAGACCTCCTGGAGGAGCTGTTTCTGGCTGACGAGCCTGCCGCCGTTGCGCACGAGCACCTCCAGCAGGTGCCACTCGGTGGGGGTGAGCCGTACGTCGCGTCCCTCGCGGACCGCCTTCTTGGCCGCGAGGTCCACCGTGAACCCCTCGGTCTCGACCACCACCTCGTCCTCGCCGCCGCCGGCGGCCGGCTCGGCACGGCGGACGGCCGCGCGCAGCCGGGCCAGCAGCTCGTCCATGCCGAAGGGCTTGGTGACGTAGTCGTCGGCGCCCGCGTCGAGGGCCTCGACCTTCTCGTCGGAGCTGTGCCGGGCGGAGAGGACCAGGATGGGGACGCGGGTCCAGCCGCGCAGCCCCCTGATCACCTCGACCCCGTCCATGTCGGGGAGGCCCAGGTCGAGGACGACCACGTCGGGGTGGCGGGCGGCCGCGAGTTCCAGGGCGCCCGCCCCGTCGGCCGCGGCGTCGACCTCGTACCTGCGCGCCTTGAGGTTGATCACGAGGGCTCGGACGATCTGCGGCTCGTCGTCCACCACGAGCACCCGGGTCATTGGGGTCCTGCTTTCTGTCGTTCGGGGAGGTCCCCGGTCCGCTGCGGTCGTTCGGGGAGGTCCCCCGCCGGCTCGGGCCGGAGGGGTTCTGCGGGGTCGGGGCCGGGCGGGGTCGCGCCGGGCAGGGCGCGGTCCGCGGCGCGGAGGGTGAGCACCATGGTCAGTCCGCCGCCCGGGGTGTCCTCGGCGGCGAGGGTGCCGCCCATGGCCTCGGCGAAACCGCGCGCCACCGCCAGGCCCAGGCCCACCCCGGCTCCCCGCGGGGCGTCGCCGTGCCGCTGGAAGGGGGCGAAGATGCGGTCCTTGGCCTCGTCGGGGACGCCGGGCCCGCGGTCGACGACGCGGACCTCGACCCGTTCGCCGAGGTGGCTGGCGGCGACCAGCACCCGCCGGCCGCGGGGGCTGTACTTGACGGCGTTCTCCACCACGTTGGCCACGGTCCGCTCCAGCAGCCCGGGGTCGACCCGCACCATGGGCAGGGTCTCCGGCACGTCCAGCTCCACGCTGTCCTCCGGTACGCCGCCCAGCGCCATCGGGACCACCTCGTCGAGGTCGATCTCCCGGATCAGCGGGGTCACCGTGCCGGTCTGGAGCCGGGACATGTCGAGCAGGTTGCCCACCAGGTGGTCGAGCCGGTCGGCGCCGTCCTCGATGCCCTCCAGCAGCTCGGCCCGGTCCTCCTCGGACCATTCCACGTCGTCGGAGCGCAGGGAGCTGACGGAGGCCTTGATGGAGGCCAGGGGGGTGCGCAGGTCATGGCTGACGGCGGCCAGCAGGGCGGTGCGGATCCGGTTGCCCTCGGCCAGCCGGCGGGCCTCCTCTGCCTCCCCGACCAGCCGCTGGCGGTCCAGCACCACGGCGGCCTGGGCGGCGAAGGCCCCGAGCACCCGGCGGTCCTCGGCGGGCAGCACCCGCCCGGACAACGCCAGGGCCATGTGGTCGGCGATCGGCATGTCCACGTCGGCGTCCTCGGGCCGGGCCGCCGGGTCGGGTCCCACGCTGCCGGCCCGGGTCCACGGCTCCCGCTCGCCGGCCCGCTCCAGCAGGGCCACCGACTCCATCGCGAAGGTCTCGCGCACCCGCTCCAGCAGCGCGTCCAGGGCGGTCTCGCCGCGCAGGACGCTCCCGGCCAGAGTGGACAGGATCTCGGACTCCGCCCGCAGCCGGGCGGCCTGGTGCGTGCGGCGGGCGGCCAGGTCGACCACCGAGGCCACCGAGACGGCGACCCCGAAGAAGACCGAGATGGCCATGATGTTGCGGGCGTCGGAGATCGTGAACCGGTGCAGCGGCTCGACGAAGAAGTAGTTCAGCAGCAGGGAGCCGAAGGCGGCGGAGGCCAGGGCCGGCCAGAGCCCGCCCAGCAGCGCGGCCGCCACCGTCAGCCCCAGGAAGAGCAGCATGTCGTTGGCGAGGCCGGGGTCCGTGCTGATGTGGGTCAGCAGCAGGCACAGCAGCACCGGGAAGACCACGCCGACCACCCAGCCGGCCACGATCCTGGGCCGGCCGAGCCGGGCCGCGGAGCGGGCCACGGGCAGCCCGCGCCCCTTGGCCGCCTCCTCGTGCGTCACGATGTGCACGTCGAGGTCGGGGCCCGAGTCGCGGGCCACGGTGGCGCCCACGCCGGGGCCCAGGACGTACTGCCAGGACCTGCGGCGGCTGGAGCCCAGCACGATCTGGGTGGCGTTGACCCCGCGGGCGAAGGCGAGGAGCGCTTCGGGGACGTTGTCGCCGATCACATGGTGAAACGTTCCGCCCAGGTCCTCGACCAGGGTCCGCTGGACCGCGAGCTCCTTGGGGGAGGCCGAGGTCAGCCCGTCGCTGCGGGCGATGTAGACGGCGAGGATCTCGCTGCCGGAGCCCTTGGCGGCCATCCGGGAGGCCCGGCGGATCAGCGTGCGCCCCTCGGGCCCGCCGGTGAGGCCCACGACGATGCGCTCGCGGGCCTGCCAGGTGGAGCGGATGCCGTGCTCGCCCCGGTACTGCTGGAGGTACTCGTCGGCCCGGTCGGCGACCCACAGCAGGGCCAGCTCGCGCAGCGCGGTGAGGTTGCCGGGCCGGAAGTAGTTGGACAGGGCCGCGTCGACCTTGTCGGGCTGGTAGATGTTGCCGTGGGCCATCCGCCGGCGCAGGGCCTGCGGGGACATGTCGACCAGTTCGACCTGGTCGGCCCGGCGGACCACCTCGTCCGGCACGGTCTCGCGCTGGCGCACCCCGGTGATCGTCTCGACCACGTCGCCGAGGGACTCCAGGTGCTGGATGTTGACGGTGGTGACCACGTCGATCCCGGCCCGCAGGAGCTCCTCGACGTCCTGCCAGCGCTTGGCGTTGCGCGAGCCGGGGACGTTGGTGTGCGCGAGCTCGTCGACCAGGGCCACGGCGGGGCGGCGCGCGAGGACGGCGTCCACGTCCATCTCCGTGAAGGACGCGCCGCGGTGGGTCAGCTCGCGCCGGGGTACCTGTTCGAGGCCGTGCAGCATGACCTCGGTGCGCGGGCGCCCGTGGTGCTCGACGAAGCCGACGGCGCAGTCGCCGCCCCGCTCCACGCGCCGGTGCCCCTCGGAGAGCATGGCGTACGTCTTGCCCACACCGGGTGCCGCGCCCAGATAGATCCTCAGCCTGCCGCGTCCCATGCGCTCATTCTCGGGGACGTTCCCGCTGTTCACGCACCGATCGGCCGCCGGACGGAGATCCCTGACGCATCCCTGACGCCGCCCCGTGCCGCGGCGGGCAGGGCGGTGCGGCGGGCCGCCTCCCCGAGGGGCCCGCCGGCCGGTGACGACCGCGCGCGGGGCGGACCGGGGTCAGCGGACCTCGGTGATCTCCGGGCCGCGCTCCAGCTGGCCCATGCCGCCCGAGAAGCGGGAGCTCTCCTGCTCCTCGGCCGTCTGCACGCCGTCCGGCACCATCTGGGCGTCGTTCGGCAGCTTCAGGACGATGGGGTCGCGCGGGGCCATCGGGCCGTCGCCGCGGACGACGACGGTGTCCCGGAAGATCTGCTCCAGCACGCCGGCCGACTCGGGGCGCACCGCGCCCTGGCCGGAGATGACGCCCCGCAGGAACCAGCGCGGGCCGTCGACGCCGACGAAGCGCACCAGCTGGGCGCCGGTCTGGCCGTCGGGCAGCGGAACGGGGACCTGCGCGCGCAGCTCCCAGCCCAGCGGTCCGTCGACCTCGTCGATGAGTCCGCCCTGCTGGGTGATGCCGGAGGCGATCTCGTCGCGGACCTCGCCCCAGATGCCCTCCTTCTTGGGGGCGGCGAAGGCCTGGAGCTGGACGGCGCTGTCCCGCAGGACCACGGTGGCGGCGACGATGGCGTCACCGGCGACCTCGACGCGCAGTTCCATGCCCTCGACACCGGGGACGAGGATGCCGCCCAGGTCGACCCGGCCGTCGGCCGGGTTGCCGGGCACCTCGGAGACGTCCCAGGGCCCGTCGGGCCGCGGGGCCGGCGGCAGGTTCAGCCGTCGGGGCTCGCCGGCTTCGGCCGCCTCGTCGGCGCGCACGCCGTCGACCTGCTCGGCCGCGCCGCCGTCGTCGGCGGATTCGTTCTTCTTGCGACGTCCGAACACGTCACTGTCCTTCCCGGTCGGTTACGACCGAAGCGTAGCCATTCCCACCCTGCTGACCAGCGCCGGATCCGGCCACGGCCGCATGACCGCCGGTGGAGCCGAACCCCCCGTCGGCCCGGGCCGAGCCGGGAAGTTCCGCCACCTCGTGGAAGCGCACCTTCTCGACCCGCTGGACAACCAGCTGGGCAATGCGGTCGAAGCGCTCGAACCGGACGCTCTCGCGCGGGTCGAGATTGACCACGATCACCTTGATCTCCCCACGGTACCCGGCATCCACCGTCCCCGGGGCATTCACGAGCGCGAGCCCGCAGCGGGCGGCCAGGCCCGAGCGCGGGTGCACGAAGGCGGCGTACCCGTCGGGCAGGGCGATGGAGACGCCGGTGGGCAGGACGGCCCGCTCCCCGGGCTCCAGCTCGGCGGCCACGGTGGTCACCAGGTCGCAGCCGGCGTCACCGGGGTGGCCGTACGCCGGGAGGGGCACCTCGGGGTCGACCCGGCGGATCAGGACGTCGACGTCGTGACGGGGTGCATGGTTCTTCTGGGACATCAGGGGTTCACCTCGAAGGCGCGTGCGCGCCTGACCTGGTCCGGGTCGGCCATCGCCGCCCGGATCTCCTCGGGCCGACCGTTGTCGATGAAGTGGTCGACCTTCACCTCGATGAAGAGCGCGTCGGCGCGGACGGCGACGGGGCCGTCCGGGCCGCCTATCCGGCCCACCGCGGTGGAGTAGATCTTCCGGCCCGCGACGGCCGTGACCTCGGCCTCCAGGTGCAGCACGGTGTCCACGGGGACGGGCCGCACGAAGTCGGTCTCCAGCCGGCCGGTCACCGCGATCACGCGCAGCAGCCAGTTCAGGGAGCCCAGCGTCTCGTCGAGCGCGGTGGCCAGCACCCCGCCGTGGGCGAGGCCGGGCGCGCCCTGGTGGGCGGGACGGACGGTGAACTCGGCGGTGACGCGCACGCCCTCGCCCGCGCGGGCCTCCAGATGGAGCCCGTGGGGCTGGCCCCCGCCGCACCCGAAACAGTGTTCGTAGTGCGCACCGAGGAGCTCTCCGGGTGCCGGGGCATCGGGATGCCGGACCGGAGCGACGGCATCGGCCGGGGGCGTCAACGCTGTGTTTCGTCCACTCACAGCCGCAGACCTTACCCGCGCGGCTACCCGCCGGTCGCCTCGTGGGAGGCTTGAAGGCATGCAGCTCTCCCCCGCGCACCACGACGAACGCCTCTCCGCCCCCCGCTCCTGGTGGGGCATCGCCGCACTGACCGGTGTGGCCGGCGCCCTGATCACCCTTCCGCTGGGCACCCTGCCGCTGCTGGCGGGGTTCGTCGGCGGCGGGGCGCTGGCGGGGATGCTGGTGAGCTCGATGGGCTCGGCACGGGTGCGCGTGGTGAACGGGGTGCTGGCGGCGGGCGACTCCCGCATCCCGGTGTCGGCGCTGGGCGAGCCCGAGGTGCTGGAGGGCGAGGAGGCGCGGGCCTGGCGCACCTACAAGGCCGACATGCGGGCCTTCATGCTGATGCGCAGCTACATCCCGACGGCGGTCCGGATCGAGGTCACGGACCCGGAGGACCCCACCCCGTACGTGTACGTCTCCACGCGCGAGCCGCAGGCCCTGGCGGCGGCGGTCCGTGCGGCGCAGGAGGCGTCCGCCCCCCGGGCCTGAGCACCGGGGGCGGCCGGCGGGCGGGCGCCGGGACCGTCAGCGTCCGAACCCGTCCCGCTCCGGCGGTTCCGGCAGGGCCGGGGCCGCTCCGGGGGCCCCGGGAAGGGGCTGGGAGGGGTGCTGCGGGGGCGTGGCGGCGGGGAGCGCCTCCCAGGGCACGGCCCGGCGGCGCAGGTCCCTGCGCACCTTCTCGGCGACTTTCCGGGTGTCGCGGCGGTTCATGGCCGCGCCGACGACGGCGCCCACCATGAAGGGCATCAGGTTCGGGAGGTTGCGGAACGTCCGCTTCATGACCTGCTGGCGCACTTCGCGCCTCATCTGGCCGCCGAGCGCCGCGTTGAGCGTGGTCGGTCTGGTCAGGTCGATCCCCCGCTCCTCGGACCAGGCGAAGAGGTAGGCGAGGGCGCGGTCCTTCTTCGCGCCGGGCGGCCGCTGCCCGTAGACCTCGTGCAGTTCGGCGACGAGCTTGAGCTCGATCGCGGCGACGCCGGTGATCTCGGTGGCCAGCTCCGCCAGCAGGGCGGGCGGGACCGGCAGCATGGCCGCGGCGCCGACGCTCGCGCCGACGGCCGAGGTGGCGTTCGCCGCCCCGGCGATCAGCTTGTCGGCCAGCTGGTCGGGGCCGAGGCCGGGGAACTGCGCGCGCAGGGTCGCGAGGTCCCGGACGGGAACGCGCGGGGCGTTCTCGATGATGCGGTCGGCGATGTACAGGGCGACGTTGCGCGCGCTTGCGCCGCCCTTGCGCACACCGTTCTTGACGGCTTGCATCCGACGCGTCCCGGGCCCGTCCCGGGACTCCTCGTCCGCCACGGTGGCCGGCGGCACCGCCGCGGCGGTGTCGGACGGCACGGCGGTCGTCCCGGAGGTACGGCCGCCGGGGGCCCCGGGGCCCGTTTCCGGGCCCGTGGTTCCCGCCTGCGTACCCGCCTCCGGATCGCCGGTCTTCCGAAAGCGGAGCTTCCGGAACGGCGTCGAGCCGGTCACGGCCGAGACCTAGTCGCAGTCGCGGCAGATCGGCTGGCCGTCCTTCTCGCGCGCCAGCTGGCTGCGGTGGTGCACCAGGAAGCAGCTCATGCAGGTGAACTCGTCGGCCTGCTTGGGCAGCACCCGGACGGCCAGCTCCTCGTTGGAGAGGTCCGCACCCGGGAGCTCCAGGCTCTCGGCGCCGTCGAAGTCCTCGATGTCGACGCTCGAGGTGACCTTGTCACTGCGCCGCGCCTTCAGCTCTTCGATGCTGTCGTTGTCGACGTCGTCGTCGGTCTTGCGTGGGGTGTCGTAGTCCGTTGCCATTTTTTCGCTCTCCCCCTCTGGGATTTAGCGGTGTCTCAGCGCACGTAACGCGCGAGAGGCCGGACTTGTGCCCGACCTGAGGCGGAGATTTTGCCTCACATCAAGGTCTGTTACTCAATCGACACCCAGCCCCACGCCCGCAGGGGCCCGCGGCTGGGATGACGACCGGGACCGTACACGGTCCGGGGGCCGTCTTGCACGAACGCCACCCCGTGTATTTCCCGCCATTCGAGGGGCCGGAAACCCGGACTTCCCGGGCTTTCCGGCCGTCTCGGGGTCACGGAACGCGCATGCCCGGACACTCGGCAATGTGATCGATCACACAGCCGAGGCCCTCCGCCCCAGGGGGCGGTTCAGCTGACAGCGAACAGTCCCGGGGCGGATCAAAGGGGCAACGTGACACGCATCACCAGTCCGCCGCCCTCGCGCGGGGTCGCGAGGATGCGACCGCCGTGTGCGCGCGCCACAGAGCGTGCGATGGACAGGCCGAGGCCCACACCCTTGTCGCTGCCCGTTCGCTCCGTACGCAGCCGCCTGAAGGGCTCGAAGAGGTTGTCCACCTCGTACGCGGGAACCACGGGACCCGTGTTCGAGACGAGCAGCACCGCCTGACCGTGCTGGACCTCGGTCGCGACCTCCACCCAGCCGTCCTCCGGGACGTTGTACCGGACGGCGTTCTGCACCAGGTTGAGGGCGATCCGCTCCAGCAGCACGCCGTTGCCCTGGACCACGGCCAGGGCGCGCTCGCCCCGGATCTCCACGCCCTTGGCCAGCGCCTCCCCGCGCGCCTGGTCGATGGCGCGCGAGGCGACCTCCGCCAGGTCGACGGGTTTGCGCTCCACGATCTGGTTCTCGCTGCGGGCCAGCAGCAGCAGGCCCTCGACCAGCTGCTCGCTGCGCTCGTTGGTGGCCAGCAGCGTCTTGCCCAGCTGCTGGAGCTCCACCGGAGCACCCGGGTCCGAGAGGTGGACCTCCAGCAGGGTCCGGTTGATGGCCAGCGGGGTCCGCAGCTCGTGCGAGGCGTTGGCCACGAACCTCTGCTGGGCGGTGAAGGCCCGCTCCAGGCGGTCGAGCATCTCGTCGAAGGTGTCGGCGAGCTCCTTCAGCTCGTCGTCCGGCCCGTCCAGCTCGATCCGCCGGGTCAGGTCGGAGCCGACCACCCGGCGGGCGGTACGGGTGATCTTGCCCAGCGGCGAGAGCACCCGGCCGGCCATCGCGTAGCCGAAGGCGAAGGCGATCACGCTCAGGCCCATGAGGGCCATCAGCGAGCGGCTGAGCAGGTCGTCCAGCGCGTGCTTGCGCTGGTCGAGGATGCACTGCCCGATCGCGGCGTTGAACTGCTCGATCGACTGGTCGATGCCCACGCCGGGGCAGGTGCTGCTGGAGACCTCGACCTTCTGGCCGCCCACGATCTTGAACGGGAGGGCGTTGCCCTCCCGCAGGGCCTGTGCGGCCAGCAGGTAGATGATCGACAGCAGCAGGATCCCGGCGATCAGGAACATGCCGCCGTAGAGCAGCGTGAGCCGTATCCGGATGGTCGGCCGCAGCCAAGGGAAGGGACCCTCGGGCTGGCCGGGGTCCCAGGTCGGTTTCGGTGGCGCCGGTGGTGGCGAGGGGGTCGCGGCCATGGGGTCAGATCCGGTAGCCGGAGCCGGGCACGGTCACGATGACGGGCGGCTCGCCCAGCTTGCGGCGCAGCGTCATGACCGTCACGCGGACCACGTTGGTGAAGGGGTCGGTGTTCTCGTCCCAGGCCTTCTCCAGCAGCTGCTCGGCGGAGACCACGGTCCCCTCGCTGCGCATGAGCACCTCCAGCACCGCGAACTCCTTGGGCGCCAGCTGTACCTCGCGGCCCTCGCGGAAGACCTCGCGCCGGTTGGGGTCCAGCTTGATCCCGGCCCGCTCCAGCACCGGCGGCAGCGCCACGGTCGTCCGCCGCCCCAGGGCGCGGACGCGGGCGGTCAGCTCGCTGAAGGCGAAGGGCTTGGGCAGGTAGTCGTCGGCGCCCAGCTCCAGGCCCTCGACGCGGTCGCTGACGTCACCGGAGGCGGTGAGCATGAGGACGCGCGTGGCCATGCCGAGTTCGATGATCTTCCGGCAGACGTCGTCGCCGTGCACCAGCGGAAGGTCCCGGTCGAGCACGACCACGTCGTAGTCGTTCACCCCGACGCGCTCCAGGGCCGCGGCGCCGTCGTACACGACGTCCACGGCCATGGCCTCCCGGCGCAGGCCCGTGGCCACCGCATCGGCGAGCAGCTGCTCGTCCTCGACGACGAGTACGCGCACGTCGTTTCCTTCCTTCGAGCCCCGAGGGCACACCTGAGGGCACACCTGTATTGCGCCTCCATCCTGCCGGTTTCGGCCGTAAACCGGCTGTAAGGCGCCTCTGGACCGCTTCTCGGGGCCCTCGGGGGCATGGAAGTGAGGATTCCCTCGCCTCACGAGGTTTCTGGGCCCAGGGTGCCGGGGAGGACGTCTGCACACCCCATCCACTCCCTGACGGCGGACTGCCCCGCGCTCGTCCGTCGCGACCCACGAAGAGGGGGCGCACCCACCATGGACGCATTCACCGCGGGTCTCCTGCAGCGCATCAGCGCCACGCAGTCGGACCTGAGCAAGGCCCGTGAGACGGGCGACGACTACCTCGCGGACGTGGAACAGGCCGCGTTGGAAGACCTCCAGCGGCTCGCCGCGGAGCACGGCGTGGCGGTCACGGCGGCCTGACCGGGGCACCGCCCCGGTCTGCCTCCGGGCCGCCCCGGCCCGAGCGACACGTCAGCCCGGGAGCCCGCCAGGGCCCCGGGAGGGCACGGAACGGCGACGGACCCCCTGCCGCACCCGCGGCAGGGGGTCCGTTCACGTCCGCGCCCGGGCCTCAGTCGTGCCAGGCCCCGGCCTCCTCCAGGAGCGGCTGGAGGGAGGCGAAGACCGCCGGGGTGGCGGCCAGCGTCAGCTCTCCCGAGGCCGGAGCGGAGGGCCGGCCCCCGGTCAGCGCGCCCGCCTCGCGGGCGATCAGCTCGCCCGCCGCGTAGTCCCAGGGGTTCAGCCCGCGCTCGTAGTACCCGTCGAGCCGGCCGGCCGCGACGTCGCACAGGTCGAGCGCCGCCGAGCCGCCGCGCCGGACGTCCCGCACGAGGGGGATGATCCGGCGGGCCACCTCGGCCTGGTGCTCCCGGCGGCTGCGGAGGTACCCGAACCCCGTGGCGACGAGCGCCTGGTCCAGCGGGGCGGCCGCCCGGCAGGCCAGCCGGGCGGTGCCCGACCAGGCACCGCCGCCGAGCACGGCGTGGTACGTCTCCCCGCGCATCGGCGCCGCCACCACGCCCACCACCGTCTCGCCCCCGTACTCGGCGGCGACGGACACGCCCCAGGAGGGGAGCCCGTAGAGGTAGTTCACGGTGCCGTCCAGCGGGTCGACGACCCAGCGGACCCCGCTCGTGCCGGGGACGTCCGCGCCCTCCTCGCCGAGCAGCCCGTCCCCGGGCCTGCGCTCCGCAAGGACGCCGGTGATCAGCTTCTCGGCGGCGAGGTCCATCTCGGTCACGACGTCGATGGGGCTGGTCTTGGTCGCAGCCACCGCCAGGTCGGCCGGGCGGCCGTCGCGCAGCAGCTCCCCGGCCCGCCGGGCGGCCTCCAGGCCGACCTCCAGCAGTTCGGCCTTCAGCTCTTCGGAGATCACGCCGTCCCCCTACGCGTACGGGCTGTCCGCGCCGGCGGCCGCCGGGCGGGGCGAGCGCGCCGGGCAGCAGCCCACGGCGCACAGGTCGTGGCTCTGGCCCAGCGTGCCCACCCAGCACTCGGCGGGCCGCTCGCCGCGCTCGCGGGCGGCGCGCTCCAGCACCAGCTCGCGGACGGCAGCGGCGAAGCGCGGGTCGGCGCCGACGGTGGCGGAGCGCTCGGCGGGCAGGCCCAGCTCCGCGGCCTTGGCGGCGGCCTCGGTGTCGAGGTCGTAGAGGACCTCCATGTGGTCGGAGACGAAGCCGATGGGCACCATGACGACCGCCGGCGCGCCCTCGCCGTGCAGGGCCTCCAGGTGGTCGCAGATGTCGGGCTCCAGCCACGGGATGTGCGGGGCCCCGCTGCGGGACTGGTAGACGAGCTCCCAGGGGCGGGCCGTGCCGGTCTCGGCCTCGACGGCGTCGGCGATCACCCGGGCCACGTCCAGGTGCTGCCGGACGTAGGCCCCGCCCTCGCCGCCGCCGGTGTGGTCCTCGACCGGGCCGGAGGCGTCGGCCGCGGCGGTGGGGATGGAGTGGGTGGTGAAGGCCAGGTGGGCGCCGTCGCGGACGTCCTCGGGCAGGGCGGCGAGGGAGGCCAGCACCCCGTCGATCATGGGGCGCACGAAGCCGGGGTGGTTGAAGTAGTGCCGCAGCTTGTCCACCCGGGGCGGCTCCAGGCCCTCCTCGGCCAGGGCGGCCAGCGCGTCGGCGAGGTTCTCGCGGTACTGGCGGCAGCCCGAGTACGAGGCGTACGCGCTGGTGGCGAGGACGGCGATGCGGCGGCGCCCGTCCCGGACCATCTCGCGCATCACGTCGGTCAGGTACGGGGCCCAGTTGCGATTGCCCCAGTACACGGGCAGGTCCAGCCCGGCGTCGGCGAAGTCCTTGCGCAGGGCGGCCAGCAGCTCGCGGTTCTGCCCGTTGATCGGGCTGACCCCGCCGAAGCCGAAGTAGTGCTGCCCGACCTCCTTGAGGCGCTCGCGCGGGATCCCTCGCCCGCGGGTGACGTTCTCCAGGAAGGGCACGACGTCGTCGGGTCCCTCGGGGCCGCCGAAGGACAGCAGCAGGAGGGCGTCGTAGGGGGCCGCGAGGCCGTCGGCCGCGGGCGCGTCGGGGGCACGGAGCTGGTCTGACATGCCCCGAATCCTGCCACCCGGGGCGTGGGCGGGAGAACCGGCCGGTCCGCATGCCGGGACGCATTCCAGGTAAGGTGACCCTAAGTTCCGCCGCCCGAGATGCCTGACATGTCGGTGGCGGAAGATTCCCCGTGCGGGTGCCTCGTCGGCGGTCGTAACCTGTATGGGCCGATGACGTCCCTTACGGAGAGACCTTGCCCAGTCCCTACCGCGCGATATTCGCGGCCCCCGGCACCAAGGCCTTCAGCGCCGCCGGCCTGATCGGCCGCCTGCCGATCTCCATGGTCGGCGTCGGCATCCTCACGATGATCTCGGAGATCACCGGCCGCTACGCGATGGCCAGCGCCCTCACCGGCACCCTGGCCCTGGCGGCCGCGGTCGTCGGCCCCCAGGTCTCCCGGCTGGTCGACCAGTACGGGCAGCGGCGGGTGCTGCGGCCCGCGACCCTGGTCTCCGTCGCCTCCGTCACCGCCCTGGTGCTGGCCGCCGCCAACGGACTGCCCGACTGGACCCTGTTCGTCTTCGCCGCCGTCGCCGGCTGCGTGCCGAGCGTCGGCTCGATGGTCCGCGCCCGCTGGACCGAGCTCTACCGCGACACCCCGCGCGAGCTGCACACCGCGTACTCCTTCGAGTCCGTGATCGACGAGGTCTGCTTCATCTTCGGCCCGATCCTGGCCATCGGGCTCTCCACCACCTGGTTCCCCGAGGCCGGTCCGGTGATCGCCGCCGGCTGCCTGCTCGTCGGCGTCTGGCTGCTCACCGCGCAGCGCGCCACCGAGCCCCCGCCGCATCCGCGCAGCCGGGACGGCGACCGCTCCTCCGCCCTGCGCTCCCCCGGCCTCCAGGTGCTGACGGCCACCTTCGTGGCGACCGGCGCGATCTTCGGCTCCATCGACGTGTCCACGCTCGCCTTCGCCGAGGAGCAGGGCCACAAGTCCTCCGCCAGCTTCATCCTGGCCATCTGGGCGGCCGGATCCTGCCTGGCGGGGATCGTCTTCGGCCTGCTGCACCTCAAGGGCCGGACGGAACGCAGGTGGGTACTGGGCATCTGTGCGATGGCCGTGAGTATGATCCCCCTCCTACTGGCCGGGAACCTTCCGTTTCTGGCCGTGGCGCTCTTCGTCTCGGGCCTCGCCATCGCTCCCACGATGATCACCACGATGGCCCTGATCGAGGCGCACGTACCACGCGCGAAGCTCACCGAGGGCATGACGTGGATCAGCACCGGCCTGGCGGTCGGTGTCGCGGCCGGCTCCTCCGTGACCGGTCTGGTCATCGACGCGGCCGGGGCCCAGCGCGGATACGTCGTCTCGGTCACGGCGGGGCTCGCCGCGGCGGCGGTGGCGTTCGCGGGTTACCGCCGGCTGACGAGGCCGGCGCAAGGGGAGGAGCCCTCGCGTGACGGCGACATCGGGGACAGCAGCGAAGAGCGGGCGGACCGCGTGGCGTAACTGGGCGGGCAACGTCCGCGCCACGCCCGCGCGGGTGGTGAGCCCCGCCTCGGTCGACGAGCTCCGGGAGGCGGTCGTACGGGCCGCCTCCGAGGGCCTGCGGGTCAAGGCGGTCGGCACCGGCCACTCCTTCACCGCGGCCGCCGCCACGGACGGGGTGCTCGTACGGCCGCAGGCGCTCGCCGGGATCCTGTCGGTCGACCGGGCCGCGGGCACCGTCACCGTGGCGGCCGGCACGGCCCTGAAGGACCTCAACCGCGCCCTGGCCGCGCAGGGCCTGTCGCTCACCAACATGGGCGACATCATGGAGCAGACGGTCTCCGGCGCCACCAGCACCGGCACGCACGGCACCGGCCGCGATTCGGCCTCCATCGCCGCACAGATCCGCGCGCTGGAGCTGGTCACCGCCGACGGGCGGCTGCTGTCCTGCTCGCAGAAGGAGGAGCCGGAGGTGTTCGCCGCCGCCCGGCTCGGGATCGGGGCGCTGGGCGTCCTCACCTCGCTCACCTTCGCGGTGGAGCCGCTGTTCCTCCTGAACGCCCGTGAGGAGCCGATGCGCTTCGACCGGGTGACCGCCGAGTTCGAGCAGCACGTCGCGGAGAACGAGCACTTCGAGTTCTACTGGTTCCCGCACACCGGCAACTGCAACACCAAGCGCAACAACCGCAGCCAGGGCCCCGCCGCGCCGCCCGGGGCGGTCAGCGGCTGGATCGAGGACGAGCTGCTCTCCAACGGCGTCTTCCAGGCCGTCAACGCCCTGGGCCGCGC
Organism: Streptomyces sp. NPDC096136; assembly: GCF_044763325.1. Classification (NCBI taxonomy): domain Bacteria; kingdom Bacillati; phylum Actinomycetota; class Actinomycetes; order Kitasatosporales; family Streptomycetaceae; genus Streptomyces; species Streptomyces sp. NPDC096136. The sequence goes on along the minus strand of NZ_JBIWFZ010000012.1, from coordinate 48,264 downwards.
CGTCCCGGCGACGATCCCCTCCATCGCCCGGCTCGCCAGCCGCGCCCTGTCGGCCCGGACGTACACGGACATCCCGTACAAGGTCTTCACCAGTCCGCGCCGGGTGCGGTTCGTGGAGATGGAGTACGCCCTCCCGCGCGAGCGGGCGGTGGAGGCGCTGCGGGAGCTCAAGGCGATGGTCGACCGGTCCGACCTGCGGATCAGCTTCCCGGTGGAGGTGCGCACGGCCCCGGCGGACGACATCACCCTGTCCACGGCCTCGGGGCGGGACACGGCGTACATCGCGGTGCACATGTACCGGGGCACCCCGTACCAGGCCTACTTCACGGCGGCCGAGCGGATCTTCACCGCCCACGGCGGGCGCCCCCACTGGGGCAAGGTGCACACCCGGGACGCGGAGTACCTGGCCGCGGCCTACCCGCGCTTCGGGGAGTTCACGGCGCTGCGCGACCGCCTCGACCCGGACCGGGTGTTCGGCAACGACTACCTGCGGCGGGTGCTGGGGGACTGACGCCCGCTCACTCCCCGGCGGCGGGACCGGCGCCGCCTCCGCCCGGGGCGAGGGTGGGGCCGGAGCCCGGGGTCTGCCGGGAGGGCGAGGGGGACGGGTCCGGGCCGGGGCGGCCCGAGCCGGAGGGGGTGGGGGTCGGGGCGGGGTCCGGGCCGCGGCCGCCCTGGGAGCCGGAGGGGCTCGGCGGGCTCCCGGGGCCGGGGCTCCGCCCGTCCGTCCCCGCCGTGCCGTCCGTTCCCGCCGTGCCGTCCGTCCCCGCACGGCCGTCCTTGCCGCCCTTGCCGTCCCTCTCAGCCTGCCGGCCGCCTCCACCGGGCTCCGGGCCGGTCTTCCGCTCGGAGGGCCTGTGGTCGGGGGCGGTTCGGAAGCCGCCCGACAGGAGGGTGCCGCCGCCGCTGCTGACGGAGGTGCCCGCGAAGGCCTCGTACGTCCCGAGCCCGCCGATGGCGAGGGCGAAGGCCGCCCCGGAGGCCACCGCCGTGCGCTTCCAGCCCCGTACGCGGGTGCCGTGCACGGTCGGCTCGCCGAACTCCCCCGGCGGCGGGGCCGCGGGCGCCTCCTCCCCGACGGGCGCGGGGACCTGACGGCCCCTGGGGCGGGCGCCCTCGCGCAGCCGGTCGCCGGTGCGGCGGAAGGCGTGCTGGATGACCGGCCCGCCGGCGGTGGCCACCACGCTGACCACGCCCGCGCCGAGGATGGTGCCGTAGACGCCCAGCTGGGAGGCGAGCAGCGCGGCCGCCACGGTGGCCAGGGAACTGCCGGCGACCTGGGTCGCGCTCAGGTCCAGCTTCCTGCGCTCCGGGCCCCGCGCGTCGTCCTCACGACCGCCCGGCTCGCCTTCCCCCACCGTCTTCTGACCCATCGCCATCCCCTGCTTGTCCTGCCCCTCGCGCTTCTCCTCTTTCAGCAGTTACTGACACATGAGCGAAATGAGAAGTTCCGTTTCTGCGGATTCTGTGAAGCAGGACACCCCGAAACGGCCCCGTACGCAGGGGGAGTACGCTCCGGGCCCGATTCCGGGCAGGCCAACTCCCGCCGCCCGGGACAACTTCGGCGGCGCGGCGGTCCACCCAGGTGGCCCGAATGGAGTACTGTGGCGAGCCCTGGGACTGTGCTTCCTTTCGGATGCCCGGACCCGGGAGAGGGGGCCGGCTGACGGAGAAGCGGCGCTCAAGACCGGTGATGCCGCGGTATCGCACGGGCTCCTGCTGCGCACAGTAACCACTTGGTCACTGTGTGTGCCCAACAGGTAACCGTGCCATAACGTCGATCAAGGGCGCATGCCCGACACGCCGGTTTAACTCGGCAAGGTTGTGGCAGGCTGCACCCGGGCAGGCCACACTCGACTAGCGGAAGCAGCGACGCACGTGACGTCGGCAGGCACCACCCGGGAGGTCCCCATGCCCGAACTGCGTGTCGTGGCCGTCTCGAATGACGGAACACGACTGGTGCTCAAGGCTGCGGACAGCACGGAGTACACGCTTCCGATCGACGAGCGGCTGCGGGCTGCCGTGCGCAATGACCGCGCGCGCCTGAACCAGATCGAGATCGAGGTGGAGAGCCACCTCCGCCCCCGCGACATCCAGGCCCGCATACGGGCCGGTGCCTCCGCTGAGGAGGTCGCGCAGCTCGCCGGCATCCCGGTCGACCGGGTCCGCCGCTTCGAGGGTCCCGTCCTGGCCGAGCGCGCCTTCATGGCCGAGCGGGCCCGCAAGACCCCCGTCCGCCGCCCCGGGGAGAACACCGGTCCGCAGCTGGGCGAGGCCGTGCAGGAGCGGCTCACGCTGCGCGGGGCCGACAAGGACTCCGTCCAGTGGGACTCCTGGCGCCGCGACGACGGCACCTGGGAGGTCCTGCTGGTCTACCGGGTGGTGGGCGAGCCCCACTCCGCGAGCTGGACCTACGACCCGCCGCGCCGACTGGTCGTCGCCGTGGACGACGAGGCCCGCTCGCTGATCGGCGAGTCGGACGACCTGCCCTCGACCCCGGAGCCCAGCTTCCCGTTCGTGCCGAGGATCGCCCGGCTGCCGCGCGACCGGCCGCTGGACCGCACCCTCGACCGGCAGATCGAGCGGCCCGACAGGCCGGCCGCTCCCCCGCCCGCGCCGGAGCCCGAGGAGGAACGGGACACCCTGACCAGCCTGCTGGAGGCGGTCCCCAGCTTCCGGGGCGACCTCGTGGTCCCGGAGCGGACCGACGTACCGGCCGAGGAGTCCGAGGCGGAGGAGCCCCCGGCCGCGGCGGCCTCCGCCGGCGCGGCGTACGCGGACGTGCTGATGCCGCGCACGGTCGCGGGACACCGCGAGCGGCTGACGGGGACCACGGACCGGCAGGCCGAGGCCGACGGGGTCCGGCCGGGGCGCCGCGCGGCGGTGCCCAGCTGGGACGAGATCGTCTTCGGGACCCGGCGCAAGAAGCAGGAGTAGCCCGTCCGGCGGCGCCCCCTCGGGAGCGCCGCCGGACGGGGACCGTCAGGGGTTGGGCCCGGTGGCCACGGGGCGCTGCGGGTCCGAGGACCAGTGCGACCAGCTGCCCGCGTAGAGGGCGGCCGGAATGCCCGCCACCTCCAGCGCGAGGACCTCGTGCGCCCCGGAAACCCCCGAACCGCAGTACACGCCCACCTCGGTACCCGGCACGGCGCCCAGCTCCGCGAACCGGGCCCCCAGGGCCTCCGCCGGCAGGAACAGCCCGTCGGGGCCCGTGTTCTCGGTGGTCGGGGCCGACACCGCGCCCGGGATGTGGCCGCCGACCGGGTCGATGGGCTCGACCTCGCCCCGGTAGCGCTCTCCCGCGCGGGCGTCCAGGAGCAGTCCCGTCCGGGCCAGGGCGGCCGCGTCGTCGGCCTCCAGCAGGCCGAACAGGCCCGGGTTTGGCTTGAAATCGCCCTCGGTCGGGGTCGGCGCGTCGGCGGTCACCGGGCCCCCCGCCGCCGTCCACGCGGCCAGGCCCCCGTCCAGGACTCGCACGTTCGGGTGACCCGTCCAGCGCAGCAGCCACCAGGCGCGGGCGGCCGCCCAGCCCTGTCCGCCGTCGTACACGACCACCGGTTCGTCCGCGCGCACCCCGGCGCGGCGCATCACGGCGCCGAAGGCCTCCGGGTCGGGCAGCGGATGGCGACCGCCCGACCCGGGCGGACCTGCCAGTTCGCGGTCGAGGTCGACGTACACGGCGCCGGGCAGGTGCCCGGCCTCGTAGGCGGGGCGCTGGTCGGGGCCGCCCAGCTGCCAGCGGACGTCCAGGAGCACCGGAGGACGGGGGGCGGCCAGCTCGTCCATCAGTGCGGAAGCCGAGAGAATCGCAGTCATGGGCCCATCTTCCTCCGCGCCCTCGCACACGTGTAACAAGCCGGACATCGACGGGCCGCAGTGATCCGGTCATCTCCGGCCGGGGCCCCGCCGTCCGGCCCGGTCGGGGCGCGCCGCGCGCCGCGGAGTGGAAGCATCAGCGGCGTCATTCGGGACACGACGGAGGAGACTGCTGACATGACCGAGGCAGCGGGGGCTTCGCGGCGGCCGTCCGGCACACCGTGCTGGGTGAGCCTGATGGTGCACGGCCTCGGGAGGACCGAGGACTTCTACGCCGACCTGTTCGGCTGGGAGTACGAGCCGGGACCCACGCAGCTCGGGCCGTGCGTGCGGGCCATCCTCGACGGGGAGGAGGTCGCCGGGATCGGGGAGATGCCGCCGGACCGGCACCTCCCGGTCGCCTGGACGACCTACTTCGCCACGGACGACGCCGACTGCGCGGCCGAGGCGATCCGCTCCTGCGGCGGCACGGTGGCGGTCGGCCCGATGGACGCCGGGGCCGAGGGTCGGGTGGCGATCTGCGCCGACCCGCTGGGAGCGATCTTCGGGATCTGGCAGGACTCGGGGCACGGGCGGCCCTACGGCGTGCCGGGCACCCCGGTGTGGAACGAACTGGTCACCCAGGACACGCTGACGGTCGGCAAGTTCTACGAGCACGTCTTCGGCCACGAGGCCGAGCGGCACCCGGCCGCCTCGGCCGACTTCGACTACCTGACCCTGCGGCTGGACGGCCGCCCGGTGGCCGCGGTGCACGGGGTGGGCCGGTCGCTGCCGCACGACCGGGGGCCGCACTGGATGACGTACTTCGAGGTCCACGACACCGACGCGGCGGCCGCCCGGGTGACGGCCCTGGGCGGTCGGGTGCTCAGCCCTCCCCGGGACCGCATCCGGGGGCGGCTGGCGCTGGTGGCGGACCCGGAGGGGGCGGTGTTCGCCCTGGTGCGGTCCGCCGAGGGCAGCCCGGCCTAGGACACCGGGAGGGGCAGGGGGCGCTTCGCGGTGCGGCCGTCGCCGGAGGAGGTGCCGCGCAGCCGCCGGCCGAGCCAGGGGCCGAGGAAGCCGGCCGCCCAGCCGACCTCCGCCGCCACCGCCCGGGCGGCCGTACGGGGAGTCCGGGGCGGCAGGGGGCTGCGCCAGGTGCCGTCGGAGCCGGGCAGGGCGAGGGCCTCGGCCAGGGCGGCGGCGATCCGGGCGTGGCCGAGCGGGCTCGCGTGGAGCCGGTCGGTGCTCCACATGCGGGGATCGGTCGCCACGGCCGCCCGGGCTGTCTCGGCGACCACGACCCCGTGGCGCGCCGCGGCGGCGCGGACGCGGGCGTTGAGCTCCTCCACGCGCGGGCGCAGCGGCCGGGCCATCGGGGCGATCCGGGCCACGTCGGGGAAGGTCGCGGTCGCCACCCGCGCCCCGGCGGCGGTCAGCGCGGCGAACACCTCCTCCAGCTCCCCCGCCACCTCGGCGGCGTCGAACCGGGGCCGGAGCAGGTCGTTGACCCCGGCCACGACGGTGGCCACGTCGGGCTCCAGCTCCAGGGCCGGGCCGAGCTGTCCCGCGCGGACCTGGCCGGCGAGCCGGCCGCGGACGGCGAGGTTGGCGTAGAGCAGGCCCGGGTGGGCCGCCGCGAGGTGTTCGGCGAGCCGGTCGGCGAAGCCGCGCAGGCCCGCCGTGTCGTCGCCGTCGCCGACCCCCTCGGTCTGGCTGTCGCCCAGGGCGACGTAGCGCAGGGGTTCACCGTTGTGCATGGATCGACTGCCTTTCACGGAGGACGGCCGCGGTCCGCAGGCACCAGTCCCGGTGCTCCCGCTCGAAGGCCAGGCCGCGCAGACAGGTCAGGTACCGCCCGACGCGCTCGCCCCGCAGGAGGTACTCCGCCTCGTCCGTGTCGCCGCGCATGTGGTGCAGGAGCTTGCCGAGGAGTTCGATCTTGGCCCCGGCGGCGGCCGCCCGCTGCTCCAGCTGCTCGATGACGGGGCCGGTGCCGACGCGGTCGGCGGTCTGGACCTTGACGAGGAGGTCGTCGCGGATGAAGGACGGCTTGGACACGGCCTCGGCGAACCGCTCCAGCTCGGCGCGTCCCGCCTCGGTGACCCGGAAGAGGCGCTTGTTGGGGCGGGTCTCCTGGACCACCTCCCGGCCCGCGACCAGTCCGTCCGCCTCCAGCCGGGCCAGCTCGGCGTACAGCTGCTGGGGCAGGGCGTGCCAGAAGTTGGCGACGCTGATGTCGAAGGCCTTCGCCAGCTGGTAGCCGCTGTACTCGTCGTCGAGCAGCGCCGCCAGGACCGCGTGCCGCAGTGCCATGCCGGCCCCCTTCCCTTTTCTCGTGCGCCTCGGCATCCTACTCAAGAAAGTGACTAGTCAGATTGTTGAGTATCCGACATAGCCGAGGAATCCCAGGAGGGGTCATGGAGACTGCCGAACGCTTCCGCGCCGCCGTGGAGAAGCGCGATCTCGCCGCGCTGGAGGAGCTGTTCACGGACGACGTCCGCCTCTACAGCCCGGTGAAGTTCGTCCCGTTCGAGGGCAGGGCGATGGTCATGGGCCTGTTCGGGGTGCTGCTGCGCACCTTCGAGGACCTGCGCTACCTGGGACGGCTGGAGGGGGAGGTCGAGACCACAGCGGACGGGGAGGCCGCCCCGACGGTGGTGCTGCCCTTCCGGGCGCTGGTGGCGGGCCGGCAGATCCACGGCATCGACCAGCTGCAGTTCGACGGGGAGGGCCGGATCAAGGAGTTCACCGTGATGGTCCGGCCGCAGTCCGCCGTGCACGCCCTGGGCCAGGCGGTCCTGGCCGGGCTGGTGGAGGACGGTCTCGCCCCCGGGCCCGCCTGAGCCCCGTCGGACGCCCCGGCCGGCCGGCTACGCGGGTTCGCGGTCGCCGGCCGGCTACGCGGGTTCGCGGTCCGCGAGGTGCAGGAGGGAGCGCGCGGCCAGGCGGTAGCCGTAGGAGCCGAGGCCCACGATCACACCGGCGGCCAGGGGGGCGATCACCGATTCGTGGCGGAAGCGCTCGCGGGCCCAGACGTTGCTGAGGTGGACCTCGATCCAGGGCGGGGTGTAGCTCGCGAGGGCGTCGCGCAGGCTCCAGCCGGCGATCATGAGGGCGCCGGGGTTCACGATGGCGCCGACGGTGGTGTCGCAGTGCCGGTGCACGGCGCGGACGAGTTCGCCCTCGCAGTCGCTCTGGACGGAGCGGACCTCCCAGCCCCGGGCACCCACCTCGTCGGCGACGGCCGCCTCGATGTCGGCCAGCGTGTCGGTGCCGTAGACCTCCGGTTCGCGGCGGCCCAGAACACCCAGGTTCGGACCGTTCAGGAGAAGCACGACGCTCACGGGACAACACCTCGCTGTTGGCTGTCGGGGACCGGGTCGTCCCCATGCTGTCCGGGGTCCGGGGCGCGCGCCATCATCAGGACTGATAGTCCCGCGGCGGCGGAGGATGGCCGGGGAGCCACTTGACTCCCCGTCCGATCCGTTCGGACACCTCACGAATGATCACGCTTCGGGGGCCCGGGGGCCGTCTCGACCGGCACTCGAAGCTGGGCGGAAATCTCCTTTGCCCGCCGGACCGGTACTGAATCATGAGCCGGGCGTCCGCCGTTCCCCCACGAGTGCGGACGCGGCGCGACAGATGATCCGATGACAGGAGACGTAATGCCCGATTCCGTGACTCGCTTCCTGCCACCGGTCCTCTCCGTCCTGCGCACCTGCGAGAGCGGGTCCTGCGAGACGGTGAGGCTGGCCGAGCTGTCGTTTTCGGCCTGGTCGCGCGGGGATCTGGGGGAGGCCGTACGGCTGGCCGCCGCGGCCGCCCGCAGGCAGTCCTCCTCCTGCCCCGGCGCGTGCACGGGGCCGGCCATGATCTGGCATTCCGCGCTGCTGGTCAGGATCCGCGAACTCGCCTCCGGCGCCCGGGTGCTCGGCGGCATAGACGAGCTGGCGGCCACCGCCTCCCACCCCGACGGGCTGGTGGCGGCCTCGCTGACGTGCACGGCGGACCTCGCGTTCACCCGGGGCGACGTCGACTCGGCCGCCGACCTGGCGGGCAGGGGCGCGCTCAAGGCCCAGGAGGCCGACCTCGCCTGTCTGCTGCCCGAGGCGCACACCGTCCTGGCGCTGAGCGCGCTGCGGCAGGGCAACATGAGCACCAGCCTGGACTTCGTCAACCAGCTGCGCGAGGACGCCCTCCTCGGGCGGACGGCCGACCGGCCCAGCCAGTGCGCCTGGGCCGCGGCCCAGTACCTGGAGGTACAGGGCGGCGCGAAGAGCGCCGAGCACCTCGTCGTGGGCCTCATCACGGACGACCAGCTCCTCCTGGACCTGCTGTCCTCGCAGCCCGCCGCCGCCTCCTGGCTCGTACGGGCCGGACGGAACCTGGGCGACGAGGCCCTCGCCAGGCGGGCGGGCGCCGAGGCGGCCCGGCTGGCCGAGCTCAACGGCGGGCTCCGGTCGGTCGAGGCGGCGGGGATGCACGCCGACGGGCTGCTGGAGGAGGACCCCGAACGGCTCATCGCCGCCGCCCGGTCGCACCTGGACCTGTGGGCCGGCGCCTCCGCCTACGAGGACGCCGGGAGTCTGCTCTGCGAGATGGACCGGGAGCGGGACCGGGCCGTCGAGGTGCTGGAACGGGCCGTGGACGGGTACTCGAACTCGGCCGCCCCGCGCGATGCGCGCAGGGTCGTCAGCAAGCTCCGCTCCCTCGGGGTGCGGCGCGGGCGCTATCCGCAGTACGGCAGCCAGGACGGGACGAGCACCGGCTCCCTCACCGTCACGGAGACCGCCGTGGCGGAGCTGGTCAGCCAGGGGTTCACCAACTCCCAGGTCGGCGAGCACCTGTTCATCTCGGGGCACACCGTGGCCTTCCACCTGAAGAAGATCTTCCGCAAGATGAACGTGGCGTCCCGCGTGGAACTGACGCGCACGTGGAGCAGGGTCGCGAACTCGGCGCCCGAGCTCGCGAACGCCGGCTGACGCCCGGGCCCGCCGCCCGGTGGCCGCCGGCCGGCCCCGGGGTGACGCCGTCCCGCCGGTTCGCAGTCCCACGGGAACGGCGCCGCGCCCTCAGACCTTGGCGGCCGGCGAGGGCTTGAGCCCGCGCCCTCCGCCGCTGCCCAGGGCCATCTCGCTCTCCGCCCGTTCCTCGACCCGCGCCATGGCGGCGCGGAGGATGGGCGGCGCCATGAGGGAGGTCACGATGGCCACCAGGATGATGACGGTGTACGTCTCGGCGCCGAGGATGCCGAGCCGCAGGCCCACCATCGCCACGATCACCTCGATCACGCCGCGGGAGTTCATCCCGGCGCCGAGCGCGAGGGCCTCCCACCGGTTGAGCCCGCTCAGCTTCGCCCCGATGTACGCGCCGACGAACTTGCCGAGGACGGCCACGGCCAGCACGGCGACGGCCGTCAGCAGGACGGCGGGCCGGGCCAGTGCGGTCAGGTCCATCCGCAGCCCGGCCGTGGCGAAGTAGACCGGCGCGAGGAAGGCCAGCACCGTGGTGCGCAGCGGGGCGAGCTTCTCCGGGTCCAGCTCGCCGCTGGTGCTGATCAGCACGCCGCAGACGAACGCGCCGAAGACGGCCTCCAGCCCCAGGGCGTGAGTAGCCGCCGAGCCGAGCAGGACGGCCAGGGCCGCCACGGCGACGGTAGGCCCGGCCTGGGGGGACCTGTTGGCCGCCCGCAGGGCGAGCCGCACCAGGGGCCGGCCCGCCAGGAAGGCGACGAGCACCACGCCCACGGGGTAGAGCAGGGAGGCGGCGACCTTGCCGGTGGTCAGTCCCGCCGTGGCCATCGCCGAGACGATGGAGAGCAGGAACCAGCCGATGACGTCGTCGATCACGCCCGAGGCGAGGGTCAGTTGGCCGACCTCGCGGTGCAGCAGGTTCATGTCCATCAGCGTCTTCGCGATGACCGGGATCGCGCTGACGCACAGGGCCACGCCGAGGAACAGGGCGAAGACCGTCTGGTCGGTGCCGCCCGGCAGGAGCGAGGCGGGCAGCAGGAATCCGGTGGCGACGCCGAGGCCCAGGGGCAGCAGCAGACCGGCGAGGCTGACCCGGACCGCGGTGGTGCCCCGCCGCCTGACGAGGTCGAACTTCAGCTCCATGCCGGTGACCACGACGAGCAGCAGGACGCCGAGCTGGCCGACGGCGTCCAGCAGGTGCATCTGCTCGGGCTGCTGCGGCAGCAGCCAGTCGGAGAGGCCGGGCAGGAGGTGGCCGAGGACCGAGGGGCCGACGAGGACGCCCGCGAACAGCTCGCCGACGATCGCGGGCATCTTGAAGCGGGCCGCCAACTGCCCCAGCGTCAGGGCCAGGAGGAGCAGCAGGGCCAGCTGGAGGAGGAGCACCAGCAGGGAGTGGTGGGCGATGGTGGGCACGGGTGCCGCGCTCAGCTCCATCTCACGCCACCGCCGCTCGGGCCGGGGCGGGCTCCTCGGCGCCCCGCCCTGCCAGCAGCTCCCGCAGGAGTGCGATCACCAGCGCGCTCTCCCGCGGCTCGGCGAGGTAGAAGTGGCCCCCGGGGTAGACGTGGAGGTCGGCGGGTCCCGAGGTGTGGCGTTCCCAGGCCGCCGCTTCCTCGACCGTGACGCGGGGGTCGCGGTCCCCGGTGAGGGCCGTCACCGGGCAGTCGAGCTTGCGGCCGGGGTCGTGGGCGTACGTCTCGACGGCGCGGTAGTCGCTGCGGATGGCCGGCATGATCATTTCCAGCAGTTCGGGATCCGTCAGCATGGTGTCGGCGGTGCCGCTGAGCTTGCGGAGTTCGGCGACGAGCTGCTCGTCGGACTCGGCGTGGATCCGCTCGTCGCGCAGGCAGGAGGGGGCGCGCCGGCCGGAGGTGAAGACCCGTGCGGGCGCGGGGAGTCCGGCGTCCTGCATGCGCAGCGCCACCTCGTAGGCGAGGACGGCGCCCATGCTGTGCCCGAACAGCGCCAGGGGCTTGTCGTCGAGGTCGCAGACCGCGTCGAAGATCCGGTCCGCCATGGCGTGCAGGTCGGGGATGTTCGGCTCGTGGCGCCGGTCCTGACGGCCGGGGTACTGGACCGCCAGCACCTCCACCGCGGGCGCGAGCGCCCGGGACACCGGGAAGTAGAAGCTCGCCGAGCCGCCGGCGTGCGGCAGGCAGACCAGGCGGATCCCCGCCTGCGGCGCCGGATGGGATCTGCGGACCCATTTCGCGAATTGTTCCGCTGATTGAGGCACGACCGGGAATTCCTTTCAGGAATGGCCTTGCATTGTCCCTCAAAAGCGTAGGGCGGCCCACCGCAGCCGGGCATCCCCCGATCTGATAGACCGTCCCCCTCTTACCGCCGGGTCATTGCACGGCCCCTCCGGTTGAGGTCTACTTGCCCTGCCGGGATTCGAAATACCGTACGGCGACAGCGATTCGGAGGCAACCCCCGTGAAAATCACCGCGGACACCGAGAAGTGCATCGGAGCCGGCCAGTGCCTGCTCACCGAGCCGGAACTGTTCGACCAGAACGAAAGGGACGGCAGGGTCGTCGTCCTGAATGCCGAGCCCCAGGGTGAACTCCTGGCGCACAAGGCCCGGGAGGCCGTCTACCTCTGTCCGGTCCGGGCCCTGTCCCTCTCCTGATGAGCGCGCAGGCGGCGACGTGTCCGACGAGCGTAGGACCGGCGTCGTCGCCCGTACATCCCCCGATCTGATAGTCCGGGGTGGCGGAACGGGCCGGACCGCGGGCCCGCTCACCGGGTCGTCCGGATACGCATCCCCCGACCTGATAGTCCTTTGCGGATCCTTTGACACGCCCGTACCGGCGAAAATACTCTTCTGGCGATTTTTCAGGGGCGGGATTTTCGAGTAGGGGCACGAGGCCGACCATGCGAACGCACGACACGTACTCGAATGCGACGGACACGGACGTCGTCATCGTGGGCAACGGACCCATCGGCGCCGCCCTGTCGGTGCTGCTGGCCCGGCGCGGCTGGCGGGTGACGGTCCTCGAACGGCGGCCCAGGCCGTACCGGCTGCCGCGCGCCACCAGCTTCGACGGGGAGACCGCCCGGCTCCTGGCCGCCACCGGCATCGGACCGGGGCTGGGCCGGGTGACGGAACCGGCCAACGGCTACCAGTGGCAGACGGCCGCCGGGGCGGTGCTGCTGGACATCGGGTTCACCGACGCCGGCCCGTACGGCTGGCCGGACGCGAACACGATGCACCAGCCGGCGCTGGAGGACCTGATCGCCGCCGAGGCGCGGGCCCTCGACGGGATCACGGTGCTGCGCGGCCACGAGGTCGTGGGGATCGCCGACGGCGAGGGACGGGTGGAGGTGACGGCCACCACCGACGACGACGCGCGCGTCCTCTCCGCGCGGTGGGTGGTCGGCTGCGACGGCGCCAACAGCTTCGTCCGCGAGCACCTGGACGTCTCCGTCACCGACCTCGGGTTCTCGTACGAGTGGCTGCTCTGCGACGTCGAGCTGCGCGAGCCGCGCGAGTTCACCCCGACGAACGTGCAGGTGTGCGACCCGGCCCGGCCCACGACCGTGGTGGCCAGCGGACCGGGGCGGCGGCGCTGGGAATTCATGCGGCTGCCCGGCGAGAGCGCCGCCGAACTGGGCCGGGAGGAGACGGCCTGGCGGCTGCTGGCGCCCTTCGGCGTCACCCCCGCGACGGCGACCCTGCTGCGCAGCACCACGTACATCTTCCAGGCGCGCTGGGCCGACCAGTGGCGGGTGGGGCACGTCCTGCTGGCCGGCGACGCGGCCCACCTGATGCCGCCCTTCGCCGGTCAGGGCATGTGCTCGGGCATCCGGGACGTGGTCAACCTGGCCTGGAAGCTGGACCTGACCCTGCGCGGCCTGGCCCCCGAGTCCCTGCTGGACACCTACACGGAGGAACGGCGGGCGCAGGCCAGGGAGGCGATCCTGGCGTCGGTGCAGCTGGGCCGGGTGATCTGCGTGACGGACCCGGCGGCCGCCGCGGAGCGGGACGCCACCGTCCTGGCCAACCGGCGCGGCCGGCCGACGGGCCGGCCGGAGCCGGCGAAGCCGCTGACGGGCGGGCTGCTGCGGCGGCTTCCAGGGGCGCAGGAGGCGGAGCCGGCCGCGGGTGCCGTCGTGCCGCAGGGGCGGGTGGCGCGGCCGGGCGGGCCGGACGGGCTGTTCGACGAGGTCGTCGGCCGCGGCTTCGTCCTGCTGACCACGGACGACGCGCACACGGGGCTCGACGGGGAGCGGCTCGTCTTCCTGGCGGAGCTGGACGCCCGGGTGGTGCGGCTGCTGCCGCCCGGGCAGGAGGCGGACGGGGGCGGCGGGTCCGAGGTGATCGGCGTGACGGATGTGGACGGGGTCTACGGGCCGTACCTGGCGGGGTTCGGGGCGACGTCGCTGCTGGTCCGCCCGGACTATCACGTCTTCGGCGCCGCGGCCGGCCCGCAGGGCGCCGCGGCACTGGTCGACGACCTCCGGGCCGCCCTGCGCACCGCGGTCCCGGCCGGCACCCCCAGCTGACGGCTCCCCCGGCCGGGTGCGCCCGCTCCGGTCCGGGCGCACCCGGCCGGGGCACGGGAGTCCGACCGGGGCCGGCACGCCGGAGCCCCGGAGCACCGAGGGCCCGGATGCCGGGCCGCCTGGCGCACCCGGCCGGGGCACGGGGGTCCGACCGGGGCCGTCCCGCCGGCACGCCGGAGCGCCACGGGCCCCGGATGCCGGGCCGCCGGGGGCGCGGGCGGGCGCCCGACGGACCGGCGGGGGCCACAGAGGCGGGCGCCCGCGGTCAGGGAGCCGTCAGGTGGGCCGGGGTGAGGGCGCCGACGGGGGGCCGGGGTCAGGGAGCCGTCAGGTGGGCCAGGGCCAGGGCGCCGTGGAGGGACGACAGACCGCCGAGGGCGGCCGACCGTACCGGCAGCGGGGACTGGCCCGGGCGGGCCAGCGCGGCGAGGTGGGCGCCGACCCCGGTGACGACCTCGGGGACGCCCGCCGCGAAACCGCCGCCGACCACGACGAGCCGGGGGTGGAGCAGCTCCTGGACTCCCGACACCGCGGCGGCCAGGGCCCTGCCGGTCCGGTCGACCGCGCTGACCGCCCAGGGCCGTCCGTCGCCCAGGCCCCGCACCAGCTCCTCGAAGGCGACGGGCGCTCCGCGCAGCAGGGCCGCGCGGTCGAGGGTGGCCGGGCCGGAGGCGAGGGCCTGGAGGCAGCCGCGGCGGCCGCAGACGCAGGGGGCGCCGTCCAGCTCGACGATCACGTGCCCGAGTTCGAACGAGCCGCGGTCCGGGCCGGGGCACAGCCCGCCCCGCAGGACGAACCCGCCGCCGATGCCGGTGCCCACCCCGAGGTAGAGCAGGTCCTCGCAGCCGGACGCCCGGGCCTCGGCGAGGGCGCCGAGGTCTCCGTCGTCGGCCCGGGCGGTGGCCGCTCCGGGGAACAGGGCGCGCAGCGCCCCGTCCAGGTCGAGGCCGTTCCATTCGGGCCGGCTGGGCCAGGCGGTGACCCGGCCGTCCGGCCCGACCGTCCCGGGCATCGCGACGCCGACCGCGCGCAGCGGCCCCGCGAGCCTCCCGCGCAGCTCGCCCACGTGGCGGGCGAGCCGCTCCAGGTCCCGGTCGGCGCTGTGCCGCGGGTCCCAGCGGAAGGAGGACTCGTCGACGCACCGCCCGCCCGCCTCCACCCGGAAGGCGACCTTGGTGCCCCCGATGTCGACACCGAGGTGATGTGCCTGCCGCATGCCGTGGTGTCCCTCAGACGCGGGGCACGGCCGGGCACAGGGCCAGCAGTTCGGCGGGGCGGTGCAGGACGGAGCCCGGCCCGGAGGCCAGCAGGGCCTCCTCGTCGTCCACCTCCGCCCACAGCGCCGCGGCCGAGGCCACGTCGGCGCCGCGGGCGCTGGCGATGTCGGTCGGCGCGTCGCCGACCATGACGGCCTCCTCCGGGGACAGCCCCAGCAGTGCGAGGGCGTGCTCCACGATGTCGGGGGCGGGCTTGGGGCGGGCGACCTCGTCGGAGCCGATGACGTGGTCGAAGAACGACAGCAGGCCCAGCTCGTCGAGCAGGGAGCGGGCCCGCTCGCCCGCCTTGCCGGTGGCCACCGCCAGCCTGAACCCGCGGGCGCGCAGGGTCAGCAGCAGTTCGCTGATGCCGTCGAAGACCGGCACCTGGGGGGCGAGCCGGTAGCTCTCGCGGACGAAGGGCTCCTCCATCTCCAGCGGGAGGCCCATGATCCGCATGATGTCGGGGAAGTAGCGGCCCTGGTGGCGCCGGTACTCCGCGAAGGGCGCCTCGCCCTCGCCGACGACCTCCCGGTAGGCGATGGCGAACGCCTCCTCCATCACCGCGAAGCTGTCGACGATGACCCCGTCGAGGTCGAAGATCACGGCGCGCCGGACCGCCGGGAGCGTGCCCGTCGCCGCTGTTCCTACCGTTGCAAGTGTCACGTGATGCCATCCCGTGGGTGTGCTGGTCCTGTGGGAACCGGTGGTGCGGCCGGGGTCGGCCGCCGGTCGCGCCGTGGCCTACCGGTAGGCGGGCACGGCGTCGGGGGTGCGTGCGGACAGGGCCGACGCGTAGAAGTCCTCGATGACGCCGACCGTCGTCCGGGCCTCACCGATGGCCCGCCCCCGGTTGAGGGGGTCGGCGAGGACGGCGGCCAGGCGGTCCAGCTGGCGCCGGTACTCGTTGCCGACCGGCTCGTCGGGCACCGGCACCGGGGTGGTGGCGCCCTCCCGGGTGAGGGTCAGCTCCGAGGGCCGGCGGTTGGGGCTGAAGCCGAAGGTGCACCTGAGCTCGGCGGTGCCCTCGCCGCCCACCACCTGGATGCGGGTCACGTCCCGTGCCTCGTGCGAGGCCCAGCTGGCGTGCAGCGAGACGGAGACCCCGTCCTCGCGTACGAGGAAACCGCGGGCGGTGTCCTCGACGTCGCCCGCCGCCTCGGCGGCGGGCCGGTCGTGGCGCCATGCCGCGCTCCAGGAGCCGGCGTTGACGAAGTCGTTCGCCGTGACGCCGACGACCTGCGCGAAGCGGGCCGGGCCGAGCAGGGAGGCGAGGGTGTCGAGGAGGTGCCAGCCCAGGTCGAGCAGGACCCCGCCGCCGGCCTTGCTGCGCTGGGTGAACCAGCCGCCGGCCTGCGGGACCCCGCGGGCGCGTACCCACGCCAGGTCGACGTGCCGGATGCGGCCGAGGCCGGGCAGGACGTCCGCGAGGGCGCCGACGTCGGCGCGGTACGGGGCGGCGCTGCCGGCCAGCAGCATGGCGCCGCCCCGGCGTTCGGCGGCGGCCAGGGCGTCGGCCTCGGCGGAGGTCAGGCAGACCGGCTTCTCCAGGAAGACGGACACGCCCCGGCCGAGCAGGGCCGCGGCGACCTCCGCGTGCAGGAAGTTGGGGACGGCGACGACGGCGAGGTCGACCGACCGGGGGCTGAGCGCCTCGACCGTCGAGTACACGGGCAGGCCCGCCACCCCGCCGAAGGCCTCGCGGGCCTCAGGCCGGGTGTCGACGACCGCCACGACCTCGAAGTCGGCGTGCTCGCTCAGCAGGGGGAGCCACAGCTCCCGGCCCGCCCAGCCGAGGCCGACGACGGCGACCCGGACGCTCATGCGGCGCCCACGACGTCGGCGATGATCTCGGCCGTGCGCCGGATGTCCCCTTCGCTCGCGAGCAGCACGCGGTGGTGCAGCCAGATGCAGTCCCGGCTGAGGGCGTCGGAGTGGGGGCAGCGCCGGGCGAGTTCCTCGGGGGTGGTGTCGGGCGCGCCGATCTCCCAGAAGGCGTCGGTGCGGTAGATCGCGCGGAAGCCCGCGAACGCCGGTACGCCGATCTCCACCAGGCGGTCGACGAGGGCGTTGCGCTTCTCCTCGGAGATGCCGGGCACCCGGAACATCGCCATGTAGTGCGAGGGGACGTCGGTGCGCTCGTCGCCGCGCTGCGGGACCACGCCGTCGATGGAGTCGAGCAGGCCGGACAGCTGGGTCCAGCGCGCGTGGCGGGTGGCGATCTGCCCGTCGAGGCGGCGCAGCTGGGCGCGCAGCACCGACGCCGAGAACTCGTTCAGCCGCAGGTTGGAGCCGGCGATGGAGTGGAGGTAGCGGCGGTCGGTCTTGGGCCGTCCGCAGCTGTGGCGCAGGAAGGCGTTCTCGTACATCTCGGCGTCGGGGAAGAGTACGGCGCCGCCCTCGCCGGCGGTCATCAGCTTGCCGTTCTGGAAGCTGAAGGCGGCGACCGAGCCGAGCTCGCCGACGCGCTTGCCCTGCCAGCGGGCGCCGTGGGCGTGCGCGGCGTCCTGGACGAGGGGGACGCCGGTGTCGGCGGAGAGCTTGTCGAGGGCGTCCATGTCGGCGAGGAAGCCGGCCATGTGGACCGGCATGATCGCCCGGGTGCGCGGGGTCACGGCGTCCGCGGCGCGGGCCACGTCGATGTTGAAGGTGTGCTCGTCGACGTCGACGGGGACGGCGACGGCTCCGAGGCGCTGCGCGGCCTGGGAGGACGAGATGAACGTGAAGGCGGGGACGATGACCTCGGAGCCCGGGCCGACGCCGAGGACCTGGAGGGCCAGTTCGAGGGCGTGGGTGCCGTTGGTGACGGCGAGGGCGTGGGGGGCGCCGTGGTGCTCGGCGAACTCCTGCTCGAAGGAGTCGACCTCGCTCCCGCCCATGCGCCACCACTGGCCCTGCTCAAGGGCGCGGATGAGGCCTTCCCGCTCGGCGTCGTCGTACTGGGGCCACTGGGGGAATTCCGGTGCCTGTCGCGCGTTCATGTTTCTCCAGAGGAAATGGATGTGGCTCGACGCGAGATGCGGAGCGGGCGTCGAAATAGGCTGGATTACCGGTCCAACGTAGGTCTCGGAATGCGGCTGCGCATCCCTCGGTCCGGTAGTTCTCGGGGGGTTTCAGTTCATATCGAAGAAAGCTCGATATGAATTCAGCTGGCCCTCTAGCATGTGAATCCCGTGAAGGACGGGGTGGCCCAGTGCGGCCGCTTCGCGCAGCAGGCGCGTCTCGTGGGGCTTCATGACGACGTCCGCCACGACCGCGCCCGGGGGCAGGGCGTCCAGGGGGAACGGGAGGGGGTCGTCGGGGCGCATGCCCAGGGGGGTCGCGTTGACGGCGATGTCCGCCCCGCGCAGGTCCGGCCCGGGCAGGGCGCGGACCCGTCCGGGCCAGTGCGCGTCGAGGCGGGCGGCGAGGGCGCCCAGTTTCGCGGGGTCCGCGTCGTACAGGGCGAGCCGGTCGGCGCCGGCCGCCAGCAGGGCGGCTGCGACGGCGCTGCCGGCGCCCCCCGTCCCGACGAGCGCGACCCTTCTGCCCCGGGGGTCGTGTCCGGCGCCGACCAGGCCGGACACGAAGCCCGAGCCGTCGAAGTTCTCGGCCAGCCAGCTGCCGTCGGGCTCCCGGCGCAGCACGTTGGCGCTGCCGACGACGTCCACGGTGGGGCCGCAGCGGTCGGCGAAGCGGCGCACGGCCGCCTTGTGGGGCACCGTGACGAACATGCCGTCGAGGTTCTCGATCCGCTGCAGGCCGCGGACGACCCGTTCGAGGTGCTGCGGCCGGACGTGCACCGGGAAGAGGACCGCGTCGATGCCCAGGTCCGCGAAGACCGGGTTCATCAGGGCCGGGGCCCGCACCTGGGCGACGGGGTCGCCCAGGACGGCGTACAGCCGGGTGGTGCCGCTGACGGGGATGCCGGCGGCGGGGTGTCCCGTCATCGGGCCACCGCCCCGGATCCGGTGACCGCGACCGCAGCCATCTCCGCGGTCAGGGAGGCGATTTCCCTCGCCTGTTCCGCGTTGAGCCGGGGGTCGCAGGCCGTCCGGTAGCGGGCGGGGAGATCGGCTTCCGTGATTCCGCAGGAGCCGCCGACGCATTCGGTGACGTCCTCGCCCGTCATTTCGATGTGGATTCCTCCGGGATGGGTTCCCAGACTCCGGTGGACTTCGAAGAATCCGGCGATCTCGTCGGCTATGTGCCGGACGTCGCGGGTCTTGTACCCGTTGGCCGAGGTGCGGGTGTTGCCGTGCATGGGGTCGCACTGCCACACCACCCGGTGGCCGGAGGCGGTGACCTCCTCGACGATGGCCGGCAGGACCTCGCGGATCCGGTCGTGCCCCATGCGGCTGATGAGGGTCAGCCGTCCGGGTTCGCGGTACGGGTCGAGCCGCCGTACGTAGGCGGCGGCCGCCGCCGGGGTGGTGCCCGGTCCGATCTTGAGGCCGATCGGGTTGGAGAGGAGTTCCGCGAAGGCGATGTGGGCGCCGTCGAGCGCGCGGGTGCGCTCCCCGATCCACAGGAAGTGGCCCAGCGCGCTGGACAGGCGGGGTTCGGGCCCGCTGGTGTCGGACCGCAGCAGGGAGCGCTCGTAGTCGAGGAGGAGCGCCTCGTGGCCGACGTGGATCTCGCCGCCGCCCGCGTCCGCGGCCGTTTCCGCGCCGAACGCGCGGACGAGGTCCATCGCGGCCGCCGCGTGGGCGTGGGCCCGCAGCATCCGCCAGGGGTCGGGGGTGCGGGCGGCCCGGGTGGGCACCAGCGAGTTGACCATGTCGCCGCGGTAGACGGGCAGGCCCTGTGCGTCGAGGTCCTGGGAGCGCGGTTTGGCGTACTGGCCGGCCAGCCGGGCGATCTTGACGACGGGCAGTCCGGTGCGCCGGCCGAGGACCGCGGCCATGTCCACGAGGCTGCGCAGGTTGGCCCGTACGTGGGCTTCGGTGTTCGCGGCGAAGGTCTCGGCGCAGTCGCCGCCCTGGACGAGGAAGGCCTCGCCGCGGGCGACGGCCGCGAGGGCGCCGCCCAGCCGCGCCGTCTCGGCCCGGGTCACGAGCGGCTCGGCCCGTGACAGCCGCTCCCGGACCTCCCGGAGCGGCCCGGGGTCCGGCCAGAGCGGCTGTTGTGCGGCCGGTCTGGCCAGTGCCGCCTCCAGCCGGGCGGCCTGCGCCGGGTCCGGGGGCGGGGCGGCGCCGGCCGGCGCGAGGGGGGCGGCCGGCCACTGCATCGTGCGCGTCATGTGAGAGCCGCATCGTTCGAGGGGGATCCGG
The DNA here is from genome assembly GCF_044763325.1 of Streptomyces sp. NPDC096136. NCBI lineage: Bacteria > Bacillati > Actinomycetota > Actinomycetes > Kitasatosporales > Streptomycetaceae > Streptomyces > Streptomyces sp. NPDC096136. The sequence continues at coordinate 28,475 of NZ_JBIWFZ010000012.1, read as the reverse complement.
GCGCGCCTTCGCCGACCAGGTCGGCCAGGCCCGCCCGGGGCATCCGGTCCAGGACGTCCGCGACCACCGCGTGCGGTACGTCGTCCACCAGTTCCGCGCCGTCCGGCCCGTCCAGCACGAACGTGAGGCCGGTGAGGGCCTTCTTGTCGTGCCGCATCAGCCGGACGAGCGTCTCGGTGGCGGGCCCTTCGGGCAGGGCCGTGGGGAGGCCGTAGGACCCGACGACCTCCTGGTGCTCTCGCACCCGCTCCTCGCCGATGCGCCCGAGGGCGCCGGCGAGGCGGCCGGCGAAGACCGTGCCGATGGCGACGGCCTCGCCGTGGCGCAGCGCGAAGTCGGTGGCCCGTTCCAGCGCGTGGCCCAGGGTGTGGCCGTAGTTGAGCAGGTGCCGCGGTCCGGAGTCCCGTTCGTCCCGCTCCACGATGCCCGCCTTGAGGGTGACGCTGGCGGTGATCTGCTCCGGCAGCGTCAGCCCCCGCAGGTCGCCCGCGCCGATGAAGTGGCAGCGGGCGATCTCGCCGAGGCCGTTGAGCACCTCCCGGATGGGCAGGGTGGAGAGGTAGTCGGTGTCGCACAGCACGGCGCTGGGCTGCCAGTAGGCGCCGACCAGGTTCTTGCCGGCCGGCAGGTTCACCGCCGTCTTCCCGCCGACGCTGGCGTCGACCTGGGCGAGCAGTGTGGTGGGCAGGTGGACCACGGGGACGCCCCGGTGGTAGAGCGCCGCCGCGAGTCCGACCACGTCGGTGGTGGTCCCGCCGCCGCAGGAGACGACGACGTCGGAGCGGGTGAGCCCGAAGCGCACGAACTCACCGCACAGCGCCTCCACCGTGCTGAGCGTCTTGTCCCGCTCGCCGTCCCGGGCCGGCAGCAGCAGGGTCTCCACCCCGGTGTCGGGCACCCATTCCTCCGGGCGGGCCGACACGACGACGGCCCGTCTGGCGCCCAGTCGTCGGACGGTCCCGGCGAGCGACGCGCGCACGCCCGGGCCGATGAGTACCTCGTACGAATGGTCTCTGAGGCGCAGAGGAATGGAAGCCATGGTCCGCCTACTTGCCCGCCGTCGCCCTGCGGACGCGGGACTCGGCCCGCTCCTTGCGGTCGGCCTCGTCGAGGTGCGGGTAGGCGGGGCAGCCGAAGACCCGCTTGAACGGTGCGAACGTGTCCCACTCGGTGCGCTTGCGCATCTCCTGGGCGACCGGGTTGTGCTCGCTCCAGAAGTCGCCGCCGATGAGGCGGACGAGGTACTTCTCCAGGGTGTCGCGGTCCGTGGAGCGGGCGGCGTCCGCGGCCGCGGCGACCAGTTCTCCGTCGTAGTAGGCGTGGATGAGCCGGATGTAGGTGTCGTAGCCGGTCTTGAAGAAGCTGGCGTACCGGTCGATCAGGTGGTCCTCGGCGGCCGGGTCGTCGAGGGCGGCGCCGATCGTCTCGGCGGCGCGGACGGCGGTGGCCGTGGCCACCAGGACGCCGCCGGAGAACATCGGGTCGCCGAAGCAGCCGGCGTCGCCGACCATGACCCAGCCGGGGCCGGTGACCGTGTCGGAGTGGTAGCAGTAGTCGGTCTCGACGCGGAGGTCGCCGGTGGGGTGGGTGCCGGTCAGGCGGGCGGTGATCCGCGGGATGCGGCCCACGTGCTCCTCGAACGCCTTCTCGGGGGTCGAGCCGCGCAGGACGTCGCGGGGCATGACCGTGCCGACGCTGATGGCGTCCTTGGAGAGCGGGATCGCCCAGACCCAGCCGTCGTCGTGGGCGCCGACCTGGATGTCGCCCTCGACGCCGAGGTTGTGGCTCTCGTCGAGCCCGGCGTAGTGCCGGAACACGGCGACCATGCGGAGCTTCTCCAGCGTCTTGCGCAGGCCGAAGCGGTTGGCGATCCGGCCGGCGCGGCCGCTCGCGTCGATGACGTACTTGGAGCGGACCTCGTGCTGCTCGCCCTCGCGCTCGTAGCGGACGCCGACCATGCGGTCGCCCTCCATGAGCAGTTCGTTGACGTTCGCCCCGAAGAGGACGCGCGCGCCGGCCGCGGCGGCCTGCTCGGTGAGCATCTTGTCGAACCGGGCGCGCTCCACCTGGAAGGCGCTGGAGTAGCGGCCGTCGCCCTGCTTGGTGAAGTCGGCGCGGAAGACGCCCTCGAAGAACTTCTTCTCGGTCGGGTCGATGAACTCGCCGCCGAACTTGGGGACGTAGCCCTGGGCCTCGACGGCCTCGCGCAGGCCGATCTGGTCGAACATGCCCATCATGTAGGGCAGCAGGGACTCGCCTATGTGGAAGCGGGGGAACTCGTCGCGTTCGAGCAGCACCACGTTGTGCCCCTGCTTGGCGAGCACCGTGGCGCTGACGGCGCCGGCCGGTCCTCCGCCGATCACGATCACGTCGGTCGTGTCGTTTGCCATCACATTTCCCTTCGAATTTCTTTTGCTGACCCGTCCGCGGGGATTTCCCCCGCGGACGGTGTACGGAAGTCGGCGAACGGGGCGGATCAGCCGGGTCGACCGGAGAGGATGCCGTCGATCAGCGCCCGGTGCTCGTTGTCGTCCGTGATGGTGTGGGCCTGCTCGCGGCCGTCACGGACCGTCAGGTAGCGGCGCCCCTTGAGTACGGCCTGGCCGTTCTCGAAACTCCGGCCGCACAGGATTTCGCGGCCGTCGCGCGGCCTTTCCTCCGCCAGGATCTCCCGGAGGAGGTCCTCCATTTCCTTCCAGTCGCTCCACTGGCGGGATTCCATCGTGAAGGTGTAGACGACGCTCCACCTGGTGACGGCTCCGCGGCGCTGGAGGGCGATCTCGTTCCCGCGGTCGACCAGCCGGTACTGGCACCGGTACTGGGTCTGCACCGCGTCGGTGACCAGCAGCGGCTCGATGTAGGAAGGCCCAGGATATCCAACGTCCACCAGCCATTCCTGCCCGTCCAGCGCGACGCGACTGAACATGTGCTCGACATCGAGCGCGAATGCCTCGGCCCCTTCCGCGGTCCGGGCCGCCATCAGCGTCACCTCGTAGCCGAGTTCGCTCAGGAGGCGGAAGAAAAGGCGGTTCAGCTGGAAACAGGTTCCGCCCTGGCCGTTCATGACGGTCGTTTCGAACATGGCGTCCTCGTCGATGTCGACGAGGTCCACGCCGTCTTCGTAGTTCTCGGTTACCCCGTTGTACGGAATCGCCATGAGGTGGTGCTTGTGCAGTTTCCGCAGGGTGGCGATGTCCACCCCGGTTTCCCCTGCGCAGCCGATCCGCTGCAGGTACCTGCCCGCGTCGAACATGTCGTGCACCTTCTTTCGGAGTTCGGACCTCAGACGGCCACGGGACCGGCGGCCCGGGCACCGCACAGCAGCTCGTGCAGGTATCCGGCGAGCAGTCCCGGCGTCGGGTGGTCGAACACGAGGTTGGGAGAGAGCTTCCGTTCCGCGAGGGTGCGGAGCCTGTTGCGGAGCTCGATGGCGGTGAGGGAGTCGAATCCGATCTCGAACAGCCCCTGGTCGGCGTCGAAGTGGTGGTTCGCGCCGTATCCCAGGACGGCGGCCACCTGCGCCCGCACCAGGTCGAGCAGCGCCTTCCGCTGCTCGGCGGCGGGCAGCGCGGCCAGCCGCTCGGGCAGCCGCCGGCCCTCCTCGGCCCCCGCTCCGGCGTGCGCCTGCTGGCGGGCGGCCTTGACCAGTCCGCGCAGCATGTGCGGTACGCCGCCACCCGCCGCCGAACCGCTGCGGACGCCCCGCAGGTCCAGCTTGGCGGGCACCAGCAGCGCCTGCCCGGATCCGAGGGCGGCGTCGAAGAGTTCCATGCCCTCCGCCGGGGTCATCGCCCTCAGGCCGCCGCGCCGGTTGAGCCGGGCCTTGACGACCTCGTCGGTGCCCGCCGCCATGCCTGCGCCGGTCTGCTCCCACAGGCCCCAGGCCAGGGAGAGGCCCGGCAGGCCGGCCGCCCGGCGCCGGGCCATCAGGCCGTCGAGGAAGGCGTTGGCGGCCGCGTAACTGCCGCTGCCCGCGCCCATGAAGACGGCGGAGACCGAGGAGTAGACGACGAAGGCGTCCAGGTCCAGGCCCCGCGTCAGCTCGTCCAGGTGCCGGACCGCGTCGACCTTCGGCGCGAACACCCGCGCCAGCCGCTCGGGGGTCAGCATGCCGATCACCCCGTCGTCGGTCACGCCGGCGGTGTGCACCACTCCGGTGAGCCGGTGTTCTGCGGGGACGGACGCCAGCAGGTCGGCGACCTGCCCGCGGTCGGAGAGGTCGCAGGCGGCCACCGAGACGGTGGCGCCGCGCTCGGTCAGCTCGGCGACCAGCTCCCCGACCCCTTCCGCCTGCGGGCCGCGACGGCTCGCCAGCAGCAGGTGCCGCACGCCGTACCGGGAGACCAGGTGCCGGGCCGCGAGCGCGCCCAGTGAACCGGCGCCCGACACCAGGACGGTGCCCTCCGGCGCGAAGACCACCGGAGCCCCCTGCCCCGGACCGGCGACACGGGCGAGACGCGGCACGAGCAGGGCCGTCCCGCGCACCGCCAGCTGCGGCTCGCCGCAGGCCAGCACGGCCCCCAGCACCGCTTCCGCACCACCGTCGGCGGCGGGGTCGGTGTCCACCAGGACGATCCGGTCGGGGTTCTCCGCCTGCGCGGCCCGCACCAGGCCCCACACCGCCGAGGCGGCCGGGTCGGTCACCGTCGCCTCGCCGGCGGCGGGTACCGCGCCCCGGGTCACGACCAGCAGCCGCGACTCCTCCAGCCCGGCCCCGGCCAGCCAGCACTGGACGACCTCCAGCACCCGGTCGGCCAGGTGCAGCACCGGGTCCTCGCCCGCGGGGAGCGGGGCGGCGCCGCTGACGGCCTCCAGGACGGCCAGCGCCGGGGCGGCCGTCCGGCCTTCGAGCACGTCGTCGGCCAGGGTGGCCACCTCCTCCGCGGTGGCCACCGCCACCCACGAGGGGGCGGGCCCGCCGGCCTGCGCCTGCGGCAGCCCGGTCCACTCCACCCGGAACAGCGGGTTGGCGGGGCGGGCCGTGCCCGCGGCCGTCTCCAACTGCTCGGCGGACACCGCCCGGGACACCAGGGAGTCCAGGGTCACCACCGGCCGGCCGGTCTCGTCCGCCGCTTCCAGGGCCAGTGCCCCGGGCTCCGGCTGCGAGAGGCGGACGCGCAGCGCCGGAGCCCCGGCCGCGTGCAGGGCCAGCCCGTTCCACGCGAACGGCAGCCGCAGCTCCTGGCCTTCGCCGCCGGCCGACGCGGGCTGCGCCGCGCCGTTCAGCAGCGGCGAGTGCAGGGCGGCGTCCAGCAGCGCCGGGTGGATGCCGTACCGTCCGGCTTCCTCGCGGTGCTCCTCGGCGAGGGCGACCTCGGCGAAGAGTTCCTCCCCGCGCCGCCACACCGCCCGTACGGCCCGGAACGCCGGCCCGTACCCGTATCCGACCCCGGCGATGGCCTCGTAGCCGCCGCTGATGTCGACGGACTCCGCGCCGGCCGGGGGCCAGGCGGCGAAGTCGAACCCGCTGCCGGGGCGGCCGCCCGACGCGGCCGGGGCCGCCAGCGTGCCGGAGGCGTGCCGCGTCCAGCCGTCACCGTCGGCGGCGTCCTCGCGGCGGGAGTAGACCTCCACGGTGCGCGAGCCGCCCTCGCCGGGACCGCCGACGGCGACCTGCACCTGGACCCCGCCCTGGGCGGGGACCACGAGCGGCGCCTCGATCACGAGCTCCTCCAGCAGCTCGCACCCGGCCTCGTCACCGGCGCGCACGGCCAGTTCGACCAGTCCGGTACCGGGGACGATGACCACTCCGTCGACCGCGTGGTCGGCGAGCCAGGCGTGCGTGCGCAGGGACAGGCGGGAGGTGCAGAGCAGCCCGTCGGACTGCGGCAGCTGGACCACCGCGCCGAGCAGGGGGTGTTCGACCCCGGCGAGACCCAGCGAGGCCGCGTCGCCGGCCGGTTCGGCGGCCTGGATCCAGAAGTGCCGGTGGTCGAAGGCGTACGTCGGCAGCTCCGGGCGCCCCGTCGTGGCCGGCAGGACCGCGGTCCAGTCCACGGCCACTCCCCCGGCGAACAACTCGGCCATGGAGGTCAGCAGGCGGCGCATGCCGCCGTCCTCACGGCGCAGCGACCCGGTCACCACCACGTCGGCGTCGAGGCCGTCGACGGTCTCGCTGATGGGCTGGACCAGCACCGGGTGGGCACTGACCTCCAGGAACACCCCGTAACCCCGTCCGGCCAGTTCGGCGACGGCCGGGCCGAAGCCGACCTGACCGCGCAGGTTGCGGTACCAGTACCCGCCGTCCAGGACGTCCGCGTCCTCGACCCAACCACCGGTGACCGTCGAGTAGAAGGGCACCGTCGGCGCCTTCGCAGCGATCCCGGCCAGCAGTTCGGCGAGGGAGTCCTCGATGGCCTCGACGTGCCGGGTGTGCGACGCGTAGTCCACCGCGACCCGGCGGACCCGGACGCCCTCGAAAGCCAGGGCCTCCAGGGCCTCGTCGAGTGCCTCGGCGTCACCGGCGACCACCACGGACGACGGGCTGTTGACCGCCGCGACCTCGACCCGGTCGGACCACCGCTCCAGCTTCGCGGCCGCCTCCTCGGCGCCCAGCGCGACCGAGGCCATACCACCCCGACCCGCCAGCTCCTTGGCGATGGCCCGGCTGCGCAGGGCCACCACCCGGGCCCCGTCCTGCAACGACAGCGCGCCCGAGACACAGGCGGCGGCGATCTCACCCTGCGAGTGGCCGACCACCGCGTCGGGGCGGACACCCAGCGAGGCCCAGACGGCCGCCAGACCGACCATGACCGCGAAACTCGCCGGCTGGAGCACGTCCACCCGCTCCAGCAGCTCCGCCGCGACCTCACCGCGCAGCACCTCGGTCAGCGACCAGTCCACCCACGGCTCCAGCGCCGCAGCACACTCCGCGATGCGATCGGCGAACACCGGCGAGGAGTCCAGGAGTTCCCGACCCATACCGGCCCACTGCGCGCCCTGACCCGGGAACACCCACACGGCCCTGCCCGGCGCCGCCGAGCCCGCGCTGCCGGTCACGACGCCGGCCGCGTCCTCGCCGCGGGCCAGCGCCCGCAGCCCGGCCAGGGCCTCCTCGGGGGAGCCGGCCGTGACGACCGCCCGCTCCCCGAAGACCGACCGGCCCGACGCCAGCGCCCCGGCCACCTCCGCCAGGGAAACCCCCTCGGCGCCCTCCAGGAACCCCGCCAGCCGCTCGGCCTGACCGGCCAGCGAGGCGGCGCTGCGCGCCGACACCACCAGCGGGACCACGCCACCGGCCACCGGAGCCGGGACCGTCGCCGCGGCCTCCTCCCCGGCCGGGGCCTCCTCCAGGATCAGGTGCGCGTTCGTCCCGCTGATGCCGAACGAGGACACGCCCGCCCGGCGCGGCCTGCCCTGACCGGGCCACTCCCGCGCCTCGGTCAGCAGCTCGACGGCCCCCTCGGACCAGTCCACCTGCCGCGTCGGTGCGTCCACGTGCAGCGTCGGCGGCATGATGCCGTGGCGCATCGACTGCACCATCTTGATGACGCTCGCCACGCCCGCAGCGGCCTGCGTGTGGCCGATGTTGGACTTCAGCGAACCCAGCCACAGCGGCCGCTCGGGGTCGCGCCCCTTGCCGTACGTCGCCAGCAGCGCCTGCGCCTCGATCGGATCGCCCAGCGCGGTGCCCGTGCCGTGCCCCTCCACCACGTCCACGTCGGACGCCCCCAGCCCGGCGCTCTGCAGCGCCTTGCGGATGACCCGCTGCTGCGAAGGGCCGTTGGGCGCGGTCAGTCCGTTGGAGGCGCCGTCCTGGTTGACCGCACTGCCGCGCAGCACCGCCAGTACCCGGTGGCCGCGCTCGCGGGCCACCGACAGCCGCTCCAGCACCACGAGGCCCACGCCCTCGGCCCAGCCGGTGCCGTCCGCGCCGTCGGCGTACGCCTTGCAGCGGCCGTCCCCGGCGAGGCCGCGCTGCCGGGAGAACTCGACGAAGGAGACCGGGGTCGCCATCACCGTCGCGCCGCCGGCGAGGGCCATCGAGCACTCGCCCTGCCGCAGCGCCTGCGCCGCCAGGTGCATGGCGACCAGCGACGAGGAGCACGCCGTGTCCACGGTGACCGCCGGGCCCTCGAAGCCGAACACGTACGAGACGCGGCCCGAGGCCACGCTCGCCGCCGTGCCGGTGCTGGCGAAGCCCTCCAGTTCCGGGGCGGCCACGCCGGCCCCGTATCCCTGGCTGGACACACCGGCGAACACGCCGACGTCGGTGCCCTTCAGCGAGAACGGGTCCAGGCCGACCCGCTCCAGGGCCTCCCAGGAGGTCTCCAGCAGCAGCCGCTGCTGCGGGTCCATCGCCAGGGCCTCGCGCGGCGAGATCCCGAAGAACGCCGGGTCGAAGAGGCCCGCGCCGTGGACGAAGCCGCCCTGGCTGGTGTACGAGGTGCCCGCGCTGTCGGGGTCGGGGTCGAACAGGCCGTCCAGGTCCCAGCCCCGGTCGTCCGGGAACGAGGACATCCCCTCGCGCCCCTCCGACACCAGCCGCCACAGGTCCTCCGGACCGGCCACCCCGCCCGGCAGACGACAGGCCATGCCCACGATCGCGATCGGCTCGTCCGGATCCACGGCGACGGGCGCCACGGCCGGCGCCGGGGATCCGGCGTCGGTCGCGTCCCCGAACTCCTCGCGCAGGTAGCCGGCCAGGGCCAGCGGGGTCGGGTAGTCGAAGACCAGGGTGGCCGGGAGCTTCAGGCCGGTCGCCTCACGCATCCGGTTGCGCAGCTCCACGGAGGTGAGGGAGTCGAACCCGGCGTCCTTGAACGCCATGTCGGCCCGGACCCCGCCCGGGCCGGTGTGGCCGAGGACGACGGCGGCCTCGGAGCGCACCAGGTCCAGCAGGAGGGCCTCCCGCTCCTCCTCGCCGAGCCCGGCGAGCCGCCGGACCAGCCCGCCGTCCCCGGCGGACTGCGCCCGGGCCTGCTGCCGGCCGGAGCGGACCAGGCCGCGCAGCAGGTGCGGTACGCCGCCGCCCGCCGCGGCCCCGGCCCGCGCCCCGCGCAGGTCCAGCTTGATCGGCACCAGCAGGGCCCGCTCGGCCACCAGGGCGGCGTCGAAGAGCTCCATGCCCTCCGCCGCGGAGATGGCCAGCGCGCCGCCCCGGTTCATGCGCGCCTGGTCGACGGCGCTGAGGTCGGCGGTCATGCCGGAGGTCTGCTCCCACAGGCCCCAGGCCAGCGACAGGCCCTGCTCCCCGGCGGCCCGGCGGTGGGCCATCAGCCCGTCGAGGAAGGCGTTGGCCGCCGCGTAGTTGCCCTGGCCGGCGGATCCGAACACGCCGGAGGCGGACGAGAACACCACGAAGGCGGCGAGGCCGAGGCCCCGGGTCAGCTCGTCCAGGTGCCGGACCGCGTCGACCTTCGGGGCGAACACCCCGGCCAGCCGCTCCGGGGTCAGCGCTCCGATCACCCCGTCGTCGAGCACACCCGCCGTGTGCACGACACCGGTCAGCGGGTGCCCGGCCGGCACCGACGCCAGCAGCGCCTGCGCCTGCGCGCGGTCGGAGACGTCACAGGCCACCACCGAGACGGCGGCGCCCTGCCCGGTCAGCTCGGCGGCCAGTGCCTCCGCACCCTCGGCGGCCGGTCCGCGGCGGCTGGCCAACAGCAGGTGCCGTACGCCGTGCCGGGAGACCAGGTGCCGGGCGACGAGGGCGCCCAGCGAGCCGGTACCGCCGGTGATGAGGACGGTGCCCCCCGGCGCGAACACGGCCGGGGCATCGGGCACCCGGGCGGCCGTCCGGGCGAGCCGGGGCGCCGAGAGCTCGCCGGCGCGGACCGCGACCTGCGGCTCGCCGCCGGCGAGGACGGCGCCCAGCACCGGCTCCGCCCCCGCAGCGGAGGCGGGGTCGGTGTCGATCAGGACGATCCGGTCCGGGTTCTCCACCTGGGCGACGCGCACCAGGCCCCACACCGCCGCGCCCGCGGGGTCGCCCACGGCGCCGTCGCCGGCGGGCACCGCGCCCCGGGTGGCCACGACGAGCCGGGACTCCTCCAGGCCCGTACCGGCCAGCCAGGCCTGGACGACGCCCAGCACGCGGGAGGTCAGCGCCAAGGCGGAGTCCTCCTCGCCGACGGCCTCCAGCAGCGCGACCGCCGGCACCCGGTCGCCGCGCTCCAGCGCCGCCACGTCCTCGGCGGTGGCCACCGGCGCCCACTCCGGCTCGGCCACGGCCCCCTCGGCCGGGGCCGGCGGGGCCCATTCCACCCCGAACAGCGCGTCGGTGACGGCCGGTGCGGCCGCCGCGCCGAGCTGCTCGGCGGAGACCGGGCGGGACACCAGCGAGTCCAGGGTGACCACCAGGGCGCCGGTCTCGTCGGCGGCCTCCAGGGACACGGCGCCGGGCCCGCCGGGCACGAGCCGCACGCGCAGCACCGAAGCACCCGAGGCGCGCAGCACCAGCCCGTTCCACGCGAACGGCAGCACCGCTTCCGCGGCCTCCCCGGCCCCGTCGGCGGGTGCGTCCGCCGGGACGCCGAACATCCCGGTGTGCAGGGCGGCGTCCAGCAGCGCGGGGTGGATGCCGAAGCGGCCGGCGTCCCCCCGCTGCTCCTCCGGCAGGGCGACCTCGCCGAAGAGCTCCTCGCCGCGCCGCCACACCGCCCGCAGGCCCTGGAAGGCGGGCCCGTACCCGTAACCGCGGCCGACGAGCTCCCCGTAGAAGTCCCCGACCTCGACGGGCCGGGCGCCGGCGGGCGGCCAGGCGGCGAAGTCGAACCCGCTGCCGCCCGGCCGGGCCGCGGCGGACAGGGTGCCGGCGGCGTGCCGCGTCCACGCGTCCTCGCCGTCCGCGTCCTCGCGCAGGGAGTGGACCTCCACGGTGCGCGAGCCGGTCGCGCCGGGCGCGCCGACGGCGACCTGGACGCGGACCCCGCCGTGGTCGGGCACCACCAGGGGCGCCTCGATGACGAGCTCCTCCAGCACCCCGCACCCGGCCTCGTCGCCGGCCCGCACGGCCAGCTCCACGAGCCCGGTGCCCGGGACGAGGACGACCCCGCCCACGGCGTGGTCGGCGAGCCAGGGGTGGGTCCGCAGCGACAGCCGCGAGGTGAAGACGAGCCCGTCCAGCTGCGGCAGCCGGACGACCGCGCCCAGCATGGGGTGGTCGGCCGCCGTCTGCCCGAGCGCGACGGCGTCGGTCGCGGGGCCCGCGTCCTTCAGCCAGTAGTGCTGGTGCTCGAAGGCGTACGTCGGCAGGTCCACCCGGCCGGGGGCGGCGGACGCCGGCAGGACCGCCGTCCAGTCCGCGGCCGCGCCGCGGACGAACAGCTCGGCCACGGAAGCCAGCAGCGTCTGCTCCTCGGGACGCCCGTCGCGCAGGGCCGCGACGGCCGTCACCGCCCCGGCGCCCGCCGCGGCGGCGCTCTCCGCGACCAGCCCGGTCAGTGCGGCGCCCGGTCCGACCTCCAGGAACAGGGTGGCGCCGGACTCCACGGCGGCCGCGATGCCCTCGGCGAACCGCACCGGCCGGCGGACGTGCGCCGCCCAGTACTGCGGGTCGGCGAGCTCGCCGGGGCCGGCGAGCCGGCCGGTGACGTTCGAGACCACCGGGACGGCCGGCTCCTGCCACACCACTGCGGCCAGCTCCGCGGCGAACTCGGCCAGCATGGGCTCCATGCGGGCGGAGTGGAACGCGTGCGAGACCGACAGCCGCTTCGTCTTGTGGCCGCGCTCGCGCAGCACGGCGGCCGCGGCGAGCACGGCGTCCTCCTCGCCGGAGAGCACCACCGAGGCGGGGCCGTTGACGGCCGCGAGCTCGACGCCGTCACCCAGCAGCCCGGCGGCCTCCTCCTCCCCGACGGCCACGGCGACCATCGCGCCGCCCGGGGGCAGCGCCTGCATCAGCCGGCCGCGGGCCGCGACCAGCCGCGCCGCGTCGGGCAGGGTGAGGGCGCCGGCCGCGTGGGCGGCGGTGATCTCACCGACCGAATGGCCGATGACGGCGTCCGGGCGCAGCCCCCAGGATTCCAGCAGCCGGAACAGGGCGCTCTCCACGGCGAACAGGCCCGCCTGGGTGAACACGGTCTGGTCGAGGAGCCCGGCGGCGCCGGGCGCCCGGCCGAGCACCACGTCCCGTACCGGGTGGTCGACCCGGCCCGCGAGGGCGGCATCGAGCTGCTCGCAGGCCGCGTCGAAGGCCTCGGCGAACACCGGGTGGAGGTCGTACAGTTCCCGGCCCATCCCGACGCGCTGCGAACCCTGGCCGGGGAAGACCCACACGGCCCGGCCCGGCCCGCCGACGGCGGCGCCGGTCACGACGCCGGCCGCGCCCTCCCCGCGGGCCAGCGCCCCCAGCCGGGCCAGCGCCTCGGGCCGGGAGCCGGCCAGTACGACGGCACGCTCGGCGAGGAGCGCCCGCTCGGACAGCAGCGCCCGGCCCACCTCCGCCAGCGGCACCCCGTCGGCGTCCTCGAGGTACGAGGCCAGCCGCGCGGCCTGCCCGGCCAGGGACCCGGTGGTGCGCGCCGACACCACCAGCGGGACCACGCCGCCGGCCACCGGGGCCGGGGCCGTCGGCGCGGCCTCCTCCTCGGCGGGGGCCTCCTCCAGGATCAGGTGGGCGTTCGTCCCGCTGATGCCGAACGAGGACACGCCCGCCCGGCGCGGCCGGCCGTCGCGCGGCCACTCCCGGCCCTCGGTGAGCAGTTCGACGGCGCCCGCCGTCCAGTCGACCTCGGTGGTGGGCCGCTCCACGTGCAGGGTGGGCGGCATGACGCCGTGGCGCAGGGCCTGCACCATCTTGATGACGCTCGCCACGCCCGCGGCGGCCTGCGTGTGGCCGATGTTGGACTTCAGCGAACCCAGCCACAGCGGCCGTTCGGGGTCACGGCCCTGCCCGTAGGTGGCCAGGACGGCCTGCGCCTCGATCGGGTCGCCGAGGGCCGTGCCCGTGCCGTGGGCCTCGACGACGTCCACGTCGGACGAGACCAGTCCGGCGCCGGCCAGCGCCTTGCGGATGACCCGCTGCTGCGAGGGGCCGTTGGGGGCGGTCAGACCGTTGGAGGCGCCGTCCTGGTTGACGGCGCTGCCGCGCAGCACGGCCAGCACCTTGTGGCCCTTCTCGCGGGCCACCGACAGCCGCTCCAGCACCACGACGCCGGCGCCTTCGGCCAGGCCCATGCCGTTGGCGCCGTCCGCGAACGCCTTGCACCGCCCGTCGGTGGCCATGCCCCGCTGCCGGGAGAACGCGACGAAGGTCCCGGGCGTCGACATCACCATCGCGCCGCCCGCGAGCGCCACGGAGCACTCGCCCTGGCGCAGCGCCTGCGCGGCCAGGTGGATGGCGACCAGGGAGGAGGAGCAGGCGGTGTCCACCGACACCGCGGGCCCCTCGAAGCCGAACACGTACGACACGCGGCCCGAGGCCACGCTGGGCGCCACGCCCGTCCCGGTGAAGCTCTCCAGTTCCGGGGCGATGGCTCCGGCGCCGGTCCCGTAGCCCTGGCTGCACACGCCGGAGAACACGCCGACGTCGGTGCCCTTGAGGGAGACGGGGTCGATTCCCGCGCCCTCCAGGGCCTCCCAGGAGGTCTCCAGCAGCAGCCGCTGCTGGGGGTCCATGGCGAGGGCCTCGCGCGGCGAGATCCCGAAGAACCCGGCGTCGAACAGGCCCGCGCCCCGGAGGAATCCGCCCTGGTCGGTGTACGAGGTGCCGGGGTGGTCGGGGTCGGGGTGGAAGAGGCCCTCCAGTTCCCAGCCGCGGTCCTCGGGGAACCCGGAGACCGCGTCCCGGCCCTCGGACACCAGCTGCCACAGGTCCTCCGGGCCCGCCACGCCGCCGGGCAGGCGGCAGCCCATGCCCACGATGGCGATGGGCTCGCCGGCGTGGTTCGACCCCTGCTTCTTCAGGGTGTGCAACTCGGCCGTGACCCGCTTGAGGTACTGGAGGAGTTTTTCGTCCGTGGCCATTCTTTTCGATTCCTTACGAAGTGGAGTGGGAGCGCAGGGCCTGAACCACGGTCAGAGGAGGCCGAATTCACCGTCGATGAATTCGAAGATCTCGTCTGCGGAGGCGGATTCCAGCTGGTCGGCGACCGTGGGGGCGTCCGACGTGTCGAGCACTCCGTTGCACCTGGCCAGCAGCCCCTGGAGGCGGAGCGCGATCCCGGCCTTCATGGACTCGTCGAGGGCCAGGGTGCTGATCAGTGATTCGACGTCCTCCAGCCGGGAGTTCACCCGGGCCAGGGCGTCGTCGCCGATCCCGAGCCCGTCGCGCAGGTGGCGGGCGAGGACCAGCGGGGTGGGGTGGTCGAAGACGAGGGTGGCCGGGAGCTTCAGGCCGGTCGCCTCGCGGACCCGGTTGCGCAGCTCGACCGAGGTGAGCGAGTCGAAACCGACGTCCTTGAACGCCGTCTCCGGCCGGACGCCCGCCGGGTCGGTGTGTCCGAGGACGAGCGCGGCCTGGGTGCGGACCAGGTCGAGGAGCAGCGCCTCCTGCTCGGCCGGGCCGAGTTCGGCCAGCCGGCGCACCAGCCCGCCGCCGTCGCCCGCGGCCGCCGCGCGTGCCTGCTGCCGGCCCACGGGGACCAGTCCGCGCAGCAGGTGGGGGACGCCGCCGCGCGCCGCGGCGCCGGCCCGGACGCCCCGCAGGTCCAGCTTGGCGGGCACCAGCAGGGGGCGGCCCGCCGCGACGGCGGCGTCGAACAGCTCCGTCCCCTCGGCGGGCGTGAGCGCCACGACCCCGTCGCGGCTGGCGCGGCGGCTCATGCGCGCCTGGTCGTCGGCGCTGAGGTGGGTGGTCATGTTGGTCGCGTGCGCCCACGTGCCCCAGGCGAGGGACACGGCGGGCAGGCCGGCGGCCCGGCGGTGGTCCATCAGCCCGTCGAGGAAGGCGTTGGCGGCGGCGTAACCGCTGCTGCCGGCGCCCATGAAGACGGAGGAGGCGGAGGAGTAGACGATGAACGCGTCCAGGTCCAGGTCCCGGGTGAGGTCGTCCAGGTGGCGCACCGCGTCGACCTTCGGGGCGAACAGCTTCGCCAGCTGTCCGGGGGTCAGCGCCTCGACCAGTCCGGCTTCGAAGACGCCCGCCGTGTGGACGACGCCGGTGAGGGGGTGCTCGGCCGGGACGGAGGCCAGCAGCGCCTGGGCCTGGTCGCGGTCGGACATGTCACAGGCCGCGACGGTGACTTCGGCGCCCTCCGCCGTCAGCTCGGCGACGAGCTCCCGGACGCCCTCGGCCTGCGGGCCGCGGCGGCTGGCCAGCACCATGTGCCGGACGCCGTGCCGGACGACGAGGTGCCGGGCGATCAGGGAGCCCAGCGAGCCGCCGCCGGAGACGAGGACGGTGCCTTCCGGCGCGAACACGGCGGGTGCGTCCGGGGCGTCGCCGCCGGCGCGGACGAGCCGGGGGACGGACAGGGTGGTCCCGCGCACGGCGACCTGCGGTTCGCCGCAGGCGAGGAGGGGGCCGAGCACCGGCTCCGCGTCCCCCTCGGCGGCGGGGTCGAGGTCGACGAGCACGAGCCGGTCGGGGTTCTCGGCCTGCGCGGCCCGCACCAGGCCCCACACCGCCGAGCCGGCCGGGTCGGTCACCGTACCGCCGTCACCGGCGGGAACCGCGCCCCGGGTGGCCACGACCAGCCGCGACTCCTCCGGGCCGGCCCCGGCCAGCCAGGCCTGGACGACGCCCAGCACACGGGAGGCCAGGGCCAGCGCCGCGTCCTCGGCGCCGTCGCCGACGGCCTCCAGCAGTGCGACGGCGGGCACCTGCCCGCCCTCGGCGAGGGCCGCCACGTCGTCGGCGGTGGCCACGGGTGCCCAGGACGGCGGGGCGTGCTCGGCGGGCGGCGCCGACTCGGTCCACTCCACCGCGAACAGCGCGTCGGAGTGCGCCCCGCGGGCCGCCGTCTCCAGCTGCTGGGCGGAGACCGGACGGGAGACCAGCGAGTCCAGGGTCACCACGAGCCCACCGGCCTCGTCGGCGGCCTGGAACGACAGCGCGTCCGGACCGGTCGGGGCGATCCGCACGCGCAGGGCCGGGGCGCCGGCGGCGTGCAGCGCGAAGCCGTTCCAGGAGAACGCCAGCCGCGGCTCCCCGCTCGCCTCCTCCCCCGCCGCGGAGGGGGCGAAGGTGCCGGCCTGGAGGGCGGCGTCCAGGAGGGCCGGGTGCAGGCCGAACGCGCCGGCCTCCTTGCGCTCGTCGTCGGGCAGGGCGACCTCGGCGAACACCTCCTCGCCGCGTCGCCAGACCGCCCGCAGACCCTGGAACGCCGGCCCGTACGCGAGACCGTGCGCGCGCAGCTCGTCGTAGAACGCCGGGGCGTCCACCTCGACCGGCCGGGCGCCGGCCGGCGGCCAGGCGGCGAAGTCGAAGCCCGGGGCGGGGGTGGCCGGGGCGGGCGACAGGAGCCCGGTGGCGTGCCGGGTCCACCCGTCCCCGTCGACGGCGTCCTCGCTGAGGGAGTAGACGTCGACGGGACGCGAGCCGTTCTCGCCGGGCGCGCCGAGCGCCACCTGCACCCGGATTCCGCCGTGGTCGGGGACGACGAGCGGCGCCTCGATGACGAGCTCCTCCAGCAGCCCGCAGCCGACCTCGTCACCGGCGCGCACGGCGAGTTCCACCAGCCCGGTGCCGGGGACGAGCAGCACGCCGCCGATGGCGTGCTGGGCCAGCCAGGGGTGCGAGCGCAGGGACAGCCGGGAGGTGAAGACGAGCCCGTCGGACTGCGGCAGCCGGACCACCGCCCCCAGGAGGGGGTGCCCGGCCTCGGCCTGCCCGAGGGAGGCCGCGTCGGTGGGCGTTTCGGTGGCGTGGAGCCAGTAGTGCCGGTGCTCGAAGGCGTAGGTCGGCAGCTCGACGTGTGCCGCCGTCGTGGCGGGCAGCACGGCGGTCCAGTCCACGGCCACGCCGCGGACGAAGAGTTCGGCCATGGAGGTCAGCAGGCGGCGCATGCCGCCGTCCTCGCGGCGCAGGGAGCCGGTCACCACGACATCGGCGTCCAGACCGTCGACGGCCTCGGTGATCGGCTGGACCAGCACCGGGTGGGCGCTGAGCTCGACGAACACGCCGTGCCCCTGGGCGAGGAGGGCGGCGACGGCCGGGCCGAAGCCGACCTGGCCGCGCAGGTTGCGGTACCAGTACCCGCCGTCCAGGACGTCCGCGTCCTCGACCCAACCACCGGTGACCGTCGAGTAGAACGGCACCTCCGGAGCCTTCGCGACGATCCCCGCGAGGGTCTCGGCCAGCAGGTCCTCGATGGCCTCGACGTGCCGCGTGTGCGACGCGTAGTCCACCGCGACCCGACGCACCCGGACGCCCTCGAAAGCCAGGGCCTCCAGGGCCTCGTCGAGTGCCTCGGCATCACCGGCGACCACCACGGAGGCGGGGCCGTTGACCGCCGCGACCTCGACCCGGTCGGACCACCGCACCAGCTTCGCGGCCGCCTCCTCGGCGCCCAGCGCGACCGACGCCATACCACCCCGACCCGCCAGCTCCTTGGCGATGGCCCGGCTCCGCAGGGCGACCACCCGGGCCGCGTCCTCCAGCGACAGCGCACCCGAGACACAGGCCGCGGCGATCTCACCCTGGGAGTGACCGAGTACGGCATCGGGCTCGACACCCACGGACCGCCACACGGCAGCGAGACCGACCATGACCGCGAAACTCGCCGGCTGGAGCACGTCCACCCGCTCCAGCAGCTCCGGCGCGACCTCACCGCGCAGCACCTCGGTCAGCGACCAGTCGATCCACGGCTCCAGCGCGGCCGCGCACTCCGCGATCCGCGCCGCGAACACCGGCGAGGAGTCCAGGAGTTCCCGACCCATACCGGCCCACTGCGCACCCTGACCCGGGAACACCCACACGGCCCTGCCCGGCGCCGCCGCACCGCCGGTCACCACACCCGCCGCGTCCTCACCCCGGGCCAGCGCCCGCAGCCCGGCCAGGGCCTCCTCCGCGGAATCGGCCGTGAGGACCGCCCGCTCCCCGAAGACCGACCGGCCCGACGCCAGCGCCCCGGCCACCTCCGCCAGGGAAACCCCCTCGGCACCCTCCAGGAACCCCGCCAGCCGCCCGGCCTGACCGGCCAGCGAGGCCGCGCTGCGCGCCGACACCACCAGCGGCACCACACCACCGGCCACCGGCGCCTGCTCCGCGGGCTCCTGCTCCGGGGCCTCTTCCAGGATCAGGTGCGCGTTCGTCCCGCTGACCCCGAAGGACGAGACGCCCGCCCGGCGCGGCCGGCCGTCGCGCGGCCACTCCCGCGCCTCGGTCAGCAGCTCCACCGCGCCCGCCGACCAGTCCACCTCGGTGCTGGGCCGCTCTGCGTGCAGGGTCGGGGGGATCACCCCGTGCCGCAGCGCCTCCACCATCTTGATGACGCTGCCGACGCCCGCGGCGGCCTGCGTGTGGCCGATGTTGGACTTGAGCGAGCCCAGCCACAGCGGCCGCTCGGGGTCGCGCCCCTTGCCGTACGTCGCCAGCAGCGCCTGCGCCTCGATCGGGTCGCCCAGCGCGGTGCCCGTGCCGTGGCCCTCGACCACGTCGACGTCGGAGGCGGAGATCCCGGCGCCGGCGAGCGCCGCCCGGATGACGCGCTGCTGGGAGGGACCGTTGGGGGCGGTCAGGCCGTTGGAGGCGCCGTCCTGGTTGACCGCGCTGCCGCGCAGCACCGCCAGTACCCGGTGGCCGCGCTCGCGGGCCACCGACAGCCGCTCCAGCAGCACCACGCCGACGCCCTCGGCGAGGCCCATGCCGTCCGCTCCGTCGGCGAACGCCTTGCAGCGGCCGTCGGTCGCGAGGCCGCGCTGTCGGGAGAAGGCCATGAAGGACCCGGGCGTGGCCATCACCATCGCGCCGCCGGCCAGTGCCATGGAGCACTCGCCCCGCCGCAGCGACTGCGCGGCCAGGTGCATGGCCACGAGCGACGAGGAGCAGCCGGTGTCGATCGACAGCGCCGGCCCCTCGAAGCCGAAGACGTACGACACCCGGCCCGAGGCCACGCAGGACGCCGCTCCGGTGCCCGCGAAGCCTTCGACCTCCGGGGTCACCACGCCGGCGCCGGCGCCGTACCCCTGGCCGGAGACCCCGGAGAACACGGCGACGTCCGCGCCCTTGAGCGCGTAGGGGTCGATGCCGGCCCGTTCCAGGGCCTCCCAGGAGGTCTCCAGCAGCAGCCGCTGCTGCGGGTCCATCGCCAGGGCCTCGCGCGGCGAGATCCCGAAGAACCCGGCGTCGAACAGGCCCGCGCCCTCCAGGAAGCCGCCCTGGTCGGTGTACGAGGTGCCCGCACGGTCGGGGTCGGGGTCGACCAGGCCGTCCAGGTCCCAGCCGCGGTCCTCGGGGAATCCGGAGACCGCGTCGACGCCGTCGGCCACGAGCCGCCACAGGTCTTCGGGCGAGGAGACGCCGCCGGGGTAGCGGCAGGCCATGGAGACGATGGCGATCGGCTCGCGCGCCTGGTCCTCGACCTCGCGCAGCCGCTTGCGGACATCGCGGGCGTCGGCGATGGCCTTCTTGAGGTAGTCGCGGAGTTGTGCCTCGTCAGCCACTGGATTCAGCTCCAAGGAAGGGTGATGTGAGCAATTGCTGTGGGGGGTCCCGCACCGGGTGCGGGGGGGGGACGGCCGGGCGCGCCCGTGCGGGCCCGGCCGTCCGGTGCGGCTCAGTCGAGCCGGTCGAAGATCGCGAACAGCTCTTCGTCGTCGGCGGTTTCGAGATCCTCGTCGGAGGCGTCGGCGCCTCCCGGCGCGGTGTCCGGACGGCCCGCCGCCTCGGCTGCCTTCAGCAGCTCCCGCAGGCGTGCGGTGATCCGCTCGCGCGCCTCCTGATCGGCGGCGGCGGACGCGATGGCCGCCTCCAGGCCGGTGAGGCCGGCCAGCACCGGATCCGCCGCGGACGCCTCCTCGACGGCGCACTCCTCGCGCAGGTGGCGGGCGAGGACCAGCGGGCTGGGGTAGTCGAAGACGAGCGTCGCCGGGAGCTTCAGCCCCGTCGCCTCGCGGACCCGGTTGCGGAGCTCGACCGAGGTGAGCGAGTCGAACCCGGCTTCCTTGAAAGCCGTTTCGGCGCGGAGGCCGCCCGGGCCGGTGTGCCCGAGTACGGCCGCAGCCTGGGTGCGCACCAGGTCGAGGAGCAGGGCCTCCTGCTCCGCCGCACCGAGTCCGGCGAGCCGGTCGGTGAGCTTGCGGGCCTGCTGACCCGTGCCCCCCGCCCTGGCCTGCTGCCGGCCCGCGGGGACCAGTCCGCGCAGCAGGGGCGGTACGCCGCCGCCCGCCGCCGCGTCGGCCCGTACCGCACGCGGGTCCACGCTGACCGGGACCAGGAGCGCATGCGCCGATCCCAGGGCGGCGTCGAAGAGTTCCATGCCCTCGGCGGATCCGAGCGCCCGGACTCCGCCGCGTCCCTCGCGCCGGCTCATGCGGCTCTTGGTGAGCTCGTCGATGGTGGTGGCCATGCCGGTGAGCTGCTCCCACGGGCCCCAGGCCAGGGAGAGGCCCGGCAGTCCGGCGGCCCGGCGCCGGGCCATCAGGCCGTCGAGGAAGGCGTTGGCAGCCGCGTAGGCGCCGCTGCCGGCTCCCATGAAGACGGAGGAGGCGGAGGAGTAGACGACGAACGCGTCCAGGTCCAGGCCCCGCGTCAGCTCGTCGAGGTGCGTGACCGCGTCGGCCTTCGGCGCGAACACCCCGGCCAGCCGCTCCGGAGTCAGCGTCCCGATGACGCCCGGGTCGAAGACGCCGGCGGTGTGGACGACCCCGGTGAGGGGGTGCCCGGCCGGGACGGACGCCAGCAGCGCTTCGGCCTGGGCCCGGTCGGAGAGGTCGCAGGCGGCCACCGAGACGGTGGCGCCGCGCTCGGTCAGCTCGGCGACCAGCTCCCCGACCCCTTCCGCCTGCGGGCCGCGACGGCTCGCCAGCAGCAGGTGCCGCACGCCGTACCGGGAGACCAGGTGCCGGGCCGCGAGCGCGCCCAGCGAACCGGCGCCCGACACCAGGACGGTGCCCTCCGGCGCGAAGACCACCGGAGCCCCCTGCCCCGAACCGGCGACACGGGCGAGACGCGGCACGAGCAGAGCCGTCCCGCGCACCGCCAGCTGCGGCTCGCCACAGGCCAGCACGGCGGCGAGGACGGAGTCCAGCACCGAGTCCGTACCGCCTTCGGCGAGGGGGTCGACGTCGACGAGGACGATCCGGTCGGGGTTCTCGGCCTGCGCGGCCCGTACGAGACCCCACACGGCCGAGCCGGCCGGGTCGCTCACCGCACCGCTCTCACCGGCCGGCACCGCACCCCGGGTGGCCACGACGAGACGCGACTCCTCCAGCCCGGACCCCGCCAGCCACGCCTGCACGACCCCCAGCACACGCGAGGTCAGCTCCAGCGCCGAATCCCCGCCGCCGACGGCCTCCAGCACCGGCACCGCCGCGGCTGCGGCGCCCCCGGCCAGGGCCGCCACGTCGGCGGCACCGGTCACCGGCAGCCATGACGGGCCGGAGTCGGCCGCGTCGGCCGTGCCCGCCTCGGTCCACTCCACCCGGAAGAGGGAGGTGGCGGCCGCGGCGTCGGCCGCGGCGCCCAGCCGGTCGACGTCGACCGGTCGCAGGACCAGCGAGTCCAGCGACACCACCGGGCTGCCGGTCTCGTCGGCGGCCTGGAAGGACACCGCGTCGGGACCGCTCGGCGCGATCCGCACCCGCAGGGCTGCGGCCCCGGCGGCGTGCAGGGCCAGCCCGTTCCACGCGAACGGCATCACCGGCTCGCCGGACTCCTCGTCCGCCGTGCCCGCCGCGGCGCTGAACGTCCCGGCCTGGAGGGCCGCGTCCAGCAGCGCGGGGTGCAGCCCGAACGCGGCGGCCTCCTTGCGCTGCTCCTCGGGCAGGGCGACCTCGGCGAAGAGCGCCTCGCCGCGCCGCCAGACCGCCCGCATGCCCTGGAACGTGGGCCCGTACGCGTATCCCATCTCGGCGAGCAGGGCGTAGCCGGCACTGATGTCGACCTGCTGGGCACCGGCCGGGGGCCAGGCGGCGAAGTCGAACCCGTGACCGGCGGGCCGGCCGGCGGCGGACAGCATGCCGGTGGCGTGCCGCGTCCACCCGTCCCCGTCGACGGCGTCCTCGCGGCGGGAGTAGATCTCCACGGTGCGCGAGCCGCTCTCGTCGGGCGCGCCGACCGCGACCTGGAGCCGGATTCCGCCGTGGTCGGGGACGACCAGCGGCGTCTCGGTCACGAGCTCCTCCAGGAGCCCGCACCCGGCCTCGTCACCGGCGCGCACGGCGAGTTCGACCAGACCGGTGCCGGGGAGGAGCACCAGGCCGCCGACGCGGTGGTCGGCGAGCCAGGGGTGCGTGCGCAGGGACAGGCGGGAGGTGAAGACGAGCCCGTCGGACTGCGGCAGCTGGACGACCGCGCCCAGCAGCGGGTGGTCGGCCGTCGCCTGGCCGAGGGAGGCCGCGTCGGTGGCCGCCTCGGCGAGGTGCAGCCAGTAGTGGCGGTGGTCGAAGGCGTACGTCGGCAGCTCCAGGCGCCGGGCCGGCTGCGGCAGCACACCGCTCCAGTCGAGGTCGACGCCGCGGACGAACAGCTCGGCCATGGAGGTCAGCAGGCGGCGCATGCCGCCGTCCTCACGGCGCAGGGAGCCGGTCACCACCACGTCGGCGTCGAGGCCGTCGACGGTCTCGCTGATCGGCTGGACCAGCACCGGGTGGGCGCTGACCTCCAGGAACACCCCGTGGCCCTGGGCGAGGAGGGCGGCGACGGCCGGGCCGAAGCCGACCTGGCCGCGCAGGTTGCGGTACCAGTACCCGCCGTCCAGGACGTCCGCGTCCTCGACCCAACCACCGGTGACCGTCGAGTAGAACGGCACCTCCGGAGCCTTCCCGACGATCCCCGCGAGGGTCTCGGCCAGCAGGTCCTCGATGGCCTCGACGTGCCAAGTGTGCGACGCGTAGTCCACCGCGACCCGACGGACCCGGACACCTTCGAAGGCCAGGGCCTCCAGCGCCTCGTCGAGTGCCTCGGCATCACCGGCGACCACCACGGAGGCGGGGCCGTTGACCGCCGCGACCTCGACCCGGTCGGACCACCGCTCCAGCTTCGCAGCGGCCTCCTCGGCGCCCAGCGCCACCGACGCCATACCACCCCGACCCGCCAGCTCCTTGGCAATGGCCTGACTCCGCAGGGCCACCACCCGGGCCGCGTCCTCCAGCGACAGCGCACCCGAGACACAGGCCGCGGCGATCTCACCCTGCGAATGACCCAGCACCGCATCCGGCTTCACACCCACCGACCGCCAGACGTCGGCCAGACCCACCATCACCGCGAAACTCGCCGGCTGGAGCACGTCCACCCGCTCCAGCAGCTCCGGCCCGGCCTCACCCCGCAGCACCTCGACCAGCGACCAGTCGATCCACGGCTCCAGCGCCGCAGCACACTCCGCGATCCGCGCCGCGAACACCGGCGAGGAGTCCAGGAGTTCCCGACCCATACCGGCCCACTGCGCACCCTGCCCCGGGAACACCCACACGGTCCGGCCCGGCGCGCCCACGCTGCCGGTCACCACACCGGACGCGTCCTGGCCGCCGGCCAGCGCCCGCAGCCCTGTCAGCGCCTCCTCGTCCGAGCCCGCGAGCACCACCGCACGCTCGCCGAAGACCGCGCGGCCCGAGGCCAGCGCTCCGGCCAGCTCCGCCGCCGACACCCCGTCGGCGCGCTCGGCGTACGCCGCCAGCCGCCCGGCCTGACCGGCCAGCGAGGCCGCGCTGCGCGCCGACACCACCAGCGGCACCACACCACCGGCCACCGGAGCCGGGACCGTCGCCGCGGCCTCCTCCCCGGCCGGGGCCTCCTCCAGGATCAGGTGGGCGTTCGTGCCGCCGACGCCGAAGGAGGAGACCCCCGCCCGGCGCGGCTGGGTGCCGCGCGACCACTCGCGGGCCTCGGTCAGCAGCTCCACCGCGCCCGCCGTCCAGTCGACCTCGGTGGTGGGCCGCTCCACGTGCAGGGTGGGCGGCATGACGCCGTGGCGCAGGGCCTGCACCATCTTGATGACGCTCGCCACGCCCGCGGCGGCCTGCGTGTGGCCGATGTTGGACTTCAGCGAACCCAGCCACAGCGGCCGCTCGGGGTCGCGCCCCCTGCCGTACGTCGCCAGCAGCGCCTGCGCCTCGATCGGATCGCCCAGCGCGGTGCCCGTGCCGTGCCCCTCCACCACGTCCACGTCGGACGGGGAGAGCCCGGCACCGGCCAGCGCCTTGCGGATCACCCGCTGCTGCGAGGGACCGCTGGGAGCCGTCAGGCCGTTGGAGGCGCCGTCCTGGTTGACCGCACTGCCGCGCAGCACCGCGAGCACCTCGTGGCCCTTCTCGCGGGCCACCGACAGCCGCTCCAGGACGACCACGCCGACGCCCTCGGCGAGGCCCATGCCGTCCGCGCCGTCGGCGAAGGCCTTGCAGCGGCCGTCACCGGCCAGGCCGCGCTGCCGGGAGAAGGCGAGGAAGGCCCCGGGCGTGGCCATCACCATCGCGCCGCCGGCCAGTGCCATGGAGCACTCGCCCTGGCGCAGCGACTGCGCGGCCAGGTGCATGGCGACCAGCGAGGACGAGCAGGCGGTGTCCACGGACACCGAGGGGCCCTCCAGGCCGAACACGTACGACACGCGGCCGGTCGCCACGCTCGGGGCCAGGCCCGTGCCGGCGAAGCCCTCGACCTCGGGTGCGACCGTGCCGGTGCCGTAGCCCTGGCTGGAGACGCCGGAGAAGACGCCGACGTCGCTGCCCTTGAGTGAGAACGGGTCGATGCCCGTGCCTTCCAGGGCCTCCCAGGAGGTCTCCAGCAGCAGCCGCTGCTGCGGGTCCATCGCCAGGGCCTCGCGCGGCGAGATCCCGAAGAACCCGGCGTCGAACAGGCCCGCGCCCCGGAGGAATCCGCCCTGGTCGGTGTACGAGGTGCCGGCCTGGTCGGGGTCCTGGTCGAACAGGCCCTCCAGGTCCCAGCCGCGGTCCTCGGGGAACCCGGAGACCGCGTCGCGGCCCTCGGACACCAGCTGCCACAGCTCTTCGGGCGAGGAGACGCCGCCGGGGTAGCGGCAGGCCATGCCGACGATCGCGATGGGCTCACCGGCGTCGGCGGCCGCGGACGCCGTCTGCTCGACCGGGGCGGGCGCCACGTCGCCGAACTCCTCGCGCAGGTAGCGGGCGAGGGCCAGCGGGGTCGGGTAGTCGAAGACGAGCGTGGCCGGGAGCTTCAGGCCGGTCGCCTCGCGGACCCGGTTGCGCAGCTCGACCGAGGTGAGGGAGTCGAACCCGGCGTCCTTGAACGCCATGTCGGCCCGGACCCCGCCCGGGCCGGTGTGGCCGAGGACGACGGCGGCCTGGGTGCGCACCAGGTCGAGGAGCAGGGCCTCCTGCTCGGAGGCCGTGAGTCCGGCCAGCCGAGCGGAGAGCGTGCGGCCCTCGTCGGCGGTGGCTCCCGCCTGCGCCTGCTGCCGTCCGGCCTTGACGAGGCCGCGCAGCAGGTGCGGTACCGCACCGCCGGCCGCCGCGTCGGACCGTATCCCGCGCAGGTCCAGCTTGACGGGTACGAGCAGCGGCTGCCCGGCGCCGAGGGCTGCGTCGAAGAGGCCCATGCCCTCGCCGGCGGAGATCTCCAGCACCCCGCTGCGGCTCGCCCGCGCCTGGTCGACGCTGCTGAGGTGCGAGGCCATGCCGAGGGACTGCTCCCACAGGCCCCAGGCCAGCGACAGGCCCGGCAGGCCGGCGGCCCGGCGGTGGTCCATCAGGCCGTCGAGGTAGTGGTTGGCCGACGAGTAGTTGCCCTGCCCGGCACCGCCGGAGAGGCCGGCGACGGACGAGAACACGACGAAGGCGTCGAGGTCCAGGCCCCGGGTCAGCTCGTCCAGGTGGCGCACCGCGTCCACCTTCGGTGCGAACACCCCGGCCAGCCGCTCCCTGGTCAGCGCCCCGATCAGCCCGTCGTCGAACACGCCGGCCGTGTGGACGACGCCGGAGAGGGGGTGCTCGGCCGGTACGGACTCCAGCAGCGCGGCGAGCTCGTCGCGGTCGGAGAGGTCGCACGCCACCACCGAGACCTCGGCACCCCGCTCGCCGAGTTCGGCGACCAGTTCCGCCATGCCCTCGGCGGCCGGTCCGCGGCGGCTGGCCACCAGCAGGTGGCGGACACCGTGCCGGGCGACCAGGTGCCGGGCCACCAGACCGCCCAGCGATCCGGCGCCCGAGACCAGGACCGTGCCCTCCGGGGCGAAGGTCCCCGGAACGTCCGGGACCTGCGCGGCGGCGCGGGCGAGCCGGGGCACGGAGAGGGTGGTCCCGCGGACGGCGACCTGCGGCTCACCGGCGGCCAGTACGGCGCCGAGGACGGAGTCCATCACGGAGTCCGTGGCGCCTTCGGCGGCCGGGTCGACGTCCACCAGGACGATCCGGTCCGGGTTCTCGGCCTGCGCGGCACGCACCAGACCCCACACCGCAGCACCGGCGGGGTCGGTCACCGTACCGCCGTCACCGGCGGGCACGGCCCCCCGGGTCGCGATCACCAGCTGCGACTCCTCCAGCCCGGCCCCGGCCAGCCACGCCTGCATGACGTCCAGCACGCGGGAGGCCAGGTCCAGCACCGGGTCCTCGCCGCCGTCGCCGACGGCCTCCAGCACCGCGATCAGCGACAGGCCGTCGGCGGCCGCGAGGGCCTCGGACAGCGCCGTCACCTCGTCGGCGGTGGACACGGGCGCCCACGTCTGGACGGCGTCCACCTCCTCCTCCGGCTGCGGGAGCTCGCTCCACTCCACCCGGAACAGCGCGTTGGCGGCCGCCGTGTCCGCCGGGGATTCCAGCTGCCCGGCGGAGACCGGACGGGAGACCAGCGAGTCCAGGGTCACCACGAGCCCGCCGGTCTCGTCGGCGGCCTGGAAGGACAGCGCGTCCGGACCGTTCTGTGCGACGCGCACCCGCAGGGCCGGGGCGCCGGCGGCGTGCAGGGCGAAGCCGTTCCACGCGAACGCGAGCACCGGCTCCCCGGGCTCCTCGTCCGCCGCGCCCGCGTGGGCGAAGGTCCCGGCCTGGAGGGCCGCGTCCAGCAGGGCCGGGTGGACCCCGTACCCGCCGGCCTCCTTGCGGTACCCGTCGGGCAGGGCGACCTCGGCGAAGACCTCGCCGTCACGCCGCCAGACCGCCCGCAGGCCCTGGAACGCGGGCCCGTACCCGTAGCCGCGCTCGGCCAGGTCGCCGTAGAACTCCCCGGCCTCGACCGGCTGCGCGCCGGCCGGCGGCCAGGCGGCGAAGTCGAATCCGCCGCCGACCGGTCGGGCCGTGGCCGTGGCCGACAGGATGCCGGTGGCGTGCCGGGTCCACGCGTCGGTCTCGGCGTCCTCGCTCAGGGAGTACACGGCCACGGAGCGCGAGCCGTTCTCGCCGGGCGCGCCGAGCGCCACCTGCACGCGTACGCCGCCGTGGTCGGGGACGACGAGCGGCGCCTCGATGACGAGCTCCTCCAGCAGTTCGCAGCCGGCCTCGTCACCGGCGCGCACGGCCAGCTCGACCAGCCCGGAGCCGGGGAGGATGACCACACCGCTGACGGCGTGGTCGGCGAGCCAGGGGTGCGTGCGCAGGGACAGGCGGGAGGTGAAGATGAACCCGTCGGACTGCGGCAGCCGGACCACCGCGCCGAGCAGCGGGTGATCGACCTGCGTCTGTCCCAGCGAGGCCGCGTCCGTCGCCCCGCCCGTGTCCTTCAGCCAGTAGTGCCGGTGCTCGAAGGCGTAGGTCGGCAGCTCGACGTGTGCCGCCGTCGTGGCGGGCAGCACGGCGGTCCAGTCCACGGCCACGCCGCGGACGAAGAGTTCGGCCATGGAGGCGTACAGGCGGCGCGGGCCGCCGTCCTCACGGCGCAGGGAGCCGGTCACCACGACATCGGCGTCCAGACCGTCGACGGCCTCGGTGATCGGCTGGACCAGCACCGGGTGGGCGCTGAGCTCGACGAAGACGCCGTGGCCCTGGGCGAGGAGGGCGGCGACGGCCGGGCCGAAGCCGACCTGGCCGCGCAGGTTGCGGTACCAGTACCCGCCGTCCAGGACACCGGCCTCCGTCACCCAGCCGCCGGTCACGGTCGAGTAGAAGGGGACGGTGGGGGCGAGGGCCTCCACTCCGGACAGGGTCTGGGCGAGCAGGTCCTCGATGGCCTCGACGTGCCGCGTGTGCGACGCGTAGTCCACCGCGACCCGACGCACCCGGACGCCCTCGAAGGCCAGGGCCTCCAGGGCCTCGTCGAGTGCCTCGGCGTCACCGGCGACCACCACGGAGGCGGGGCCGTTGACCGCGGCCACCTCGACCCGGTCGGCCCAGCGCTCCAGACGGGCGGCCGCCTCGTCGGCGCTGAGGGCGACCGAGGCCATACCGCCCCGACCCGCCAGCTCCTTGGCGATGGCCTGACTGCGCAGGGCGACCACCCGGGCCGCGTCCTCCAGCGACAGCGCACCCGAGACACAGGCCGCAGCGATCTCACCCTGCGAGTGACCGAGTACGGCATCGGGCTCGAC
>NZ_JBIWFZ010000011.1:0-264245 GCF_044763325.1 Streptomyces sp. NPDC096136 | reverse complement strand
TCGGCTTTTCGTGGCGGGACGGCCTGTCAAGGGTGGCCGAAGGCCATCGCGCAGCGACGCGACCGAAGGGAGCGCCCTTGACAGGCCGGCCCGACACGGAAGGACGATGAGACTGGCGGGAACCCCCCAACCCTCCCTGAGACCGCCCCGCCCACGTCCCGACCACCCCCGACCCCGCCCCGCCCTCACCGTTCCGCGTCCGTTCGGTGCCGTCGGCCGCCCCGGGCAGCTGGGCAGGCGCCGCCCGGGTCCTCCCTTCGCGGCTAGCAGCCCGGCACCCGTTCCCCCTCCCGGGACAGGGCCGCCAGGACCGGGGCGATCAGGGGGTGGGACTCCGCGCCGCGGCGGGTGGCGGCGAAGACGCGGCGGGTGGCGGACGGGCCCGAGACCGGGCGGACGCAGACCTCCTTGAGGTCCATGCCCCGCAGCGCCGAGCGCGGGACCAGGGCCACCCCGGCCCCCGCGCCGACCAGGGCGGTCACCGCGCGGAAGTCGTCGGAGGAGTGCACGAACCGGGGCTGGAAGCCGGCCAGTTCGCAGGCCAGCAGGGTCACGTCGTGGCAGGGGTTGCCCGGGTACTGGCCCACCCACTCCGCGTCGGAGAGGTCCGCCAGGGCCACGGCGGGGAGGTCGGCGAGGGGGTGTCCCGTCGGCAGGACCGCGTCGAAGGGCTCCGCGTACAGCGGGATGACCGACAGGCGGCCGTCGTCGGCGCCCGGCGCGCCCCGGTACTCGACGGCGAGGGCCAGGTCGGCCTCCCCGTCGAGCAGCTGCAACAGGCTCTGGTCGCCCTCGGCGTCCCGGACGCGGAGCCGGATGCCCGGGTGCTCCCGCGCGAGGCGGGCCAGGGCGGGGGCCAGCACCTCGGCGATGCCGGTCGCGAAGGCGGCCACGGTGACCTCGCCGGCCGCTCCGCCCGCGTAGGCGGCGAGTTCCGCCTCGGCGCGCTCCAGCTGGGCGAGCACCTCGTGGGCGTGGGCCAGCAGGATCTCCCCGGCCGCGGTGAGCCGTACCCCGCGGCCGCTGCGGGTGAGCAGCGTGTGGCCGGTCTCCTGCTCCAGCGCGGCGAGCTGCTGGGAGACGGCGGAGGGGGTGAGGTACAGGGCTGCGGCCGCGGCGGTCACCGTACGGTGGTCCGCCACGGCCCGCAGGATGCGCAGCCGGCGGGGGTCGATCACCCCTCCATGATGTCAGCCCTGAGCAGCGGAAAGCGCCGCGCGGGCGTCCACGAAGGCGGCCACCGCGCGCTCCACGTCGGCCGTGGAGTGGGCCGCGGAGAGCTGGACGCGGATGCGGGCCTGGCCCATCGGGACCACGGGGTACGAGAAGCCGATCACGTACACCCCGCGCTCCAGGAGGAGCTCCGCCATGCGGGCCGCCTCGGCTGCGTCGCCGATCATGACGGGGGCGATGGCGTGGTCGCCGGGCAGGATCTCGAAGCCCGCCTCGGTCATCTTCGTGCGGAAGAGCTTCGTGTTGGCCGCGAGCTGGTCGCGCAGGTCGCCGGCGGACTCCAGCAGGTCGAGGACCTTGAGGGAGGCGGCGGCGATGACCGGGGCGAGGGAGTTGGAGAAGAGGTACGGGCGCGAGCGCTGGCGCAGCAGCTCGACGATCTCGGTGCGGGCGGCGACGTAGCCGCCGGAGGCGCCGCCGAGGGCCTTGCCGAGGGTGCCGGTGATGATGTCGATCCGGTCCATGACGCCGTGCAGCTCGGGGGTGCCGCGGCCGCCGGGGCCGACGAAGCCGACGGCGTGGGAGTCGTCGACCATGACCATGGCGTCGTAGCGGTCGGCGAGGTCGCAGATCTCGGTCAGCGGGGCGACGTAGCCGTCCATGGAGAAGACGCCGTCGGTGACGATGAGCTTGCGGCGGGCGCCGCCCTCGGTGGCGGTCTTGAGCTGGGCTTCCAGGTCCGCCATGTCGCGGTTGGCGTAGCGGAAGCGGCGGGCCTTGGAGAGGCGGATGCCGTCGATGATGGAGGCGTGGTTGAGGGCGTCGGAGATCACCGCGTCCTCGGCGCCGAGGAGGGTCTCGAAGACGCCGCCGTTGGCGTCGAAGCAGGAGGAGTAGAGGATCGTGTCCTCCTGGCCGAGGAAGGCCGACAGGCGCGCCTCGAGCTCCTTGTGCACTTCCTGGGTGCCGCAGATGAAGCGGACCGAGGCCATGCCGTAGCCCCAGCGGTCCAGGGCGTCCTTGGCGGCGGCGACGACCTCGGGGTGGTCGGCCAGGCCGAGGTAGTTGTTGGCGCAGAAGTTCAGGACCTCGCCGGGGGCGCCGCCCGCGGTCACCGCGACGGCGGCGTTCTGCGGGGTGCCGATGACGCGCTCGGGCTTGTGCAGGCCGGCGGCGCGGATCTCGGCGAGGGTGGCCCGGAGGTCCTCGCGGACGGACTCGAACATGGTCGGTTCTCCTTGTGCGGTGTGCCGTCCGGCGGGCGGACGGGAGGAGGGGGCCGGGCCCCGCGGAGGGGGGAGGGTGTGCGGGGCCCGGCCCGGGGGAGATGGTCTTGTGGCTGCCCGGCGGTCGCGGCCGCGACACGCGGACGGGCGGATGGACGGACGGCGGCCGGTCGGGGCGGGGGCGGGGCGGGCCCGCCGGACGCCCCGGGTCCCGGGTCCGGGGTCCGGGGTCCGGCGGGCGGCGCCGGCCGGTGGCCGGTGCGGGCCGCCCGCCGCCGGGGGCTACTTCGTCCAGTCCAGGATGATCTTGCCGCTGCGGGCCGTGGAGGCCTCGTCGAAGGCGGCCTGGAAGTCGGTGTGCGCGTAGCGGCCCGTGATGACCGGGGTCAGGTCGAGGCCGCCCTCCAGCAGCACGGTCATCGCGTACCAGGTCTCGAACATCTCACGGCCGTAGATGCCCTTGATGGTGATCATCGAGGTGACCACCTTGGCCCAGTCGACCGGGAACTCCTGGGCCGGCAGGCCCAGCATCGCGATCTTGCCGCCGTGCGTCATGTTGTCGATCATGTCGCGCATCGCCTCGCCGCGGCCGGACATCTCCAGGCCGACGTCGAAGCCCTCGCGCAGGCCCAGGCGCGTCTGCGCCTCGGCGATGGAGGACTCGGCGACGTTCACCGCGAGCGTGGCGCCCGCCTTGCGGGCGATCTCCAGGCGCTCGGGGCTGACGTCGGTGATGACCACGTTGCGCGCGCCGGCGTGCTTGGCGACGGCGGCGGCCATGATGCCGATCGGGCCCGCGCCGGTGATCAGCACGTCCTCGCCGACCAGCGGGAAGGACAGCGCGGTGTGCACGGCGTTGCCGAAGGGGTCGAAGATGGCGGCCACGTCCAGGTCGACGGGCGTGCGGTGCACCCAGACGTTCTGCGCGGGCAGGACGACGTACTCGGCGAAGGCCCCGTCGCGGCCGACGCCGAGCCCGATGGTGGAGCGGCACAGGTGGCGACGGCCGGCCAGGCAGTTGCGGCACTTGCCGCACACCAGGTGGCCCTCGCCGCTGACCAGGGCGCCGACCTCGATGTCGCGGACGTCGGAGCCGAGTGCGGCGACCTCGCCGACGAACTCGTGGCCGAGGACGAGCGGGGTCTTGACCGCGCCCTGCGCCCAGCCGTCCCAGGCGCGGATGTGGAGGTCGGTGCCGCAGATACCGGTGCGCAGCACCTTGATCAGCACGTCGCCGGGGCCGTATTCGGGCTCGGGGACGTCCATGAGCCACAGCCCGGGTTCGGCTTTGTGCTTGACGAGTGCCTTCATGGGGGTGGCTCCAGGCGTGCGGGAGGTGGGGCCGCCGGGCCCGCTGGTGCGCGAGCGGCGTGGTGACGGGCACCAATCTGCCGATCGGCGCGGTGATCAGTCCATCGAGACTTTCTTAAGCGGGTCGACAGCGCAGCTTCACGCCTATGCTCCTCCCTGGAACGGGGTAGGGCCCGGACCGGGATCGCCCGTGCGGTCCGGGGCCGGGGTGAAAGGGGAGGTGAGGGGCGTGCCGAGTCTGCGCAGCAGGGCGCTGTCGGCCGCACTGGTCGCGACGGGCCGGCGAAGACGTTTCGCCACCGCGGAGGCGGTACGGGCGACGGTGGCGCAGGCGGCCCGCAGGCCCGCCTCGCACCTGCCGCCGCGTTCGCTGGGGCGGGTCGCCGAGGTGTCGCGGACGTTCGTCGGCGCGTGGCCCGTGTACGACGTCTCCCCGCTCGGGGAGGAGCCGGTGGCGCGGGTGCTGTACGTGCACGGCGGGGCGTACATCAACGAGCTGGTGCGGCCGCACTGGTCGCTGATCCGGACCCTGGTCACCCGGGCCCGCGCCCGGGTGGTCGTTCCGGCGTACGTGCTGGCGCCGCGCGGGACCGCCGACCGGACCGTGCCGGTCGCGGCGGACCTGCTGAGCGGTCTGATCGAGAGCGGCGGCGCGGGCGGGACGGTGCTGATCGGGGACTCCGCCGGGGCCGGGATGGCGCTGGCGGCCGCGCAGCGGCTGCGGGAGCGGACCGGGGCGCAGCCGTCCCGGATCGTGCTGATCTCGCCGTGGCTGGACGTGAGCATGAGCCATCCCGGGCAGGCGGCGATCGAGGCGGCGGATCCGGTGCTGGCCCGGCCGGGGCTGGCCGAGGCGGGGCGGCTGTACGCGGGGACGCTGACGGCGGACGACCCGAGGGTGAGCCCGCTGCACGGGTCCTTCGCGGGGCTGGCGCCGCTGACGGTGTTCACCGGGACCCGGGACGTGCTGACCACCGACAGCCGGGAGCTGCTGCGCCGGGCGCGGGCGGCCGGTGCGGAGGTGGAGTGGCACGAGGAGCCGGGTCTGCCGCACGGGTACCCGCTGCTGCCGGTGCCGGAGGGGCGGGTGGCGAGGGAGCGGATCGTGGAGCTGGTCCGGGCGACGGCCGACGAGGAGTAGCCCCGGGTCATGGGTCCTCCTAGGCCGTGCAGGTCAGCAGGGAGCTGACGGGTGCGGCGCGGTAGGCCGTCCAGTACGCCTCGTCGCGCGCGGCGCTGGCGGGCGGGGTGCGGCTGGGCTGCCAGGCGACGGTGGAGAAGCCGGCGTCGACGGCGGCCTCGGCGAAGTCGGCGTGCGCCCATTCGCGGTACTCGAAGTGGAGTGGGGGCTCGGTCAGGAACTGGGCCTTGAGGAGGGGCGCGTCGCCGTCCGGTACCCGGTCGAGGATGCGCATCCCGTACGGGGACCAGTCGACGCGCGGGTAGGCGCCGGGGTTGCGGACGAGGGACAGCAGCCGGCCGCCGGGGCGCAGGTTGGCGCGGATGCCGCGGAACATGGCGTGCAGGGCGGCGCGGTCGGGGGCGTGGCTGAACAGGTAGACGGCGGTGGCCAGGTCGAAGGGGCCGAGCTGGGGCATGTCCGCGGCGTCGGCGACGACGTACTCGACGGGGGCCGGGTGCCCGTCCCGGCCGCCGGCCTGCCGCTCGCGGGCCCGGCGGACGCGGTCCGGGCAGCTGTCGACGCCGACGGTCCGGCGGGCGCCGCCGCTCGCGAGCAGCGCGGCGGTGCCGCCGTGTCCGCAGGCCACGTCGAGGGTGTCGAGGTCGCGGACCCCGCCGAGGGCGTCGAGGGCGGTGCGGAGGGTGAAGGCGTCGGCCGCGGTGAAGGCGGCCCGGGGCGCGGGGTGGGTGGAGGTGTCGTCGTGCATGCCGCCATGCCTCCCCGGCGGGGGCGCGGGGGGCGGCGGGTGCGGCGGGTGCGTCCCCCGTACGGGGGAGGCGTTCGGGTCAGTCCGTGCGGCGTACGGGGCCGGGCGGGGCCGCGGGCCCTCGGTCGGCGACGAGTTCGCGGGCGCAGGCGCGCAGCCAGGCGTGCGCGGGGTCGGCGTCGTGGCGGGGGTGCCAGGCGAGGCCGAACGGGAGCGGCGGGAGCTCCAGGGGGACCTCGAAGGTGCGCAGGCCGAGGGCTTCGGCCTGGCTGGTGGTGCGGGTGGGGATCAGGCCGATGAGGTCGGTCTCGCGCAGGACGAAGAGGGAGGCCGGCGTGGAGCCGATGCTACCCACGACCCGCCGGGAGAGGCCCTGTTCGGCGAGGGCGGTGTCCACCGGCCCCTCCAGCCGGCCGCGCCGGGAGACGTTGAGGTGCTCTCCGGCGGCGAAGCGGCGCGCGGTGAGGCGGCCGCGCAGCAGCGGGTGGCCGGCCCGGACGACGCCCAGCATGCGTTCGTCGACGAGGTGCTCGGTGCGGACCTCGGGGGAACGGCTGTCGATGACGCCGAGTTCCAGGTCCGCGACCCCTTCGCGCAGGGCCGGCACGTCGATGTGGCTCTCCGACAGGAACCGCAGCCGCACCCGGGGTGCCTCGCGGCCGATCCGCTGGAAGAGGGTGGCGCCGAAGGTGGCGGCGAAGGAGTCGTGGGCCATGACGGTGAAGGTGCGTTCCAGGGTCCTGAGGTCGACCTCGCCGCCGGTGAGGAACAGGGCCCTGGCCCGTTCGACCACGGAGCGGACCTCGCCCTGGAGGGAGAGGGCGTGGGGGGTGGCGACCATGGTGCGGCCGGCCCGGACGAGGACGGGGTCGCCGAGGGCTTTGCGGATCCGGCCGAGGGTGCGGCTCATGGCGGGTTCGGAGAGGTGGAGGCGGGCGGCGGCGCCGGAGACGCTCGATTCCTCGAGCAGGACGTCGAGGGCGACGAGCAGGTTCAGGTCCAGCCCGGCCGATCCGGATTGCGTCACACGCATTCATCCCTTGCAGAAGTTGCACTGGAAAGCAGGTCGCGCCAACTCTACGGTGGTTCGGCGGGGGTTGATCTCCCCCGGACACCATCACCGTCGACCGACTCCCAGGAGGAGCCGTGCTCCGCCATGCCCGCACACCGGCCGCGCCCGACCCCGGTCCCGGCGCCACCGCCGCGCCCCCGCCCTCACCCTCCGGTACCGCCGGCGCCGCCCGGCCCGGCGGCCCGGCCGCCCCGGGGCTGTCCCGCGCCGCCCTGCTCGCGCTGTACGCCTGCGTGCTCGTCGCTCAGGGCATGGTGGCCGCGGTCAACCTGCTGATCCCGCAGCTGGCCGCCTCCACCCTGCACCCGAGCCCCGGCGAGCTGCTCTGGGCCGTCGACGCCTATGTGATCGTCTTCGCCGCCCTGCTGATCCCGGCCGGGGCCCTCGGCGACCGCTACGGCCGCAAGGGCGCCCTGCTGGCCGGGCTCGGGCTGTTCGCCGCGGGCGCGGTGCTCAGCGCGCTCGCCCGGGACCCGGCGGTGCTGATCGCCGGGCGCGGCCTGTGCGGGGCGGGAGCCGCCCTGATCATGCCGGCGACCATGTCCGTCCTGGTCCACCTGACCCCGCCCGAGCGGCGCCCCCAGGCGCTGGCCACCTGGACGCTCTCCGCCGGGCTCGGGGGCCTGGCGGGCAACGTCGGAGGCGGTCTCGCGGCGGAGTTCCTCACCTGGCGGGCGCTGTTCTGGGCCGTCGTCCCGCTGGCCGCGCTGCTCGCCCTCGCGGTGGCCCGCGCGGTGCCGCGCACGCCCTCGCGTCCCGACGCGGCCGTCGACCCGCTCGGCGCCCTGGTCCTGGCGGGGGCGCTGTGCGCCGTCGTCTACGGGATCATCGAGGGGCCCGCGTACGGCTGGGGCTCGGGCCGGGTCCTGGCCGCCTTCTCGGCCGGGGCGGCGCTGCTGGCCGGGTTCGTCCTCCGCGCCCTGCGCACCGCCCGCCCGCTCCTGGATCCGCGGATCTTCGCCTCCCGCCGGCTGCGCGCCGGGACGCTGGGCATCGGCGCCGCGTTCTTCGGGCTCTTCTCCCTGTTCTTCGTCAACGCCCAGTACCTCCAGTACGCGAAGGGCTTCTCGCCCGCGCAGACCGGCTTCGCGATCGTCCCGCTGACCGTCGGCATGGCGCTGGTCCCGCGCTTCGGCGCCCGGCTCCAGCAGCGGACCGGACCCCGGCTGCCGGTGGGCCTGGGGCTCGTGCTGATCGCGGGGGGCCTGCTGCTGGTGTCCACGGTCGACGCGGGGACCCCGTACGCGGTGTACGCCGACTATCTGCTGGTGCTGTCCGTGGGGACGGGGCTGTGCGCGCCCTCGCTGACCATGACGGTGGTCTCGGCCCTGCCGCCGCACCAGGCGGGGCTGGGTTCGGGGCTGAACACGGCCGCCCGGGAGATCGGCGCGGCGCTGGGCGTGGCGGTGGTCGGCACGGTGCTGGCCTCCCGGTTCCACGGGAACCCCGCGGCGGACCCCGCGCAGGCGGCGGCCTTCACGGACGCCATGGGGGTGGCGCTGCGCGCGGTGGCGGCGGTGCTGCTGGTCGCCTCGGCGGCGGTGGTGACCGGCTTCCGGGGGCGCGGGGAGCGCCGGAGTGCAGCGGCCGGGGGCCAGGGAGCATCCTGACTGTGTGACGGCGAGACCGGACGGCGACGGCCCGGCGTCCGACGCCGCGGGCCGGGTGCTCGCGCGGGCGACGGTGGCTGCCGTGCGGGCCGTCGGCGGCTGTGCGGGCGGGGTCTACCTGCGCTCGGGCACCGAGGGGCTGCTGCGCATGGCGGCGGTGACGGGTCTGCCGGGGGCGCTGTTCCGGCCCTGGTGGCGGATCCAGGTGAACCGGCCGTACCCGGTGGCGGAGGCCTTCCGCAGCGGACAGGCGGTGCACCTGCCGGACGGGGAGAGCGCCGTGCGGCGCTTCCCGCAGCTGATGGCGGGCCTGCCGTTCCCGTTCGGTTCGCTGTACGAGCCGGTGGCCGCCGGGGGGCAGCGGTTCGGGGTGCTGCTGGTGGTGCGGCCGGCGACCCCGGGGGTCCCGGTCGACGCCGGCGACCGGCGGCGGATGCGGGAGGTCGCGGACGGGCTGGGACGGGAGCTGGCCGGGCTGGCGGCCGCCGGGGATCCGGTGCGCTGGGACCGGGACCCGCTGGGCGTGGCGTGGCCCGAGCCGGGCGGGAGTGCCGGGGAGGCGGCGGACCGGCTGCCCCTGGGGGTGCTGTCCGTGGACCGGCAGGGGGTCATCGGCTTCGCCAACGCCGCCGCCGGGGAGCTGTCCGGGGTGCCGGCGGCGCGACTGACGGGGCGCGGGCTGTGGGAGGCCCTGCCGTGGCTGGGGCACCCCGCGTTCGAGGACCACTTCCGCGGGGCGTACCTGTCCGGGGAGGCGGTCTGCTTCGAGGCCCGGCGGGAGGACGCGGATCCCCCGGCGGTGTCGGTGGGGCTGTACCCGGCGCCCTCGGGGGTGACGGTGACCCTGGAGGCGGG
Organism: Streptomyces sp. NPDC096136; assembly: GCF_044763325.1. Taxonomy (NCBI): domain Bacteria; kingdom Bacillati; phylum Actinomycetota; class Actinomycetes; order Kitasatosporales; family Streptomycetaceae; genus Streptomyces; species Streptomyces sp. NPDC096136. The sequence goes on along the minus strand of NZ_JBIWFZ010000011.1, from coordinate 255,109 downwards.
CGAGCGGCCCGGGTACGCGCCCGGTGCGGCGGCCCGGGCGGGACCGGGGCCCGGTGCGGCGGCGGCCTCCCGGGCCTCGGCCCTGTACCGGCCGGTGGCGCTGGCGATCGCGCTGACCGAGGCGATGACGGCCCGCCAGGTCTCGGCGGTGGTCACCGAGGAGCTGCTGCCCGCGTTCGGCGGCCGGCAGCTGGCGATCTACCTCCTGGACGAGCGCCACCTGTACCTCGCCTGGGAGACGGGTTTCCCCCGGGGGTTCCTGAACCGGTTCGACGGGGTCTCCCTGGACGCGCGGCTGCCGGGCGTGGAGACGCTGGCCACGGGGCGGCCGCTGTTCTTCGAGTCGATGCAGCACCTGGCGTCGGCGTATCCGGGGATCCCGCTGGACGCCGACGTCGGCGCCCGCGCCTTCCTGCCGCTGATCGCCTCGGGCCGCCCGGTGGGCTCCTGCATCCTCGGCTTCGACGCTCCGCGCGGGTTCAGCCGGGAGGAGCGCACGGTCCTCACCGCGCTGGCCGGGCTGATCGCGCAGGCCCTGGCGCGGGCGCGGCGCTACGACAGCGAGGCGGCGCTGGCCCGGGGGCTCCAGGCGGCGCTGCTGCCGCACCGGCTGCCGGTGACGGGGCGGGTGGCCACGGTGGGCCGGTACCTGCCCGGCTCGGCCGGGATGGACGTCGGCGGCGACTGGTACGACGTCGTCGAGACGGGCCCGGACCGGCTGGCGCTGGTCATCGGGGACGTCCAGGGCCACGGGGTGGCGGCCGCCGCGACCATGGGGCAGCTGCGCAGCGCCGTGCGGGCGTTCGCGCTCAGCGGGAACAGCCCGGCGCAGGTGGTGCGGGGCACCAACCAGCTCCTGATCGACCTGGACCCCGGCCAGTTCGCCAGCTGCTGCTACGTTCTGCTGGACCCGGCGTCCGGCCGTGCCGTGGCCGCCCGCGCCGGGCATCCGCAACCGCTGCTGCGCCACGCCGACGGCCGTACCGAGGTGCTGGACCTGGCGGGCGGGGTGGTCCTGGGGGTCGACCCGGGGGCCTCGTACCCGGAGACGGAGCTGCTGCTGGAGCCGGGCGCGGTGCTGGCCCTGTACACCGACGGGCTGGTGGAGGTGCCGGGCGCGGACATCGACGAGGGCGTGGAGCGGCTGCGGGCCGTCCTGGCCGGAGCCGCCCGCCCGGCCCCGCTGACGGAGACGGCGGACCGGCTGGTGGCGGAAGCGGACGGGCAGGCCGACCGGCCGGACGACATCGCGCTGCTCCTGGCGTCCCGGTCCTGACGGGGAAAGGGCCTGACGCAGAGCAAAGCGGAAGAAAATTCATGCGGATCTCCGTGCGGTTCCCGCACCCCTCGCCCGCCCGGTGTTTACGCGGTCTTAACGCCTGGGATGCCGTGTCGCGCTTGCGCCGCACGATGGAATCCGCACATGGACAGCTCTTGACCTGCGGATGTCGTCGAGCTTCCATATCGGCCACCGGAGCCACACAAACGGAAGTGCCCACCACCGCCCCGGAGGCGATAGCGGCCCCGGCACCCCCTTCTTCGCACCTGCCGATCGGAAATCCCGCACCGATGACTGAAACGATCAGCGCGCCCCAGGCGCTCGCCCCCGCCACCGGGCCCACCCCGCAGAAGCTCAAGCGCTCCATCGGCGTCGTCGGCGGGACCCTGCTCACGCTGTCGTGCGTGACGCCCGCCTCGACCCTGTTCGTCGTCGTTCCCGATCTCTTCTCCAGTCTCGGCACCTGGACCGCGCTCACCATCGCGATCGGCTCGCTGCTCTGCATCGGCGTCGCGTTCTGCTACTCGGAGCTGGGCACGCTCATCCCGAGCGCGGGCGGCGAGTACGCCATGGTCTCCACGCTGGCGGGCCGCCTCGCGGGCTGGCTGGTGTTCGTGCTGTCCCTGCTCGTGGTGATGATCGTGCCTCCCGTGATCGCCATGGGGACCGCCGACTACCTCGCCCCGGTGGTCCACATACCGGCCCCGGTCGCCGGCGGCGCGGTGATGCTGCTCGCGACCCTCGCCGGCCTTCTGGACCTGCGGGCCAACGCCTGGATCACGGGCGTCTTCCTGGTCCTGGAGGTGATCGCGGCGGCGCTGGTCGCCGTGCTGGGCTTCGCGCACAGCGAGCGGGGCGCCGGCGCGCTGGTGCACGGCACGGTGGCCGCCGAGGGCGGCGGCACCTCCACGGTGACGGCGATGATGGTGGTCTCCGGCCTGGCGATCGCGCTGTTCATCACCCAGGGCTTCTCGACGGCCGTCTACCTCTCTGAGGAGCTGGAGAAGCCGCGCCGCGACGTCCCTCGGACCGTGCTCGCGACGCTGGCCATCTCCACCGCCGTCATCCTGGTCCCGGTCGTCGCGATCACCATGGGCGCCCCGGACCTGGACGCGCTGGCCTCCGGCGACCTCGGCGCGATGGTGACCGCCTGGTCGAACTCGGCCGTCGGCACCTTCGTCAGCCTCTGCGTGGCCCTGGCCATCGTCAACGCCGGCATCGTCATGGTCATCCAGAACTCCCGGGTGCTCTTCGCCTCCGCCCGCGACAAGGCCTGGCCCGAGCCGGTCAACCGCGGCCTGTCCCGCCTGGGCCGCTTCGGCTCCCCGTGGGTGGCCACCCTGCTGGTCGGCCTGCCGGGCGCGGCGATGTGCTTCGTCAACCTGGACACCCTGTACGGGGTGACCGGCGTGTCGGTGACCGGCATGTACCTGCTGGTGGCGGTGGCCGCGCTGTTCAGCCGGCGGGGGGCGCACCGCGATGCCTCCGCATGGCGGATGCCGCTGTGGCCGGCCGTGCCGATCGCGCTGATCGCCGTCCTGGCGTACATCCTGACCCAGCAGGAGACCGAGTACCTGCTGTGGACCGGCGGCATCACCGCCGTCGCCACCCTGTACTGGGCGCTGTACCTGCGGCCCCGCAAGGACACGCGCTGGCTGGTCAGCATCCCGGACACCGAGGAGCCGGCCGAGGCGTAGCCGCCCGGACCTCCCCCGGCCCGTGGGGCCGCCGCGCACCGCGGCGGCCCCGCGGGCGTTCCCGTTCCCGCGGGTCAGGGGCGGTCGTCGGCCGCTCCGAGGGTGAGGGCGGTGTTCACCAGGCCGATGTGGCTGAAGGCCTGGGGGAAGTTGCCGAGCTGGCGCCCGCTCGACGGGTCGTACTCCTCGGCGAGCAGGCCCACGTCGTTGCGCACGGCCAGCAGGCGCTCGAAGAGCTCGCGGGCCTCCTTGGGCCGGCCGGTCAGGTACAGGGCGTCCGCCAGCCAGAACGAGCAGGCCAGGAAGGCCCCTTCGTCGCCGGGCAGCCCGTCGACCGAGGGGCCCTCGGTGCTGTAGCGGCGGACCAGGCCGTCGTGGCCGAGCTCCGCCCGGACGGCGTCGACGGTGCCGATCACGCGCGGGTCGTCGGGCGGCAGGAAGCTGACACGGGGGATGAGCAGGGTCGCCGCGTCCAGCTCGCGGGAGCCGTAGTACTGGGTGAAGGTGCCCCGTTCGGGGTCGTAGCCGTGCTCGCAGACGTCGCGGTGGACCTCGTCGCGCATGGTCCGCCAGCGCTCGATGTCGCCCGGCATGTGGGGGGCGGCCTCCAGCGTCCGTACGGCCCGGTCGGCGGCGGCCCAGGCCATCACCTTGGAGTGGGTGAAGTGGCGGCGCGGGCCGCGCACCTCCCACAGCCCCTCGTCGGGGCGGCGCCAGTTGCGCTCCAGGAAGTCCAGCAGGGCCAGCTGGATCTGCCAGGCGTGCCGCTCCGAGGCCAGTCCGGTGGACCGGGCCAGGTACAGGGAGTCCAGGACCTCGCCGTAGACGTCCAGCTGGAGCTGGTCCACGGCGGCGTTGCCGACGCGCACGGGGGCGGAACCGGCGTACCCGCGCAGCCACGGCAGCTCCGCCTCGGGGATGCGGCGCTCGCCCCCGATGCCGTACATGATCTGGAGGTCGGCCGGGTCGCCCGCGACGGCGCGCAGCAGCCAGCCGCGCCAGGCCCGGGCCTCGTCGAGGAAGCCGGTGGTCAGGAGCGCGCCGAGGGTCAGGGTGGAGTCGCGCAGCCAGCAGTAGCGGTAGTCCCAGTTGCGGACGCCGCCGAGCTCCTCCGGCAGGGAGGTGGTGGCTGCGGCGACGATCCCGCCGGTGGGGGCGTAGGTCAGGGCCTTGAGGGTGATCAGGGAGCGGGTGACGGCCTCCTCGTAGGGGCCCTGGTAGCGGCACTGGGCGGACCAGTCCCGCCAGTCGGCGAGGCTCTGCTCCAGCGCCTCGTACGGGTCGACGCGCGGCGGGCGCGGTTCGTGCGAGGGGTGCCAGGTCAGGACGAGGGCGACCTTCTCGCCGGGACCGACGGTGAACTCGGAGCGGGTGCTGCGGTCCACGCCCCAGGTGCGGACGGGGGGCTCGCTGCGGAACCAGACCGAGTCGGGCCCGGCGACGGCCACCCGGTCGCCCTCGCTGCGCCGGACCCAGGGGACGACGTGGCCGTAGTCGAAGCGCAGGCGCAGGGTGCTGCGGACGGTGACCCGGCCGGAGATCCCCTCGACGACGCGCATGACGTCGGGGGCGGTGTCGCGCTGCGGCATGAAGTCGGTGACCTTGACGGTGCCGTCGTCGGTCTCCCAGAAGGACTCAAGGATCAGCGATCCGTCGGCGTAGGCCCTGCGGGTGCACCGCTCGCCCTCGGCGGCCGCGGCCGGGGCGATCGTCCAGTGGCCGTTCTCCCGGTCGCCGAGGAGGGCGGCGAAGCAGGCGGCGGAGTCGAAGCGGGGCAGGCACAGCCAGTCGATGGACCCGTCGCGGCCCACCAGTGCGCTGGTCATGAGGTCGCCGATGAGTGCGTAGTCTTCGATGGGTTGTGTCATTTATCCGCTGTTCCCCTGATTGCCCCGGGCCAATCAGCGTGCCGCCCTCCGGCCGCAGGGGGCCGGAGGGCGGAGCGGCCCGTCGGGGCCGGTCGTGCGGGGCGGGGGTCAGCTGCGCACGAGGAGGGTGGCCGCGGCGAGGACCACGCCGAGGGCCAGGGCCGACGCGCCGAGCGACAGGCGGTGGGTGCGCAGCGCGGGGAGCGGCAGGGCGCGGTCCAGGGCGTAGCGGCCGGGGCCGGTGAGGGTGAGTGCCGCGGCGGCGACCGTGAGGAGCAGTTCGTACTCCATGCCCTTGGGGGCGAAGAAGGCCCCGGCGCCGTGGACGGCGAGGGCGTTGATCATCGTGCCGGTGACGGCGGCGGCGGCGAGCGGGGTGAGCAGGCCCGCGGCGAGTCCGAGGCCGCCCAGGGTCTCGGTCAGGCCGGCGAGGGCGGCCATGGTGTCGCCCGCCGGGTAGCCGACGGAGGTGAAGAACCGGCCGGTGCCGCCGATCCCGCCGCCGCCGAACCATCCGAAGAGCTTCTGGACGCCGTGGGCGGCCACGGTCAGGCCGAGGACGACGCGCAGGAGCAGCAGGCCGGCGTCGTAGGAGGCGGTGGAGGGGGCGGGGGTGGCGGATACGGCCGGTGCCGTGGCCGGGGCCTTCGTCGCGGTGGCGGAGGCGCTGGTCATGGGGGATTCCTTCCGGTCGGGGCGGCCCGAGGAGTCGTTCGTCGTGCGCGGAGCAGGTTGTTCAAATTCGAACCGCCGACACCGAGACTAACCACTGATTCAAATTCGAACAACTCGTGTACCCTGGCGCCATGGACGGAACGAGATGGCTGGACGAGCGCGAGATGCGGGCCTGGAGGGGCTTCCTGGCCGCTTCCGCCCTGGTGAACCGGCATCTCGACCAGCAGTTGAAGGACGACTCCGGACTCTCCCATCCCCAGTACGAGATCCTCGTGCGGCTCGCCGCGGCGCCCGACGGCGAACTGCGGATGACGGAACTCGCCAACGGGCTGATCAACTCCAAGAGCGGGCTGACCTACCAGGTCACCCAGATGGAGAAGGCCGGGCTGGTCCGGCGCCGCAGCTGCCCCTCCGACGTGCGCGGGGTCTTCGCCGTCCTCACCGACGCCGGCCGGGCCCGGCTGGAGGCGGCCGCGCCCGGCCACGTGACGGCCGTCCGCAAGGCCCTCGTCGACGTGCTCACCCCCGCGCAGCTGGACGCGCTGGCCGACGGCCTCGGCGAGGTCAGCCGCCGGCTGCGGGAGCAGGACGGCTGACCTCCCGTCCTCTTGGCCGTTCCTCCCCTGATCCGGCAGCCGGTCGTGGTTGACTTCGAAACCCGGCCGCGAACGGGGCCGGACGGCCGCGCCACCTGGGAGGCAGCTTTGAGGATGCTCATCAACTCCGCGGACACCGTAGTCGCCGACGCGCTGCGCGGGATGGCGGCAGCGCATCCCGACCTCGACGTGGACGTGGAGCGGCGGGTGGTCGTACGGCGCGGCGCGAAGACCGGCGGCCGGGTCGGCCTGGTCTCCGGCGGCGGCTCCGGACACGAGCCCCTGCACGGCGGGTTCGTGGGCCACGGCATGCTCTCGGCGGCCTGCCCCGGAGAGGTGTTCACCTCCCCCGTCCCGGAGCAGATGCTGCACGCGGCGGGCAGCGTGGACTCCGGCCAGGGCGTCCTGTTCGTCGTCAAGAACTACACCGGCGACGTGCTCAACTTCCAGATGGCGGCCGAACTCGCCGAGGAGGACGGCCTGCGGGTGGAGCGCGTGCTCGTCAACGACGACGTCGCCGTCACCGACAGCCTGTACACGGCCGGGCGGCGGGGTACGGGCGCCACCCTGTTCGTGGAGAAGATCGCCGGGGCGGCGGCGGAGGAGGGGGCGCCGCTGGAACGCGTCGCGGCCCTCGCCCGGCAGGTCAACGAGAACGCGCGCAGCTTCGGCGTCGCGCTCAGCGCCTGCACCACGCCCGCCAAGGGCAGCCCGACCTTCGAGCTCCCCGACGGGGAGCTCGAACTGGGGATCGGCATCCACGGCGAACCGGGGCGCGAGCGGCGGGCCATGATGACCTCGCGGGAGATCGCGGAGGTGGCGGTGGGCGCCGTGCTGGACGGCCTCGCGGAGACGGGTGCGTCGGTCGGCCCCGTCCTGGCCCTGGTCAACGGGATGGGCGCGACCCCCCTGCTGGAGCTGTACGGGTTCCACGCGGAGGTCGCCCGGATCCTGGAGGCGCGCGGGGTCCCGGTGGCGCGCAGCCTGGTCGGGAACTACGTCACCTCCCTCGACATGGCGGGCTGTTCGGTGACGCTGTGCCGGGCCGACGAGGACGTGCTGAGGCTCTGGGACGCGCCGGTGCAGACCCCGGCGCTGCGCTGGGGCCGCTGAGGAAGCGGGGGCACACGGTCATGGACGAAGGGATTGCGGTGCGCGACACGGAGTTCTTCCGACGCTGGCTGGAGGCCGCCACGGCGGCGGTGGAACGGGAGGCGGACCGACTGACCGAGCTCGACTCCCCCATCGGCGACGCCGACCACGGCGCCAATATGCTGCGCGGCTTCACGGCCGTCCGCAACGGGCTGGCCGGGGCCGATCCCGCTGCCGGGCCCGGCGCACTGCTCCAACTGGCGGGCCGCACCCTGATCTCCACGGTCGGCGGCGCCTCCGGCCCCCTGTACGGGACGCTGCTGCGGCGCACCGGCAAGGAGCTCGGCGAGGCCCCCGAGGTCTCGGACGCCGCCCTGCAACAGGCCCTGCAGACGGGGGTGGACGCGGTGGCCCAGCTGGGCGGGGCGGCGCCGGGCGACAAGACGATGCTGGACGCCCTGGTCCCGGGGGTGGCCGCGCTGGGCACGTCCTACCCCGCGGCCCGGGACGCGGCACAGGCCGGCGCCCTGGCGACGGTGCCGATACTGGCCCGCAAGGGCCGGGCCAGCTACCTCGGCGAACGCAGCATCGGCCACCAGGACCCGGGCGCCACCTCCTCGGCCCTCCTCCTGGCGGCCCTGGCGGACACGGCCGAGGGGGTCCGGTGAACGGCGTCGGCATCGTCCTGGTGTCGCACAGCGCCCAGGTGGCGGAGTCCGTGGCGCAGTTGGCCCGGGCCCTGGCGGCGGGCGGCGCGGGGGCCCTGGTCGCCCCGGCCGGCGGCCGGCCCGACGGCGGCCTCGGCACGAGCGCGGAGCTGGTCCTCGCGGCGGCGGCGTCGGTGGACCGAGGAGCCGGGGTGGCCCTGCTGGCGGACCTCGGCAGCGCGGTCCTGACGGTCAAGGCCCTCCTGGAGGACGGCGACCTCCCGCCGGACTCCCGCCTCGTGGACGCACCGTTCCTGGAGGGCGCGGTGGCGGCGGTCGTGGCGGCCTCGACGGGCGCCCCGCTGGAGGCCGTTGCCGTGGCCGCCACGGAGGCCTACGGCTACCGCAAGCGCTGACGCCCGGCGGCGTGCGGCGTCCGGGATCCGGGATCCCGGACGGGTGCGGTGCACCGCGCGACGGTGCACCGCACCCGCCCCGGTCCGCGCGGGTCAGCGCCCCCGCAGGCCGTCGAACTCCCGCCGCTCGCGCTTGGTCGGCCGCCCGGCACCCCGGTCCCGGAGGCCGACCGCCGCGGCCTCCACGGCCGTCGGCGCCGGCGGGCTGTTGTCGACGAAGCACTCCGCCGCCACCGGCGGCCCCACCCGCTTCGTCACGGGCCTGCGCACCACCACCACGCGCTCGCGCCCCGCGTGGAACAGCCGGACCTCGTCGCCCGCCCGCACCTGCTGCGCAGGCTTCGCGCGCTCCCCGTTGACCTTCACGTGCCCGGCCCGGCAGGCGGTCGCCGCGACGGACCGGGTCTTGGTGAGCCGTACCGACCAGATCCAGGCGTCCACCCGCGCGGTACCGGCCTCCAGCGGAGCCGGCCCGGCCGCTCCCGTGCTCTTCGTATCAGCCATGCGCCGAGCCTATCGATCCGGCGGCCCGGAAACGGAACGCTTTTTGGCGGATACCACAAGGACCATGGCATCTGCGATGGAGAACGCGCCAAACGAATTGCACATGCGCTCGATCTGCCCCTACCTTGTCGCACATGCAGTCCTACACCATCGGACAGGCGGCGCGTCTCCTGGGCGTCAGCCCGGACACCGCGCGCCGCTGGGCCGACGCCGGCCGGGTCGCGACCCATCGCGACGAGGCCGGCCGTCGCCTGATCAACGGCCGTGACCTCGCGGCCTTCTCCGTCGAGGTGGGGCAGGGCGCCCACACCGAGGACGGGGAGCCGTACACCTCGGCGCGCAACGCCTTCAGCGGCATCGTCACGGCCGTCACGCTCGGCGACGTGGCCGCGCAGGTCGAGATCCAGGCGGGTCCCCACCGCCTCGTCTCCCTGCTGACCCGCGAAGCCGTCGAGGAACTCGGACTGGAGGTCGGCATGCAGGCCACCGCCCGCGTGAAGTCGACCAGCGTGCACATCGACCGCACCTGACCCCGGTCCGGCGCGGCGCCCAGCCGCCCCCGCTCACCGCGCGCCCCGCGCGCACCCGCCCGTCCCCACCCGCTCCGCCCGTCACGGCGCGGGTCACACCGCGCGGCCCGGCACCCGGCCGGCCGCCGACCCGATCCGAGGAGCCCCTCCCGTGCACGCGATCCTGAACGGCCGCCGCGCGGCCGCCGCCGCGCTGACCGCCGCCCTGCTCGTCCCGCTGTCCGCCTGCGGCGGCAACGACGACAAGAAGGCCGACGCCGCGGGCACCCCGTCCGCCTCGGCCCCGGCTTCGGCCGGTGCGAAGGCCGCCAACCTCACCGTGCTCGCCGCGTCCTCCCTCACCGACGTCTTCAAGACGGCCGGCCAGGCCTACGAGAAGTCCCACCCGGGCACCAAGGTGACCTTCTCCTTCGCCGGCTCGCAGGAGCTCGCCGCCCAGGTCAAGCAGGGCTCCCCCGCCGACGCGCTGGTGACCGCCGACACCAAGACGATGGACGGCCTCAAGGGCGAGACCAACGACGCCGCGGTCATCGCGAAGAACCGCCTGGTCATCGCCGCAGGCAAGGACAACCCCTTCAAGATCGACGAGCTGAAGGACCTCGCCGACTCCAAGATCAAGGTCGTCCTCGCGGCGCCCGAGGTCCCGGTCGGCCGCTACAGCAAGCAGATCCTCGACGCGCAGAAGATCGAGGTGAAGCCGGTCTCCCAGGAGCCCAACGTCCGCGCCGTCCTGAGCAAGGTCGAGCTGGGCGAGGCCGACGCCGGCCTGGTCTACAAGACGGACTCCGCCAAGTCCGGCGACAAGGTCGTCACCGTCGACATCCCCGACGACCAGAACGCCGTCGCCTCCTACCCGGCCGCCACGCTCAAGCAGTCCAAGAACTCCGAGGCCGCGGCCGCGTTCGTCGCCTGGCTGAGCACCCCGGAGGCGCAGAAGATCCTCCAGGACGCCGGTTTCCAGAAGCCGTAGCACCACGGTCCCCAGGGGGCTGCCCGGTCCGGGGGGACGGGCAGCCCCCTTCGGCATGCCCCCGAAGGCGGGAGTCCCGCCGCCGTAGGCTCCCTACGCTCGCGGGAGCCCACCGCCGCAGGCTCCCGACGCTCCGCCCTCCCGCCCGCCGCAGCAGCTCCCGAGCAGGAATCCCATGAGCAGACTCCGCACCCGTACCCGGCCCCCCGTGACGCTGGCGCTCCCCGCGCTGCTCGCCGTCGCGTTCCTGCTGCTGCCGCTGATCGGCATCCTGACCCGCACCCAGTGGGGCGACCTCGCCGAACACCTCACCAGCCCCGGTGTGGTCGAGGCCCTGCGGCTGTCGCTGCTGGTCTCCGCCTGGGCGCTGGGCCTGTCCCTGCTGCTCGGGGTGCCGCTCGCCTGGCTGCTGGCCCGGGTCGAGTTCCGGGGCAAGGCCTTCGTCCGCTCGCTGGTGCTGCTGCCGATGGTGCTGCCGCCGACCGTCGGCGGTGTCGCGCTGCTGCTGGGCTTCGGGCGGCGCGGGCTGCTCGGGCCCTGGCTGGAGGACGCCTTCGGCATCACGCTGCCCTTCCACACCTCGGGCGCCGTCGTCGCGGCCACCTTCGTCGCCATGCCCTTCCTGGTGATCAGCCTGGAGGGGGCCCTCGGCGGGCTCAAGCCGAGCTACGAGGAGACCGCCGCCTCCCTCGGCGCCGCGCCGGTCCGGGTGTTCTTCACGGTGACCCTGCCGATGGTGGCCCCGGGCCTGATCGCGGGCGCGGCCCTGACCTGGGCACGGGCGCTGGGCGAGTTCGGGGCGACCATCACCTTCGCCGGGAACCTGCCCGGCACCACCCAGACCCTGCCGCTCCAGGTCTACCTGCTGCTCCAGGACCGACCCGAGGCGGCCACCTCGGTGTCGCTGCTGCTGCTCGCCATCGCCATGGGCGTCCTCATCGCCCTGCGCGGCCGCTGGACCGGCACCCCGGCCGTCCGCAAGGCGCCCCGGAGCCTGCCCGCGGCCGCCGAGGACGCCCCCGCCGAACAGAGCGGCGGCCCGTGGGAGGATGCCGGGCCGGCCGTCCCCGCCGGCGGCCGCTGGCCCCTGCACGCCGAGGTCACCGGCTTCAACCGGCTGACCCTCGACGCCGGTCCGGGCACCACCATCGCCGTGGTGGGCGAGAACGGCGCGGGCAAGACCACGCTCCTGCGGGCCCTGCTCGGCCTGACCCCGCGCGCCCACGCCGCGCTGCGGCTCGGCGACACCGACGTCACCGCCCTGCCCCCGCACCGCCGCCAGGTGGCCTGGGTCCCGCAGGACGGGGCGCTGTTCCCGCACCTGAGCGCCCTCGCCAACACCGCGTACGGACTGCGCGCGCGCCGGGTTCCGCGCGCCGAGGCCCGCCGGGAGGCGCAGGCCTGGCTGGACCGGCTCGGCGTCGGGCACCTCGCCCAGCGGCGCCCCGGCCAGCTGTCGGGCGGCCAGGCGCAGCGCGTGGCCCTGGCCCGGGCGCTGGCCGCCCGTCCCCGGCTGCTGCTGCTCGACGAGCCCCTCGCCGCCCTCGACCAGACCACCCGGGCGCACGTGCGGCACACCCTGCGCAGCCACCTCGCGGGCTTCGGCGGGGTGTGCCTGATCGTCACGCACGACCCCGTCGAGGCGGTGTCGCTGGCCGACCGGGTCCTCGTCCTGGCCGACGGCCGGACCCTCCAGGACGCGCCGCCCTCCGAGGTCGCCCGGCATCCGCGCTCGCCGTGGGTGGCCCGCATGCTGGGCCGCAACGCCTGGCCGGGCACGGCCTCCGCCGAGGGGCTCGCGCTGGCGGGCGGCGGGCGGCTGGTGGTGGCCGAGGCCCTCCCGGAGGGGGCCCGGGCCCTCGCGATCATCGCCCCGGAGGCGGTGTCGGTGCACCGGGAGCGGCCCGGCGGCAGCCCCCGCAACGTCTGGCCCGGAACCGTGCGCGAGGTCACCGCGGTCGGCAGCCGGCTGCGCGTGCTCGTCGGCTCGGCCGAGGCACCCGACCTGGTCGCGGAGATCACCCCGGAGGCGGCCGCCGAACTGGGCGTGGCCGACGGCGCCGCGGTCTGGACGAGCGTGAAGGCCACCGAGGTCACCCTCGTGCGCCTGTAGGCGGTGCCACGGACAGCCAGTCGCGGCCGGGCGCGGCGAAGGCGTCCGCTCCGAACAGGGTCCGGCCGCCGCGGGGCGCCGCGACGGTCAGCACGCCCTCGTCCCGTGCGGCGGTGAAGCGGGGCGCGCCGAGGGTGAGGACCGCCGCCCTCTTCCCGGTCGTACGGCGGAACTCCGCGAGGCGCAGCGCCAGCAGGGCGGACTCCTTGGCGTCCAGGGTGTCCGGCGTGTACGGCAGGACGACGGCCACCGCGGCCGTACCCGGCTCCCGGGCGGCGGCGTCCAGCGCCTGGCGCAGGGCCCGCATCCGGGCCAGGCCGGCGCCCCGGTCGAGGGTGCGGCGGCGGGTGTCGAGCGGGACGAAGCGCACCCCGCGGTGCAGGAAGGGCGCCTTCTCCGTGCCGGTCAGGACCAGTTCGGCGCCGTCCCCGGCCGCTTGCCCGCCCGCGGCGAACCGCCAGGGCCGCGTCCGGACCTCGGCGGCGGTCGCCACCGCAGGGTCGGGCGGGGCGGTGTCGGGGGCGGCGGGCCCGGTGGGCGGGACGGTCGCGGTCAGGGTGTCCAGCAGCAGCCGACCGGGGCGGGCGCCGGGAGCCGCCGAGAGACGGGTGACGCGCAGGGGCTGTTCGGCGGCGGCCGGCACCGGCAGGCTGACCTCCCGCCAGCCCGTCCAGTCGACGGCGGGTCCGCGCAGGGTCACGGGCACCCCGTCGGCCCCGGCCAGCTCCACGGCGGGCCGGGCCCCCGAGCCGTCCCCGCCGACCCACAGGGACAGGGACCGGGTCAACTCCGGCACGGGGAGCGGGCGGGGCGGGACCGCGGCCGCGCCGGCCCGGGCTTCGAGGGCCAGCCCCGGGCCCGGGTGGCCTTCGGCGGAGGCGGCGCCGGGTCCGGTCCAGGCGGCCGCGTCGTCGAAGCCGGCCACGGGGGCGGCCACCGAGCCGGCGCCGAGGGCGAGTTCGGCGGTGGCGCCGGTGGCCTTGACGGTGGCGGACAGCCGCCCGGCGGCCCGGGCGGTGAGGGCCGTGACGGTGAAGCCGCCCCGGCCGTCCTCGACGACCCGCCAGCGGGTGCGGTCGTAGCTCAGGGTCAGGTCCCGGGGTTCGACGGGGGCGGCTGCGCCCTGGGCGTCGTACCCGCGCAGGCTGAACCCGGCGCTCTGCCCGCGTCCTTCGAGGCCGATCCGGGCGGGGACGGCCCGGACCCCGGCGAGCGGTCCGAGCACGTCGAGCCGCACGGCCCCCTCGGGCGCCCCGTCGCCGGACGCGCCCGTACCCGCCTCCGCCCCCGGCGCGGTTCCGCCGGCCGGGCCCTTCGCCCCGCCCCCGCCGGTCCGCCCTGCGGCCGAGGCCCGGACCGTGGCGGGGCCCGGGCGGTCGGCGCGGTAGACGCCGTCGGGGCCGATCCGGCCGCGGTCGGCGCTCCAGCGCGGCGTCGCGGCGGCCGGGGCGAGCGCGGCGTCGTAGGCCGTGGCGGTGAGGGTGCGGCTCAGTCCCGGGAAGAGCCGGGCGGCGCCTCCCGCGGGCTCGACCCGGAACCCGGCGGGTGTGCCGGGGCCCGCCGGGGCGGTCAGGACGAGGCCGTTGGGCACGGGGCGCGGCCGGCCGTCGGACGGGGAGTTCTCCAGGGTGGGGACGCCCGCCCCGGGGCGGGTGGCGAGCAGGGTGGAGGAGCCGCCGCCGTCGAGGTTGAGGGCCTCGTACGCGCCGAGCCGGTGCATGAGCGCGCCGAGCCCGGTGAGGGTGAGCCCGCCGCTGTCGCGCTGGCGGCCGTCGACGGTGACGAGGGTCAGCCGCCGGCCGTCCCGTGAGAGCCCGACGGCGGTGCGCGGGGCGGCCGCGTCGTTGGCCTCGCCGTCGTGGCCGACCGGGGTTCCGGCGGCGACCAGGGTCCCTCGCCCGCCGAGCGCCGTCACGGGGGCCGGCCCCTTCGCGGGCAGCGGCCGGGCGGTGACGTCCACCGCGTCGCCCGGGCGCAGCGCGGCGAGCGCGGCCGCCTGTGCGGTGCCGCGGGCGGTCAGCAGGACCGTGCCGGGGGCGGGGCGCGCCGCCGGGGCGGGGCCGGTGGAGGCCACCCGCCCGTCGCGCAGCACCACGGCCGGCCCGGGCCCCAGGGCCGGGAGCCGCTTGCCTCCCCAGTCGGCGGTGTAGACGGCGAAGCCCTCCGCGGGCGGCTTGGCGGCGTTGTACCCGGCCAGGGGGTACGCCTTCCCGCCGGGCAGGGTCACCGCCCCGTCGAGGCCCAGGCGCAGCAGGCGTCCCGCTCCGTCCGGGCCGAAGCCGACGGCCGCGCCGCCGCCGGGCCCGGGCGAGGCGGAGTGCAGGAGCCGGCCGGAGCCGATGCCGGGGCCGAGGGGGGCGCCGGTGGAGCGGATGTCGAAGAAGTCGCCGTTGACGGCGGCGACCACGCGCCGTCCCGGCCCGGCGCGGTGGCGGGCGACGGCTTGGGCGAGGGTGACCGGGCCGGTGGCGCCGCCGGTGCCCAGGTACTCGGCCCGTACGCCGCCGCGCGGGTCCAGGTCGGCCACCAGCTCGTCGATCCGCAGCCAGCGGTCGGCCTCCAGCCGGTCGTACGACTCCAGGCGGATCCCGGGGGCGAGCTGCCGGCCGGTGCGGGCGGTCTCGATGCCCTCGCCGGGGCCGCCGGCCGCGGCGTACGCGGGGACGGGGGCCAGGAGGGCGGCGCTCAGCAGGGCGGGCAGCAGCGGACGGAGGCTCATCACCCCGGCAGGATCGCCATACTGTACGACCATCAGCCCCGAGCCGCACCGCGTGGACCGGCAGGTTCATCCGTTCGGATCCGGTACAAGGGTGTGGACGGCGCATGCGGGGCCGACGCCGGCCCCGCTCTGAGGGGCCCTCACCCCGCCGGTGGCCCGGCTTCCGGGACGGTGAACTCGCACCAGACGCACTTGCCGCTCCCCCGGGGCTCCACGCCCCAGCCGTCCGCGAGGCGGTCCACCAGCATCAGGCCCCGGCCCGACACCGCCCAGTCGTCCGCCTCGCGGCGGCGCGGCAGGGCGCTGCTGGAGTCCTCGACCTCGATCCGGATCCGGCCCTGCGCGGTGAGCCGCATGCCGACCCGCCCGCCCCCGTCGGTGTGCACGAGGGCGTTGGTCATCAGCTCGTCGGCGGCCAGTTCGATCTCGTCGGCCCGCTCGCGGGCGCCCCAGGCGGCGGCCGCCGCACGGATCAGGTGCCGGGCCAGGGCCGGGCCGTCCGGGTCGCCCGGGTCCAGGTGCTGGCGCAGCGGGCCGCCGTCGGGCGGGGCGGGGGTGCCGCGGCGGCGCAGGACCAGGAGGGCCATGTCGTCCCCGCCGCCCGCGTCCCCCACGAGGTCGCACAGCACGTCGGCGAGTTCCTCGACGTCGGCCGGGCCTTCGCAGGCCGCTTCCATGAACTCCCGCAGGCCGGTTTCGAGGTCGCCGCCGGGCCGTTCTATCAGGCCGTCGGTGCAGAGCAGCAGGGTGTCCCCGGGGTGCAGCTCCATGCTGGTGACGGGGTAGCCGCAGCCGGTGTCGGACGGATCGCGCGGGGGCAGTCCCAGCGGGAGCCCGCCCGCCACCTGGACGCGGTGGCAGGTGCCGTCCCCGCGCCGGACCACCGGATCGAGGTGGCCGGCCCGGACCAGGTGCAGCATCCCCGTGTTCAGGTCCGCCTCGGCGTAGGTGCAGGTGGCGAAGCGCTCGGTGGCCAGGTCGCGCAGGAAGGCGGAGGCCCGGGCCATCACCGTCCCGGGGGTGTGGCCCTCCATCACGTACGCGCGGAGCACGATGCGCAGCTGGCCCATGACGGCCGCCGCGTCCGTGTCGTGGCCCTCCACGTCGCCGATCATCACCCCGACCCGGCCGCCGCCGAGGGGGACGACGTCGTACCAGTCCCCGCCGATGTCCCGCCCGATCCGGGCCGCCCGGTACCGTACGGCGATCCGGGCGCCCGCCACCTGCGGTATGTGGCGCGGCAGCATGGCCCGCTGGAGGCCCTCGGCGAGGTCGTGCTCCTGCTCGAAGAGGATGGCCCGCTGCAGGCTCTGCGCGATGCCGCTGCCGAGCGCGACCAGCAGGTTGCGCTCCTCGGCGGTGAAGTCGCCGTCGCGGGCGTAGAGCAGCCCGAGCGCGCCGATGGGCCGGCCCTGGGCGATGAGGGGCAGGTAGACGCCGCTGCGCACGGACAGCGGCTCGATGTACGGCCACAGCTCCGGGTAGCGCCGCCGGAACTCCTCCCGTGAGGAGAGGTAGACGGCCCGCAGGGTGCGGACCGCCTCGCTCATCGGCAGCCGCGCGTCGATGCGGGTGTACTCGATCTCGGGGACGTAGGCGCCGAGCTGCCCCTCCGCGACCAGGTGGATCCGGCCGCCGTCGACGATGCCCAGCATGACGCTGACGGCGCCGAGATGGCCGAGGCCCTCGGGGTCCTTGAGGATGTCGGTGACGTCGTTGACGGTGCGGGCGTGGGCCAGGATCGCGGAGGTCCGCTCGACGACCCCGGTCATCCGGCGCCGGCCCTCGTCGCGCTCCCCCTCCGCTCCGGGCTCCGCGGGGTCCTGGGCGGCGTCGCGGAGGATCCCGATGATCCGGTACGGGCGGCCGGCCCGGTCGCGCAGGACGTGTCCCTGGAGGTGGATCCAGGAGGTCCCGCCGTCCTGGCGGAAGGTGCGGAAGTAGGCGCCGTAGTGGCTGCGGCCGTCGTGCAGCGCCTGCTGGACGCGGTGTTCCAGGCGCGCCTCGTCGCCGGGGAGGATGCGGGCGCGCAGCCCGCCGGGGGTCCCGTCGAAGCGCTCCGGGGGCAGGTCGAGGACCTCGAGGGCGGTGGCGTCCAGGTGCAGGCGGCCGCTGTCGAGGTCCCAGTCGAAGGTGCCCATGCGGTTGAGCGCGAGGCTCAGATCGGGCCGCGCGGGCCAGTCGACCGCCGGGGTGGGTCCCCGCTGGTCCATGCAGCCAGGGTCTCACTCTTCCCCGCCCCCGGCAGCGCGCCCGGCCCCCGCCCGGCGGGCGGGCCGGCGATTTGCCGGGGCCCGCGCCCGGGCAGACGATCGGACCGTCCCCTCTGTCTGCGAAGGGAATCACCCATGAGGCACCTCAGCCGGGCGTACCGGGCCTCGGTCGGGTCGGTGCTGGCGTGCGGACTGGCCGTGGGTCTGGCCACGCCCTCGTCGGCGATGTCGAGACTGGTGGGCCTGAAGCTGAACGCCCCCTACGTGACGGTCTCGTTCCTCGACACCGAGCCCCAAGACAAGAGCAACGTGCTCGTCCTGCGCCCCCAGGGCGGCGGGGAGACGCTGCGGGTGATCCTGGCCGACGAGATCCCCGGCGTGGGAAGGACCGTCGTCAGGAGGCTGGACGCGGGCATCCGCCCGGACACCGCCTACTGCGCGGCGGTGGAGGTCGCCGTCCCGGCCGCGCCGGAGCCGAGCGCGCTGCCGTCGGGGTCGGCGACCCCGACGGCAGAACCGGACGAGGTCGGCACCGTCTACGAGACCGGGACGGTGTGCGCCGACCCGCCCGGCTCCGCGTCGGTGCCGGGCGGGCCCGAGGGGCGTTAGGGGCTCAGTGCCGGGCCGGGACGGGCAGGGTGGCGCCGGTCTCGACGTAGGTCTTGAGGTTGGCCAGGACGAAGCTCCAGCCGCCGGAGATCGCGCGGAGCTCCTCGGCGTCGCGCAGGTTGACGTGGGTGACCGTGAGCTGGACGGCGTCGCCGTACGGCTTGAGGTCGAAGGTGACCCGGGCGGGGCCGCCGGGGCGCTCCTCGCCGGGGCCGGTCCAGGTCAGGACCAGCCGGCGCGGTGCGTCGATCTCGACGACGGTGCCCACGACGTCGTCGGTGCCGGAGCCGTCGAGGCGGCGGTGCGCCCAGGGCGAACCGGGCTGCCAGTCGGAGACGTTGTGGTGGAACCAGTAGGCCGCGGTGGCCTCCGGGTCCATCAGGCACTCCCAGACCTTCTCGGGTGTCGCGGCGATGTAGGTGGTGTGGACGAAGTCGGGGCGCGGTCCGCTGTCGGTGCTCATCAGGGTTTCGGCCTTCTGTTTCAGGGCGCTCAGCGCGTCCAGCCGTGGCTGGTCGAAGGCGCTGATCCACCGCTGCTGGATCTCGTGGAGGGGTACGGGGTTGAGGTAGTGCAATTTCTCGCGGCCCCTGCGGACGGTGGTCACGAGGTTGGCGGCCTCCAGCACCCCGAGGTGCTGGGTCAGCGACTGCCGGGCCATCTGCACGCTCTCGCACAGTTCGCCCAGCGTCTGGCCGTTGTTCTCGCGCAGCCTGTCCAGCACGAACCGCCTGGTCGGATCGGCCAGGGCCTTGAAGACCCGGTCCATCTCGCTGCTCACACTTCAATAATGCAGGCAAACGCCTGCATGTCAAACGGCAGGAACACCCGGCCCCCCGCCTTGGCGGGCGGGGGGCCGGGTGCCGTGGTGCGCCTAGTAGGGGTTCTCCTGGGGGTTGGCCGTCGTGGCCGCGGGGGCGGGTTCCGTGGTGGGCGGCGGGGCGGGTGCCGTGGTGGGCGGGGGGGCGGGGGTCCCGGTGTCTTCCGGCGGGTAGTTCTCGGTGGGTGCCGGCGGAGTGGCCGCCGACGGGGTCGCGGTGGCGGTCTCCGTCGCCGGGCCGGTGGGCTTGGGCGTCGCGGCCGGGGTCGCGGTCTGCGTCGCGGCGGACGGGGACGGGGACGGGGACGGCTTCGGCGAGGGGGCCGAGGGCGAGGCGGGCGGGGTGGTGGCCACCGGGGTCGGCGTCGGCGGGGGCGGGACGGGCTTGTCGGGCTTCGAGTCGGCGCCGCGCCCGCGTTCGAGCCAGCGGTGGTACTGGTGGTCGTAGATGACGAAGCCGCTCACGGCGGTGTCCGCCGGCGCCACGGCCACCACCTTCGCGGGCTGGTACGCGCCCCAAGGCGCCCCCGACCGCTTCGGGTTGGCCTGCAGCGGCACCGGCGGGCCCAGCGGGTTGCCGCAGGCGCAGCGCACCCTCGGCATCCCCCGGTCGTCCACCAGCACGGCCGTGCCGGCCTGGAGCACCGCCTGGAAGGGGTAGGCGGCTCCGTTGCTGTAACCGTGGTTGGTGACCCGGGTGTCCAGGCGCAGCTGTACGGAGGTGAGCCCGCGCAGGTAGCCGGGCACGGCGCCCGCCTCGATGCCCAGGGCCCCGGCGAAGGCGGCGTTCTTGGCGGGGTCCGCGGACAGCGCCGCGATCTGCTTCTCCACGTCGCAGCTGGCGACGTCCTTCGTGCCGCCGTAGAGGCCGGGCGCGGAGCCGCTGACGCTGCGGGTGGCCGCCCTCGCCGTGGCGGTGGCCGTGGCCGCCGCCGTGCTGGGCGCCGGGCTCTGCGGCGGCGGGGTGGCCTGCCGGGCGGCCGTGGACTCCGTGAAGGGGTCCGGCCCGGAGGCCGCGGCCGGCTGGAGGAACAGCTCGCCCCCGGCCTGCCCGGAGGACCCGCCGGGCCGGGTCAGCACCACGGCCAGGGCGGCGACGGCCGCCACCGCCACGGCCGCCGCGGCCAGCCGGGGCGCGGACCGCCACCAGGGCCTCCGGGGCGGCTCCCCGCCGCCGCCGGAGGATCCCCCGGGAGGCGCGGGCGGCGGGGGCGTGGACCCCCGGTCCCCGCCCGAGAGGGGGCCTGAAGGGGGACCCGTGGGACGCTCCGACCGCGGCGGCTGCGACGACCCCGGCGGCTGCGAGGAGAACGGCGGCGGCTGCCCACCGGACGGCTGAGTGGTCACGGGCCCTTCCTCCCAAGCACCGAACGAAAAAAACCGGAGTTGTCCGGATTTCCGACACTCCTGCCGCCCATTGTGTGCGTGGTCCGAGTGGTGGCCGCAAGCCGGGGATGCCACGGTTGCAGGGTGAACAGCACCTCCCCGAAGGCGTGGCGCGACGCCCTCGCCGCCGTCGCGGCGGGCTTCGCGGTGATGACCGCCGTGGCCGCGGCCGGTCTCGCCTGCGCCGGGGCCGCCGATCTGCAGGGCGGGGCGTTCCCCCATGTGGTCGCGGCCGTCGTCGTGATGGCGGCCGGCGGCGACATCGGCGTCACGGGCGACGCCGGACTGCTGGGCGGCGCCGACGCGAGCCTGTCGGTGCTCCCGCTGTCGGTGAGCCTGGCCGGCGCCCTGACCACCGGGTACCTGTTCCTGCGCCCGCTGCGCCACCGCGCGGTGGCCAGGCCCCGCGAACTGCTCGCCCGGGGAGCGCGGTCGGCGCTTCTGTGGCTGGTCCTGCTCACCCTCTTCGCGCTGCTCGCGGACCACACCTTCCACGTGCTGGACAGCGGCTCCCCGCTGGAGGACCTGGGCAACCTCCTCGACTCCAGCCCGACGGTGGGCTTCCGGGCGGACCTGCCCGCCACCCTCCTGTTCGGACTGCTGTGGATCCTGGGCCTGTTGCTGATCGCCCTGCTCGTCTCCCGCCGGGCGCCGCTGCCGGCCGGACTGCTCCGCTTCCACACCGCGGTGCGGCCGGCCGCCTTCGCCACCGCCGTGCTGCTCGTCGGGTACGTGGTCCTCGGCCTGGTGGTCGGCCTGGTGGCGGCCGCCACCCAGGGGCACGCCGCGCGGACCCTGGCCGTGCTCCTCCTCGGCCTGCCCAACCTGGCCTGGATCGGCCTGACCCTGGGCTTCGGAGGCGCCTGGCAGGGCCGCGTCGAGGGCCCGTTCGGCCTACCGGTGCCGCAGCTGCTCGACCGGGTCCTGCGCGGACCCGACCTGTCCACCCTCGACGTGTCCTCGCTCGCCGAGCACGACGGGCGGGCCTGGTGGCTGGTCGCGGTGGCCGTCGTCGCCCTGCTCGCCACGGGCGTGCTGGCCGCCGTGCGCTCCCCGGCGGGGGTGCGGCCCTGGCAGCACGCCCTGCACCTGGCGGTGGCGCTCGCGCTGGCCACCCTGGCGGTCTGTCTGCTGTGCCGGGTCCAGGCCCGCTTCGGGCTGTCCCTGCTGGGCATCGGGGACGACTCCGGGCTCGGCGGCACGGTCGAGCTGACCGCCTCGCTGTGGCGCACGACCGGCCTCGGCCTGCTCTGGGGCGCGGTGGCCGGCTTCCTCGGCGCCCTCCTGGCCCGCCCCCTGCACCACCCCGGCCGCGTGGACGAACCCGACCCCGCCCGCCGGACCCCGTGACGGCCCCTCAGGCCGGTGTGCCGGGCCTGTGCGCCAGGCCGGCGCCGGTACGTCAGGTGTCCCGGTACGTCAGGCCCGGCCCCGGAACACCGGCAGGGCCCACCGGGGCGGCGGAGGCGGGGGCGGCGGTCCGGCGGCCTGCGCGAGGGCCCCGGCGTCCGCCACGGCTCCGGAGACGGCGCCGGCCACCGGGGCGGCGGCCGCGGCCGCTCCCGCCCGGCGCAGGGCCCCGGTGAACTCCAGGCAGCTCCCCCAGCGGTCCTCCGGCGACTTCGCCAGGGCGCGGGCCAGCACCTCGTCCACCGCCGCCGTCAGGTACGGCCGCCGGGAGGACGGCGCGGGCGGCGGGTCGAACTGGTGGGCCCACAGCAGGGCCATGTCGTCGTCGCGCTGGAACGGCGGCCCGCCGGTGAGCATCTCGTGGACCACGCACCCCAGGCTGTACACGTCGCAGCGGCCGTCCACCGGCTTCCCGGCGATCTGCTCCGGCGCCACGTAGTCCAGGGTCCCGACGAACTGCCCGACGCTGGTGAACCCCGTCAGCGACAGCGACTTCTTCGTCAGTCCGAAGTCCGTCAGGTAGACGTGCTCGGGGTGTTCGCTGTCCGTGCCGTCCGCGACGAGGATGTTGCCGGGCTTGACGTCCCGGTGGACGAGGTCGTGGTCGTGGGCCGCGTCGAGCGCGGAGGCCACCTGGCCGGCGATCCGGGCGGCGGTGTCCACCGGCAGCGGACCCGTCCGGTCGAGCAGGGCCCGCAGGTCCTGCCCGGCGACGAAGCGCATGGCGATGTAGAGGAGCCCGTCGGTCTCCCCCGCCTCGAAGACGGGCACGATGTGCGGGTGGTCGATGGCCGCCGCCGCCTTCGACTCGTGGGCGAAGCGCTTGCGGAAGGTGTCGTTGCGGGCGAGTTCGGGGGCCAGCAGCTTCAGCGCCACCGTCCGGTCCAGCCGCAGGTCGCGGGCCCGGTAGACGACCGCCATCCCGCCGCGCCCGATCTCGCTCTCCACCAGGTACCCGGCGATCTTCTTGCCCAGCAGCCCGGAGGGCCGGCCGCCCAGGGAGTCGGCGGCCCCCATCAGTGCCCGCCGTCCCCGGGCGCGTCGACGACGCGGGTCGGCTCGTGCCCCGGCTCGGGCGGTACGGGGGAACCCGCCGCGGTGGCGGCCTCCGCCGGCGGCGGCGCCGGGGCCGCCTCAGGCTCCGGCTCCGGCTCCGGCTCCGCCGCGGACGAGGCGCCCGGCCCCGAGACCACCGCGTAGGTCGCCATGCGGCTCCCGTCGGCGTACATCCACCGGCGCGAGGTCTCGTCGTAGAGCCACGCGGACTCCCCGTCGATCACGATCCCGACCCGCAGCCCCCGTACGGCCCGCCCGAAGTCCTCGCCGGCCGCCCCTCCGCCGGCGTGGTCGCGCACGGCGCGCCGGTAGCGTTCCAGGGCCTCGGCGGCGCGGCCGAGCAGCGGCCCGGGGTCCTCGGTCCGCGCGAGGGGCCGGCCCGACGTGGGCGGCGGCTGCGGCACCGCCACCAGCAGCCGTCCGTCGACCCAGGCGGACCAGCCGTTGGCGCAGAGGATCTCCGTCCACTCGCCGCGCCGGGAGAGCAGCTGCACGGGCAGGAACGGGTCCAGGGGCGCGGTGGGCCGGGTCACGTCGGGGGCCTCCCAGGCGGGCAGCCCCTCCTGCGGCACGACGTGGGTGGGGTGGAAGTCCGGGATCGGGTCGGGGAAGGTCATCGCCGCGGCTGCTTCCTCATGACGGCCGGCTCCTGCATGCGCAGCAGCCGGGCCACCACCAGGCCGAAGGCCACGGCCTGGGCGATCAGCATGGCGATGCAGAACAGCCACACCCGGGCCTCGTGGTGGAAGAGCGGGTCCTGCGTGACCTTGCCGGGCATGATCCTGCCGAGCTGGAGGGTGGCGCCCATCGCGCCCATCGCCCACCGGGAGGGCACCAGCCACGCCACCTGTTCGAGGAAGGGGACGCCGGCGAGCTTCAGCAGGCTGCCGCAGAAGACGACCTGCACGATGGCGAGGAGGACCAGCAGCGGCATGGTGACCTCCTCCTTGCGGACCAGGGCGGAGATCAGCAGGCCGAGCAGCATGGCCGTGAAGGACAGCAGGGCGACGGCGATGGTGATCTCGACCAGTGGGGGCATCAGCACGCCCTTGCCCTGCGGGGCGTTGAGGTTCACTCCGGCGAGGGCGATGAGGGTCAGCACGACGGCCTGGGCGATGGTGATGGTGCCGAGCACCACCACCTTCGACATCAGGTAGGCGGTGCGGGACAGCCCGACGGCGCGTTCCCGCTGGTAGATGACGCGTTCCTTGACCAGTTCACGGACCGCGTTGGCGGCGCCGGTGAGCACCCCGCCGATGGTGAGGATGAGCAGGGCGTTGAGCACGGTCTCGGCGGTCAGGGTGCTCCCGGCGAGGGCGCGGGCCATGACGCCCATCATGAACGGCAGCGCGACCATGATGACGAGGAAGGTGCGGTCGGCGCCGAGCACGGCGGCGTACCGGCGGACCAGGGTGGAGAGCTGGGCGCCCCAGCTCTGCGCCTTGGGCGGCGGCGCCGGCGGGGCGGCGGCGGCCCTGCGTGCGGCCTCCGCCGCGGGTCCGGGCCCGCGGGCGGTGATGTCGACGTAGCGCCGGTGGGCGGGCGAACCCCGGAAGGCCTCCGCCCAGTCGCGCTCCCGGTCGTTCTCGAAGGCCTCGAAGGCCTCGGGCCATTCCTCGAAGCCGAAGAAGCCGAGGGCCTCCTGGGGCGGGCCGAAGTAGGCGACGCGCCCTCCGGGGGCGAGGAACAGCAGCCGGTCGCAGACGTCGAGGCTGAGCACGCTGTGGGTGACGACGATGACGGTGCGGCCGTCGTCGGCGAGGCCGCGCAGCATGTTCATCACCGAGCGGTCCATGCCGGGGTCGAGGCCGGAGGTGGGTTCGTCGAGGAAGAGCAGCGAGGGCTTGGTGAGCAGTTCGAGGGCGACGGAGACCCGCTTGCGCTGGCCGCCGGAGAGACTGTGGATGGGCTGGTCGGCCCGCTGGACGAGGCCGAGCTCGCGGATCACCTCGTCGACGCGGGCCTCTCGTTCGGCCTCGCTGGTGTCCTGCGGGAAGCGCAGTTCGGCGGCGTAGACGAGGGCGCGGCGGACGGTGAGCTGGGCGTGCAGGATGTCGTCCTGGGGGACGAGCCCGATGCGGCTGCGCAGCTCGGCGTAGTCGCGGTAGAGGTCGCGGCCGTCGTAGAGGACGCTGCCGGTGTCGGCGGGGCGCAGGCCCGTGAGCGCGCCGAGGAGGGTGGACTTGCCGGCGCCGCTGGGGCCCACGACGGCGAGCAGGCATTTGGCGCCCACGGGGAAGCTGACGCCCTCCATCAGGGTCTTGCGGCCGCGGTCGACGGTGACCGCGAGGTCCTGGACGTCGAGGGAGACCTCGCCGGTGTCGGTGTACTCCTGGAGCTGGTCGCCGACGAGGCAGAAGGCCGAGTGGCCGATGCCGACGATGTCGCCCTCGGCGATCACCGCCCGGCTGACGGGGGCGCCGTTGAGGTAGGTTCCGTTGTGGCTGCCGAGGTCGACGATCTCGTACCTGCCGTCGGCGAGGGCGCGCAGCTCGGCGTGCCGGCGGGAGACGACGAGGTTGTCGATGACGAGGTCGTTGCCGGGGTCCCGGCCGATGCGCAGGGCGGTCCGGGCGGGCAGCTGCCGGACGCTGGTGGGGCGCCGGAAGGTTCCGGTCATGGCCGGGTTGGTGACCGAGGAGGGGCGGGCCGCGGGGGCGGGGGGCGGCGTACGGCCGACGAGGACGGCGCGGGGGCCGTCGACGGCGTTGCCGAAGCGCAGCTCGGTGCCGGGGCCGACGCTCTCCACGCGGACGCGGTGGCCGTCGGGGGCCCAGGTTCCGTTGGTGCTGTTCTCGTCCTCGACCGTCCAGTGGTCCCCGTCGGGGCGCAGGACGGCGTGGTGCCAGGAGACGCGGGCGTCGTCGAGGCAGATCTCGCAGAGGGGGTCGCGTCCGACGTGGTAGGTCCTGCCGGGGCTCATCTCGGTGGAGCCCCGGGCGGTTTCCAGGACGAGTGCGGGCGCGGTCGGCACACCGGGGCGCTGGACCATGACCAGATTTTCGCACGATCCGTCCGTCCCGGCATAAGCGCAGGTCAAGCGGGTCTTATGGGTAATGACAACGGTCCCCGTTGCAGCCTTTGCCCTCTGCGCCGGGGTGCGCTTCACTTCACGCGTCGGAACCGAACAGACGGGGGACGCCATGACCGGGCGCGACAGCCACGACCACGACCACGATCACGCCCACGGGCACGGGCACGGCCACGCGGGGCACAGCCACGGCGTGGACCCGGACGCCGACCGCCGCTGGCTGGCGATCGCGCTCGCCCTGATCGGCGGCTTCATGGCCGTCGAGGTGGTCGTCGGCGTGGTGGCCCACTCGCTGGCCCTGATCTCCGACGCCGCGCACATGCTGACGGACGCCGTCTCCATCGTCCTCGCGCTGATCGCGATGCGGCTGGCGGCGCGGCCGGCGCGCGGCGGGTTCACGTTCGGGCTCAAGCGCGCGGAGATACTCTCCGCCCAGGCCAACGGCCTGACCCTGCTGCTGCTGGCGGTCTGGCTGGCGTACGAGGCCGTGCGGCGGCTGCTCGACCCGCCGCCGGTGGAGGGCGGGCTGGTGCTGGTGACGGCGCTGGCGGGGATCGTCGTGAACGTGGCCGCGGCCTGGTGCATCTCCCGGGCGAACCGCTCCTCGCTCGCGGTGGAGGGCGCCTACCAGCACATCCTCAACGACCTGTTCGCCTTCATCGGCACGGCCGTGGCCGGTCTGATCGTGCTCACCACCGGTTTCGTGCAGGCCGACGCGATCGCCTCGCTGGTGGTGGTGGTCCTGATGGTGAAGGCCGGGTACGGGCTGGTGCGCGAGTCCGGCCGGATCTTCCTGGAGGCCGCTCCGGCGCACCTGGACCCGGACGCGGTCGGCGACCGGCTCGTCGGGCACCCGCCGGTGACGGAGGTCCACGACCTGCACATCTGGACGATCACCTCGGGGCAGGCGGCCCTGTCGGCGCACGTGCTCGTGGAGGAGGAGGGCGACTGCCACGCCGTGCGGCGCGATCTGGAGGCGCTGCTGGCGAAGGAGTACGGCATCACCCACACCACCCTCCAGGTGGACCACGCCCAGGACGAGCTGCTCTCGGTCGGCCGGGCGGGCGAGGGGCCGGACGCCGCCGACCCGCACTGCGCGGACGCGCACGGCCCGGTCCACCGCCAGGGCCCCCACGAGCACTGAGACCCCTGTACCTGCCCCCGCCCCGGTTCCCATCACTGATCGGGGCCGGGGCGGGGCATGTATGGGACCGTGACGCAGCCGAAGAGGTACAAGCAGAGCGCCGGCCTCCTGCTGTTCCGCAGGGGGCCGGGCGGCGGGGACGGCGGGATCGAGGTGCTGCTCGGCCACATGGGAGGCCCCCTGTGGGCGGGCCGGGACGCCGGGGGCTGGGCGATCCCCAAGGGCGAGTACGGGCCGGACGAGACCCCGCGCGACGCGGCCCGCCGGGAGTTCGCCGAGGAGCTGGGCCTGCCGCCGCCGGAGGGCGAGTACCTGCCGCTGGGCGATGTCCGGCTGAGCAGCGGCAAGCTGGTGACCATCTGGGCGGTGGAGGGCGACCTCGACCCCGCGCTGGTGGTGCCCGGGACCTTCACCATGGAGTGGCCGCCGCACTCCGGGACCGAGAGCGAGTTCCCCGAGCTGGACCGGGTGGCCTGGTTCGGTCCCCCGTTGGCCCGGAACAAGCTGATCGCCTCTCAAGTGCCTTTCCTGGAGCGGCTCTTGGCACTGCTGGTGGATTGACCTGACCTTTACTTGCCAGCAAACGCCACCTGCGTGGACATTGCACAGATGACGAACGTCGCGCTGGTGGGAACCCTGGACACCAAGGGTGTCGAGTACGGCTGGCTGCGCGAGAGGCTGTTGCGCGCCGGCGTCGAGGTGGTACTGGTCGACGCGGGGATCCTGGGAGAGCCCGGGGTCCCCGCGGACATACCGCGCGAAGAGGTGGCGCGGGCCGCGGGAGCCGAACTCTCCCGATTACGCACGGCCGACCGGGGCCCGGCCCTGACCACGATGGCCAGGGGCGCGGAGGCGGCCCTTCTGAGACTGCACGCCGAGGGCCGGCTGCACGGGGTGCTCGCCGTCGGCGGCAGCGGGGGCACCTCCATCGCCACCCGGGCGATGCGGGCCCTGCCGCTCGGCGTGCCGAAGGTGATGGTCTCCTCGATGGCCTCGGGGGACGTGTCCCCGTACGTGGGCTCCTCGGACATCACGATGATGTACAGCGTGGTGGACGTCGCCGGCATCAACAGCGTCTCCGCGCCGGTGCTGGCCAACGCGGCGGAGGCGGTCGCCGCGATGGCCAAGGGCTTCGCCCGCTCCGCCCTGGGCCGCGGCCGCCCGGCGCGGCTCGGCTCGGGGACGCGGCCGCTGGTGGCCGCGAGCATGGCGGGGGTGACCACGGCCGGCGTGGACGCCGCCCGGGCGCGGCTGACCGAGCTCGGCTACGAGGTGCTGGTCTTCCACTCCAGCGGTACGGGCGGGCGCACCCTGGAGAAGCTGGCCGGCCAGGGCGTGTTCGCGGGCGTGCTGGACCTGACCCTGAGCGAGCTCGCCGACGACCTGTGCGAGGGCGTCCTCACCGCCGGCCCCGACCGCCTCAGCGCGGCCGGGCGGGCCGGGATCCCCCAGGTGGTGAGCCTGGGGGCGCTGGACCTGGTGAAGTTCGGGCCGCTGGAGACCCTGCCGGAGCGGGCCCGCTACCGGCGGGTGCGCGTCCACAGCCCCTCGATCACGGTGATCCGCACGACGGAGTCCGAGTGCGCGGAGCTCGGGCGGCGGGTGGCCGCCAAGCTGCGGGCGGCGACCGGGCCGACGGCGGTCTGCGTACCGCTGCGCGGGCTGTCCACGTTGGGCGCGCCGGGGGGCCCGTACCACGACCCGGACGCGGACGGGGCGCTGTTCTCGGCGCTGCGCGAGGGCCTGCGGGGCAGTGCCGCGCGGCTCTACGACTACGACACCCACATCAACGACCCCGCCTTCGGCCGGGCGGCGGCGGACCGGCTGCACGCCATGATCGGCGCGGAGTCCGCTGCGGCCTGACCACCGCCGGTCAGGTTCCGGCCGGTTCATGACCGCTTCGCGACCGTTTCCCGACCTCTGTTGACCGTATGTCCGTCCAAGGACCGGACGGGACGGATGGTCGGGAACCGGCCGTGGCTCAATGGTGTCCATGCGTGTGGCCGGTCGGAACCGACCGGTCCGGCTCTGGGTGGAGCCGGTGACGCCACGGAGGGGGGCGGGGATGAGCAACGGCTGGACGGTACCGGGGTACACCGAGGTCCGCGAGCTCGGCTCGGGCGGCAGCGGCCGGGTCGTGCTCGCGGTCCACGACGGCACCGGCACGGCGGTCGCCGTGAAGTACCTCAGCGACCGGATGCGCGAGGACCCGGCCTTCGTGGGGGAGTTCCGGGCCGAGGCCCGGCTGCTGGGCGACCTGGTCTCCCCGTACGTGACGCGGTTCTACGAGTACGTCGAGGCGCCGGACGGGGCCGCCATCGTCATGGAGCTCGTCGACGGGGTCTCCCTGCGCTCCGTGCTGCGGGAGTCGGGGCGGACGGACGCCGAGGCCGCGCTGGTGGTCCTCAAGGGCTCCCTGCTCGGACTGGCCGCCGCCCACCGGGCGGGCGTCGTCCACCGCGACTACAAGCCGGAGAACGTGCTGGTGGCGGCGGACGGCTCGTCCAAACTGGTCGACTTCGGGATCGCCGCGAACCGCGGCAGCACCCCCGGGGTGGCGGGAACGCCCGCCTACATGGCCCCCGAGCAGTGGCAGGGCCAGCCGGCCTCGCCGACGGCCGACGTGTACGCGGCCACCGCGACCTTCTTCGAGTGCCTGACCGGCCGCAAGCCCTACGACGGCGCGAACTTCGCCGAACTCGCCGTCCAGCACATCGAGGCGCCGGTACCGGAGACCGAGGCCCCCGAGCCCGTACGCCCCCTGATCCGGCGGGGCCTGGCCAAGCGGCCGGAGCAGCGGCCGGAGAACGCCGAGGCCTTCGTCGCGGAGCTGGAGGCCGTGGCGGTGGCCGCGTACGGGCCGCGGTGGGAGGAGCGCGGGCAGCGGAAGCTGGCCGCCCTGGCCGCGCTGCTGCCGCTGCTGTTCCCGTCGGCGGGCGGCGCGGCGGCGGGCACCACCGCGGTGGCCACCACCTCCATCGGCTCGGGCTGGGCCCCGGGGCGCGGGGGCTGGTTCGCGACCGGGCTGGCGCTGGTGCTGGGCGCGGTGCTGGTGTTCACGACGGACGCGGTCGGCACCCCGCCGCCGCCCTCGGCGCTGAGCGACTTCGCCACCACGAGCCCGGCCGCGCCCGGGTCCACCCCTTCGGCCGGGCCGTCGACCCCGGGACCCTCCCCGACGGCCTCCCCCACGGCTTCTCCCACGGCCTCACCCTCGCCCTCGGGCAGCCCGACCCCGGCGGCGTCGTCGTCGCCCACCCCCACGGCCTGGCCCTCGACCGGCGGCAGCCCGTCCTGGAGCCCGACGCCGACGGCCGACTGGTCGCCCACCCCGACGCCCACCCCCACGCCCACCCTCCAGGTGACCAAGCTGGGCGTCTCCCTCAAGCCCGGGGTGTACCGGGCGGACGCCGCCGTCTCCCTGGCGACCCGGGGCAGCGGGCCGGTGACGGTCGTCCTGCAGTGGTTCCTGGGCGACGCACAGGGCGTCTACGCGGTCCCCGACGGCACCGACACGATCGTGGTCCCGGCCGGCGCGCCCGCCACCGTCGTCCGGTCCCACACCTTCCCGCGCGGCCGCGGCTGCTACGCGGGCGTCCGGGTCACCACCAAGCCCGCCGCGGCCGACGGCGCGGCCTCCGACTCCCAGCCGCTGGTGCGCTGCACGGACCTGGAGCCCCCCCGATGAGCGATCCGCACGCCCCGCAGGACGAGGACTACAGCGCCACCGTCCTCGGCAGCCACTGGTTCAGCGGCCCGCCGCCCCCGGCGGACGCCGCCCCCGACCGGGTCGAGGGCGCCGTGCTGCGCTTCGGCCCGGGGGTGACGGCGGCCCTGCCCGCACCCTTCCCCGTGGAGCCCGCACCGGCTCCCGCGCCGCCCCGGCGGCGGGGCGGCGGCTGGCGGAGGTACACCCTCGCGGCCGTGGTGCTGGCCGGGGTGCTCGCGTACCTGGGCTGGCAGCGGTTCGGGCCGGCCGTCCAGGTGCGCGAGGTGGCGGTGAGCACCGCGCCGCAGGGGCCGGGCTGTGACGCGGCGGCCGACGTGGTGGCCTCCGTACGGACCGACGGGCGCCCGGGGACCCTGACGTACCGCTGGGTCCGCAGCGACGGCACCCGGTCGGAGGAGCTCACGGAACGGGTTCCCAGCGGCCGCACGGAGGCGACCCTCCACCTGATGTGGACCTTCAAGGGCACCGGCACCTACCCGGCCCGGGCGGAACTCCAGCTGCTCTCCCCCACCCGGCGGACGGCGGCGGCGGAGTTCACCTACAGCTGCCCGCGCTAGCCGGTGAGGACGGCGACGCCCGCGGCCCGCCCCGAGCCCACGGTGGCCGTACGGCCCGGGGCGGCGCCGTGGGCCCCGTCCTTGCGGCCGGGGCCGGTGTGGCCGTCCGGCCGAGGCGCGGGCGGCGGGGCCGCTGGTTCACTCGGAGTGTCGACCGGGGCGTGCAGGACGCCCCAGGCACCCTTGCGTGCCGTGTTCCCGCCGGCGACACCCCGGGGAGCACGGCCGTTTCCGCTCGGATGCCGGGTCCGCGCGGAAGGCCCGCGGCCGCTTTGGGGAGCGGCCGCGGGCCGTTTCGCGTTCCCCTCCCCCGCCGCAACCGGGGGAGGGAGCCTCAGAACCGCGCGTGGGCGGTGATGTCGGCCTGGAACTCCCCGGTCATCGCCGGGGTCACCGTCGGCCTGCACTGGGCGACGGCCGCCAGGTAGTCGGCCGTGGTCGCGCCGGGCTGGGCCGCCGCCCCGCGCGCGCCGACGGCCTCCAGGTCCCGCTCGAAGGAGACCTGCGCCGCGGTCCGCGCCGCGTGCTCGATGTCGGCCGGGGTGAACAGCTCGGTCGCCGCCACCAGGGCCGTCACGTCCACGTCGGCGCGCCCGGCCGTGTAGCGGGACCAGATCGCGGCCCGGGCCCCGGCGTCCGGGGTGCCGATCGGGATCAGGTAGTCGAAGCGGCCGGGCCGCAGGAAGGCCGGGTCGAGGGAGCGGATGGAGTTCGTCGCGCAGACCAGCAGCCGCTCGTCGCCCTCCCGGAAACCGGGTATCAGCTTGAGCAGCTCGTTGGTCACGCCGTGGGCGCCGCCGGGCAGCGCGGGCTCGGTGCGCACGGGGGCGATCTCCTCGACCTCGTCGATGAAGACCAGCACCCGCTCCAGCTCGGCGATCCGGGCGAAGGCGTGGCGCAGGGCCGCGGCCAGGTTCCCGCCGTCGGCCAGCCGGGAGGGCAGCAGTTCCACGAAGGGCCAGCCCAGCCGGGACGCGATGGCCCGGGCGAAGGTGGTCTTGCCGGTGCCGGGCGGACCGAAGAGGGTGATGGCCCGCGGCGGACGCACCCCGTGCGCGGCGGCCCGCTCGGGTTCGGCCAGCGGGAGCACCACGCGGCGCTCGATGAGCTCCTTCTCCTTCTCCATGCCGGCGACCTTGGCCCACAGGTCGTTCGGCAGGAACCGGCCGCCGAGGTCGTCGAGCAGTCCGGCCGCCGGCCCGTGCAGCGGCTCGGTCTTCTCGAAGTAGGCGACGGCGGGCTGGCGGGTGTAGCCGGCGTTCAGGAGGCCCTCGCCGAGCAGGTCCTCCTCGGGCAGGACGTACGCGATCCGCCCCACGCGGGCGGCGATCAGGCGGCGCTCCAGTTCGACGAGCAGGGCGCTGGCGAGGCCCCGCCCGCGCCATCCGGCGGCGATCGCGATGCGCATCACCCAGGCCCGCTCGCCGGTCACGCAGGCCAGGGCGGCGCCGATGGGGACGCCCTGGTGGACGGCGACCACGCAGGGCTGCCGGTCGGTCAGCGCGCTGATGCACTCGGCGAGCGAGAAGACCGACTCCTGGCCGAGTTCGGCCGTCGTGTCGATCAGATGGACCACCGCCGCGAGATCGCCCTCGCGGTAGTCGTGGATGAGCCAGTTCACCGGGTACCGCCCCTCGTTCGTGCTCTTGCGGCGAGGCTAGGGGCGGGCGGGGCCGGCGCTCACGCACCGCCGTGCACAACAGCGGGTGCGCAAACCGTCCGCGGCGTCCATAGACCGGTGCGTTCCGCCGAACTCCCGCCCCGGGGAGGCGGGTCCGCTCATTGCTTCCGACAGGTCCCCCCGGGCGTCGGCATTCACAGCTGATTCATACGGAATTCCGTGCCGGGGCCACAGTTTCCCCGGGGAGGCTCTCTTGCATGATCCAACGCATCCTCCCCCGCAAGCCGGCCGGCCGACCCCGCGCCCGCGCCCGGCGGGCGTCACGGATCCTGCTCGCGGTGACCGCGATGGGCGCCCTGCTCGGCCTGGACCTGCCGCAGGCCGGGGCGGCGTCCCCGCTCGGGGTGACCGAGGGGGCCCCGGCCGACGCCGAGGCGGGGCGGGTCGGGGCCCTGTTCGCCGGCGGGCTCGACGGGGGGCACTTCTGCACCGCCTCCGTGGTGCGCAGCCTCGGCCACGACCTGATCGCCACCGCCGCGCACTGCCTGGACCACCCGGACACCACCCTCTTCGCCCCCGGCTACCGCGACGGCGCGGCCCCGTACGGGCTGTGGCGGCTGACCCGCGTGTACGCGGCCCCGGGCTGGACGGACGGCCAGGACCCCGACGACGACATCGCCTTCGCGAAGGTCGCGCCCGCCGACGCCGGGGAGAGCCGGGCCGTGGAGGACGTGGTCGGCGGCTTCCCGGTGGCGGCGGCGCAGCCCGCCGACGTGACGGTGACCGTGCTGGGCTACCCGAGCGTCCTGGACGCCCCGCTGCGCTGCTCCAACGCGACGAGCCTGTTCTCGCCGACCCAGCGCCGGATCGACTGCCCCGACCTGAGCGGCGGCACCAGCGGCAGCCCCTGGCTGGCGGGCGGCGCGCTGGCCGGGGTGCTCGGCGGGTACGAGGCCGGCGGCGACGTTCCGGAGGTCTCGTACAGCGCGGTGGTGGGCGACCAGGCGATGGCGCTGTACTGCGAGGCGGCGGGCGTGGCCCGCCGCTGAGGCCGTGACTTTCGGATCAGGCGTTCTGCGGGGGCTGCGGGGGCTCGAACCAGGTCGGTTCGTCACCGAGGGAGCGGTGGATCCGGTTCAGGGCGAAGGGTTCCAGCGGCGGCAGGGCGTCCGGGGCGAACCAGGCCACCTCCAGCAGCTCCCCGTCGGCCGCGCGGGCCTCGCCGCCGGTGGCCCGGCAGCGGAAGGTGATGTCCTGGTACTGGCAGACGTCGCCGTTCGCGTAGGTGACCGGTTCGAGCATCTGGACCAGGACGACCCGCTCGGGCACGCACCGCACCGCCGTCTCCTCGTACACCTCGCGCACGGCCGTCTCGGCGGGCTGTTCCCCGGGCTCGGCTATCCCGCCGACGACCGACCAGCAGCCGGTGTCGGCCCGCCGCCCGAGCAGCACCCGCCCCCCGTCGTCGAAGACGACGGCGGTGACCCCGGGCAGCAGGAGGAGCAGGTGGCCGGCGCCGGCGGCCCGGATCTCGCGGATGAACTCGGGTGTGCTCATGCGCCGACCCTACGGGGTGGTGCGGCGGGCCCGGATCCGGCGGGCGAGGACGGTGGCGAGGCCGCCGGCGGCGACCAGGACCAGCGCGTACTCGGGCAGCGGGCCCAGGCGGGTGGCAGGGGTCGTGGTGGAGCGCAGCGGGATCTCGGCGACGAGGGCGTCGGCGGTGAACATCTTCGTCTGCGAGACGATCGTGCCGTCGGGCCGGATGACCGCGCTGACGCCGCTGGTGACGGGGACGAGGACGCTGCGGCTGTGCTCGACGGCGCGGATCCGGTCCATGGCCAGCTGCTGGTAGGTCATCTCGGTCCGGCCGAAGGTGGCGTTGTTGCTGGGGACGGCGATGACCTGGGCGCCGGCCTGGACGGTAGAGCGCACGGCGTCGTCGAAGGCGGCCTCGTAGCAGGTGACCATGCCGACGCCGCTGCCGGCCATGTCGAAGACGCCGGGTTCCTTGCCGGGGCCGAAGTCGCGGCGGACCCGGTCGACGTCGGAGCTGAAGAGCCGCACGAAGGAGCGCATCGGGATGCGCTCGCCGAAGGGCTGGATCTTGCGCTTGTCATAGGTGTCGACGGGGCCCTTGGCGGGGTCCCAAAGGATCATGGTGTTGCGCAGCGGGCCGGTCTCGGGCTCCAGGACCGAGCCGATCGCGGTGGGCGCGCCGATGGTCCGGACGGCGTTGTCGATGACGGCGTGGGCGTCGGGCTGGGTGAAGGGGTCGATGTCGGAGGAGTTCTCCGGCCACAGCACGAAGTCGGGCTTCGGGACCCGGCCGGCCTTGACGTCGTCGGCGAGCTGGAGGGTGCGGTTCGCGTGGTTGTCGAGGACCTGGCGGCGCTGGGCGTTGAAGTCGAAGCCCGCGCGGGGCACGTTGCCCTGGATGACGGCGGCGACGGCCGTGCCGTCCTCGGCGGCGTCGGACACCAGCGGGCGGGCCGCGAGGGCCGCGCCGACGGGGACGGCGACCGTGAGGGCGGCGAGGGCGGCGGCCGTGCGGGTCGGCTGCCGGCGGGCGGAGCGCGCGGCCCCGTACAGGCCGAAGCCGCACAGGGCGACGGCGAAGGAGAGCAGCGGGGTCCCGCCGACGGCGGCGAGCGGCACCAGGATCCCGTCGGCCTGCCCGTAGGCCAGCCGGCCCCAGGAGAAGCCGCCGAAGGGGGCCCGGGCGCGCAGGGCCTCGACCGCGACCCAGACGGCGGCCGACCACACGGGCGCGGCGGGCAGCCGGCTGACGAGGGCGATGCCCAGGCCGGCCAGGCCGATGAGGAGCGACTCCAGGGTGACGAGGGCCAGCCACGGCACCGGGCCGACGCCCTCGCTGGTCCAGACGAGCAGCGGCAGCAGGTAGCCGAGCCCGAAGAGGAAGCCGAGCCCGAAGCCGGCCCGGGCGCGGCGGCCGTACAGGCAGCCGGCGAGGAGGGCGAGGGCGAAGGGGGCCAGCCACCACAGGGGGCGGGGCGGGAAGCTGAGGTAGAGCAGCGTCCCGGCGAGCGCGGCCAGGACGGGGCGGGCCAGCCGGGAGGCCCAGCGCCTGCCCGCGCCCGGGGAGCCCGCGGCGGCGTCGGATTCGGCTGCGCGTGGGGCGCCCGCCACGGCTGGTCCGGCGGGCTGCGCGGGCTCGCTCTCGGCGGCCCGGGTGACACTGCTGCTCATCTGGCGGAGTGTACGTGGCCGCGTGCCAAGGACGGGTAAGGCGGCGCCCCGCCGGGCGCCGGCTCCGGACCGGCCCGGGGCTCCGGTTCCGGCCGGGCCGCGCTTGCGGCCGCGGGCTCCGGTTCCGGCCCCGGCGGCTGCTGCCGCCCCGCTCCGGTTCCGGGCCGGGAAACGGGTTCCGGTTCCTGGCGCGGGCACTGCTCCGGTTCGGGCGCGGCTCCGGTTCGGCGGAGGGTCAGCCGGCGCGGGCGCGCAGGTGGGTGCGGATGACGCGGACCGCGTTCTCGGCGTCGTCGACGGTGACGGTGAACAGCTTGCCGTCGCCGAGCCGCAGCTCCACGCCCTCCCCGCGGCGGACGATCACCGCGGTTCCCTTCTCCGGCCGCCATCGGTACCCCCAGCCGCCCCACTGCCGCGGGGTGACCCGGGGGACGAACTCGGCGGCGGCGACCTCCGCGAGGCGGATCGTGCGGCGCGGCAGCCCGATGTGGCCGCAGCGCACCTCCATGGCCTCGGCGTCGACGGTGACGGCCACGTACACGAAGGCGAGGGTGCCGTAGAGGATCAGCAGCCCGGCGGCCAGGCAGCCGATCACGGACATCAGCAGCGGAAGATACCCGGAGGCCCAGGAGTTGTCGACGGCCAGCTCGACGCCCAGCGCGAGACAGGCCGCACCGGCCGCGGCGAGCAGCCACTGCGCACGGTTGGAGGCCCGGCCCGTCCAGAGGGGACCCGGGGGGTGACCCGTCATGAGCAGCAGCGTACCCACGTTCCACGGGTGCGCCACCGCCCCTGCGCCACCCGGTGCACTCCCGGACCGGGGCGGCGGGAGCCCGGCGGGTCTTCGCGGGGCGGCCAGTCCCTAGAGGCTGACGGCGGCGTCCTGTTCGAGGCCGGCCAGGAGCCGGCCCTCCGCGTAGCCGAGGGCGGCGGCGGAGAGGGTGGACGGGCGGCCGCTGTGCAGGACGGTCAGCCCGCCGGTCCGGGGCAGGCCCGGGGCGGGCTCGGCGCCGATCCGGCGCAGGGCCTGTACGGCGACGGCCTCGGCGGACCCGTGGTAGCGCAGGTCCGCTCCGCCGGTGCGCAGGGCGAGGGCGGCGCGGATGGCGTCCTCGACGAGCTCGTAGTGCGTGCAGCCGAGGACCACGTCCGTCACGTCGGCCGGGGTCAGTGCGGCGGCGGCGGCGACCGTGCGCGCGACGGCCTCCTCGTCGGCGTGCTCGACGGCGTCGGCGAGGCCGGGGCAGGGCACCTCGGTGACCTCGGCGCCGGCGGCGAAGTCGCGGATCAGTCCGCGCTGGTACGGGCTGCCGGTGGTGGCGGGGGTGGCCCAGATCGCCACCCGCCGGCCGGCCGCCGCGGCGGGCTTGATCGCCGGGACGGTGCCGATGACGGGGATGCCGGGCTCCAGATCGGCCCGCAGGGTGGCCAGGGAGTGCACGGAGGCGGTGTTGCAGGCCACGATCAGGGCGTCGGGCAGCAGCTCGGCGGCGGCCCGGGCGACGCCGCGGGCCCGCTCGGTGAGGTCGGCGGGGGTACGGGGCCCCCAGGGCATCCCGTCGGGGTCGGAGGACAGCAGCAGATCGGCGTCGGGCCGCAGCCGACGCGTCGCGGCGGCCGCAGCGAGGAGGCCGATTCCCGAGTCCATGAGCGCGATCTTCACCTTGTCACCTTAGTCGACGCCCCCGCCCACCACCCGAACCCCAGCCTCCCGAACCACGCCAGAACACCCCGAACAACCCCGGAATCCGTGGGGCGCGCCGCGGCCCCGCCCCACGACGCCCGGGGCGGGGCCGCGACCCACGGGGGCGCCCGGGGAGGAAATCCGACGGCGCCGGACGCGATCGGCCCGGACGCGGGACACGCCCCGCGGCCTTCGGCGACACTGCCGCCATGGGCCTCCTCATCGCCGCCTACGCCTCCTTCGCCGCCTGGCTCTGGCTCACCCTCGCCCAGGGCATGTTCTGGCGCACCGACACCCGCC
This sequence comes from Streptomyces sp. NPDC096136, assembly GCF_044763325.1. NCBI lineage: Bacteria > Bacillati > Actinomycetota > Actinomycetes > Kitasatosporales > Streptomycetaceae > Streptomyces > Streptomyces sp. NPDC096136. The sequence continues at coordinate 217,232 of NZ_JBIWFZ010000011.1, read as the reverse complement.
TCCCCCCGCGCACCGCCCCTGCCCGCTGGCCCTCCGTCGCCGTCGTGGTCCCGGCCAGGGACGAGGCCGAGGTGCTGCCGCGCAGCCTGCCGTCCCTTCTGGCGCAGGACTATCCCGGCGAGGCCGGCATCGTCCTGGTCGACGACGGCAGCACCGACGGGACCGCCGCCCTGGCCCGCCGCCTCGCCGCCGAGCAGCCCGGCCTCCCCCTGACCGTGCTGACGCCCCCCGACCCCCCGCCCGGCTGGACCGGCAAGCTCTGGGCCCTGCGCCACGGCATCGCCCACGCGACCCGCAGCGCCCCGGACGCCCCCGAGTACCTGCTGCTCACCGACGCCGACATCGCGCACGAGCCCGACAGCCTCCGCGAGCTGGTCGCCGCCGCGACCACCGCCGGCCTCGACCTCGTCTCCCAGATGGCCCGCCTGCGCGTGGTCAGCGTCTGGGAGCGGCTCGTGGTGCCCGCGTTCGTGTACTTCTTCGCCCAGCTGTACCCGTTCCGCCGGATCAACCGCCCCGCCTCGCGCACCGCCGCGGCCGCCGGCGGCTGCGTCCTGCTGCGGACGGAGGCGGCCGTCCGCGCCGGGATCCCCGACTCCATCCGGCAGGCCGTCATCGACGACGTCGCGCTCGCCCGGGCGGTCCGGCGCTCCGGCGGCCGGATCTGGCTCGGGCTGGCGGAGCGGGTGGACAGCGTGCGGCCGTACCCGGCCCTGGCCGACCTGTGGCGGATGGTGTCGCGCAGCGCGTACGCCCAACTCCGCCACCAGCCGCTGCTGCTGGCCGGGACGGTGGCCGGGCTGGTCCTGGTCTACCTGGTGCCCCCGGCGGCCCTCCTCGCCGGGCTCGCGGCCGACCGGCCGGCCGTCGCCGTGGCCGGCGGGGCGGCCTGGCTCCTGATGGCCGGCACCTACCTGCCGATGCTGCGCTACTACCGCCAGCCCGCGGTGCTCGCGCCGCTGCTGCCCTTCACCGCGCTGCTGTACCTGCTCATGACGGTCGACTCGGCCGTGCAGCACTACCGGGGGCGCGGGGCCGCCTGGAAGGGCCGGACCTACGCCCGGCCCAGCGACGCCTGACGCCACCCGGGCGGCGGAAGTCGGCCTTGACGGAGCGTCACCATGACGTCATCCGAGGTCACCGCGTTGTGACGGACGGTCAGTTCCATATGCGTGCATGGGCCAACCGACGAGTACGAGTGGTAACAAGGCGGGGTGCATGTGGCGAATCGTGCAGGTGAACCTTAAGTGAAAGCCGTGGCCCTGACCTGGGAATATGCAGGTCAGAGCGGTGTTGGGGCCACCTGGCTATAGACCGCGTGAAGTCGTGGGCTTAACTTGTCTCCCATGACCTCCCCCCGCTCCACTTATGGCGGCGGTTACTACTCCGCGCCCTCCTTCCCGGACACCCCCATCTACGACTCCCTCGTCGCAGAACGCGGGACTCCGCAGATCGCCCCGATCCGCGTTCCGGCCGCCTACGAGTCCCCCAGTGCCGGTTACTCGAGCGGTGGATACCTCCCGGCCCTCGCCTCCTCCATGCCCGCGCTCCCGCCGGCGCCGCAGCAGCCGACGCCGGCCCCGGCGTACGGCTACGGGTACCCGCAGCCGGCCGCGCCGGCCCCGATGCCGGCCCCGATGCCGGTTCCGCTTCAGCACGCGCCCGCCCCGTACGTGCCGCAGCAGCAGCTCGCGCCCCGGGCCGGGTTCGTCCCCCAGCCCCAGCCGCAGCAGCCGCGTCCGATCGCGGCCGGCACCGGGTACGAGGCCATGCGCCCGGCCGCACCGCGCCCGATGGCGGCGCCCGTGCCCGCGGCCGCGCCGACCGCCGCGGCGATCCCCGCGTACCAGGACCCGTACGGGGGCCAGTACCAGGGCCGCGGCTACTGACCGACCCGCCGCACCGCGGCCGGACCGCACCCCGGCCGCCCCGCGCCGGGGTGCGCGGGCCGCGTCCCGCACGGCCGCGGCCCGAACCCGGCGGCCGGACCACTGCGCCCTGCGCGAACCGCGCTGGGGTGCCGGCGCGGGCGGCTGGCAAAATGACCCCATGTCGAACTTGTACGTCCAGTCCCTCCACGTCCATCCCGTCAAATCGGTAGCGGGGACCGCTCCCGACGAGATGCCCGTGGAGCCCTGGGGCCCGGCCGGCGACCGCCGCTGGGCCGTGGTCGACACCGCGGGCGCGATCATCACCCAGCGGCAGCAGGCGCGGCTGGCGCTGGCCTCGGCCCGTCCGCTGGACGGCGGCCGGGTCGCGCTGTCGGCACCCGGCATGGCGGACCTGGTCGTGGAGGTGCCGGAGCCGGGCCCGCTGGAGCCGGTCGTCCTGTTCGGCAAGAAGGTCGACACGGTGGTCGCCTCGGCGGCCGCCGCCGAGTGGTTCAGCGCCTTCCTCGGGCAGGCCGCGCGACTGGTGCACCTCGACGACCCGGCGGTCCGCCGGCCCGTGGACCCCGACTACGCCCTGCCCGGCGAAACGGTCAGCCTCGCCGACGCCTATCCGGTGCTGCTGGCCTCCACCGCCTCGCTGGAGGCCCTCAACGCCCTGATCGCGGAGGGGGACCACCCCGAGGAGGGCCCGCTCCCGATGAACCGGTTCCGCCCCAACGTGGTGGTCGGCGGAGCCCTCGACGCCTGGGCCGAGGACGGCTGGCGGCGCATCGCGATCGGCGACGCCGTCTTCCGGGGGGTGCGCGAGTGCGGGCGCTGCATCGTCACCACCACCGACCAGGCCACGGCCGAACGCGGCCGGGAACCCCTGAAGACCCTGGCCCGGCACCGGCGCATCGGCAAGTCGCTCGCCTTCGGGCGCCAGCTGGTGCCGGTCGTCCCGGGCACCGTGCGCGTGGGCGACGCGGTGCGCGTCCTGGAGTGACCCCGCCCCGGACCCCGGACCCCGCCCGCCACTGACCACGGCGGGCGGGCGCACGGGAGGGGGAATGACACCTTCGAGGGGCTCCCGGGCCGGACCGGAACCAACCGGTGGCGCGGGGCCGTTGGAGCATGCGGGACGAACGGGAACCCGCCGGGGCAGGAGCACCGGATCGGGTGACGGGCGTCCCGCGCGTCCCGGACTGCGCGTCCTCGGGGCATGCGGAAGGCTGGGACGCGCAGACAGACGCAGACTGGCATGGGCAGGGGGAGCCGGACCGTGCGGACGGCAATGGGTGTGTGGCGCTGGCGGCGCAATCCGCTGCGCAGGCCGACCGACCTCGTGGAGGCGTGGGTGGCGTGCGTCGCGCTGGTGTGCGTCCTGCTGGTGGCCCCGGCCGTCGGCTGGGCCGCCGGCCTCCGGGTGGACGGGATCCTCCAGCGCGCGGCGCACGAACAGCGCCAGGAGCGGTACCTCGTCCCGGCCGTGGTGGTGCGGCCCGCGGCGGAGCCGTCCGCGCCGGCCGGCGCGGACGCCGAGCCCTCGGCGCAGCGGACCGCTCCGGCGCGGACCACGATCGTGGCCTCGTGGACCGCGCCCGATGGCAGCAGCCACGAGGGCGCGGTCCCGGCGGCGGAGGAACCGCCGCGTCCGGGCGACCGGTTCCGGATATGGACCGACATCCGGGGCCGGCTCGTGGGACAGCCCCTCGACCCGGGCGCCGCCTCCTTCCACGCGGCCATGGCCGGGCTGGCCGCCGCGCTCACGGCGGCCGCGCTCACGGAGACGCTCCGCCGGCTGGTCGTACGAAGGCTCATGCATCGGCGGTACGTGCGTCTGGACCGGGCGTGGGCGGCGGCCGGACCCGACTGGGGCCGGGCGGGTGCGGGCAGCTGACCTGGCAACTCCCGGGCCCCGCGCGCGCTACGGTGGAGCCGCAGGCCCGTCCGGGCGCTTCGGCGCCCGGGAGGGCCGCGGCCGCTTCAGCCGCTCCGGCCGGTCCGGCAGCGCGAGTACGAGGGTGGGGGCACGGCAGCACGATGGCTCAGGGCACGGTCCAGGTGACGCACGGCGGGGCCTCGCGGTGGCGGCGGCGCTCAGGTGAGTATCCGACGCTGGGCGCCGCCCTCGCGGTCGCGGGCGACGGCGACGTGCTGTCCGTCGCCCCCGGCACCTACCGGGAGAACCTGGTCCTCCGTCATGCCGTCACCCTGCGCGGGCCCGAGGGCGCGGCGGCGGGCTCGGTGCGGATCGCCCCGCTCGACGGGGTCGCGCTGACCGTGCGCGCCTCGGCCGTGGTCCAGGACCTCTATCTGGAGGGGGCGGACCGGGCGGCGCCCGCGCTGCTCGTCGAGGAGGGCTCCCCCGAGTTCAGCGACCTGCGGGTGCACACCCGGTCGGCGTCCGGCATCGAGGTGCGCGGCGGGGCCAGGCCCCTGGTGCGCCGCTGCACGGTGGAGAACCCGGCCGGGGTCGGGATCGCCGTCCTGGACGGCGGCGGCGGGGTGTTCGAGGAGTGCGAGGTGGTCGCCGCCGGGCAGGCCGGGTTCTCGGTGCGCGGCGGGCACCCCCGGCTGGAGCGCTGCCGGATCCACCACGCCATCGGCGCGGGGATCGCCGTCACCGGCGAGGGCTCGGGGCTGGAGGCGCTGGGCTGCGAGGTGTACGAGATCAAGGGCAGCGGGGTGCAGGTCTCGGCGCGGGCCGCCGCCCGCCTGACGGACTGCGCCGTGCACCGCACCTCCGGCGACGGGGTCACCCTCGACACCGACGCGGTGCTGTCGCTCGCCGGCTGCGACATCCACGACATCCCGGAGAACGCCGTCGACCTGCGGTCCCGCTCCGTGCTCGGCCTCAGCCGCACCACGGTCCGCCGCTTCGGGCGCAACGGCCTGTCGGTGTGGGACCCGGGGACCCGGGTCGAGGCCGAGTCCTGCGAGATCCACGACAGCACGGGCGACTACCCGGCGGTGTGGGTCAGTGACGGTGCCACCGCCTCCCTGGACTCCTGCCGGGTGCACGACGTGCCGGACGCCCTGTTCGTGCTGGACCGGGGTTCGCGCGCCGAGGTGCTCGACAGCGATCTGTCGCAGGTGCGCAACACCGCCGTGTCCGTGAGCGACGGCGGCACCGCCCGGCTGGAGGACTGCCGGATCCGGGAGGCCGGCACCGGCGCCTGGTTCCGCGACCACGGCAGCGGCGGCGGCCTGAGCGACTGCACCGTCGACGGCGTGCAGACCGGGGTGATCGTCAGCAAGGGTGCCGACCCGACCCTGGAGCGGGTCACGGTCACCTCCTGCGCCGAGGCCGGGTTCTACGTGTCGGCGGGCGGCCGGGGCACCTTCACGGCCTGCCGGGTGACGGGCAGCTCCGGTTTCGGCTTCCACGTCCTCGACGGCTGCCGCAGCGTCCTGACCGGCTGTCACACCGAGCGCTGCGCGCGCGGGGGCTACGAGTTCGCGGAGGACGGCCCGCTCGCCGAGGGGTGCACCGGGGACGGGCCGGCGGCCCGCCTCACCGCCGCGGCTCCGGCGGGCGCCCCGGCCGCCGGGGCACGGCCTGCGGGCCCGGCGGCGGCCGCGCAGGGCCTCGCGGGACGGACGGCCGAGGTGCCCGGGCGGGCAGCGGCGCCGCTGCCGGAGCCCCGGGCCCGGGAGGCGGCGGGCCGTGGCGCGGGCGAGGTGCTGGGGCAGCTCGACGCCCTGGTGGGTCTGGACAGCGTCAAGCGCGAGGTGCGGGCCCTCACCGACATGATCGAGGTCGGGCGCAGGCGGCGGGAGGCGGGCCTCAAGGCGGCCTCGGTGCGCCGGCACCTGGTCTTCACGGGCTCCCCGGGCACGGGCAAGACCACGGTCGCCCGGCTGTACGGGGAGATCCTCGCCTCCCTGGGGGTGCTGGAGCGCGGCCACCTGGTGGAGGTGTCCCGGGTGGACCTGGTCGGCGAGCACATCGGGTCCACGGCCATCCGCACCCAGGAGGCCTTCGAACGGGCGCGGGGCGGGGTGCTGTTCATCGACGAGGCGTACGCGCTGGCGCCGGAGGACTCGGGCCGGGACTTCGGGCGCGAGGCGATCGACACGCTGGTGAAGCTGATGGAGGACCACCGGGAGGCGGTGGTGGTGATCGTCGCCGGGTACACGGAGGAGATGGAGCGGTTCCTGACCGTCAACCCGGGTGTGGCGTCCAGGTTCTCGCGGACCATCACCTTCGGGGACTACGGCCCCCAGGAGCTGCTGCGGATCGTGGAACAGCAGGCCGAGGAGCACGAGTACCGCCTGGGCGAGGGAACCGCCCGGGCACTGCTGGACTATTTCACCGAGCTGCCCAAGGGCCCGGCCTTCGGCAACGGCCGGACCGCGCGCCAGACCTTCGAGTCGATGGTGGAGCGGCACGCGGGCCGGGTGGCGCAGCTGGCCGAGGCGGGCACCGACGAGCTCACCCTGCTGTTCCCGGCGGATCTGCCGGCTCTTCCCGCGCCTTGCTGATCCGCTGGGCGGGCAGCTCCGCGCCCTCCGGCGCGCCGGCCCGCGCGGCGGCGGCCAGGCGGGCGAGGAGCGCGTCGCGCTCGGCGGCGAAGGCCGGGTCGGCCTGGTAGTCGGCGTGCCGCAGGATCGGTGCGGGCAGCGGGTGCAGGGGGTCGCGCCCGTAGGCGACCGGGTCGGCCAGGGGCCCCCGGTCCACGGGTCCGTCCCCGCCGGCACCGGCCGCGACGGGTCCGCCGATGGGGTCCGTGGCCCGCCACAGGTTGCGCCAGCAGTCGAGGTCGCGGTGCAGGGCGGCGAGCGGGCCGGGGCCGAAGTAGGCGGGGAACCACCGGCCGTAGAGCCGGGCCAGCGGTGACCCGTACGTCAGGAGGCCCACCCGGCGGCGGGTGCCGGGCGGCAGCTGCCAGACGGCGGCCGCCGCGAGCACGCTGCCCTGGGAGTGGCCGGAGATGACGAGCCGGCCGCCGGTGCGCGCGGTCCAGCCGGTCATCCGCCAGGTCAGGTCGGGCACGGCCCGCTCGGCGTAGCAGGGCGGGGCGAAGGGGTGGGCGGCGCGCGGCCAGAAGGTGCCGACGTCCCACAGGATGCCGATGGTGCGGCGGGAGGCCGGGTCCCGGTAGGCCCGGCGGCCCAGGGCCACGAAGGCGGCCATCCCGAAGCCGATCAGCCAGGATCCGCTGTCCTGGGCGGCACGGGCGGCGGCGGCCACCGGCGGGTGGGCGCCCCGGGCGGCCTCGGCCGGGACCCTGCCCGTGGCCCAGGCCCCGGCGAGGGCGCCCGCGCCGAGCAGCAGGGTGGCCGCGCAGACGGCGCCCACGAACCAGGGCGCGGTGTCGGTCAGCGCTGCCGTGGCCCGCGCCCCGGCGATGCGCCGGCTGCGGTCGGGGTCGGGGACGGCCCCGGGGTACTCGGCGGCGACGGTGGCGGCGGCCCTGCGCCGGGTCACGGCGGCCCGGACCCCGGCCGCGGCGGCGACCAGCGCCAGCGCGAGCAGCAGCGGCGGCAGTACGGAGGCCTGCCAGGACAGCAGGACGGGCGGTCCGGGCAGTGCGGCTCCCGGCGTTCCGGGGGTGGCGGCCCCGTCGAGCCAGTCGGCGACGCGCTGGGCGACCCCGCCGGACATGACTCCGCCGAGGGCGCAGCCGAGCAGGGCGGCGGCCGACCCGCCGAGGCCCCCCAGGGCGGCCCCCGGGGTCGGCGTGCGGCGGTGGAGGCGGCGGGCGACGAGGGCGAGGGCGAGGACGCAGCCGCCCTGGCCGAGCATGAGCACCCCGAAGGCGAAGTCGCCGGGGAGCCGGCCCGCCGAGGTCCAGCCGGGGCGCGACCAGCCGGCGTACAGGAGCACGGCGGCCAGCAGGGCGAGGGCGCCGGCGGGCAGCAGGGTGATGGCGGCCCGGTCGAGCCGGTGGTCGGGCCGGGCCTCGGTGCGGCCGCGGCGGCAGACGACCCACAGCACGGTCGCCGCCCCGGCCGCGAGCAGCGTCTGCACGGCCCAGCCGGCGACGAGCAGTGCGGGTGCGGTGGCGGCGGAGCCGCGGTCCTCGCGCAGGGCGGGGGCCGCGACGGCGAGGGCCACGGTGAGGAGCCCGGCGGCGGTGTGCGCGGCGCGCAGCCGGGCCACTATCCGGCGGCCGTACCAGAACCCGGGCCGGCCGAGCGGGGCTTCGCCGTGGCCGGCGGCCGCCGCGGTGCCGTCGGTTCCGGAGGGCGGCGGCTGGGACTCGTAGGCGCTCCAGGTGCGGGCCGACAGGAACCACAGCAGCCCGGTGAGCGCGGCCGGGACGAGGGCGCCGAGCGCGAGGCGCCGCCCGGGCTGGGCCCACCACGCGCCGGGCCGCAGGAAGGCGGGCCAGGAGCGGGAGCCGGTGCAGGCGCGCGCGCCCGCGCACTGCCAGGCGAGGAGGTCGAGGGCCACTTCGCAGGCGGCCGCGACGAGCAGCACGGTGAGGCTGAGGGCGAGGAGGCGCACGAGGAGCCCGTACGCGCGCACCGCGCGCGGCGGCGGCCCGGCGGGGGCCGTGGCGGGCCGGGCCCAGTGGGCGAGGTTGGCCACCATGAACGGCAGGAGCAGCAGCCACAGCGCGCGGGCGCCGTTGCCCGAGGTGAGCCGGGACCAGCAGTAGGCCTCGGGTACCGGCCGCCCGGCGTAGCGCTCGGGATGGGCCTCGGCGTCGGCGTCCTCGGCGCGGCGGAACACGGCCGCGGTGGAGTCGCCCGTCACCCGGACGGGGTGCGGATCGCGGAGCAGCTCGCCGGGGGCGGCTCCGGCCACTCCGTGCACGAACAGTTCGAGGGCGAGCGGGGGCGTGCCCGGCGGGAGGGCCCCGGGGGCGGCGGACTGCGGCATGGGGGCCTCCGCGGGAGGACGGCGGACGGGGGCCCGGACACGGGCGGCGGGAACGGGCCTTCCCCAGCATCCCGCCCGAACCGGCCTCTGCCCAGGCTCCGTTCGCGTGAAGCCGGAGGCGGAGCCGGAGGCGGAGCCGGAGACAGGGCCGGAGGCGGAGCCGGAGACAGGGCCGGAGGCGGAGCCGGAGACAGGGCCGGAGGCGGAGCCGGAGACAGGGCCGAAACCGGAGGCAGAGCCGGAACGGGGACGCGGCCGCAGCCGCAGCCGGTGCGCGCTGCGACCGTCGAGGGGCCGCGGCGAGGGGCCGTCGCCAGGGGCCGTCCGTCCCGCGCCGCCCAGGCCCACCCCGTCCGACCAGAGGGTCCGCGCCGGGCCCAGCCCCCCGCGCCGACCCGACCGGCACCCGCACCCCGGGCCCCGGGCCCGCACAACGCACCTGCCACTGCGCGCTTCTGACGGTCAGCCAGATAATGTGACGGCATGCGTCCGCCGTCTTCGCGTCCCAGGGGGTAACGCCATGGCCCGCCGACTCCGCCCCGTGGGGCTGGACTTCCTCGACCGCGCCCCGACGCGCCTGGTCTTCACCGCCAGGGCGGCGGCCCCGCCCGCGTCCCTGTACCGGGCGCTCGCCGAGGAGGTCACGGCCTGGCCGGCCTGGTTCGGGGCGGTGTCGCTGGCCCGGCCCACCGGGGGCGGCGCCGGCCGGGAGATCGGGCTGCGGGGCGGGATCCGCTTCCGGGAGACGGTCGTGGCCGCGGAGGCTCCCCGGCGCTACGCCTACCGGGTCGACGAGACCAACGCACCGGGCGTGCGCGCCCTGCTGGAGGAGTGGCTGCTGGCCCCGGCCGCCGGACCGCACTCCCCCGGCGACCGCTCCCCCGGCACCCTCGTCCGCTGGACCTTCGCGGCCGACGGCCCGGCCCCGTTCCGCCTGGCGCTGGCCGCCGCCCGCCCGGGGCTCGGCCACTCCTTCCGCACGGCGGTGCGCGCCCTCGACGCCCGGCTCGCCGCAGCCCCGGGCCGCGGCTGATCCGCCGGGCGCCGCGGGGGCGTCAGGCCTGCGGCTCGCGCCAGTCGCCGGTCTCCAGCAGCGTCTCGATCGTCTTGGCGTAGGGCGCGATGTCCAGGCCCTGCGCCGCCAGCCACTCGTCCGAGTAGTACTTGTCGAGGTAGCGGTCGCCCGGGTCGCAGAGCAGGGTCACGACGCTGCCCTTGCGGCCCTCCGCCACCATCTCGGAGACGATCTTCAGGGCGCTCCACAGCCCGGTGCCCGTGGAGCCGCCGGCCTTGCGCCCTATGGCCTGTTCGAGGGCGCGGCAGGCCGCGACGCTCGCCGCGTCGGGGACCTTCATCATGCGGTCGATGGCGCCCGGCACGAAGCTCGGCTCCATGCGGGGCCGGCCGATGCCCTCGATGCGGGAGCCGCAGTCGCTGCTCGCGTGCGGGTCGTGGTGCGTCCAGCCGTCGAAGAAACAGGAGTTCTCCGGGTCCGGTACGCAGATGCGGGTGTCGTGCTGCATGTAGTGGACGTAGCGGGCGATGGTCGCGGAGGTGCCGCCGGTGCCGGCGGTGGCCACGATCCAGGCGGGCTCGGGGTAGCGTTCCAGGCGCAGCTGCTGGTACATCGACTCGGCGATGTTGTTGTTGCCGCGCCAGTCGGTGGCCCGCTCCGCGTAGGTGAACTGGTCCATGTAGTGGCCGCCGGTGCGTGCGGCGAGGTCGGCCGACTCCTCGTACATCTTCATGGAGTCGTCGACGAAGTGGCATGCGCCGCCGTGGAATTCGATGAGCCGGCACTTCTCGGGGCTGGTGGTCCGCGGCATGACGGCGATGAAGGGGACGCCGATCAGCTTGGCGAAGTAGGCCTCGGAGACGGCGGTGGAGCCGCTGGAGGCCTCGATGACCGGGCGGCCGGGGCGGATCCAGCCGTTGCACAGCGCGTACAGGAACAGCGAGCGCGCGAGGCGGTGCTTGAGGGAGCCCGTCGGGTGCGTGGACTCGTCCTTGAGGTAGAGGTCGATGCCCCAGGACTCGGGCAGCGGGAAGCGCAGCAGGTGCGTGTCGGCGCTGCGGTTGGCGTCCGCCTGGACCTTGCGCACGGCCTCCTTGAGCCAGGCGCGGTATTCGGCGTCGCTGCGGTCGATGTCGACGGTGGTCGTCACCGTGCTCGCGGCCACGCGTCCGGCCGGGCTCGCGGCCGTGTTCGAGGCCGTCGTACCGGTGGTGCCGGTGGTGCTCATGCGCCTTGCTCCTTTGTCGGTTCCAGGGCCCCCTCCTTTCGAAATGTACCCCCCTCACCTGCACAAACAGTCACTTTGGGTTTCCATGCGGATCGCTTTCGGTCGCGTTCGGTTGCACGCGGCGCGACGGTGGGTGACCCTTGAGATTGCGTCACCGAGGGTGCAGCACCCGTAACACTGATGTCGGGGAGTCGCAGCCGTGATCACACATTCCCGCAGGCACTGCGTCGTGGAACTGCAGGCCCTGCCCGCGCGGATCGGCCAGGTCCGCAGGATCGTCTCCGCCCAACTGCGCCACTGGCAGCTCGACCCGCTCATAGACCGGGCTGCGCTCGGCGTGACGGAGCTGCTCAGCAACGTCCACCGCCACGCGCAGCCGGACAAGGTCTGCGTCGTCGAGATCGAACTCCGCCTCGGGCGGCTCACCGTCTCCGTGCACGACAGCGATCCGCGCCTGCCCGTCCGGCGCGAGGCCGATGGCCTGGAGACATGCGGCCGCGGGCTGGCGCTCGTGGAGGCGGTCAGCGAGGCGTGGGGGGCCCGCCCCCAGCCGGACGGACCCGGCAAAGTGGTCTGGTTCTCCATGCGGGCCGCCCCCGTCGCGGCGGCGCCGCCGCACACGGTCCGTATCGGCGTGAACAAGCCCGTACGGGAGCCCGCCCGGGCGGTGCTCACCACCGTGGACGCACAGGCCGTCCCGACGGCCGCGCCGGCGCCGGTCGCGGCCGGCACGGGGCCCGGCTGACACCTGCCGGCACGGGCCCGGCCGACACCTCCCCGGGCCCGGCCGCCCGCGGGGGCCCGGACCGGACGTTCAGGCCGCCGCGCCCAGCGTCCCCAGCGGATCGTCCAGCACCGGCTGCCAGGCCAGCTCCGCCGCCCCGACGAGGCTGTTGTGGTCGAGGGTGCAAGGCAGGATCGGCACGCCCCCGCTGCGCCCCCACAGGCTCCGGTCCGCGACCACGGCGCGCAGCCGCTCCGGGTCCGCGTACAGCAGCTCGCGGTGGAGCCCTCCGAGGATGATCCGGTCCGGGTTCAGGATGTTGACCAGGCCCGCCAGGCCCAGGCCGAGCCGGTCGATGAGCTCCTCGGCGGCCGCCCGTACCCCGGGCTGCGCGTACTCGGCGCGCAGCAGGTCACGGGCCTGCTGGAGCAGCGACACCTCGGGGCCGGGCGTGCGGGCCGCCGCGGTGAGGAAGGCCAGCGGGTCGGCCTCCACGTCCAGGCAGCCCCGGCTGCCGCAGTGGCAGGGGCGCCCCTCGGGGTTGACCGTGAGGTGGCCGACCTCCAGGGCCAGGCCGGAGCTGCCGCTGTGCAGCCGGCCGTCCAGCACCAGCGCGCCGCCGACCCCGCGGTGGCCGGTGGCCACGCACAGCAGGTGCTGGGCGCTGCGGCCCGCGCCGTGGCGGTGCTCCGCGAGCGCGGCGAGGTTCACGTCGTTGCCGGTCAGGGCCGGTCCGTCGATTCCGGCCGCCTTCACGCACTCGGCGAAGATGGCCCGTACCGGGGAGCCGGCCGGCCAGGCCAGGTGCAGCGGGTTGAGGGCCGTGCCGTCGGGCTCGGCGACCGCCGACGGCACCGCGAGGCCGGCGCCGATGCAGCGCCGCCCCGACTCGGCGAGCAGCCGCGCGCCCGCGCCGACGACCGCGCCGAGCACCTGGGCCGGGTCGGCGGAGACGGTGACCTTGCCGGGCGCGGTGGCCACGATCCGTCCGCCGAGGCCCACGAGCGCGGCCCGGAACCCGTCCGAGTGCACCTGTGCGGCCAGCGCCACGGGGCCGTTCTCGTCGACGGCGAGTCGGTGCGAGGGGCGGCCCTGGGCGCCGCCGGCGCCGCCCGGCCGGGAGTCGACGCGGATCAGGCCGAGGGCCTCCAGTTCGGCGGCGACGGCCCCGGCTGTGGCCCGGGTGACTCCCAGCTCGGCCGTCAGCACCGCGCGCGTCGGGGCCCGGCCGGTGTGGACGAGCTCCAGCGCGGGACCCAGGGCGCTGCGGCCCCGTTCCAGTTTGCTCTTCGTGGCAGCCGTGGAGCCGGAAGCCGTCGACGCCGTGGTCTCGTCCCCCACCCCGGGCGGGGCGCCGTTGCCGTTCATGCATGGATCCTCGCATGATCGGGAGGTGCGGGGTGCAGCGGCTACGGGTGACCGAGGCCGCCGACCCGCAGGGTGATGTTGAGCCGCCCGGTCAGGCCCAGCCCGGGCGGTGCGGTGCCGGGGAGCACCCTGGGCACCCCGTGGTAGGCGAGCCGGCTCGGGCCGCCGAAGACGAACAGGTCCCCGCTGCGCAGCTCGACGTCCCGGTACGGGCGCCCCCGCGACGCGGTGTTGCCGAAGCGGAAGAGGCAGGAGTCGCCCAGGCTGAGCGAGACGACCGGGGCGGGGGAGCGCTCCTCGGCGTCCCGGTGCATGCCCATGCGGGAGTCGCCCCCGTAGAAGTTGACCAGGGCGATGTCGTAGGCCTCGGCGGGCGGCGGGGGCGTCCCGTAGGCGTCGGCGACCGCCCGCCGCCCCAGCTCGGCGAGCCAGGCGGGCATCGGCTTGACCGGGGCCCCGTCGCCGTCGACGGCGGTGGGCGCGTAGGCGTACGGGTACCAGTGCAGGCCGAGGCACACCTGCCGGGCGGTCATCGTGCCGCCGCCGGGGGTGCGGACGGTGCGCAGGCCCGCGGGCGGCCGCGCCCAGGCGCGGCAGGCGTCGAGGAGCTCGCGCTGGCGCCGCGGCCCGAGCCAGTCGGGCAGGTGCACGGCGCCGGGCGCGATCTCGGTCCGTGCGCGCGGGAAGAGTCCACCGTCCACCCCTCCATTGTCGGGGGCTGCTGGCACACTCGGGGCATGAAGATCACCGAGTACGTGGAGACGCTCGCGCGGGAAGGCGGGCTGCTGGCCGACGAGGCCGAACGGGCGGGCACCGACGCCCTGGTGCCCACCTGTCCCGAGTGGCGGGTGACCGATCTGCTGCGGCACACGGGGGCGGTGCACCGCTGGGCGACGGGGTACGTGAGGGACGGCCTGCTGGAGGGGGCGCCGTTCCCGGACGCGCCGGAGCTGGCGGGGGCGGAGCTGCTCGCCTGGTTCCGGGAGGGGCACGGGGAGCTGGTGCGGGCCCTGGCCGAGGCGCCGGAGGAGCTCCTCTGCTGGACCTTCCTGCCGACGGCGGCGCCGTCGCCGCTGGCCTTCTGGGCCCGGCGGCAGGCGCACGAGACGGCCGTGCACCGCCTCGACGCCCAGGCGGCGCGCGGAGTGGCCTTCTCCGAGGTGGCGCCGGAGTTCGCGGAGGACGGGGTGGACGAACTGCTGACCGGCTTCCACGCCCGGCCGCGCAGCCGGGTGCGCACCGAGGAGCCCAAGGTGGTCAGGGTCCGGGCGGCGGACACGGGCGCGGTGTGGACGGTGCACCTGTCGAAGGAGCCGGCGCGGACGGTGCGGGGGGACACGGGCGATCCCGCGGACTGCGAACTGACCGGCGGGGCGGCCTGGCTGTACGCGGCCCTGTGGAACCGGCTCCCGCTGGCGGGCCCGGGCGTGACCGGCGACACGTCGCTGGCCCGCCTGTGGCAGGAGACCGCGGGCATCTGACGGCGGGCGGCGGGGGCGGGGCGGGCTCCGCCCGGCCGCCTTCCACGCCGCGCTCCGGGGCCGCGTCCGCACCGTGCTCCGGGGCCGTGCGGGCCCGAACCGGTCGCCCTGCGCCGGGCAGGTGCGCGATCTAGACTGGAACGGCGCCTGACCGCCCCTCCGTCGCACGGTGCCCGTCTTGAGGGAGGTCGGTTTCCCGTGGACCTCAACACCATCATCGAAGTCGTCCGGCGGCCCTCCGAGCAGCCGGCCGCCGACTGGCGCGAGGGGGACGCCTGGCTGGCGGGCGGAACCTGGCTCTTCTCCACGGAACAGCCGGACCTGCGGCGCCTGGTCGATCTGACGGCGCTGCGCTGGGACCCCCTCGTCCCGGACGAGAAGGGCCTGGAGATCGGTGCCACCTGCACCATCCGCGACCTGTACGCCTTCGTGCCCCCGCGCGACTGGACCGCGGGTCCGCTGCTCGCCGCGAGCTGCGAGGCCTTCCTGTCCTCGTTCAAGGTCTGGAACGCGGCGACCGTCGGCGGGAACATCTGCATGTCGCTGCCGGCCGGCCCCATGATCACCATGACGGTGGCACTGGAGGCCGTCTACGAACTCTGGGCCCCCGACGGGTCGAAACGCACCGTGGACGCCCTCGACTTCGTCACCGGTGACCACCGCAACGTCCTCGCCCCCGGCGAGATCCTGCGGCGCGTCCGCATCCCGGCGAAGGCCCTGGGCAAACGCGCCGCCCACCGGCGCTTCTCGCTCACCCACCTCGGCCGTTCGACCGTCTTCGTCGTCGGCACGCGGACCCCCGGCGGGAACGACCTGCTCCTCACCGTCACGGCGGGCACCACGCGACCGGTCCGGCTGGCCTTCGACACCCTGCCCGACGCCCGGGGCCTGCAGCAGGCCGTCGACGCCATCCCGGGCGACGTCTGGTTCGCGGATCCCAACGGAACCCCCGACCACCGCCGCCATCTGGCGAAGCACTTCGCCGAGGAGATCCGGCACGAACTCGCGGACGGGGAACCGTCATGACGTACCGCGTCAACGGCATTGCCTTCGACCAGGAGCCGGAGCCCGGGCAGTGCCTGCGCACCTTCCTGCGCTCGCTCGGCCACTTCGGCGTCAAGAAGGGCTGCGACGCGGGCGACTGCGGCGCCTGCACCGTGTGGCTGGACGGCAGTCCGGTCCACAGCTGCATCACCCCCGCGTTCCGTGCCGACGGCCACGAGGTGACCACCATCGAGGGGCTCGGGGCGCCCGGCGACCTGCATCCGGTGCAGCGCCGGTTCCGGGACGCGCCCGGGTTCCAGTGCGGGTTCTGCACCGCCGGGATGATCATGACCTCGGCGGCCTTCACCGAGGCCCAGAAGGCGGACCTGCCGCGGGCGTTGAAGGGCAACCTCTGCCGCTGCACCGGCTACCGGGCCATCGAGGACGCGGTGAACGGCGTCGTCGGCGTGGAGACGGCGAAGCCGGGCAAGGCCGTCGGGACGAGCGTGGGCGCCCCCGCGGCCAACGACGTGGTGACCGGGCGGGCCGAGTTCACGATGGACACCCGTATGGAGGGGATGCTGCACCTCAAGGTGCTGCACTCCCCCCACGCGCACGCCCGCATCCTCTCGATCGACAAGACCGCCGCACTCGCGGTTCCCGGCGTCCACCGGGTGTACACCTGGGAGGACGTGCCGCGCAGGCGCTTCACCACCGCCATCCACACCGACCACCTGGTCGATCCCGACGACACCTTCATCCTCGACGACACGGTCCGATTCGCGGGCCAACGCGTCGTCGCGGTCCTGGCCGACACCCCCGGCGCCGCGGAGGAGGGCTGCCGCAGGGTGGTCGTCGAGTACGAGCCGCTGCCGGCGGTGTTCGACCCCGAGGAGGCCATGGCCGAGGGGGCTCCGCAGATCCACGGCACGCACGACCCGTTCGTCCGCGACCCCGTCCGCAACATCCTGGTCGAACTCCACGCGCACATCGGGAACGTGGACGCGGGGTTCGCCGAGGCCGACGTGGTCCACGAGGGCACGTACTTCTCGCCGCGCGTGCAGCACGCGCACCTGGAGACGCACGGGTCGATCGCCTGGATGGAGGACGGGCGGCTGAACGTCCGCACCAGTTCGCAGTCGCCCTCGATCGCGAAGGTCAAACTGGCCTATCTGTTCGCGCTCCGGCCCGACCAGATCCGGGTGTTCTGCAAGCGGGTGGGCGGCGGCTTCGGCGGCAAGCAGGAGGTGATCTCGGAGGACCTGGCGGCGCTCGCCGCCCTGGACACCGGGCGGCCCGTCTGCTTCGAGTACACCCGCGAGGAGGAGTTCACCACCGCCTCGCCGCGGCACCCGATGTCGCTGACGGTCAAGCTGGGCGCCAGGGCGGACGGAACGCTCACGGCCCTCCAGGTCCGCAACGTGTCGAACACGGGCGCCTACGGCAACCACGGCGGCGAGACGCTGTACGCCGGCGGCGCCGCCGTCATGGTCTACCGCTGCCCCAACAAGCGGTACGACGCGTACTCGGTCTACACCAACACCGTTCCGAGCGGGGCGCTGCGGGGCTACGGGATGACGCAGCCGGCCTTCGCCATGGAGTCCGCGATGCACGAGCTCGCCCTCGCCCTGCACATGGACCCGCTCGAACTGCGCCGCCGCAACATCGTGCGGCCGGGCGAGCCGCTCGTCGCGCTGCACGACGGCCCGGACGACGTGGCGTTCACCGAGGACGGGCTGGCGAAGTGCATCGACCTGGTGGACCGGGCGATGGCCCGGCCGGCGCAGGACCCGGACCTGGGTCCGGGGTGGCTCATCGGGTCGGGCGTCGCGAGCTCGATGCACGAGACCGCGCCCCCGACCGACCACATCTCCGAGGCCTGGGTCACGCTCGGCGACGACCTCGTCTACGAAGTGGCCGTCGGCACCGCGGAGTTCGGCGAGGGCACCTCGACCGCCCACGTCCAGATCGCGGCCGGCCAGCTGGGGACCACACCCTCGCGGATCCGCCTGGTGCAGTCCGACACCGACCGCACCGGCTTCGACACGGGCGCCTTCGCGAGTGCGGGGCTGTTCGTCTCGGGCAACGCGGTGCTGCGGGCGTCCAACGCCGCGCGCGACCGCATCCTGGAGTTCGCCGCCGCCCACACGGGCGTCCACCTCGTGCTCTGCTCCATGGACGACGACGGGGTCACCTGCGGGGACCGGCGCGTGACCCTGGCCGAGCTGGTGGCACTGGCCCGGGCCCGCGGCATCCGGTTCACCGCCGCCCGCAGGGCCTACGGTTCGCCCCGCAGCGTCACGTCCAACACCCACGGGTTCCGGATCGCCGTGCACCGGGTGACGGGTGAGATCCGCATCCTGTACAGCGTCCAGGCGACCGACGCGGGGGTGGTCATCAACCCGCAGCAGGTCCGCGGACAGGTGGAGGGCGCCGTCGCCCAGGGCATCGGCTTCGCCCTGACCGAGAACCTCCTCGTCGGCGCGGACGGGGCCGTGGTCAACCCGAACCTGCGCAACTACCGCATCCCCGCCTACGCCGACGTCCCGCGCACCGAGGTGCTCCTCGTGGACTCGGCGGACTCCGTCGGCCCCCTGCGCTCGAAGGGGATGGCGGAGTGCGCCATCAACCCGGTGGCACCCGCGCTGGCGAACGCGCTCCACGACGCCACGGGCCTGCGCTACCGCGCGCTGCCCCTGACGCCGGAACGGATCTACAGCCGGCTGAACGCACAGCAGCCCGTCTCCAAGGCCTGAGCCATGGACACCGACAAGCACGAAGACGCCGTGGCGCAGGACGCCGTGGCGACGGCCATCATCGGCCAGAAGGTCCTCCCCGGCCGGGAGCACGCCTACGAGACCTGGCAGGACGAGGTCAACGCCGCCGCGGCCGCCTTCCCCGGGTACCTCGGCGTCGAGGTCTCCCGGCCGACGTCCCTGCAGCCCGAGTGGGTCATCGTCTACCGGTACGACTCGATACCCCACCTCCAGGCGTGGATCAACAGCGCGACCAGACAGCGGCTCCTGGCGGTCGGCGACACCTATCTCGACGGCCCGGGGACGCAGCGGGTGGTCACCGGCCACACCAAGGCCCCCGATCCGCTCGTGACCGTGGTGATCACCCACCGCGTCCACCCGGACAGCGTGGACGCCTTCCTCGCCTGGCAGCGGCGGATGACCGAGGCGGAGAGCAGGTTCGAGGGCTTCCGCGGCACCGAGATGTTCCGGCCGGTCGACGGGCTCCAGGACGAGTGGACAACGCTGTTCCGCTTCGACAGCGCCCAGCACCTCGACGCCTGGCTGACGTCGGCCGAGCGCCGGGAAGCCCTGGCCGAGGGCGCGGAGTTCCACGACTTCAAACTGAGCACGGTCGACAACTCCTTCGGCAGCTGGTTCGCCTTCGAGGAGAACGGAACCCCGGCGCCGCCGCCCTCCGAGACGAAGACGGCCATCGCCGTCTGGGTCGGCCTGTACCCCACCGTCGTGCTGCTGACGCTGGCCCTGTCGCCGCTGCACATGCCGCTCTGGATCGGTCTGCTGATCGGCAACCTGCTCTCCAGCCTCCTCATGACCTTCCTCACGATGCCCTACTACGTGAACCGGCTGCTCAGGCGGTGGCTACGACCGCCACCGGACGAGCCGCGGGCGAGGAACAACCTCATCGGCCTGGGGATCGTCGCCGCGGCGACGGTGTTCTGGGTGGTCGTCTTCTACCTCGTGACGCGGCAGATCTGGACGCTGCCCTGACCGCACCCGACCGCAGCCGAAGGGCCGGGCCGGAAGAACTCCCTTCCGGCCCGGCCCTTCGGCGTGAGCGGCTCAGTGGCGGACCACGGTGCAGGTGACGGTGGTCCCGTCGGCCGCCTTGACGACGTACTTGCTCCCGGTGAGACCGCCGACGTCGAACCGTCCCGCGTTGGTCGGGACGGTGCCCGAGACGGATCCGGTGTAGGTCACCGTGCCGCTGGGGAATCCCACGCCCCACAGGTGGTACTTGCCGGCCGAGTCCGCTTCGACCTTGCACGTGCCGGCGGACGGGAGCGCGTGCGCGGCGACCGCGGGGCCCAGCGCGAGCGCGGGGGCGGCCAGGAGCGTGAGTGCTGCAAGACGACGTGTCCGGTTCATCGTTCAACCTGCCTTGGACGCTGACGGGTGCGGCCGTGGGGACGTGACGGCTCCGGTACCCGCGGCAGCGGCCGCACAGGACTCCGAGGGGGGAGGATCTCGCACCGTCACGCCGTGCGCATGTCGCCCC
The DNA here is from genome assembly GCF_044763325.1 of Streptomyces sp. NPDC096136. NCBI lineage: Bacteria > Bacillati > Actinomycetota > Actinomycetes > Kitasatosporales > Streptomycetaceae > Streptomyces > Streptomyces sp. NPDC096136. The sequence continues at coordinate 197,472 of NZ_JBIWFZ010000011.1, read as the reverse complement.
GCGTGCACCGCGCGACGTGTAGGTGCTGGCCGGCGCGCTCCGTGGGGCCTGATGCCGTCTTTCATCCTAGCGTCGGGCCTGTCGCACGGCATCTCGCGGCAGCGGGGCCCTGCGCGGGGCGGCGGCCTAGCCGAGGGTGGCGGCGTAGCCGGTCTCGGAGCGGAACGTCCACGCGGGGGCCGCGTCCCAGGGGTTGGGCATCGTCGCGCCGGTGGCGTAGGCGTATCCGGCGCCGCGCGCGAAGGCGGTCGCGAGGGTGGTGCGCATGGCGGCGGCGTCCGGGACGTCGTGGACGAGGTGCCAGAACGCCGTGCCGCTCGGGTCGAGTTCGGCGCCCGGGCGGTAGCCGCCGGCGGGGTCGAAGACGTTCCCGCCGGTCCAGCCGCCGGAGGTGTACGCCGCGTACGTGCCCTCGTACGTGACGAAGACGTCGGCGGTGCGGTGCCCGGGTTCGAGGTAGCAGTCGGCCGTCGCGGTGCCGGGGTTGTCGACGACGAGGTCGGGGACGTCGGGGTCCACGGCGTGCATGGTCTCCTGGACGTAGCGGCGCAGGGCGGCGTAGTGGTCACGGGTGGCGTCGCCGGGTCCGCAGTCGCGGCTGACGACGTCGAAGAAGATGCCGTCGACGTGGAGCCGCCCGTCGGGGGTCCTGAGGTAGTTGTCCACGGAGGCCCGGACGGCGGCGGTGTCGCGGTCTCCGCGGTCGGTGTGGACGTAGCCGAGGACCTTGGGCCGCCCGCCCGTGGCGGTGGTGCCGGAGCGCAGGGCGTCCGCGCGGGCGCGCCAGGAGGAGTCGAACGGGGCGTCGCCGTTGCCGGGGTTGAGGACGACGACCGAGGCGGCGGGGCCGGTGGCGGTCAGCTGGGCCAGCACCGGGTCGTCGGTCCGGGCGTAGGCGGGGACGGCGATCTCCAGGCCGCGCTCGCCGGGGGCGCGGGGCGTGCCGGAGCCGACGCGCGCGGCCGGACCGGAGCCGGCGGCGGATCCGGAGGAGGGCGCCTCGGCGGACGCCGTCACGGCCGGGGCGGGTGCGGCGAGCAGCCCGGTCAGCAGGACGGCGCCGAGGGCCTTCAGGGCGCGGGCGGGCACCAGGGCCATGGCGGTTCCTCCGGCGGCGGCAGGGGGCGACCCGAGGAACAGTAGGGGCGCCTTCCGGCCGTCAGGGCCGAATCGCCGACATCGGTACGAGGAACAGACGGACGAGGCGTCACCTCATCCCGTGAATCCGCGCCGGGGCGAAGGCGGTGGCCCGACCCGCCGCCGAACGACCGACGCCGGACCGACGACGCCAACTACCCGCCGCCGAACGACCGCCGTCAGACCGCCGGCAGGCCCACCGCCTGGGCGAGCTGGCCCGCGGCGTGCGCGAAGAGGGCGTCGCGTTCCTCGACGACGTTGTCGAACTGGCCGAACAGCTCGAAGGAGACGAGGCCGCCCAGCTGCGCCCAGGCGACGACGAGGGCTGCCGAGACCTCGGGCGGCAGGCCCTCGGCGAATGCGGCCGTCATCCGGTCGGCCTCGGCGCGCAGGGCCGCGGGCAGGGGCGGCAGGGCGAGGCCGTGGCCCGCGTGGGCGGAGCGGAGGATGCCGATGAGGACGTTGGCGACCCGGGAGGCGGGGACGATGGTGTCCTGGGGCGCGCTGTAGCCCGGGACGGGCGAGCCGTAGACGAGGGCGTACTCGTGCGGGTGCGCCAGCGCCCAGGCGCGGAAGGCCCGGCAGACGGCGGTCCAGCGGGCGCGGGGCGGGGCGCCGGCGGCGAGGGCCTGGGCCCCGGCCGCCTCGGCGGCCGCGCCCACGCTGTCGTAGGCGTCGATGATCAGCGCGGTCAGCAGGTCGTCACGGCTGGGGAAGTAGCGGTAGAGGGCCGAGGAGACCATGCCGAGCTCGCGGGCGACCGCGCGCAGCGAGAGCTTGGCGGCCCCCTCCTCCGCGAGCCGGCGGCGCGCCTCGTCCTTGATGGCGGCGGTGACCTCGATACGGGCCCGTTCCCTGGCTCCTCGCACGGTGCTCATGGGGATCAGTGTGACATACACGTGGAGCAGTGCACAGAAATCAGAGCAGCGCACTCTTCAGAGAGCACTGCTCTTGCTTTGGCGCACCGATCCGTGCACACTGATCTCAAGCGAGAGCAGTGCTCTCGTAATCGCAGTCCGCATCGCCCCGGAGGTCACCGTGAACGCGTCCACCCCGCACTACGTCCAGGCCGGCCCGCTCGAAACCCGCTTCAACTCCCTCTTCGGCAAGCTCGCCCGCATCGGCATCAGCCTGGCCGGCACCGCGGAGCTGTCGGTGCGCGGCCGCGTCTCCGGCACGATGCAGCGCATCCCGGTCAACCCGCACACCTTCGAAGGCGCCCAGTACCTGGTCTCGGCCCGCGGCCACTCCCAGTGGGTCCGCAACATGCGCGCGGCGGGCGGCGGCGAGCTGCGCGTGGGCCGCAAGGTCCGCACCTTCACCGCCACGGAGCTCACCGACCCGGCGGAGAAGGCGGCCGTGCTCCGCGCCTACCTGGAGAAGTGGGGCTGGGAGGTCAACCGCTTCTTCCAGGGCGTCACGGCGAAGTCCACGGACGCCGAGCTCCGGGCCGCCGCCGGGGACCACCCGGTCTTCCGCATCGCGGTGACCGGCTGAACCCCGCCGGACGGCCGTGCCCCCGTACCCCCGTACCCGCCCCGCCGCCTCGGCGCGGGATGGCACCCGCCGGTGTCAGCTCCGGCCGCTGCGCGCCAGACGGGCGTCCATCAGGTGCAGCGCCTTGCGCGCCAGGGGATGCGTACGGACCAGGTCGGCCAGCGTCGTCGACCCCCGCGTGATCCCCGCGAAGGAGTTCCAGGCGGGCCGCAGACCCGCCAGCGCCCCGTGCATCAGCCCCGGACGGGACTCGAACAGGGTCAGCATCCGCTTGCCCACGCTCATCTCGACGCCCAGCCCGGCCTTGACCGCGAAGGCGTAGTTCAGCGCCTGGCGCCGCGCGTCCACCGCGTCCTGCGCCTCGGCGATCTTCGCGGCCCACTCCCCCGCGAGCCGTCCCGAACGCAGCGCGAAGGAGATCCCCTCGCGGGTCCACGGCTCCAGGAGCCCGGCCGCGTCGCCCGCGACCAGCACCCGGCCGCGCGACAGCGGCGACCCGGGCGTGCGGCAGCGGGTCAGGTGACCGGAGGAGACGGCCGGTTCGAAGCCGGCCAGGCCCAGCCGGGCGATGAAGTCGTCCAGGTAGCGCTTGGTCGCGGCGCCCTCGCCCTTCGCCGAGATGACCCCGACCGTGAGCGTGTCGCCCTTGGGGAAGACCCAGCCGTAACTGCCGGGCATCGGACCCCAGTCGATGAGGACGCGGCCCTTCCAGTCCTCGGCGACGGTCGCCGGGACCGGGATCTCGGCCTCCAGCCCGAGGTCCACCTGCTCCATCTCCACCCCGACGTGGGCGCCGATGCGGCTCGCGCTGCCGTCCGCACCGACCACGGCCCGGGCCAGCACGGTCTCCCCGTCCGCCAGCACCACGGCGACCGTGCGCCGGTCGGGCACGGACGCGCCGTGCTGCTCAACCCGGCTCACGGCCGTCCGCGTGCGCAGCGTCGCGCCGGCCTTCTCGGCCTCCGCGACCAGCGCCGCGTCGAACTCGGGCCGGTTGATGAGCCCGAACAGCATGCGCTTCGAGCGCCGGGTGCGCGCCAGCTTCCCGTCCAGGGAGAAGGTGACCGCGTGGACCCGGTCCTTGAAGGGCAGCACGAAGCCCGGCGGGAGGGCGTCGCGCGAGGGGCCGATGATGCCGCCGCCGCAGGTCTTGTACCGGGGCAGTTCGGCCTTCTCCAGCAGCAGGACGCGCCGCCCCGCGGTCGCCGCCGCGTACGCGGCCATCGCCCCGGCCGGGCCGGCGCCGACCACGACGACGTCCCACACCTCGCCGGCGCCGCCGTCCGCCGCGTCCCCCGCCTCCCCGGCCCGGGCCTCGGCCCCGGTACCGGCCGCGGCCTCGGCCGCCTGCTCCGCTTCCCTGCCGGATCCGCCGTCAATGCTGTCGTCGCTGGTCACGATGTGCTGCTGCTCCTGATCACACGTAGCTCGGATGCCGTGAAGATCCTACGGCGCGCGGCCCCCTCGCCACGCTGTGCGAGGATCGAACGGACCCCGCCGTACCCCGGCGTACACCGTGTACAACGTCGCACCCAAGAGGAGCGTGCCCATGTCGCAGCATCCGATCGCCGAGACCGTCGCCTCGCTGATGCCCCGCGCCAAGACGGAGCTGGCCGAGCTGGTGGCGTTCCAGTCGGTCGCGGACTGGGCGCAGTTCCCCAGGAGCGAGAGCGAGGGAGCCGCCGACTGGGTGGCCGACGCCCTGCGCGCCGAGGGCTTCCAGGACGTGGCCCTGCTCGACACCCCCGACGGCACGCAGTCGGTGTACGGGTTCCTGCCCGGCCCCGAGGGCGCCCCGACCGTCCTGCTGTACGCGCACTACGACGTGCAGCCGCCGCTGGACGACGCCGCCTGGATCTCCCCGGCCTTCGAGCTGACCGAGCGCGACGGCCGCTGGTACGGGCGCGGCGCGGCGGACTGCAAGGGCGGCTTCATCATGCACCTGCTGGCGCTGCGCGCGCTGAAGGCCAACGGCGGCGTGCCGGTCTCCGTGAAGGTGATCGTGGAGGGTTCGGAGGAGCAGGGAACCGGCGGCCTCCAGCAGTACGCCGAGGCGCACCCCGAGCTGCTGACCGCCGACACCATCGTGATCGGCGACGCGGGCAACTTCCGCCTGGGCCTGCCGACGGTGACGGCGACCCTGCGCGGCATGACCCTGATCAAGGTCCGGATCGAGACCCTGGGCGGGAACCTGCACTCCGGGATGTTCGGCGGCGCCGCCCCCGACGCGCTGGCCGCCCTGATCCGCCTGCTGGACTCGCTGCGCTCGGCGGACGGCTCGACGACGGTCGACGGCCTGGCCTCCGACGCGGTGTGGGACGGCCTGCAGTACCCCGAGGCGGACTTCCGCGCCGACGCCAAGGTGCTGGACGGGGTCGAGCTGATCGGTGAGGGGACCATCGCGGACCGGCTGTGGGCCCGTCCGGCCGTCACCGTGCTCGGCATCGACTGCCCGCCGGTGGTCGGCGCCACGCCCTCGGTGCACGCCGGGGCCGGGGCGCTGATCAGCCTGCGCGTTCCGCCGGGCGTGGACACCGCCGAGGCCATCAAGCTGCTGGAGGCGCACCTCGTCGCGCACACCCCGTGGAAGGCGAAGCTGGAGCTGGAGGTCGTGGGCCAGGGCCAGCCGTTCCAGGCGGACACCACCAGCCCGGCGTACGCGTCGATGGCGGCCGCCCTGCGGGAGGCGTACGACGGCCAGGAGATGCAGATCAGCGGCATGGGCGGGTCGATCCCGCTGTGCAACACCCTCACCTCCCTCTACCCGCGGGCGGAGATGCTGCTGATCGGCCTGAGCGAGCCGGAGGCCCAGATCCACGCGGTGAACGAGAGCGTGTCCCCGGAGGAGCTGGAGCGGCTCTCGGTGGCCGAGGCCCTCTTCCTGGTGAACTACGCGGAGTCCAAGCGCGCCTGACGCCCGGGGCTCCGGTGTACGCCCGGGGCGCAGTGCGCCCCGGGCGTACTGCGCTCCCGGCGAACCCGCGGGCACGGGCCGGGTCCGGTGCCTACGTTCTCCGTATGGATCTCGTCGAAGTACTCCCGAACCGGCTGCACATGCTGCGCTTCCCGATCGGTCAGGCCTACCTCTGGCAGGACCGCGGCGGGGAGGCCCTGACCCTGGTCGACTCCGGACCGGCGGGCGCCGCCGACGCGATCGAGGCGGCGATACGCTCCCTCGGCCTCGCGCCCGGGGCACTGGAGCGGATCGTCCTGACCCACTGCCACCGCGACCACGTCGGGTCCGCCGGTGAACTCGCCGCCCGCCGGGGCGCCGAGGTCCTGGCCCACCGCCTGGACGCACCGGTGGTGCGGGGCGACCGCCCGGTGCCCGAACCGGTGCTGCTGGACTGGGAGGTCCCGCTGTACGCGCACGGCCTGACGGTGCCCGAGGCCCCGCCGACCCGGGTCGACCGGGAGCTGGAGGACGGCGAGGTGCTGCCCTTCGGCGGCGGGGCGGTGGTGGTCCACTCCCCCGGGCACACCCCGGGCAGCATCGGCGTCCACCTCCCGGAGCACGGGGTGCTGTTCACCGGGGACTGCGTCGCGGGGGTGGGCGAGGTGATGCTCGGCGTCTTCAACACCGACCGCGACCTGGCCCTCGCCTCCTTCCGCCGGCTGGCCGCCCTGGCCCCGGCGGTGGCCTGCTTCGGCCACGGCGACCCGCGCACGGAGCACACCGCGCGGGCCCTGGGCGAAGCGGCGGCCGCCGCCCGGGCGGGGGCCTGACCGCCCGCGTGGACCCGGAGGCCCGCGGCGCGCTCCCCCCGAGCGCCGGCGGGGCCGTCCGCAGCCCCGCCGGCCGGCAGGGCTACGGCGTCGGGCGGCCCGCCTCCAGGTACAGGGGGAGGCCCCGCTCCCGGGCCCGCAGCGCCCACCGCAGCCGCTCGTACCGCTGCGGCGGCAGCATCTGCGCCGCCTCCTCCTCGGTGACGAACCGCCAGGCCCTCAGCTCCGGCCCCGGCAACCGCAGCCGCGCGGCCTGCGGCTGCGTCAGCCGGCCGCCGTCGAACAGCAGCCGCAGCCCTCCGTAGGCCGGGGACCGAGGCGGCTCCCAGTCCACCACCAGCAGCTCCGGCACCCGCTCCAGCGTCAGGTCCAGCTCCTCCTCGACCTCGCGCACGCCCGCCCGGGCCGGCGCCTCGCCCGCCTCGACGACCCCGCCCGGGAACTCCCAGCCCGGCTTGTACGTCGGATCCACCAGGAGCACCCGGTCCCCGTCGTCGAAGAGCAGGACCCCCGCCGCCACCGTCTCCCGCGTCGGCTCCGGGGTCTGCACGATGTCGCAGACCGCCGCCGTGTCCGTCCGCACGGCGTCGGCGATCCGCTGCGCCGTCTCCCGTACCGTCAGGTGCCCGTTGTCGACGACGTGCGCGTCGGCGGTCAGCCAGCCCAGCGCCTGCCGGTACGCGGGGATGTGGCCGAGGGACCACTGCCGGACCCGTTCGTCCGCCGCCTGTGGGTCCCCCGGCCCGCCGCGGTGGGCGACGCGCTCGCGCAGGATCGTTTCCGCCGGGGCCAGCAGCACGTGCCGCACGGGGATCCGGCGGGCCGCGAGCGCCCCGAAGACCTCGTCCCGGTACTCCTGCCGCAGCAGCGTCATCGGTACGACGAGCACCCCGCCCACCTCCGCCAGCACCGCCGCCGCAGCGTCGACGACGAGCCGCCGCCAACTCGGCAGGTCCTGGTAGTCGTCGACCTCGGCGAGGCGTTTGCCCGGCAGGAGGCCGCGCAGCGCGTCCCCGATGAGCTCCGGGTCGTACAGGGTGCTGTCCGGCAGCAGTCCGACCAGTTCGCGGGCCGTACTGGTCTTCCCGGCACCGAAAGCGCCGTTGATCCAGACAATCACGTCTACCCCTCTCCCATTGGCTCGCCTCCGAAGCCCCCAGTGGCTTGCCCGCCCCACCCTGCCACGGAAACCCGCTCTCCGGCCGAGTGCATATCCTCGGGGTCAGAGCACCCCGCCCCGAGCTCCGGAGGACCGCCCGCCGTGCCGCAGAACCCCCGCCCGTCCGAACCCCGTTACGGCAACCGGCCGACCATGAAGGACGTGGCGGCCCGGGCGGGCGTCGGCCTGAAGACGGTCTCCCGGGTCGTCAACGGCGAGCCGGGGGTGACCCGGGACACCGAACAGCGGGTCCAGGAGGCCATCGAGGCGCTCGGCTTCCGGCGCAACGACAGCGCCCGCGTGCTGCGCAAGGGCCGCACCGCGACCGTCGGCCTGGTGCTGGAGGACCTCGCCGACCCCTTCTACGGACCGCTCAACCGGGCGGTCGAGGAGGTGGCCCGCGCCCACGGCGCGCTGCTGGTCAACGGCTCCAGCGCCGAGGACCCGGACCGGGAGCGGGAGTTGGCGCTCGCGCTGTGCGCCCGCCGGGTGGACGGGCTGATCGTGATCCCGGCCGGCGACGACCACCGCTATCTGGAGCCGGAGATCCGGGCCGGGGTGGCGACCGTGTTCGTGGACCGTCCGGCGGGCCGGATCGAGGCGGACGTCGTCCTGTCGGACAGCTTCGGCGGGGCCCGCGACGGAGTGGCGCACCTGATCGCGGCCGGGCACCGGCGGATCGGGTTCATCGGCGACCACGCGCGCATCCACACCGCCGCCGAGCGCCTGCGCGGCTACCGCGAGGCGATGGCGCGGGCCGGCCTGCCGGTGTCCGGGGCCTGGGTCTCCCTCGGATCCACCGCCCCCGAGCGGGTGACGTCGGCGGCCCGGGCGATGCTGGCGGGCCCGGAGCCGGTCACCGCCCTCTTCGCGGGCAACAACCGGGTCACCGTCACCGCCGTGCGGGTCCTCGCGGCGCTGTCCCGGCCCGTGGCCCTGGTCGGCTTCGACGACTTCGAACTCGCCGACCTGCTGCGCCCCGGCGTCACGGTGGTCGCCCAGGACCCGGCGGCCCTGGGCCGCACGGCCACGGGCCGCCTCTTCCAGCGCCTGTCGGGCGCCGCCCTCCCCCCGTCCCGCATCGTCCTGCCCACCCGCCTGATCCCGCGCGGCTCGGGCGAACTCCCGCCGGCCGCCGGCTGAGTCCCCGCACACGCCGGCGGCCCGGCCCCGGTGGTCCGGGGCCGGGCCGTACGGGGCCGCGGGCTCAGGCCGTCGCGGTCAGGGTCGCCGAGCGGCGCGGGATGGCGAAGGCGTCCAGTTCGGCGCGGGTCAGGCCGGTCAGGGCGGTGACCTCGTCGGCGCCGACGGCGCCGCAGTCGAGCCCGCGGACCAGGTAGCCGGCCAGGGCCTTGGCGGTGGCGGGCTCGTCCATCACGTCGCCCTCGATCTTCGCCACGTACGCCTTCAGGCGCGCGGCGGCGGCCTCCAGGCCCTCGCGGTAGAAGGTGAAGACGGCCGCGTAGCGGGTCGGCAGGTGCGCCGGGTGCATGTCCCAGCCCTGGTAGTAGGCGCGGGCCAGGGCGCGGCGGGTCAGGCCGTAGTGCAGCCGCCAGGCCTCGTGGACCTGCTCGGTGGTGCCGACGGGCTTGACGTTCGTCGAGCCGTCGGAAACGCGTACGCCGGTGCCGGCGGCCGCCACCTGCATGATCGCCTTCGCGTGGTCGGCGGCGGGGTGGTCGCTGGCCTGGTAGGCGGCGGAGACGCCGACGCAGGCGCTGTAGTCGAAGGTGCCGTAGTGCAGGCCCGTGGCGCGGCCCTGGGAGGCCTCGATCATCCGGGCCACGGTGGCGGTGCCGTCGGAGGCCAGGATGGACTGGCTGGTCTCGATCTGGATCTCGAAGCCGATCCGGCCCGGGCGCAGGCCGCGGGTGCCCTCGAAGGCTTCCAGCAGCTTGACGAAGGCGCTGACCTGCTCGGCGTAGGTGACCTTGGGCAGGGTCAGGACGAGGCCCTCGGGCAGGCCGCCGTGCTCCAGCAGGCCGGAGAGGAAGACGTCCGTGGTGCGGATGCCGCGGTCGCGGACGTTGGACTCCATGCACTTCATGCGGATGCCCATGTACGGGGCGTTCGTGCCGTTGGAGAAGGCCTCCGAGACGAGGCGGGCGGCGCGGGCCGCGGCCTGGTCCTCCTCCTCGTCGGAGCGGACGCCGAAGCCGTCCTCGAAGTCCACGCGCAGGTCCTCGATCGGCTCGGTGGCGAGCTTGGCGCGCACGCGGTCGTAGACCGGGACGGCCAGTTCGTCGGAGATGCCGAGCACCTTCGCGAAGGTCTCCGCGTCGGGCGCGTGCTCGTCCAGGGCCGCGAGGGCCTGGTCGCCCCAGGAGCGGATGGTGTCGGCGGCGAAGACGTCACCGGGTACGTAGACGGTGTGGATGGGCTGGCGGGTGCCGGGGTCGCCCGGGTAGTGGCGCGCGAGTTCCGCGTCCACCGGCGCCAGGGAGGCGCTGATGCCCTCGCTGACCGCGCCTGCGAGGCTCGTCGCCACCTTCTCCTGCTGACCCATCGTGCACTCTCCTCTTTTCCACTTCACGGAAGCCTAGATCCGCATAGCAGAATTTAGTCATGGGCCTTCCGCTCCGTCAATGGTCCCTCCAGCGGGTGGGACAAACGACTCGGGGCCGTGCGGTGACACTCACCACACGGCCCCGGAGGCCAAGAGATACGCAGGTCAGCGACCGGCGGCGGGAATCAGCCCTTGCGCGCCTTGATCTCGCCCGTCAGCTGCGGGACGACCTCGAAGAGGTCGCCGACCACGCCGTAGTCGACCAGGTCGAAGATCGGGGCCTCGGCGTCCTTGTTGATGGCCACGATGGTCTTCGACGTCTGCATGCCGGCCCGGTGCTGGATCGCGCCGGAGATGCCGGTCGCGATGTACAGCTGCGGGGAGACCGACTTGCCGGTCTGGCCGACCTGGTTGGTGTGCGGGTACCAGCCGGCGTCGACCGCGGCGCGCGAGGCGCCGACCGCCGCACCGAGGGAGTCCGCGAGCTCCTCGATGAGGTGGAAGTTCTCCGCGCCGTTGACGCCGCGGCCGCCGGAGACGACGATCGCGGCCTCGGTCAGCTCCGGGCGGCCCGTGGACTCGCGCGGGGTGCGGGAGACGACCTTGGTGCCGGTGGCCAGGGCGCCGAAGGTGACGGCGAGCGCCTCGACGGCGCCGGCGGCCGGGGCGGCCTCGACCGGGGCCGAGTTCGGCTTCACGGTGATGACCGGGGTGCCCTTGGACACGCGGGACTTGGTGGTGAAGGACGCGGCGAAGGCGGACTGCGTCGCGACCGGACCCTCGTCACCGGCCTCCAGGTCGATGGCGTCGGTGATGATGCCGGAGCCGATGCGCACGGCGAGGCGCGCGGCGATCTCCTTGCCCTCGGCGGAGGACGGGACGAGCACGGCGGCCGGGGAGACGGCGTCGTACGCGGCCTGGAGCGCGTCGACCTTCGGGACCACGAGGTAGTCCGCGAACTCGGGGGCGTCGGCGGTGAGGACCTTGACGGCACCGTGCTCGGCGAGCACGGCGGCGGTGGCCTCGGCACCGGCGCCCAGGGCGACGGCGACGGGCTCGCCGACGCGGCGGGCCAGCGTCAGCAGCTCGAGGGTGGGCTTGCGGACGGCGCCGTCCACGTGGTCGACGTAGACGAGAACTTCAGCCATGGGACTGCTCTCCTGCTTTGCGAGGTGTCTGGGGGCTACTGGGGAGGCCGAAGCCCTTAGATGAACTTCTGGCCGGCCAGGAACTCGGCCAGCTGCTTGCCGCCCTCGCCCTCGTCCTTGACGACGGTGCCGGCGGTGCGGGCCGGGCGCTGCGCCGCGGACTCGACCACGGTGTAGGCGCCCTCGAGGCCCACCTCTTCGGCGTCCAGGTCCAGGTCGGACAGGTCCCAGGACTCCACCGGCTTCTTCTTGGCCGCCATGATGCCCTTGAAGGACGGGTAGCGGGCCTCGCCCGACTGGTCCGTCACCGAGACGAGCGCCGGGAGGGAGGCCTCCAGCTGCTCGCTCGCGGAGTCGCCGTCGCGGCGGCCCGTGACGGTGCCGTCCTCGACCTTGACCTCGGAGAGCAGGCTGACCTGCGGGACGCCCAGGCGCTCGGCCAGGATCGCCGGGAGGACGCCCATGGTGCCGTCGGTCGAGGCCATGCCCGTGATGACCAGGTCGTAGCCGGCCTTCTCGACCGCCTTCGCCAGCACCACGGAGGTGCCGATGACGTCGGAGCCGTGCAGGTCGTCGTCCTCGACGTGGATGGCCTTGTCGGCGCCCATCGACAGCGCCTTGCGCAGCGCGTCCTTGGCGTCCTCGGGGCCCACCGTCAGGACGGTGATCTCGGCGTCGTCGGCCTCGTCGGCGATCTGGAGCGCCTGCTCGACGGCGTACTCGTCGAGCTCCGACAGCAGACCGTCGACGTCGTCGCGGTCGACCGTCAGGTCATCGGCGAAGTGCCGGTCGCCGGTGGCGTCGGGCACGTACTTCACACAGACAACGATCCTCAGGCTCACGCCGGCTCTCCTACCGCATCGTCTTTTACAGATACCGCTACTGATACCGCCTTGTGGAGGCAGCATAGGCGCCTTCCGGCGCGGACCCCGGTCGGGGCGGGCCCCGCTCCGAAGGGAATGTTACTCGTCAGTACACAGTGGGTCCCGCCCGGTGGCAAGGCCACTGAACTGTGATCTGGCCAACGCCGCCCGAACCGGTCCCAGCAGGGACGATTCAGTCGCGCAACGCGTTGAAGCGACCCTGGTGGTACAACAGGGGCCGCCCCTCCCCTGCGGGGTCCCCCGCCACGGCCTCCGCGATGATCACACGGTGCGCCCCCGCGGGCACCCTCGCCACGACGCGGCACACCAGCCACGCCAGCACCCCGTCCAGCAGCGGCACCCCGTGCGGCCCCGGCGCCCAGGCCGTGTCCGGCCCGAAGCGGTCGGCCCCGCTGCGCGCGAAGAGCCCGGCCAGCTCCCGCTGGTGCTCCCCGAGTATGTGGACGCCGAGGTACTCGCCGTCCCGCACGGCCGGCCAGCTGGAGGCCCCCGTGCCGATGGTGAACGAGAGCATCGGCGGATCGGCGGAGACCGAGTTGAGCGAGGTCGCCGTGAAGCCCGCGGGGCGGCCGCCGCCCTCCGCCGTGATCACCGCGACCCCGGCGGCGTGCCGGCGGAAGACGGAGCGGAGCAGCTCGGGCGAGCCGGGCAGCGGGGCGCGGCCGAGGTCGTCGGGGGAGGCGGGGGCGAGGGATGCGGGCGAGGCCGCGGGGGCCGTCGTGGCCGTCATGGGGGGCCTTCCTTCTGCCGCGGTGGTCGCGGGAGGGCGGTCGGGGATCGGGGGTCGGGGGCGTTCAGCGATCCCAACAGCGCGCACTCGCGCACCGGACGAGGTCCACGTGGACCCGCCGGTGGAGAAGGAGTTCATACCGCATGCCGCCAGCCTGGCGATCTCCCGTGTACACAGTCAAGCCGCAGCGGGCAGATGTCAGGCGCGTCACGCTGTGTGCGGGGGCGCGCACCGGCGCACCGGCCCCACCGCCGCACCCAGCGCGGCGATCACATCGGCCTTGCGCGGCATCCCGGCGGCCCGCCGCACGATCCGGCCAGCGCCGTCCAGGACGAACACGGTCGGGGTCTTCTCCACGCCCAGGGCGCGCACGAGCCCGAGGTTGCGCTCGGCGTCGATCTCGATGTGCGCGACCCCGTCCACCATTTCGGCGACCTCGGCCAGGATCCTGCGGGTGGCCCGGCAGGGCTGGCAGAAGGCGCTGGAGAACTGCACCAGGCTGGCCCGCTCCCCCGGCTCCCGGCCCAGTTCCGCGGCGCCCAGGCGCCCCTGTGCGGCCGCCGCCGGGGCGGCCTCCTCGTGTCCGGGCACGCCCGCTCCTGTCTACCCTGTCCCCATGTACGCACCACCCCGGCCGGGGCCGGGAGGCTCTCCCCGTCCGAGCGCCGGCCGCGCGCGCGGCATTCCCCGCGTGACGAGGATCTCCTCGGCCGCGGGCGTCTGGGCTGGCCAGCGCGCCGCGTTTCGGGCACGATCCCCATGGTCGCGTACCTACGCTTCCGTAACTTCCGGCCGGGAGCACCTCCCCAGGCAGAAAGCGGGGTCTCCCCATGGCTGAGCTCGTCTACCCCCCGGTGATCGGCGCCGCACACACGCTCTTCCGCGCGCTCGACATCCGCATCGACATGAAGGGCACCGAGAACATCCCGCGCAAGGGCGGGGCGGTCCTCGTGTCGAACCACATCGGCTACCTCGACTTCATCTTCGCCGGCCTGACGGCGCGGCCGCAGAAGCGCCTGGTGCGCTTCATGGCCAAGGAGTCGGTGTTCCGGCACAAGGTGTCCGGTCCGCTGATGCGGGCGATGAAGCACATCCCCGTGGACCGGCAGCAGGGCGAGTCCGCCTACCAGCACGCCCTGGACTCGCTGCGGTCCGGCGAGATCATCGGGGTGTTCCCGGAGGCGACGATCTCCCAGTCGTTCACCCTCAAGAGCTTCAAGTCGGGCGCCGCGCGCATGGCGCAGGAGGCCGGGGTGCCGCTGATCCCGGTGGCGCTGTGGGGCACCCAGCGGCTGTGGACCAAGGGCCGCCCGAAGAACCTCAAGCGCAGCCACATCCCGGTGACCCTGCGCGTCGGCGAGCCGATCGAGGCGCCGAAGGACCAGTACGCCGGCGCCATCACCCGCCGCCTGCGCGAGCGCGTGCAGGAGCTGCTGGAGGCGGCGCAGGCCGCCTACCCGGCCAAGCCGCAGGGCGCCGAGGACTCCTGGTGGCTGCCGGCGCACCTGGGCGGGACCGCGCCGACGGCGGCCCAGGTCAAGGAAGCGGGCTGATCGCAGGGCCGCCACCGGCGGCGGCCGGACCCGACGCCCCCTCGCGCCGGCGCCTGCGGTGGGCGGCGACCCGGGCGCGCGTGGCGCAGGCGGGCGAGCAGTAGCGGCGCGCGCTGCCGGGTCCGGTGCCCAGGAAGAGCCGGCCGCAGCCGGCGGCCGGGCAGGCGCCCCAGACGATGCGGCCGTGCTCGGTGAGCAGCTGGGCGAGGGCGAGGGCGCCGGAGGCGAGGAACCAGTCCCCCCAGTCCCCTCCGTCGGCCCGGTCCGCGTGCAGGTGCCAGGGGTGGCCGTCGTGCCGGGTCAGCCGGGGCCGGCCGCCGCACTCCTCCAGCAGCCCGTTGAGGGCCCGGGCCGCCCGGTCCTCGTCGGTCTCGGCGAGGACGGGCGCCATGCGCCGCGCCGCGGCGCGCAGGACGGCCGCATCCGGCTCCCCGAAGGCCTCCGGGACGAGGTCGGCGGGGTGCTCCCCGTGCCGGGCGAGCAGCGCGGCGAGCGCGTCGCGCGACAGGGCGGGATCCGCGCGGACCGCCTCGGCCAGTTCGATCAGGCGTCCGGCCGCCGAGAAGCCCGCGGCTCCCGTGCCCGCCGCGGCGCCGGCCCTGCGCGGGTCCCCCATCACGCGATCCTTTCGCCGTACACCCGTCTGACGTAACGTCTTTTCGGCACATCACGTTACCGAACGTGGAGGGGGTTCGCCGATGGGCGGGTTCGGACGGTATCTGGCGGCTGCGCTGGCGGCACGCTTCGCCTCCGAGGGCATGGGCATGGCGGTGGTCCTGCTGGCCCTGGAGCGGACGGGCAGCGCCGCGCACGGGGCGTTCGTGCTGACGGCCTGGATGGCCCCGCACGTGCTGGCCGCGCCGGCCGCGGGCGCCGCCGCGGCCCGCGCGCGCCGGCCCCGGCTGTTCTACGCGGGCGCGCTGGCGGGTTTCACGGCCGCGGTGGCGGGCCTCGCGGCCCTGCTGGGCCGGGCTCCGGTGCCGGTGGTGCTGGCGGTGGCGGTGCTGGGCGGGTCCTGCGGTCCGGTGGTGACGGGCGGGCTGTCGAGCCTGGTGGCGGGGCTGGTGCCCGAGGGGCCCCGGCGGGACCGGGCGTACGGCTGGGACGCCTCGACGTACAACGCGGCCGCCGTCACGGCCCCGGCGGTGGTCGGCCTGGCCGGGGCGGCGGTCTCGGCGGGGCCCGCGATGGGGGTGCTGGCGCTGTCCGCGGCCCTCTCCGCGCTCCTGGCCGCGACCCTGCCGTACGGGAGCCCGTACGCGGACGCGGGCGCCGGCGGGCACGAGGGCCGAGGTGCGGGCCCCCGGCCCGGGGCGGGGGCGGGCCTGGCCGCGCTGTGGCGGGTGCGGGAGCTGCGGGCGATCACCTCGGCGACGACCCTGGCGTTCGTCGGCGTCGGCGCGCTCACCACCACCTCCGTGCTGCTGGCGCGCGGCCTCGGCAGCCCGGGCGCGGGCGGGGTGCTGATGACGGCCTTCGCGCTGGGCGCCCTGGCCGGGTCGCTGACGCTGGGCCGGATGACGTCGGTGGAGCCGGGCCGGCTGGCGCGCTGGGCGATGGCGGGGACGGGGGCCGCGCTCGCGGTGGCGGCGTCCGCCCCGTCGGTCGTGCCGGCGGCGGCCGCCTTCGCGGCGGCGGGGGTGTGCGACGGGCCGCTGCTGACGGCCACCTTGCGGATCCGCTCGGAGCACGCCCCGGGAGCGGTGCGGGCCCAGGTGTTCACCCTGGGGGCGGGGCTGAAGGTGACGGCCGCCTCGACGGGGGCCGCCCTGGTCGGGCTGACGGCCGCCGCGCCGCCGTGGACGCTGCTGCTCGGGATCGCCGTGCTGCAGCTCGCGGCCGCCGCGCTGCACCTGCTGGTGGTGGCGCGCGGGCGGGTGGCCCGGGACGTGGCTACAGGGAGGTCGGCAGGTTCCGCCACAGCTGCGGCCGGTCGGCGGACTCCCGGAGGGCCTTGAGCGTGGCGGGGTGCGGGGCGGCGTACAGCTCGGGGTAGTCGGCCTCGCCGAGTTCCGGCCGTACGGGGAAGGCCAGCCGCTCCCGGTCGAGGTCGAAGCGCGCGTCGACGCCGGGCTTGTTGCCGCGCGGGTCGACCCGGGCCCAGCCGTCGCCGCCGGGCAGCCGCAGGGCCACCAGGCCGTGGACGGCGGCGTTCGAGCCGTCGTCGTCGGTCAGCAGCTGGTAGCACAGGCCCGCGGGGATGCCCTGGGCGCGCAGCAGGGCGACGAGGGCGTGGGACTTGGCGTAGCAGATCCCGTTGCGGGTGGCGAGGACGTCGGAGGCGCGCCAGGAGACCCGGGGATCGCCGGAGTCGGCGGAGTGCGGGATGGTGTCGCGGACGAACTCGAAGGCAGCCTTGGCGTATGAATATGCATCGCCGGTGGCGGACCAGAGAGTGTCGGCCGTGTCCTGGATCAGAGGATGCCAGTGGTCGATGGCCTCACTTGAGGCCAAATAGGCATGAATGTCTGGGTTCTGCTGGATGAGTTGCATGATCCGCAGCATAGGCACGCCCCCGACCGCAGATCAATGGATTTGCGGTCGGAGGCATATTTATTCAGATCTTCGCGGAGTGCCGGCTAGCGGGCCAGCTCCTCCTTGAGCGCCTGGAGGAAGCCGTCGACATCCTCTTCCCGGGTGTCGAAGCTGCACATCCAGCGGACGTCGCCGGCGGCCTCGTCCCAGAAGTAGAAGCGGTACCGCTCCTGGAGCCGCCGCGTGACGTCGTGCGGCAGCCGCGCGAAGACCGCGTTCGCCTGCACCGGGTAGAGGATCTCCACCCCGTCGGTCTCGCGCACCCCGGCGGCGAGCCGCTGGGCCATCGCGTTGCCGTGGCGGGCGTTGCGCAGCCACAGGTCCTTCGCGAGCAGCGCTTCCAGCTGCACCGACACGAACCGCATCTTGGACGCGAGCTGCATCGACATCTTGCGGACGTGCTTCATCTGCCGGACGGCGTCCGGGTTGAGCACCACCACGGCCTCGCCGAACATCATGCCGTTCTTGGTGCCGCCGTACGACAGCACGTCCACCCCGACCGCGTTGGTGAAGGTGCGCATCGGCACGTCGAACGAGGCCGCGGCGTTGGCTATCCGGGCACCGTCGAGGTGCACCTTCATGCCCAGGGAGTGGGCGTGCTCGCAGATCGCCCGGATCTCGTCCGGCGTGTAGACCGTGCCGAGCTCGGTGTTCTGGGTGATCGAGACGACCTGGGGCATCGCCCGGTGCTCGTCCTCGAAGCCCCAGGCCTCCTGGTCGATCAGCTCGGGGGTGAGCTTCCCGTCCGGGGTGGGCACGGCCAGCAGCTTGATGCCGGCCATCCGCTCGGGCGCGCCGCCCTCGTCCACGTTGATGTGGGCGCTCTTGGCGCAGATCACCGCACCCCACCGGTCGGTCATGGCCTGGAGGGCGACGACGTTGGCGCCCGTGCCGTTGAAGACCGGGAAGGCTTCGGCGTACGGACCGAAGTGGCTGCGGAACACCCTCTGGAGGTGCTCGGTGTAGTCGTCCTCGCCGTAGGAGACCTGGTGGCCTTCGTTGGCGAGGGCGATGGCCGCGAGCACCTCCGGGTGGACCCCGGCGTAGTTGTCGCTGGCGAAACCGCGCACGGCCGGGTCGTGGTGGCGGCGGGCGTCGGTCTTGCCGTTTTCGGTTCTCACGGTTGCGGAGTGAGCCACAGACGCTGTCCGTTCACATCGGAGGCGGGCCGCTCCCACACGCCGGCGATGGCCTCGGCCAGCTCCTTGACGTCGGTGAAGCCCGCGAACTTCGCATTGGGGCGCTCGGCGCGCATCGCGTCGTGCACCAGTGCCTTGATCACCAGGATCGCAGCTCCGGCGACCGGGCCCTCCTCGCCCCCGGCCTTGCGGAACGAGTCCGCCATGGCCAGGGTCCAGGCCTCGGCGGCCGCCTTGCCCGCGTTGTACGCGGCGTTGTTGGCGACCGGCTTGTGGGCGCCGGACTGGCTGATCAGCACGTAGCGGCCGCGGCCGCTGCGGGCCAGGGCGTCGTGGAAGGCGAGCGAAGTGTGCTGGACCGTACGGACCAGGAGCTTCTCCAGGAGGTCCCAGTCCGCCAGGTCCACGTCCGTGAAGGTCTTGCTGCCGCGCCAGCCGCCGACGAGGTGGACCAGGCCGTCGATACGGCCGAACTCCTTCTCGGTGCGCTCGGCCCAGGCCTTGGTGGCCTCCAGGTCGAGCAGGTCGACGGTGTCACCGGTGACGGTGGCGCCCCCGTGGGCGTAGCGGGCGGCGTCCACGGACTCCGCGAGGCGCGCGGCGTCGGCGTCGGCCGCCACCACGGTGGCACCCGCCTCCGCCAGGCGGAGCAGGGCGGCGCGGCCGGCGGGCCCGCCGGCACC
Source organism: Streptomyces sp. NPDC096136 (assembly GCF_044763325.1). Lineage (NCBI taxonomy): Bacteria > Bacillati > Actinomycetota > Actinomycetes > Kitasatosporales > Streptomycetaceae > Streptomyces > Streptomyces sp. NPDC096136. Next base: position 178,775 of record NZ_JBIWFZ010000011.1, on the reverse strand, counting down.
GGCCACCGCCACCACCGCACCGTGGAGCGGGCCGTTCCCGGAGCCGTTCATCTGTGCAGCCTCCTGAGGGCGAGTGCTCACGCGGCGGTCCGCGAGGCGTCGTCTGCGTTCTGGGGGGTGATGCCCTTGGTCGAGGCGATCACGCCCTTGAGCTTCTTGGCGAGGGCCTCGTAGAACATGCTGAGCGGAAACTCGTCCGGAAGCACGTCGTCCACCAGCTTGCGCGGCGGCTGCGTCAGGTCGAGGGCGTCGGGGCCCTTGGCCCACTTGGAGCCCGGGTGCGGGGCGAGGTAGGTGGAGACCAGCTCGTAGGCCTTGAACCAGTGGACCAGCTTCGGGCGGTCGATGCCCGCGCGGTACAGGTCCTCGATCTCGGCGCACAGCTGGTTCGTGACCTGCGGGGCGCGCATCCAGTCGATCTTCAGCTTGTTGTCCGTCCAGCGCACGACGTCGTGCTTGTGGAGGTACGCGAAGAGCAGCTGGCCGCCGAGGCCGTCGTAGTTGCGGTTGCGGTCGCCGGAGACCGGGAAGCGGAACATCCGGTCGAAGAGGACGGCGTACTGCACGTCGCGGCCGTGCTCGTTGCCCTCGGACTCGAGCTTCACGGCCTCCTTGAAGGCGGTGAGGTCGCAGCGCAGCTCCTCCAGGCCGTACATCCAGAACGGCTGGCGCTGCTTGATCATGAAGGGGTCGAACGGCAGGTCGCCGTGGCTGTGGGTGCGGTCGTGGACCATGTCCCACAGGACGAAGGCCTTCTCGCAGCGCTCCTGGTCCTCGACCATGCGGGCGATGTCCTCGGGCAGCTCGATGCCCAGGATGTCCACGGCGGCGCCGGTGACCTTGCGGTAGCGGGCGGCCTCGCGGTCGCAGAAGATGCCGCCCCAGGTGAAGCGCTCGGGGGCCTCGCGCACGGCGATGGTCTCCGGGAAGAGCACGGCGGAGTGGGTGTCGTAGCCCGGGGTGAAGTCCTCGAGGGTGATGCCGAGGAACAGCGGGTTGTCGTACCGGGTGCGCTCCAGCTCGGAGAGCCACTCGGGCCACACCATCTTCAGCACGACGGCCTCGAAGTTGCGGTCGAGGTTGCCGTTCTGGGTGTACATCGGGAAGACCACGAGGTGCTGGAGGCCGTCCTCGCGCTGCGCCGCCGGGTGGAAGGCCAGCAGGGAGTCCAGGAAGTCCGGCACCCGGAAGCCGTCCGCGACCCACTTGCGCAGGTCGGCGACGAGGGCCTTGTGGTAGTCGGCGGCGTGCGGCAGCAGCGGGGACAGGGTCTCGACCGCCGCGACGGCGCGCTCGACGGCGGCCTCCACGTCGAGCGGGGCGGGGGCGCCCTCGGCCTCGAAGTCGATCGAACCGTCCTTGGCCTGCCAGGGGCGGATCTCCTCCACGGCGGCCTTGAGCTCGGGCCATGCCGGGTGGTCCACCACCCGCGCCCCGGCGGTTATCACGGTCCCGCCGATGCCCGGCACAAGAGTTTCCGTCATGTCACTTCCTCCACAGGAGAACCTCGCGTTAAGACAGCGTATGCATGCGAGGCTCTCCCACTCAAGAGGAAACTCGGGAAATTTTTCTGTAACACCCCCCACTCAACCGAAAGTCTTCCCGTGACTCACGGTGGAATCCACCACTCCGCCTAGTAACCGGCGTAGCGTTCGGCCGCATCGCCGGTCCGCGCGTTCACCCCTCCCCGGAAGTGCGGGATGACCTTCTCGCCCCACTGGCGCAGGGTCTCCATGCAGGCCTCCTGCGGCACGGTCCCCATCTGGACCAGGCACATCACCTCGTCCGCGCCGGCCTCCCGCAGCCGCTCCACGTACGCGATGGCCTCGTCGGCGCTCCCGTAGGCGTGGTCGGCGTGGAAGGTGGCGGTCGAGGTCGGCCGGACGGGGACGTCCTGCTCGTGCAGCCGGGCCACGACCTGTTCGGCGGCCCGGCGCAGCTCCGCCGCCTCGTCGGCGCCCGGGACCACCGCCTCGTCCGGGGCGCCCGCACCGCCGTACCAGTGCCCGATGGCCTGCGCGAAGAACCGCTGGCCCCGGATCCCGATCCGGCGGGCCTCCTCGGGATCGTCGAGCACGACGGTGGGGCAGAGCACGCAGAAGTGGTCGTTGACCGCGTCCGACACGAACCGGCTGCCGTCGCGCTCCGCGCGCGCGGCGTCGTAGACCGCCCGCATCCCCGCGATGGACTCCGGTCCGGCGAAGCCCATCACCAGGGCGCCCACCCCCAGCTCGGCGGCCTTCACCAGGGTCTCGCCCCGGCTGCACGCGAGGAACAGCGGCGGGTGGGGGGCCTGCGCCGGGCGCGGCAGGATCGGGTGCGGGTCGATGTCGATCAGCTCGCCGTGGTACTCCAGCTCCTCCTCCCGCCAGGCCCGCCCGATGATCCGGAGCGCCTCCTCCACCTCGGCCTCGGTGCGGTCGCGGTCGACCCCGCACAGGGAGGTCTCCTGGAGCGTGCCGCCGCGGCCGGCCCCGAGGTCCAGGCGGCCGCCGGAGAGCAGATCGAGCATCGCGGCGCGTTCGGCCACCCGCACCGGGTGGTTGAAGCCGAAGGGCATGCACACGACGCCGTGCCCGATGCGTATGGTGTTCGTCCTGGCCGCGACCCAGCTCAGGAAGACCTCCGGCGCAATTATTCCAATGCGCATAGGTAGTTGGTTACGGTGAAGCATGCCTGTCGCGCCCGAGTACCTGCACTTGATCTACCGCGGCCCGTTCCCCGCCCTCCTCTACGGCCGCGCCAGCGTCGACCCGAAGCAGAAGGGCTCCAGCGTCCGGGCCCAGCTCCGCGAGGGCCACAAGCTGTGCGCCGAAGTCGGCTGGCCGGTCGTCGACGAATACAAGGACGTGGGTATCTCCGCCTCCCGTCACGCCCGGCAGGACCGTGACGACTTCGAGCGACTCCTGGACGACATCAGGCGGCGCCGCGGTCGGATCGTCGTCGCCTTCGAGGCCAGCCGGTACTACCGCGACCTGGGGGCATACATCCGGCTCCGCGACGCGTGCCAAGAGGCCGATGTCCTGCTCTGCTACAACGGGCAGGTCTTCGACCTCGCAAAGAGGGAGGACCGCAAGGCAACCGCTCAGGACGCCGTCCAGGCGGAGGACGAGGCCGAGGGGATCAGGGACCGCAACCTGCGAACGGCGCGGCAGACGGCTGAGGCGGGCAAGCCGTGGGGCATCGTGCCGGACGGCTACAAGCGGGAGTACGACCCGGATACAGGCGATCTCCTGCGCCAGATAGAGCACCCCGTGCAGGGGCCGGTGGTTCGCCGCATCTGGCAGGAAGCGGCCGCCGGGCAGTCCCTTCGCGGTACCGCGGCCCGCCTGAACCGCGACGGCCACCGGACGCAGAAAGGGAAGCCGTGGCAGGTCTGGCACCTGCGGACGATCCTCCGGAATCCGGCGTACGTCGGGCGTCGAAAGTTCCGAGGTCAGGACTTCAAGGACGCTACGTGGCCGGCGCTGGTGGAGCCGCGGGTGTTTGATGCCGTGCAGACGCTTCTGGACATGGAGGGGCGTGCCTGGGCCACGGACCTGACCCCCACCCACTTGCTGGCAGGGATAGGCCTGTGTGGCGAGCACTTCGATCTTCGCGCGACGAACTCGGAGCCGACGCTCCGAGGGTTCGTGAACCGGGGCTATCCGTCGTTGAAGTGCGATCTGAGTGCGCACGTGACGGTCAACGAACAGAAGCTCATCGCGTACACGGAGGAGCATCTGACCGCCTACCTTGCCTCGGACAAGGCCAAGAGGGCTTTCCAGGTGAAGGTGGACGACCGCGAGGCAGAGGCGGCGCGCGTTCGCCTGCGGGCCCTGGAAGCGCAGCTGGAGGAAGCTCGGGTCGCGGCGACGACGTTCGACGAAAACGGGGTCCCTGGGCTGAGCATCGCGTCCTTGAACGCGACGGAGCTGCGGCTAGTCCCGCTCATCACAGCCGCCAGGCAGGCGGCTCGCCCGGCCGTCGTGCCGGAGGTGCTGCTGAACCTGCTGGAGGCGACCGACCCCAACGTCCTCTGGGACCGGTACGACCTTCAGCAGCAACGTTCCGTCTTGCGGCTCTGCCTCACCGTGCGGTTGCACAAGGCGTCTGCGCGTGGGGTGCGAAGCATCGAGCCAGGGCGGGTGTCCCTCGCCTACGAGGGCGAGCCCGGCTTCATGGGTGGCCTGCGTCGCGGTCAAACGCCGCCTCCCGAACGGGACTTGGGTCAGCCGGGTGCCCGGTAGCCCTCTCGCGCATGCCGGGCATCGGGAACTGCACAACGCGGCCGGGGCGGGCGGGGGCCTCGTTGAGGATTCCGCGCCGGCCGTGGTCCACGCCGGTGAGGTACGCATCGATCTTGATCTGGGCCCGTTCGTCCTCCAGTTCCTGGAGGAGGCGGGCCCGCTCTACGTCCGCCTGGGTGCGGAGGGCGTTGCGTTCCGCTTCAAGGTCGCGGATGCGACGCCTCTCCTCCTCCATCAGCGCCCCCTGCGCCGCTACGTAGCGGGTCCGCTCGTCTTCGGCGGCTTGCAGGGCCTTCGCGAGGCGGGCTCGTTCTGCCTTAGCGTCCGTGGTCCAGCTGCGCATCTTGGCGAGGGAGAGGAGGAGGGCGGCTGTGAAGGCCGTGACGCCTCCGCCGACGCTGCGCGCGAGGTCGTTCGCGATGATGCCGTAGGCGACGACGCCGACGGCGAGGACTAGAGCGAAGCCGGCCGCCAGAGCCGAGACCCGTGCGCGTGTGGCTGCGTCGTGCATTCGTACCCCCGCTACATCTGTGCTGCGGCACCCCCGCCGGCGTCGCCCGCCTCGCGTTCGGCGTCTTGAATTCGCCGCTGCCGTTCGAGGCCTGCCGCGACCATCTCGCGTGCTACGGGGTCGGTCAGGCCGAGGGCGGTTGCTACGTCGTCGAGGGTGATTGAATCTGAGCCTACCCCTGTTGCCCCTGTTTGGGAGGGGGTTGACAGTGACTCAGGTGACGCGATGCCGGACTCGATGAGCAGGTCGCGCAGCTCCAGGTGGACAACCCGGGCGATGCGTTCGTAGGCCCATGGGTCGGGGAGCGTCTGGCCGGAAAGCATCCGACTGACCGCAGTCTCCGTCATGTCCATATCGCGCGCGAGCACCGCTCTGGTGCCGCGCTTGTTGAGGTCGTAGCCCGCCTTCAGGGCCGCCTCTCTCACGAGCCTGCCGAACCGCGCTCGAACCGATTCACTCCGCATGTGGGCACGGTATCTCGCCCGCGAGCAAGTTGCAGCAATCTGTCTCGCGCGCAAGATTGCAGGTCAGGGCCCGTTTCAAGCATGTGTGCACCTTAACACGCAAACTCGTACGAGCGTTCGATAAAAGAAATCTCTCCGCGGTCGCATCTCCTTGCTTGCGCGCAAGACAGAAACAGCGGTACCTTTCTTGCGGGCGAGACAGAAACTCTGGCTCCCCCGCAAGAAAGGAGGCCCTCACATGCCTTACCGCCTGCGCATCGACCGACTTCGCGCCGCCGCCCTCGCGGCCGGCGACCAGAGCAACATCGCGATGGCTCGGCGTACCGGCATCTCGGAGTCCGCGCTGTCGCGGATGCTCCGGGGCCAGGCGCGACCCCGCCTGGAAACGCTCCTCCAGATCGGCCAGAGCTACGGGCTGACCCAGGACGACCTGGTCGAGACGACCGAGGCGGCGGCATGACGCCCGCCGAGCGTCTGGAGATTCTTGGCCCGGCCACCATCGCAGCGATCCACAAGCGGGTAGCCGCAGCGCCGCCACCGAGCGACGCGTTGATCGAGGCGCTGCGGCCCATCCTCACGAACCCGGCGAAGCCCGCCTCGGGCGAGCAGCCGACCACGGCACCCGCCGTGCGGCCGATCGCGGCCTGACCGACGAAATGCGGGGCCGCCCGGACGGCCATCCGGAACAGCCCCTCGGCACACCTCACCACACACAGAAGAGGTACACCGTGATTCGCAAGCCTAGCCCGACCGACCTTCCGCACGGCGCCCGCCGTACGGTCCTGGTCGCCCTCCCCCACCGGCCGAGCCCGGAGCCCACGACGGTCGAGCAGGTGCTCCTGTCGGCGGCTCGGACGATCGCCCGGGTGGGTCTGCACCACGAGGACTACGTGGCCGACGCCCTCGACCACCGAGCCCTTGAGGTCCCCCTCTACTCCCGTCCGATGTCCGTGGTCGGCGCGATCCGCTACGCGGCGACCGGGTCCCCGCAGCGCATGAGCACGCTCGCCGATCAGGCCGTCGGGTTCCTGGCCCTCTCGATCGATGGGGGGCCGGTGTGGCGGGACCTGCTGTCGCTGGAGCTGCACGTCGAGGAGTGGTCCGACGGTGTGGACATGGCGGGTGCGGTGGCGTTCCTGGAGCTGGTGGCGACGGCCCCGGAGCGTGCGGCGTGAACGCGCAGCTCGTGAACTCGGCGGCCGAGGTGCTGCACGCGGCGATGCTGCGGGGCACCCAGACGCCGGCCGGGCTGGCGGTCGCGTTGGAGTCGGCGCAGCTGCTCCAGTCCCCGGAGTCGGCCGCCGAGCTGAAGCGGCTGCGGGCCCGGGTGAATGAGCTGGAGGCGCTGGAGCCTGCTCCCATCCAGACCTGCCGAACGTGCGGCGCGGGCTACGAGCTCGGGCGGTCCTGCGGCACCTGCGAGTTCCAGAGCCACATCGCGGCTGCTCTTGCCGAGCGGTACGGCGACGGCCGGCCGCCCGCCGAGGACCCGCACGACTCGCCGCTCCACCACTCCTACCGCGTGGGCCGGGAGCTGCCGGAGGTGCCGCGTGGCTGACCGCGTCCGGGTGCTGTGCGCCCACGAGTACGTGCTCATGCAGGACTCCTGCCCCGGCTGCGACGCCGAGGCCGAGACGCCTCACCAGGCCGACCCGGTCCGTGTCGTCCCGTCCTGGACGTCCACCCCGCGTACCTGCTGCCGCCGCTGCGCGCTCCGTCCGTCCGACCGCATCCACACGAAGGGCGGACCCCGTGTCTGACCGCCCGATCACCCCGTCCGGTTGCCGTCACTGCGGCATCCCCAAGGGCGAGCACGCCAGGCGCTGGAAGCAGCCCGCCGGCTGGCACGCCTGGGAGCCCCCGTCCGACCGCCAGATCCTCGCCCGCATGCAGATGCGCCGCCGCCTCGCCCGCCAGGAGGGCCAGTGAGCACCAACCCGAGCCGGGGGCCCGGCCTCTCCATCCGCCTCGACGCCACCTGGCTCCACGGGATCCTCCGCGCCGACCAGATCCGCCGGGACACGCTCGTCTCCCTCGTCGCCACGTGGACGGAGGACGAGGCCCGTGAGGACGTCGTCCTCCAGCTCGACGCGCTGGCCGAGGCCGTCACGTCGCCCCGCGAGGGTGAGCTGGACGCGCTGATCGAGGCCGTCGAGGACGCGGCGGCGATGGACGACGCCGAGGTCCGCATCGACCTGGCGACCGCGCTGCGGCTGCGGGCCGAGCTGGACGAGTCGATCAACGCCCTCGGCCGGTTCAACCCGGCGGCCGTTGCCCGGCCGGCGCTGCTGGCCAAGCTGCCGCAGCAGGACCGGAGGGCCTCGTGAGTCCCCGCGACCGGCGGGCCCTGCTGCGCGGCCTGTTCATCAAGCAGCCGGGCCCGATCCGTACCGGCCAGGTCTGCAAGTTCTACGAGGCGCGGGGGCTGGCGCCGTGCCGGACGACGGCCCGCACCGACCTGAAGACCCTGGAGCGTTTGGGCCTGATCTACGCGACCGGGCCAGCGGACGACCGCCGCTGGTGGCTGCGATCGATCGGCGGTGGCCAGTGACGAACCCGCGCCACGCGCGGGACACCGAGCGGGGTCGCTACTACAGCGACCCCGCCGGGGGCCCCGACCTCGTGTCCGTCACCAACGTCCTCGACACCGCCGTCGCCAAGAAGGCCCTGATCCCCTGGGCCGTGAAGCTGACGACGGAGTACGTCCTCGCGCACCTTCCGTCGATCACGCTGCGGCTGGTCACCGACCGCGCGACGGTGATCAAGGAGATCAAGGCCGTGCACCGCGACGCCAAGGAGCGGGCCGCCGACCTCGGCGACCGCATCCACCACGCCGCCGAAGCTCGCGTCCTCGGTGCCCCGTTCCCTCAGGAACTGGAGGTCGCCCCGTACATCACGCAGCTGGAGCTGTGGCTCGACTCCTGGGGCGTCGACCTCGACGAGGACGTCGAGGCCACCGAGATCACCTGCGTGCACCGGCGCCTTGGCTACGCCGGGACTGCGGACCTCATGGTGTGGCTGCCGACCGGCCCCGGCTGCCGGCGGGAGTTGTGGCTGATCGACTACAAGACGTCGGCCACCCGCCGGGCCACCTCGGTCTACCCGGAGAACACCCTCCAGCTCGCCGCGCTCCGCTACTGCGAGGCCGTGCTCCTCCCCGACGACACCGACGCCCCGATGCCCCGGATCGAGCGGGCCGGCGTCCTGAACCTCCGCTCGAACAGCCACGCGCTCGTGCCGATGCCCGCCGACCGTGCCGCCCACCGGGCGTTCCGGGGAGCGCTGGAGGCCACCCGGTGGCTGCACGCCGCGCCCTCCTCGTACTCCGCACTGTCGCCCTCGGCAGTGCCCTCCCGAAAGGCGGCCTGATGGGCTCCCGCCTCCTCAACATCCAGCGGCGCGCCGCCGAGCACGGCCGCCTGCGCACCGGCTTCACCCAGGGCAACAAGCCGATGCGGTCCTCCACCTGGGTCATCACCTCCCACTCGGAGGAGCACGTCCGTACCGCTGCCGAGCTGTGGGGCGGTGAGCCGGAGACGTGGGCGCCGCTCAACTCGAAGACCCAGCAGTGGCGAGTGATCACCCGAGCCTCGGCGATCGAGGCCCTGATCACCCCCGGTGACCCACTCAACCAGTACAACGAGCTGTGGTCCGCTGGCGGCTGCCAGCGGCGCTGCGACGGCGCCACCGAGCTGCTGTCCCGGCAGCCGTGCATCTGCGCCCGCCAGTTCGGCGAAGACTGGCACCAGCAGCCCAAGGGCCGCGTCTGCTCGGCCACCTCCCGGCTGAACGTCATGCTGCCGGACCTGTCGGGAATGGGCATGTGGCGGGCGGAGACGCACTCGTTCTACGCCGCCTCGGAGTGGGGCGGCATGGTCGACATGGTCCTCGCGGGCACCGACGGCCGTGGGTTCGTGCCGGTGACGCTGCGGATCGAGCCCCGGCAGGTCATTCGGGATGGGCAGACGAAGAAGTTCCCGGTCGTCGTGGTGGAGCTGCGCGGCATCACTCCGCGTCAGGCCCTCGCGGGGCCCATCTCGACCGCGCTCGCGCTGGACCCGACGGGGTCCCGGGCGGTGGCTGCGATCGAGGCGCCGCGCCCGGGCTACGTGGCCGAGGCGGAGGCCGCCCTCGACTCGGACGACGTCCGCGACGTGTGGCGGAAGGCGAAGGCTGCCGGGCACATGGACGATGCCTTGTCGAAGCAGCTGGTGGCCATCGCCGAGGCGAAGGACAACGAGGACTCCTCCGAGGAGGAAGGCCCGGACGAGGAGGGCGTGTACCCGGCCGAGGTCGTCGAGGACGGCTCCGCTGACTGGCCGGCCGTGGCCGCTCCCGGATCGGGGGCCCGCCGATGAGCTGGCACCTGGGCCGCCTGTGCGGCTTCGACCTGGAGACCACCGGCATCGACGTCGAGGCCGACCGCATCGTGACCGCGTGCGTGGTGCAGTGCGGCGGCGGTCAGCCCACCGCGTCCGCCACCTGGCTGGCAGACCCCGGCATCGACATCCCCGAGCAGGCCGCCGCCGTCCACGGCATCACCACCGAACGGGCCCGCGCCGAGGGCAAGCCCGCCGCCGAGGTCGTCGCCGACGTCCTCGCGGCGCTCGGGCAGGCCATCACCGCCGGGAGCCCGATCGTGGCGATGAACGCCCGCTACGACCTGACGATGCTCGACCGCGAGGCGCGCCGACACGGGCTGGCCCCGCTCCCCGACGGGTTCCCGGTCGTCGACCCGTACGTCATCGACAAGCACGTCGACCGCTACCGCAAGGGCGGCCGCAAGCTCGTCGACCTCTGCACCCACTACGAGGTGCCGATCGGCGACGCACACACGGCCGACGCGGACGCCATCGCCGCATGCCGGGTCGCCTGGCGTATCGGCTCCACCCGGCCCGAGATGGCCGCGCTGCCCCTGGCCACCCTCCACAGCCAGCAGACGGCGTGGGCCGCCGAGCAGGCCGCCGGCCTTCAGGAGTACCTCCGCCGGAAGGACCCGAACGCGGTCGTTCCCGGGGCCTGGCCCCTCATCCCCCACCAGCAGGACGGAGACGCCTGATGTTCGGCTCGAAAGCCCGCGAAATCCGCGACCTCAAGCGTGCGCTGCGCATCAGTGAACAGCGCCTCGCCGACGCCCACACCGACGGCCGCGACGCTCTCAACGTCGCCGACCACGCCGCCGAGCGCCTCCAGCGCGCTCTGAAGGCCTGCGCCCGCTACCGGGCCGACCTCGCCGGGCAGCGGCGGGCGACCCGACGTCTGACGGACCAGCTCCTCGACGCCACCGGGTACCGCGGCCACTACCTGATCCCCGAGGAGCGGAACGCGCTCGGGATCAAGGACGGAGGCGCCGCGTGAGCCTCACCGTGACCCCCGCGACCGGGATGCCGCTCACCCTCCCGGCCGCGGGCACCAACCGCTCCCTCGTCATCGGCCTCGATCTGTCCCTCACCTCCACCGGCATCGCCGGGGCCGGCTGGTCGGACAAGATCCGCACGAAGACCCGCGGGGACGCCAGGATCCGGATCCTCCAGATCGGCATCGCCGACTACATCAAGGCCGCCGACCTGGTCGTCATGGAGGGCCCCTCCTATGGGCACGCCGCGCTCGCCGGGCACGAAGACCTCGCCGGCCTGCGGGTGATCGTCCGCCAGTACTGCTACCGGCACCACATCCCCTACGCCGTCATCCCGCCGGCGTCGCTGAAGGTGTACGCCACCGGCAACGGCCGCGCCGAGAAGGGCGCGATCCGGTCGGCGGTCGCCGAGCGCTACGGGTACCTGACCGAGGGCCCGGCCCGCTACGACGAGGCCGACGCCTACGTCGCGATGGCCGCCGGGTACGACTGGCTCGGCCACCCCCTCAAGGCGCTACCCGAGTCCCACCGGCGGGCGCTGTCGGGCTGCCAGTGGCCGGCCTCCCTGTCTGGGGGTGCCCTGTGACGGTCCGTGCTGACATTGCAGCCCTCCTCCGAGACGGCCTTTCCGACCGGGCCATCGCCCGACAGCTCAGAACCTCTGCCGAGAAGGTTTCCGCTGCTCGACGGGAGCTGGGCCTCCCGAAGGTGAAGAGCGGGATCAAGCCGCGCACAGCTGAGGCTCTCTTCCTCGCCAGGACGGAGCCCCTCCCCGGCGGCCACCTGCGCTGGACCGGCTTCGTGAGTAACAACGGATGCCCCTCGATGCGCACCGGCGGCCGGCACATCAGCGCCTACCGGGTCGCTTTCCGCCTTCACACCGACCGAGACCCCATCGGCCGCGCCTCGCCTGGCTGCGGGATGCCGGGCTGCGTGGCCCCCGCCCACATCGACGACCAGCCCGCCCGGAAGCGGAACCGTTCCGCGTTCCATGCCTTGTTCGGAGGCGCCCGGTGAACCGGCTCACCAACCTGCGGGCGCCTGACACGGCCGAGCCCGCCCACCGCTGGCATCACGAAGCCGCCTGTCTCGGCCAGCACCGGCTGTTCCTCCCCCGCAACGAACACGGCCCCGAAGCGGTCGCCAAGAGCGCGGCCGCCAAGCGGATCTGCGACCGGTGCCCCGTCAAGGAGGCCTGCCTCGCCGACGCCATGGCCAGCGAGGGATCCACCGACCCGAAGCTCCGGGCCGGAATCCGCGGTGGCCTCACCCCAGGGGACCGCTACGCCCGCCATCGGCGTCAGCGCAGCAACACGCCCGAGCCGCCCACACTCCTGGACCGGTACCTCGGTCGTACCGAGGCCATCGAGGACGGCCACGTCCGCTGGACGGTAAACACCCCCTACATCACGCACAGGGGTCGCAAGTACACCGGCATGCAGCTCGCTTGGGCGCTTGCCACCCATCGAGAGCCGGAGGGGCTGCTGCGCGCCGTCTGCGGGTTCGCCGGGTGTGTGGCCGTAGAGCACCTCACCGACGCAGCGATGCGCCGGGGCGAGCGGCGCACGCAGCGGGCTGCGGCATGACCAGCCGCCCGTGCGACGTCCCCACCGGCCCGCACAGCGGGCCGCCCCGCCTCTACCCCTGCGGCTGGCGCTGCACCACCCACGCGCCCCGCCCCCGGCCTGTCAACGAGAACGGAGCCCCGTGATGGACGGCATCACCCAGCTCATCGCCACCGCGTACACATCGGCAGTTCACGGCGACGTCGACGCAGCATGCGACGCCCTCGACGCCATCGGCTTCAGCACGGACGCCCGCCAGATGTACGGCGTGTGCTGCGCATTCGCCGAGGCCGGAACCCGCGCCGTACAGCTCCTGGACCCGGCCGGATTCGATCCCGCCAAGGGCGAGATGCTCGGGCTCAGCGAGATCACGCCGGGGGCCGCCGAAGCGAACCCCCACACGGCCTGGGCCATGCGCTTCTTCGTCGCCCACGCCAACCGCGACCCCGAGATGACCAACGCGCTGTACGCGACCGCCCTCCAGGCGGGGCCGCAGCAGTTCAGCGATTCGGTGTCCGCGCTCCTCCTGGTCGTCGCCAGCCTCGGCCGATCCGTCGTCCAGGCCCGCCGACCGTCCTGACTTGCAGCCCGCCCGGCCAGGCCGGCGCCCGGGGTTCAACGCCCCGGGCGGGCACCAGCAACCGCCCCTGCTCCACCGAACGGAGATCCACCGGATGACGATCAACGCGCAGCACTGGGTGTGGAACAAGGCCCGGTCCACGGGCAACCCGCGTCTCGTGCTGCTCGCCGTCGCCGACAAGGTGACCGGGCCGGAGTGCGTGACGCGCATGGGCACCACCGAGCTGCGGGCTCGACTCGGCAACGTCAGCAAGTCCGTGGTCGTCCGGGCCGTCGACAAGGCCCTCGAATCCGGCGAGCTGGTGATGGTCGAAGAGGCTCGCGGGTCGCGGGCCGCGGCCTATCTGCTGCCGTTCGCGGCGGGCTACGTCCGTCCCGCGCCGGGCTCTACCGGTCCTGATTCGGTACCCCTAGCCGACAGCTACCGGTCCCGAATCGGTACCCCTAGCGAATCCGAGGGGTACCGAATCGAGACCCCTAGCTCAGACGCTACCGGTCCTGAATCGGGACCGGGGGGGTACCGAATCGAGACCCCTACCGGTCCTGAATCGGTACCCCTTCACCAAACCACTCCTACCAGGAGTGAGGGCTTGCCTGAGCAGCCCGCCACCGCAGCCGCCGACGGCCCGGTCCCGGCCTTCGCCCGCGACCTCGTCGACACCATCAGCCGCGCCGGCTACGACACCCTCCGCTGGGGCAACGTCCGCTCCGACGAATGGCTCGTCATCCACGCCCTCATCAAGAGCCACGGCGTCGACCGCCTCGCCCGCTTCGCCGTGGAGCAGTGCCAGCAGCGGCAGATCACCTACGGCCGCTACTTCATCCCCGGCTGGAAAGACCTCGCGCCAGCCCCGGCACCCGACCCGGACGGCGTCCACCGCCTCCCCGTCCGCCGCGCAGTACCGGCCCCGGCGTCCAGCCCGGCTGCCGCCCGCCGCAACGCCGCCCGCGACTACCTCGACGAACTGTCCGCCCAGCTCCGAGCAGCAGGAGGAAACCCGTGAACCCCGAGCAGATTCCCCAGCTCCTGAAGCAGGTCTCCTACGCGGACCCGCGGATCCTTCCCGAGGACCGGCAGGAACTCCAGGGCCTCGCCGCGCTCTGGGCCGGCGTCCTCGTCGACGTCCCTGCCGAGTTCGCCATGTGGGCCGTCGGCCAGCACTACGCCGAGAGCCCGTTCCCCATCAAGCCCTCCGACATCGCCGGCCGCTGGCGCGCCCACGTCCGCGACCGCATGAACCGCCACACCGGCACCCTCGAACCCACCCACTACCCCGAACTCGACCCCGACGACATCGCCGGCTTCATGCACACCCTCCGCACCGAACGTCACGCCGTGATCATGGGCCAGCAGCCGCCCACCCCCCTCGCCGCCATCACCGGCCCCGCCGCGGTCCCCGACGAGGTACAGGCCCGGCTCGACGCAGTCGGCCGGTACATGCCCGACCGCGTCCGCGACCAGCTCGCTGCCTACCGCCCCGCGCGGGCAGAACGCGAGCGCATCATCCACACCGGCCAGCCCGACCCCCTGGCCGTCCCCTGCCCCTGGTGCGCCGCCGCTGTGAACCAGCCCTGCCGCGGCCGCCGCACCACCCCCGGCCGCGACCCCGAAACCAAGCGATCCGGCGCCCGGGCCCCGCACCCCTCCCGCCTCGACGCCGCCCGCAGCCACCCCAACGCCGCCTGAACCCGGTTCCCCCGTCCTCGCGCGCACAAGGAGAAGCCCTCATGCCCAACGAGATCCGTATCGCTCTCACCCCCACCGGCGCCGTCCCGCACCCCAGCCGCTTCACGCACACCGACATTGACGGCGACCGACTCCTGATCAGCACCGCCCTGTTCGACGACGGGACGCCCGGCATCTACTTCCGCACCGACCCGAACGGGTCCGGGCTGCCGCTGACCGAACTGGAGCGGCTGCTCGCACAGCTCCAGGTGATCGCTGCCGCGTCCCGGGAGGAAGCGGCGGGGGTCCAGGCCAACGAGGACCCGGAAGCGGCGTGCCTGCGGGCCATGGCCGACGAGGACATCGCCTCGCACCCCGACCGCATCTGACCGAGCCGTCGGCCGCTCCGCGGGCAGTGCGGGGCGGCCGACCCCACCAGCATCCACCGGAAGGACCACCGTGTCCGTGCAGAACACCTCCAACCTCCTCGACGGGCCCGAGCCGGAGCCCGCCCGCCCGGCCGGCCCCGAGTTGAAGCGCTGCATCCGCTGCGGCCGGATCGGCACCCGCCTCTTCAGCCGCACCCCGGAGGGCCACCGCTGCACGGCCGTCGCCGCCTGCGTCGACCGCCAGCTCGCCACCCGCTGACCCGGAAGGACCGCAACATGACCGCTCACCCGCCCCGCGTCCGCTGGCACGTCGAGACCTACGACCCGCTCGCCCGCGAATGGGTCTCCGGCCTGCCGTTCAACGACCGCGAGGCCGCTGCCCAGAAGCTGGCCCACCTCACGGAGACCCGGCCGACGTGGCGCGACGGCACGACATGCCGCCGACGCATCGTCGTGGAGACCACGACCTACGAAGACCTCACCGCAGAACCCGCCGACCTCTTCGCCAAGTTCCCGCGGGCCGGGTTCATCCTGTCCTGCCCCGGCGGGCAAGACCTCGCCGTCTGGCCCGGCCGCACGCCGGACGGCCGGCCCGCGATCCGCTTCGGCGTCGGCAGCAGCGCCACCGGCCACGCCGAGGCGTGCATCCCGCTGGATCTGCTGGAGGAAGTCATCGCGGGCCAGCGGGCCATCGCGAGCGACTCGGCGTACGCCGTGGCGCAGCACCAGCCCCGCCGGTTCCCGGGCGACTCGCCGGCGATGCGTGCCGCCGCTCTGGTCGGGGTCCGCCCGGACCGCCGCCGAACCCTGACCGAGCTGGAGCACGAGGCCGCCTGGCACGCCATCGAGGGTGCGGCCGGCGAGGAGGGCGCCGACCCGGACACGGTCCTGAACGCCGTACTCCACGCGCTCAACATCTCCCCGCCGGCCCAGCGCTGCCAGTGCCTGCCGGCCGCCGCGACCGAGGGCCCGCTCTACTGCGACGAGCACCTCGCCCGGCGCGCCGCGGGCGAGGAGTAGCCGTGCTGGCCCTGCTGCTCGTCCTCGCCAGCCTCGCCGTCATGACCCTGGCGTCCCTCGTCCTCGGCCTGCTCCTCGGCCGCGCGGTCCGGCACGGCGAACAGCAGGCCCGCGCGACCCGCCACGCCGCCCCCCACGCCGCGTACTGGGGGCGGGACACCCGAACGGCCGTTCCGCCCCGCCGAGGCCGCCACGCGGCCATCCACACCCCGTCATGGGCCCGCACCGACCGACACGGAGACCACCGATGACCATCCAGCCCGGCCAGACCTACCGCGCCACCAACCCCCTCGACGAAGGCCGGCGCATCCTCATCGAGGCCTACACGCCCGGCGACGCACGCGCCCACGTCGTCGACGCCGACACCGGCAAGCGCCCCCGCCAGATCCTCGCCCGCACCCTGCACACCAAACCGACGACGAAGGCCGGCCAGCCCCGGCGCACCGGCTACGTCCTGGAGACCCAGCCCGACGGGAGCAGCCGATGACCGGCCAGCCCACCCGGCACACCGTCGACACGATTACCTCGGACGCCCTCGACGAGCTGTACGCCCGGATCGACACCCTCACCGCCGTCTGCCGCAGCAACAAGCGGGCTTACGCCGGCGCCGTCGCGGATGTCCAGGCGGCCGAGCAGCGCGCAGAGCAGGCCGAGGCCGCCCTCGCCCGCGTCCGGCAGCTCGCCAGCAACTGGATCGTCCTGCGTACCCACGGCGGCGCTGCCTACGAGCTGCGCGCCGCCCTAGACCCCCAGGGGCCCCAATCGTGAGCTGAGCATGCAGAAGGGGCGCATCCTCCGTCCGCCACAGACCGGATGCGCCCCCAGGTGGCCACCACCGTACCCCTACCGCCCCAGGAGTCTCACGTGAACGCCATCGCCGCCCTTCAGCTCGTCGCCCGCCACTGGGACGACCTCCACGCCCTCCGCACCAGCCGCCCGCACGACGCGTGGCCGCCCGCCAGCCTCCAGGCCTACCTGCGCACCGTTGAGGAGTACGACCCCGCGGACAGGTCCGCGCCCGTCCGCCTCCACGTGGTCGACACCATCCGCATCGTCGAGGCCGTCCTCGTCGCCCTCGCCGACCAGCTCGCCGCCCGCGTTCAGTCCTCCGCCGTCGGCCCGGCGCCGGCCGACTGGGCCGCCCGCGGCTGGACCCCCGCCGACCGCGACCGGCGTAACGCACTGTCCGCGGCCGACTCGACCGACCCGGCCCGGTGGCCGTTCGTCGGCACCCGCACGGGCCGGCAGGCCGCGGTCTGGCTCGCTGCCCGCGTCCGCGGCGACGCCGGGCCCTTCCGGCCGCTCACCGGGGGCGAGCTGGACGAGGTGGCCCGGGTCGCCTCCGGGGCCGCCGAGCGGGTCGAGCACGCCCTCGGGATCCGCCGGCGCAGCGTGGGCACCGGCCGGGCGTGCAGCTGCGGGGACGAGCTGCTCCTGGAGGGCGGCGACGGGCGGCCGCCGAGCCTGGTGTGTCGGGCCTGCGCGCGGTCGCTCACCCTGGCCGAGCCCGCAGCCGCGTAGCTACTCGGCCCCGGCCCCGTCCGAACCCTCGGGCGGGGCCTCCGAGGCCTTCGCCGCCGCCTTCACCGCCTGCTCCACCTCGTGCCGCGGGAGACCCGTCTCCTTGGCGTATCTCGTCACCGCGTCGTGTACCGCGTCCACCGCGTCGAGCCAGGGTTTCCACCCGGCCGGGCTGTACTCGCTGCTGGTTGCCTGCTGGCGGGCGAGGTTGGCCTCGCGCTGGAGATTGATCAGTTCGCTGGGGAGTTCGATTGCCACCGCGTGATCTTACGGTTCGGCGCCCGGCGGCTCGTTGGGGCTCGCGGCCCACACCTCGGGCCCGCCGCCGCGCCACTCCATCAGCGGGTCCCCGGCCGCGAGGACGGCGTCCGGATCGTCCACGCCGATCCTCCGGAGGAACTCCGCTACGTCCGCCAGCGTGTACGCGGTGCCGAGGATCGAGTCCTCCGCGTGAATGTGCGCGACGACCCGCCGGCCGCCGGTCGGGGCGGGCGGGTGGACGACGATCCGAGCACGGTCGGGCATGCCTCTACGGTGCGTCCGGACGGCTCCCGACGCATCCGGACAGCTGCGCCGATCCCGCGCACACGGCAGAGGATCTACGGCAGGCTCGTCCACATGGAACCGGACCTCACAGACCTCGCCTGGATCTACGCCGTCACGCGCGAGCAGCTCGAATACCCCACGCCGGAGCCCGGCCAGCCTGACACCCTCAGCCGAGCGGACCGGTACGCCTGGCGGCTCCGCAACGCGGCCACTATCGCGGCCGGCGCCGCGCAGTATGGCGACCCGGAGCACGCCGGAACTGCACGGGTGCTCGGCGAGGTACTGCTCGACGATGCCCTCATGGACGGCCGCGTCACCGCCACCGACCCGGGCTGGGCCGACTGGTCCGAGGACCCTCTCGCGTTCATCGCGGCCGAATGGAAGCGGGCCACCGCCGAGGAACGGACCCCGCTGCGCCCCTTCGCCGGCTGACCTCGGCAGTACGAGGCCCCCGATCCGCCAGCGACTGGGGGCCCGGTGTGCGCGCAACTACTCGGCCGCTGGCGCCGCAGCTTCGGCGTCGGCCGCAGCCATGATCTGCCGGACCCGCTCCCGGGACCAGCCGATGCGCCGGGCCACCTCGGCCTGCGCGCCCCGCTCGTCCGTGGAACGCAGGCAGGCGACCGCCTCTGCGGTGAGTTCGGCGCGCGCCTTGTCGAGGGCTGCCTCGGCACGCCGGTAGCGCCGGGCGGCTGCGTCAAGGGCGGTGGTGTTCATGCCGGACATGATGCCACGCGATCAGCCAACCAGGTAGGCCAACCCGCTTGACATCGTCAAGGCGATTGGCCAAGCTAGTTGACGAGCCACCAACGAGGAGGGGCCCCGTGGTCAAGGTCTACGAGCGCACCGAGAATGGCACCATCACCACCGTCGACCAGAAGACCGGCCAGGCCGAGATCAACGCGGCCATGATGGGTCCTGGCCGCAGGGCGGTTCGCGAGATGTCCTCCATCACCCGCACCGACTACGCCATCGAGTACAACGACGGCCGTTCGGTCCGCCTGGTCTTGGTGGACGCCCCGGCGCCGGAGGGATTCGCGGAGGGTCAGGCGGTCGTCGTCACGCGTCCAGGACAGCCGCTGGTCACGGGCAGCGTGGCCCACATCCACACCGCGCCGGGGTACGTCGCCGTGCTCGACGACCGGTACCGCGATGTCTCCAACTACCCGACGCGCTTCGTGTCCGCCGTCGAGACGGAGGAGGAGCCGGAGGACAATGCTCCGTGGACCGTGGCCAGCCACCGGATGCTGCTGCACAAGTTCACCGAGGCATCCGAGAACGGCCGGGCGGTCTGCAACAAGCGCTTCCGGCCCTGGTGTTACGGCGATGGCTTCAGCTTCAAGACCCGGGCGCAGCGTGAGGCCAGCGAGTACGCCCACTTGTACACCTTCTGCCCCCGCTGCGAGTCGAAGTGAAGCCCCACTGTGGGGCAATTCGCAGCAACGGATACGCCTGCATCAACCCCGCCCAGGACGGCAAGCGCGTGTGTGCCGCACACGACCCCTCGCGCTGGTGCGGGGCATCAACCACGCAAGACCTCAAGTGCCGACGGATGCGGATGACGGGGCATCGGTACTGCTCCAAGCACATCCAGCCGTAGACCAGGTGCCCCGGCGGAGTTCGCAGCTCCGCCGAGGCCAACCGCCCCACCTGCCTACCAGGAGGAACAGCCATGCCCGAGCGTACCCAGCTCTCCCAGCCCGACGAACACCTCCGCCAGGCCACCCGCGACGACCGGATCCGCGCCGGCCTCGCCTACGCCGTCAAGCGCCTCACCGGCCGACGCCCCCAGCACGTCATGACGGACGTCGCCCGCCTCGCCATCGCCCAGCGCTACGCCGTCGACATCCTCGACTGGACCGACGAGGCCGACGAGTTGGCCCGCGACCTCCTCGCCGCCATGCCGGAGATCACCCGCGACATCACCAGGGGCGAATACGCCCTCCTCCTCGGCCCCACCCGCGCCTGACCCACCCTCGATCGGCCGGGCCCGCGCTGGCCACCCGCGCGCGGCCCCGGCCCCGCACGCCCCGGAGCACCACGTGACCAGCGACCGCCTCACCCGCGGCCAACAGTTCATCCTCATCTGCACCGCAATCCCCATGGTCGGTGCGGGCATCGCCGGCGGCCTCGGCACCTACACCAACATCCGAGCCGAACTCGGCCGCTCCGAAACCGCCCTCGGCGTCGTAGCCGCCGGCGAGGGCGTCGCCCTCACCCTCGCCCTCCTCGTCGTCGGCCTCACCATGCTCGGCCAGGCCGTACCCGCCGTCGTCCGCCTCGGCCTGTGGGCCGCACCCGTCGCCGCGTCCGCCACCGGGATCAGCGCAGCCGACGACCTCACCGAAGCCGCGGTCTACGCCGTCACCCCCATGGCCATGAGCGCGGCCGCCGAAGGCCTCGGCCTCCTCGCCCGGCGAATCGTCATCCACCGGACGGGAGTCGACGCCGAAGCCATCCGCCGCAACGCGGAGACCGTGCAACGCCTTGCCACCCTCAAGGCCATGGCCGCCGGCCACCCCAGCCGCGCCGTCCGCTGGACGTCCGAACGGCGCGCCTGGCGACTCATCCGCCGCGTCGGCGTCGGGGATGCACAGCTCGGCACGCAGCTGGTCGGAGTGCAGCGCACTCGACTGCACTCCGGCGCGGATGCAGCCCTCGCGTCCATGTTGGGCGGAACGACTACACCCGCACTCCCACCCGTGCAGCCGCAGCCGGAGGCCGGATTCGAGGCCGCAGCCGACGAGGCTGTCGCCGTCGCTTCGCCGCCCCAGCTGCCCCCTGCACCGGCACCGCAGCCGCCCGCCGCAGCCGCCCCGAATGCAGCAGCGCAGCCGGGTGCAGCCGCACCCACCGCAGGCCAGGCACCGGATGCAGTCGAGGCCGCAGCCACCCCGGATGCGCACTCAGTCACCACCATCCCCAACCCGGATGCGGATGCGCAGCTCCTCGCGGACGCAGCCGAGCTGAACACAGCCGCACTCGCAGCCACCGGCCGCCCCGTATCTCTGCGCGCACTCCAGTCCGGGCTGCGCATCGGCCAGCGCCGCGCGCAGCGCATCCAAGCGCAGCTTCCCAGGAGGGCGTCATGACCGAGGCCCACATCACGCAGATCATCCCGCCCGGCGCGCCGCTCCCCGCACGGCCGCCGGAGCCCGGCGAAGTCCCGCCCTGGCGGGTGGGCCCGCCGCCTCCCCCGCCCCCGCCGCCGGCGGAACCGCGTTGGTACTCCGCGCCCGACCCGGACCCGGCCCCGCTCGCCGTCCGCGTCACCTTCGATGTCGTCTACCCGACGCCAGAGCCGACGCCCCGCTACGACTGGTCCTGGCTGTGGGCCTGGGCCCGACCGTGGACGACCCTGGCTGGCGCCGCCCTCGCGGTGATCCCGCTCGGGCCCCACGGCTACAGCTTCGCCACCGGCTGGGCGGAGGCCCTCACCGAGTGCCGCACCGAGGCCGGCCTCCTGCCCGCGTACATCCTCGCCCTCGGCTCCGTCGGCGCCGCCTTCGCCATCGACCACGTCCGGCCCCGGATTCTGACCCGCACCGCCCTGGCCGTCTCCCTCGTCGGGACCGTCGGCATGGTCCACCCCTACGACATCGTCACCGCAGTCACCGGAGTACACCTGTGAGCACCCCCCTGACCCTCGCCGGATCGGCCATCAGCCTGGCCGTTCTCTACGCCAACGTCCGCACCATGCACAAGGCGAAGTGGGAGCCGAAGACGATCGGCCCGTTCGCCATCCACTTCACCCTCGGCGCACTCGCCACCGTGTGTGCCGGCGGCCTCCTCGGCTTCCTCGCCGGCTGCTCCGTACAGGCAGCGAACGGCACCGGGCAACGAGCCGTACCCGGAGCGACCGGTACCCGCAGCGATGGGCTGGCCAGCGGCTCCATGGGCAGCCTCAGCCCCGAGGGCGGCGTGGTCGTCTTCCTCCTGGCCTTCGCGCTCGCCCTCGCCTGGAGGGCCTCCAGCAAGGAGATCAAGAAGCGGGCCGCCGGGGGCCTGTTCTGCGGAGCCACGCTCTGCGCCACCGCCGGCGTGGCCAACCTGCTGAACGGGCTTCCCGGCGTCGCCAACGGCATCGGCACAGCCGCCCGCGCCGCACTCGAAGCGCAGGGCATCCTGTGACCCGCCTCCAGCCCGCCGCCGAGCGGCTATGCCGCGGCGCCGCCATCGTCCTGACCCGCTACACCGCCGCGACAGCCGGATGGGTGCGCGCCGCCGACTCCCTCGGCGGCCGCGCCCTCCGCGCCTCCCTCCTGGCCCTGCCCGCCCTGTTGGCGTGGCGGATCGTGCGCGCCGCCCCCGGCCTCCTGTGGCTGGCCGTCCCCTGGTGGTGCTGGGTCATCTGGCGGGCCGCTCCCCAGCCTTCCCCGGAAGCGGCCGAGGAAGTCGCCATCCGCGACCCGGCGGAGGACATGCGGGGGCTCCTCCGGGAACTGATCGGGGACGCCGCAGGGGTGCATCTGTCCACGGTCCTGGCCTACCTCCAGGAGCGGGGCCACCACCCCACGTGGAAGGTGAGCGATCTGCGCCGCCGCGTCGAGGCCCTGGGCATCCCCGTGGACCCCAAGTTGAAGCTGGCCGGGACCCCCACGCGCGGGGTCCGCCGGGAGGCCGTCAGCACCACTCCCCGGCCGACCACCCCGGGGGCGTCTCCCGTCCCGTCTCCCGCGCCCTGACCTGCACGTCTACCGCGCCGTCTCCCACCGTCTCCC
This sequence comes from Streptomyces sp. NPDC096136, assembly GCF_044763325.1. Classification (NCBI taxonomy): domain Bacteria; kingdom Bacillati; phylum Actinomycetota; class Actinomycetes; order Kitasatosporales; family Streptomycetaceae; genus Streptomyces; species Streptomyces sp. NPDC096136. The sequence goes on along the minus strand of NZ_JBIWFZ010000011.1, from coordinate 156,208 downwards.
GCCCAGTCTCCCGGGCCGCCTGTCACCCACCACCCCAACAACGGACGATATTCAGCCACTTCAGGGGTGTTGTTTCAGTCGCCTCAGGCGTAGCTTGATCGCACCACCTGGAGGGGGCGCACCGGTCTCCCACACTGCACACGCCGGTGCGCACCACGAAGGGCCCCGCCGCTCCTCCCCCAAGCGTCGGGGCCCTTCTCTGCACCCAGTTGCAAAACCAGCCGCCGTACCCCATCCTGAGGGAGCGCGACATCAACGCGCCCAAAAACAGACCGAAGGCCCCGCCCCGTGCGGGGCCTTCGTGCGTCACAGACACATCACGACCACCACACGCCGCCGCGGCCCCCGCGAGCATGAGTCGATGCGCACACACCACGCCGTCACCGTCCTGGCCACCGCCGGGATTCTCGCACTCACCGGATGCGGCAGTAGCACCACCGCCAGCCCCGGCCCGTCCGCGTCCTGGGTCCGCGACACCGGGACCGCTCAGCCAGCACCAGGCCCGAGCGGGGGCAGCGCCAACCCTGACGCGGCCCGGGCCGCAGCCGGCCTGCCCGCCGAACCTAAGGGCGCACAGCGCCAGGCCTTCCTCGCCAGCCTGAACGCTATCGACAAGGACATCGTGCACGGCAAGGACGACAAGGCCGTCAGCCGCGGCATCGACACCTGCGGCACCATCAAGAGCTTCCCCGGGGACCAGGCCAAGCAGGTCGAGCAGACCAACCGACGCTGGACCAGCCCCACTCACCCCGAGGGGCACGGGCTCGCCACGGCAACGAAGATCCTCGCCGCTGCGCACACTGCGATCTGCCCCACTTACTGACCACCCCACAGACCACCCGGGGCGGGTGGGCGCGGGAACGGCCGTCCGGGACGAGGGCCCCGGGCGGCAACCCGCCATGCCACCATGAGCAGATGACCGAACACGACGCTTTCGTCAACGCCGCCGCCGAACTGCTCATCGCCGCCATCACCATGCGGGACCTGGCGGACGCGATGCCGGCAGCCACCCGCGCGTCGATGCCCGACGACATCAAGGGCCGCGTCGTCCGTCACGGCTACCAGGCCGCGTTCGATGCCCTCCCAGCAGACATCCGTATCGCAGCCCGCGCCATCGTGGACGCCGATCCGGACATCGTCGCAGCGCGTCAGATCTAGCACGGCAGGGAGGAGCGGGTATGGCTGGCCGACGTGACCTCACCACCTACCACTACCGCAAGGCCCGCGCCCGCCTACTCGCCGAGTCCGACGTCTGCCACCTCTGCGGCCACCCCGGCGCCGACGTCGTCGACCACGTCGTCCCCATCGCCAGCGGGGCCGACCCGGAGGACATCGCCAACTGGCTGCCTGCCCACGGGGTCCGGCGCTGCCCGACCTGCGGGCGGAACTGCAACGGGGAGAAGGGGGCCCGGGCCCGACCGTCCGGCCTGACCACGTCGAGGGACTGGTACACCTAACCCTGACCCGCACTCGACAAGGCTCTGACCTGCACAAACGCAGTGATCACAAAGTCGCAGGTCAGAGGCTCGCCCGATTTTTTGGGAAGATCGTCTTCCCAGCCCCGCGCCCAGCTTTTATTTTTCTCCCCCCGGGCCGGATGCCACCGGGATGATCTTGGAGGTGGCCGGATGGGCCCCGTCGAGAAAGCCGTCCGCGAGGACGTCGAAGCGCTCGGCGACCTCGTCGGCGTCGAGCCGTCCCTCACCGAACTGGCCTACCGCCTCGCCGCCGAGATCGACCTCCTTCCCAGCGAGGACACCAAGCTCTTGCCCAACCTCTCCCGCGAGCTGAGGCTGACGCTCGCCCAGCTGCTGGAGGGACGGGCCGCCGATGACGACGACGACGGCCTCGGAGACCTGGCAGCCCCCGAGTGAGTTCTCCGATGACCTGCTGGAGCGGTACGGGCTGACCTGCCCGCCGCGCTGGGGTACCCCGCGGCGCCCGGAGTGGCCGAGCCTCGGCCCGGCGGCGTGCCGGGTCATGGAGGCCCTCGGGTTCACCCCGATGCCGTGGCAGCGATACGTCCTCGACGTCGGCCTGGAGATCAACCCCGCGACCGGGCTGTTCGCGCACCGCGAGGTCGGGCTGTCCGTGCCCCGGCAGCAGGGCAAGACGCAGCAGATCCTCGCGCTGATGACGCACCGCATCGCGGCGTGGCAGCGGCAGAACGTGGTCTACGCGGCGCAGACGCGCGGGATGGCCCGGCAGCGCTGGGAGGACGAGTTCCTCGTCACCCTCGAAGGCTCCTCGCTGGCGCCCCGGGTCCGGGCCCGCAAGAGCAACGGCAACGAGGCCATCCTCTGGACTCGGACCCGCTCGAAGCTCGGCATCACCGCGAACACCGAGAAGGCGGGCCACGGCCCGGCGCTCGACCTTGGTGTCATCGACGAGGCGTTCGCGCACGAGGATGACCGGCTGGAGCAGGCGTTCAGCCCCGCGATGCTGACCCGGCCGATGGCCCAGCTGTGGTGGGCGTCCGCCGGCGGCACCGAGAAGAGCGTGTGGCTGAACAAGAAGCGGGCGGCCGGGCGGGCCGCGATCGAAGAGCTGTGGGCCACCGACGTACGGCCGACCGTGGCGTACTTCGAGTGGTTCGCCCCGGACGACATGCCGCGCGACGACCCGGCCACGTGGGCGGCCGCTCTGCCCGCGCTCGGCCACACCGTCACCGAGGCCGTCATCCGCTCCGAGCTGGAGAAACTTGACCCTGCGGAGTTCGACCGCGCGTACCTGAATCGGACGCGGAAAGCCGCGCCGCCGAGCGACCCCAACGTCCCCAAGGCGGCGTGGCCGGGGCTCGCCGACAAGCGGTCCCGCCCGGGTGCCGAGCTGGCCCTGGCGGTCGACGTGTCGCAGGACCGGAGTACGGCGACGATCGGCCTGGCAGGGCTGCGGCCGGACGGGCGCCTGCACCTGGAGGTCGTGGACCGCCGGGCCGGCACGGACTGGGTGGTGCCCGCGGTCGTACGGCTGCGGCAGCTGCACCGCCCGGTCGCCGTGGCCATCGCGTCCGCCGGGTCCCCGGCCGGCTCCCTCGTAGACGACCTTGTCGCCGCTGGGGTCGACGTGCCAGCCGACAAGGACAACCCGGAGTACGGCCACCTGGTGGTGCTCCGGACCAACGACATCGTCGAAGCCTGCGGACAGCTGGCCGACGCACTGAACCAGGGCAGCGTGGCGCACATCGACCAGGCCCCGCTGACGGCGGCGGTGAACGGGGCGATGACCCGCCCGGTCGGGGACGCGTGGGTGCTGGACCGGCGCCGCTCCCTGGTGGACGTGTCGCCGCTCGTCGCCGTGACGCTCGCCCGGTGGGCGCTCCTGACCCGGGGCCCGCTGGTGCGGGCCGATTACGACGTACTCGACTCGGTGCTGTGAGGAGGAGCCATGCCGACTCTCGGCCCTGACGGGGTTTGGTACCCCGGGACACCTCCGGAGAGCTCTGCTGGGGGGTGGCGGCGCCTGGGCGATGCCCTGGCCGCGCCGTTCCGTTGGATGGGCGGGGTCAGCAAGCGGGCGATTACCTCCCTGCCCTGGCTCGGCGGCGGCAGTTCTTCCGCCTCCTCGGCGTCCGCCGCCCGGGCGCTCCAGCTGATCCCGCTGTTCGCGTGCGTGCGAATCCTCGCCGACTCGATTGCTTCCCTGCCGCTCCAGACGTACCGGAAGAACGGCGCCTCCAGGGAAATGCTGACGTTCGTCCCGTCGCTGCTGTTCCAGCCGGCGGCCCGGGACAACCTGTTCGAGTGGCTGCACAAGGCCGTCGTGTCCCTGGCCCTGCGCGGCAACGCGTACGGACTGGTCACCGCATGGGACGACTTCGGATTCCCCACCTCGATCGAGTGGCTGAACCCCGACGACGTGTGGGTGGACGAGGGCAAACCCACCATGCCGATCTACTACTGGAAGGGCGTGGAGGTCCCGCGCGAGCAGATCGTCCACATTCCGTGGGTGGTCATGCCCGGCAAGGTTGTTGGCCTCTCCCCGGTGGCCTACTTCGCGCACACGATCGGGGTCGGCCTGTCGGCCACGGAGTACGGGCTGTCCTGGTTCGACAACGGGGGCACCCCGCCGTGGACCATGAAGAACGGCGCCAAGGCCCTGAACCCGGACGAGGCCGACGAGATCAGTGACCGGCTCGCCGCCCGCGTCCGTGCGCGCAAGCCGCTAGTGTTCGGATCCGACTGGGACTTCGAGGCGCTCAAGGTCAGCCCGGAGGAGTCGCAATTCATCCAGACCATGCGCCTTAACGCGTCCCAGATCGCCGCGATCTACGGCGTCCCTCCTGAGATGGTCGGCGGCGACTCCGGCGGCAGCATGACGTACGCCAACGTCGAGCAGAACGCGAACGCGTTCGTGGCGTTCACGCTGCGGCCGTGGCTGTCCCGGCTGGAGGCCAAGCTGTCCGCGCTCATGCCGGGCCGCGAGTTCGTCCGGTTCAACGTGGACTCCATGGTGCGTGTGGACCTGATGACCCGCTACCAGGCGCACTCCGTGGCGCTGCGCGACGGCTGGCGGAACCGCGACGAGGTGCGCGCCATCGAGGATTTGCCTCCCCTGCCCGCGGGCCAGCACGGCGACACCTACCTCCCCGTGGCCCTGCTGGCCGCGGCCGAGCCCCAGCCCGGGAACCCCGCGGGCGAACCCCAACCCCAGTGAGGAGGCCCCGGTGAGCGACACCGAGCGGCGCTTTACCAAGGTGCCCGTCGAGCTGCGGGCCCAGAGCGACACGAAGACCATCGGCGGGTACGCAGCCGTCTTCAACCGGCAGAGCAGCAACCTCGGCGGGTTCGTCGAGGTCGTCGACCCGGCCGCGTTCAACGCCTCCCGAGGGGACGGCTGGCCGGACGTGATCGCCCGCTACAACCACGACGACAACATGCTCCTCGGCTCCACCGGGTCCGGGACGCTGCGCCTCATGCTCGACGGGACCGGCCTCGACTACGAGGTCGACCCGCCGCGAGCCCGCGCCGACATCCTCGAACTGGTCCAGCGCGGCGACGTCCGGAAGTCCTCGTTCGCCTTCCGCACCATCGAGGACGAGTGGGGCACCACCGACCAAGGGTTCCCGATGCGCACCCTGCTGCGGGTACAGCTCGTCGACGTCGCCCCGGTCAACACTCCCGCCTACCCGGACAGCTCGGCCGGCCTGCGATCCCTGGCACGGCACATGGGCGCCGACTTCGAGGAGGTGCGCAAGCTCGCCGACGAGGACGAGCTCCGCCGCTTCTTCGTCCGCACCGACCGCACCACGGGCAAGCCCAAGGTCCAGGAGAAGACGAGCTACGGCGCGGCCGCCCGCATGGCGCTCCTCGCCCGCAAGCAGGACCCCTACGCCTGAGCGTGGGGCAGCACGAGCACGAGGTGTGCCCGCCTAGCGGCGGGGGCCCGGCAACCGGCCGGGCCTGCCGATTGGAAACCCCGTCGGCACACGCAGCACGGAGCAGTGATCAGACGACCGCCGGTTGCAGCGCGCGCCGGCCATCGGCACCTGAAGGTGCGGGGCGTCGTGGGCTCCCGTTCAGCCAGACCCGACGGGAGTAGAAGATCATGTCTGAAGTGGCGAAGAAGCTGCGCGAGCGGCGCCTGAACGTGTGGGAGCAGGCCAAGGAGCTGGCCGACCGTGCGGCCGACGAGAACCGTGCGTTCTCCGGCGAGGAAGAGAAGTCCTGGATCGCGCTGAACTCCGAGCTCGACGCGCTCGACGTCCGTATCAAGGCGGTGCTCGACGGCGAGCAGCGCGCGAAGGACGCCGAGGACGCGATGGCCCAGCTGCGCGGCGAGCCCCGCAAGCAGGTCACCCAGGGCGGCGGCGCAGGCGGGGAGCAGGCGGACGTAGCCCTCCGCTCGTTCCTGCGCGGCGAGGGCCCGCGAGCCATCGACGTCCGGCCCTCGGGGCCGGTCAACTTCCGTGACCTGTCCAAGCTCAGCTCGGGCGCCGGCGGCGCCACGGTCCCCACCTCGTTCTACGACCGGCTCGTGGCCCACCTCATCGAGACGTCCGCGATCCTCCAGGCCGGTGCCACCGTCCTGAACACCGCGAGCGGCGAGGTCATTCAGGTCCCCAAGACCACCGCGCACAGCTCGGCGGCGATCGTCACCGAGGCCGGCGCGATCGGCGAGTCCGACCCGGCGTTCGGCCAGGTCTCGCTCGGCGCGTACAAGTACGGCACCCTGATCCAGGTCTCCCGCGAGCTCCTCACCGACACCGGCGTGGACCTGGAGGGCTACCTCGCGATGCAGGCCGGCCGCGCCCTCGGCAACGCGTTCGGCGCGCACTGCATCACCGGCGACGGCTCGTCCAAGCCCCGCGGCATCCTGACCGACGCGTCCGCCGGCGCCACCGGCCCGAACGCGGCCACCCCGGTCGGCGGGTTCGGATCCCAGGCGACCGCAGGCCAGGGCGCCGACCTGCTGATCACCCTGTTCCACTCGGTGATCTCCCCGTACCGCATGTCGTCGGCGTGCCGCTGGCTCATGGCGGACGGCACCGCGGGCGCGGTCCGGAAGATCAAGACCAGTGAGGGGCAGTACATCTGGCAGCCCTCGGTCATCGCGGGCCAGCCGGACACCATCCTCGGAAAGCCGGTCCTGACCGACCCGAACATGCCGGCCATCGCCGCGAGCGCCGAGAGCATCGCGTTCGGCGACTTCTCGCAGTACTTCGTCCGCCTCGCCGGAGGCGTGCGTTTCGAGCGGTCCGACGAGTTCGCGTTCGGCAACGACCTCGTGACCTTCCGGGCGCTGATGCGCGCGGACGCCGCGCTCGTCGACCTGACCGGCGCCATCAAGACCTTCACCGGCGGCACCCCCTAAGAGCCCGCGGCAGGGCGGCCCCCGTCCCCTGGGCCGCCCTGCCCGGATAGGAGACCTCGTGTCCACGTACAACAACACCTCCTTCCAGCGCAGCCTGTCCCCCGCCGCGCGCACCGACGGCACGGCCAACGGGGTGGCCGTCGACCGGGCCGTCAACGGCGGAATGCAGGACGCGGTGGTCCTCATCTCGACCGGCACGATCACCGACGGCTCGCACGCCGTGGCCATCCAGGACTCCGACGACGGGTCCACCGGCTGGGCGCCCGTGGCCGCCGCCCAGCTCCAGGGCTCGCCGCCCACGATCGTCGCGGTCAACGACGACACCGTATTCGAGGTCGGCGTCCTCGCCTCTCGGCGGTACCTGCGCGTCGTGGTCGTCACCTCCACCTCGACGACCGGCGGCATGCTCGCCGCGGGCGTCCTCCTCGGCTCCCCCCGCTACGCGCCGGTCCACTGAGAGGGGCACACCGATGCGCATCCGTATGACCGTCGAAATGTCCGGCACCCGCAACGGCGAACCGTGGCCCCGCCGCGGCGAGGTCACCGAGCTGCCCACGGCCGAGGCAGCACACCTCGTCGGGGCTGGCATCGCCGAGCGCGTCGACGACGTGCCCGCGGTCGAGACCGCGACTGCCCCGGCGGCAGAGTCCGCCCCGCTCCCGGACGCCGAAGCCGCGGGCATCCCTGCGGCCGAGGAACGGCGTGGACGGGGGCGGCCCCGCAAGCCGCGCGACGCGGACGGCAACATCATCCGAGAGTGAGGCGCGGCTGTGGCCAACGAGTACGCGGCCCTGTCCGTGCTCAAGCAGATGCTCGGCGTGGAGGACAGCGACACATCCCGGGACGTGCTCCTGACGTCTGCTCTGGCTGCGGCGTCCCGCAGCATCGACACCGCGACCGGCCGACGCTTCTACCTCGACCCCGTCGCCAGCCCCCGCACCTACCGGCCCGCCGACCGCACCGTCAACGACACTGGCGGCGCCCGGCTCCTCCTGGACGACGCAGGTGCCGACCCGGTGACGGTCGAGACCGGCTCGGCCGGAACGTGGACGGCGCTCAGCGACTACGAGACCGGCCCGGAAAACGCACTCGCCCGAGGCCGCCCGATCACCTCACTGATCCGTGCATCGGGCCGATGGGGCACCGGCCCGGCCCGGGTACGGGTCACTGCACGGTGGGGATGGCCGGCCGTACCGGACGAGATCGTGCAGGCCACCCTCATCCAGGCCGCACGCCTCTTCAAGCGCAAGGACAGCCCGGAGGGCGTGACCGGCTCCGCCGAGTGGGGCGTCGTCCGGCTTTCCCGGCGGGACCCCGACGTGTGGGGGCTGATCGAGCACTTCGTTTTGCCCGGCTTCGGATAGGGGGACGGCGATGCAGATGTCTGCCATCCGCGAGGCCATCGCGGCCGCGGCCCGCACGGTCGTCCTCCCCAGCGGAATCGGGAAGCTGACGTGCTTCGGGTACACGCCCGACTCGGTCCCGGCCCCCTGCTTCTTCGCTGCGGAGTACAGCCTCGAATTCGACAAGGCGATGGGCCGCGCGCTCGACGAGGCCGAGCTCACCTGCCGTGTCCTCGTCGGCCGCGCGGACGACGCGTCCGCGCAACGCACCTTGGACGCTCTGCTCGCCGGGTCCGGGCCCACGTCGCTGAAGGCGGCGATCGAAGCGGCCCGCGGGGCGCCCGGAGAGTACGCGCTCGGCGGCCTGGCCCACGACCTCCATGTGACCCGCGTGCAGGGCTACCGCTGGTACGAGCACCAGGGCACGCAATACGTCGGGGCCGAGCTGATCATCCGCATCATCGGCGACGGAAGGAGCTGACGTGAGCAAGTTCGTGCTGCTCAACTGCCGTCTGTACGCGGTGGGCGCGGACCTGACTGGCGCGTCCAACAAGATCGAACTGACCTCGGAGATCGAGGACAAGGAGACCACGAACTACCTCTCCGCCGGGTACAAGGAAGTCATCGGCGGCCTCGGCTCGGCCGAGGTGAGCGGCGAGGGCCAGTGGGAGGCCGGCGACTCGACGAAGGTGGACGACGCGATGTGGGCGCGCCTCGGCGGGGTCGGCCCCTGGACCACCTGCCCGGACGGCGCGGCCGTCGGCGACCTGGCGTACATCACGCAATGCCTCACCGCCAGCTACGCCCTCGGCGGCGCCGTCGGCGACGTCGCCCCGTGGACGGGCAAGGGCGCCTCGTCCTGGCCGCTCGTGCGGGGGCAGATGGCCCACCCGGCCGGCACCGCCCGCACGTCGACCGGCACGGGGACCGGGGTCCAGCTCGGCGCGGTCACCGCTGGGCGGCGGCTGTACGCGGCGCTGCACGTGCTGTCCGTCGCGGGCACCACCCCGTCCATCACGGCTCGGGTCGAGTCCGCGCCGAGCAACGCGTTCGCCGCGCCGACTACGCAGCTGACGTTCACCGCGGCCACGGCCGCCGGCGGCGAGGCTCTGCGGACCACGGGCGGCGCCATCACGGACACCTGGTACCGCGTGGCCTGGACCATCAGCGGCACTTCCCCCTCGTTCATGTTCGCCACCAGCCTCGGAATCAGGTGACCCCATGGCCAAGATGGTTCTTCTCTCCCAGTACCTCGCGATCAACGGGGTCGACCTGTCCGACTACACCCGCAAGGCCGAGCTGAGCGTCGAGGTAGAGGACAAGGACATCACCACCTACGGCAGCCTCGGATGGAAGGCTGTCCTGGGCGGTCTCAAGAGCGCGGAACTCGCGGTCGAGTTCCTCCAGGACGTGGCCGCTACGAAGATCGACAGCATCATGTGGCCGCTGCTCGGCTCGGTCGTGAGCTTCGAGGTCCGTGCTGATCAGGCCGTGGTCGGCACGTCCAACCCGAAGTACACGGGCAGCATCCTGATCAAGGGCTGGAACCCGATCGAGGGGTCGGTCGGCGACGAGGCGTCCGTGGGTGTGACCTTCCCGACGAGCGGCGCCGTCACCCGCGCCACGTCCTGATGGCCGGCGGCCCGCCGTTCGAGGTCACCGTCACGTACGACGGTCTCGACGCGCTCGCCCGGGCACTTCGCGAGGAGTCCGACGGGAAGCAGCTGCGCAAGGAGCTCGCGAGGAACATGCGCGAGGCGCTGAAGCCCGCGGCCGCTCAGGCCAAGTCCGGGATCATGGCGATGGCCAGCAGCGGCCCGGGCACCGCGCCCGCGCTGCGCTCTGCCATCGCCAAGAAGATCCGGCCCGAGGTCAAGCTCGGCGGGAACTGGTCCGGCGCCCGGATCAAGGCCTTCAAAACCCGCAACGTGCGCGGATTCGCCAACGCGCCGAAGCGCACCAACCGCGCCCGGGGCTGGCGCCACCTCACCTACGGCCGCGAGCCGTGGGTTCAGCAGCACGGCAAGACGCTGTGGTTCGACCGGGCCATGGAGGGCGACACGAACCGCTACACGGCCGCCGTGCACGAAGCGATGGAGTCGATGGCCCGGCGCCTCGCCGACCGGGCCAGATAGGGGACACCGATGTACCTGATCTACCAGCCGGATGGCTCCGACGAGCCCACCCGGTGGACGTACAACCCGAAGCGGCTGATGTCGGCAGAGCGGGAGGCCCTGGAGAAGCTGACCGGCCGGGACTTCTCCGACTTCACCCAGGCCGTCCTCAAGGGCAACGCGCTGTGCAGGCGGGCGCTCCTCTACATCTTCCTCAAGCGGGACCACCCGACCACGAAGTTCACCGACGTCGATTTCGCCTGGGACGAGCTGTCCCTCGAGCACACCCGCGGGGAGCTCCAGACGATCCGGGACCAGGCCGCCGAGCACGCGGCTCCGGAGCAGCGCGACGCGATCCTGGCCGGCCTCGACGCGGAGATCGCAAAGCTGCCCGAGGACCCCGAGGGTTCGGGAAAAGCAGAGCTGCCGATCGTCGCCTGAGACGTCTCGGCGACGCGGCCCACCTCCTGGGCATCCGGCCCTGGGAGTGGGGCCTCCTCGACGTTGAGGAGGCCGAGCATGTCCACGCCTGGCTTGACAGCTACGAGCAGGCCCAGCGCGATGCGAACGAGCAGATGAAGAGAGGCAGGTGAACCCGTGGCCTCGGACACCTCGCTCGTCTTCAATCTCATCGCCCGCGACCGGGCGTCCGGCGTCATGGACAAGGTGTCCGAGAAGTTCACCGCGAGCGCGGCCGCGATCGGCGCCGGCGTCGGGGCGGCGCTCGGAACGGGCATCGCGGCGAGCCTCGACACCGGGGCCGCGAACGCCAAGCTCGCGGCGCAGCTGGGTGTGGGCTCGGAGGAGGCCGCGCAGCTGGCCGAGGTGTCCGCGCACGTGTACGCGGGCGCGTGGGGCGAGTCGACCGCCGAGGTAAACGAGGCGATCAAGGGTGTCTACCAGCAGATCGGCGACACCAGCGATCTCCAGGGCGGCCTGGAGGGCGTAACCACGAAAGTGATGGCGCTCGCGCAGACCTTCGATCAGGACCTCGGCGGAGTCACCAAGGCCGTCGGCCAGATGATCAAAACGGGTCTCGCGAAGGACGCGAACGAGGCGCTCGACATCCTCACCCGCGGGTTCCAGTCCGGCGCCGACAAGGCCGATGACCTGCTCGACACCATGAACGAGTACGGCGTCCAGTTCAAAAAGTTCGGCTTGGACGGGCAGACCGCAACCGGTCTCCTCTCCCAGGGCCTCCGCGCCGGCGCGCGGGACGCCGACCTCGTCGCGGACGCGATCAAGGAGTTCAGCATCCGGGCCATCGACGGGTCGAAGGGCGCCTCGGACGCGTACAAGGCTCTCGGGTTGGACGCCGACAACATGATGGCGAGGATCGGTAAGGGCGGCGACAGCGCCAAGGCGGCGCTTCAGCTGGTGCTGGATCGCCTGCGGGGCATCAAGGACCCGGTGGCCCAGTCCGCGGCGGCCGTCGGGCTGTTCGGCACGCAGGCAGAGGACCTGGGGCGGGCGTTGTACGCCCTGGACCCGAGCAAGGCCGTCGACGCGCTCGGGAACGTGACCGGGGCAGCGGACGACATGGCCAAGACGATCGGGGACACTCCGGCGGCCGCGCTGGAGAGGTTCAAGCGCGAGACCATGGTCAAGTTGACCGAGGTCGGCGGGGTGATGGTGAGCTTCGCGATGCAGCACCAGGGCGTGTTTCAGCCGCTGGTGTACACGCTGCTCGGGCTGGCTGCGACGGTCCTCGTCGTGCGGGGCGCCATGATGGTCTACTCCGCGGTGTCCACGATCGTGGCCGGCGCGAACGCGATCATCTCGGCGTCCACCTGGACCGTGATGGGGAATTGGCTGCGGATGTCCGCGATCGGTCTCGGCGCGTACGTACAGATCGCCGCGGGGGCCGTGGCCTCGGCAACGACCACCGCGGCCGCGTGGGTCGGCTCGGCGCTGACCTCGATCGGCACGTGGGTCCTGGCCGTCCTCCGCGCCGGGGCGGTGGCCGCGATGCAGTTCCTCCTCATGGCCGCTCGCGCGGTCGCGTGGGCGGCGGTGATGGCGGCCCAGTGGCTGATCGCGATGGGCCCGATCGGCTGGATCATCATGGCCGTGGCGGGGCTGGTCGCGCTGATCGTCGCGTACTGGGACCAGATCAAGGCGTGGACGGGTGCGGCCTGGGATTGGGTCTGGCAGAAGATCCAGAGCTTCGTGAACTTCGTGATCCAGCTGTTCATGAATTTCACCCTCGTCGGGCTGATCGCCTCCCACTGGGAATCGATCAAGTCCACGGCGGTGGCTGCGTGGGACGGGCTGATCGCGTGGATCCAGGGCATCCCAGGGATGATCTACAACGCGTTCCTCAACTTCACCCCGATCGGGCTGATGATCAAGCACTGGGACGCGATCAAGGCAGGCGTGCGGGACAAGGCGCTCCAAATGATCATCTTCATCGCGACTCTCCCCTCGATGATCAGCCAGAAACTCGCCGGGCTCGGAGGGCTCCTCGTCGACAAGGGACGCGACCTCGTGAGCGGCCTCTGGCGCGGCATCCAGTCCATGGGCGCCTGGCTCCGCTCCACCCTGATCGGCTGGGCCCGCAGGCTCATCCCCGGACCGATCGCCAAGGCCCTCGGCATCGCGAGCCCGTCCAAGCTGATGGCCGACCAGATCGGCCAGTGGATCCCGGCCGGTGTCGTCGTCGGCATCGAGTCCCGCCAGGGCGACGTTGACGACGCGATGTCCGGGCTCGTCCAGCCGCCCGCTTCCGGGCTCGCGGTGAGCGCCGGCCAGCAGATGGGCGGCGCGGGCGCGGCTCCGCTGATGCGGCCCGGCTTCGGCACCACCCCCGTGACCGTCCGCCTTGTCGTCGACAGCACTGTCGAGTCCGCGTTCGCCACGGCGATCCGCAAGTCCGTCCGCCTCGTCGGGTCGGGCATCGTCCAGACCGCGTACGGCCAGTGAGAGGAGCCGCCCCCGATGGCGTTCCCCCAGACCCCGCTTGACCTCCTCGCCGAGATGCAGATCGGCGGGGTGTGGACGGACATCACCGGGGACCTGTACGCCCGGGCCCCGCTGAGCATCCAGCGGGGCCGGCAGGACGAGGGCGCCCGCGTGGACCCGGCGCGGGCCTCGTTCCAGCTCGACAACCGGCAGAACAAGTACAGCCCCAAAAACCCGCGCAGCGCCAACTACGGGCTGATCGGGCGCAACACCCCAGTGCGGTTCTCGGTCCCCGCAGCGGAGTCGTACCTCGCGATGGCCGGCGGCCCGGGCGACGCGATATCCACTCCCGACCATGCCAGCATCGACATCACGGGCGACATCGACATCCGCATCGAGGCCACCGCCCGGTGGCAGGAAAGCGGTCCTCAGACCCTGATCGGGAAATGGGGGACCGACGGGCAGCGCTCCTGGATCCTGCGATTCCAGGGCGGCACTCTGTTCTTCGTCTGGTCGCCGACGGGCCTGTCCGCCGACGCGGTCAATGCGAGCTGGCCTCTGCCGCAGCTGCCGCGGCGCGCGGCGCTGCGGGTCGTCCTCGATGTCGACAATGGGTCGTCCGGCCGCACCGTCACGCTGTACACGTCCGACTCGCTGGCCGGAACCTGGACCGCCGTCAGCAGCGTCACGGCCGCCGGCACCACGTCCATCTTCAACAGCAGCGCGGCCCTCGAAATCGGCCCGACGCAGGTCGTGTCCTCCCTTGTGACCCGGTCCCCGTTCCGGGGCCGTCTGCACCGAGCCGAGGTCCGATCGGGGATCGGCGGGTCCGTGGTGGCCGCGCCGGATGTCCGGGCCCTGTCCGCAGGTACTACCTCCTGGTCGGACTCGGCCGGCCGCACGTGGTCCGTCGCCGGGGCCTCGGTCATCACCGCGCGGGAGTACCGCCTCTACGCGGAGGTGTCCTCCTGGCCGCCCCGCTGGGACGAGTCCGGCCGGGACATCTACGTCCCCGTCGAGGCATCGGGGATCCTGCGCCGCCTGGGCCAAGGTGCCAAGCCGCTCGCGTCCCCGCTGCGGCGGCGCATCTCCACGCTGATCCCGCCGGTCGCGTACTGGCCGATGGAGGACGGCCGCGACTCCACGCAGGCGTACAGCCCGGTCCCCGGGGTGGCTCCGCTGGCCACGACCGGCCTGGACTACGCCTCGGCCGACACGCTCACAGGGTCGGATCCGCTCCCGAAGCTGACAGCCTCGGCAAGCATCCTCGGCGTGGTCCCGGCGTACGCGTCCACCGGGGAGTGGATGGTCGGCTGCGTCTACAACTGGGCCGGGCCGCCCGCCAGCATCACGCCCTTGCTCGATTTCACGACCACCGGGACCGCGCAGCGGATCGTGGTCTGGGTCGACAGCACGGGCGCCTACCTCTCTGGGTACTCGGCGGCCGGCGGGTCCAGCCTCTGGGACATCGCCCTGCTGACGGCCGGCTACAACTTCTTCGGCCGGTGGAACCGGCTGGAGGTCACGGCCACCCAATCCGGAGGAAACGTCACGTTCCACCTCGGCTGGGTCGACGTGAACGGGATCCGGCAAGCGGGCGAGACCACCGTCGCGGCGACGGCCGGCATCGTCACCGGGATCAGCACCGTGTACACGGCTCAGACCGAGGGTGTCGCGCTCGGCCATCTCGCCGTCGTCCCCAGCAGCACCACCGCGTACGTCAACGTGTACGAGGGCGCGGACAACGGGTGGATCGCCGAGCACGCCGGGGCCCGGGTGCTGCGGCTGTGCACCGAGGAGGGAGTCCCTGCGTCCGCCGACGAGGCCGACACCGCAATGGGCCCGCAGCAGTCGGCGACGTTGCTGTCCCTGCTCGGCCAGTGCGCGGACTCCGACCTCGGTGTCCTGCACGAGGACCGTGAGCGCCTCGGACTGAGCTACCGGGCGCGGAACCAGTTCTACAACCAGCCGGTGGCGCTCACCCTCGACTACGCCCAGAACGGGCACGTCGCGCCGCCGCTGGAGCCGGTGGACGACGACCAGCGGGTACGGAACGACATCACGATCACCCGGGACAAGGGGTCCGCAGCCCGCGCGGTAGCCACCACCGGGCCCCTGTCGGTACAGGCCCCGCCCAACGGGGTCGGCACCTACAACGAGGCGCAGACGCTGAGCCTGGCCTCCGACAGCCAGCCGGCGGACATCGCGGGCTGGCTGCTGTACATGGGCACCTGGGACGGGGCCCGCTACCCGACCGTGCACATCAACCTGGCCGCGGCGCCGAGCCTGATCCCCGCGATCGTGATGCTGGAGGTCGGGGACCGGATCCAGATCGTCAACCCGCCGTCCTGGTTGCCCCCGGGTCCGATCGATCTGATCGTCGAGGGCTACACCGAAACGATCGGGCATCCCAACAGCTGGGACGTCGTGCTGAACTGCTCGCCGGCCGGGCCGTGGAATGTGGCCGTCGCCGACGTGGCCAGCTACGGGCGGGCGGACACGGACGGGGCGATCCTCGGCCTGGACGCGACCTCGTCGGCGACGACGCTGCTCGTCCACACCGCGCAGACCGTGGACAGCAGCAACCCACGGTGGACGCAGGACCCGGCCGAGTTCCCGTTCGATGTGCAGCTCGGCGGGGAGGTCGTCACCGCGACCGCGGCCGCCTCGCTGGCCGAGGACACGTTCGCCCGGACGGTCGCCGCGGGCGGCTGGGGCACGGCATCCGACGGCCACACGTACACGGTGACCGGCGGGACCGGGTCCGAGCGGTCTGTCTCCGGCGGGCTCGGACTGATCACCGCGACGTCGAGCCAGACCACGCTGCGCATGCAGACCGTGGCCGAGACGTGCGCGGACACGGAGATCCGCTGCACGGTGTCCGTGAACGCGGTCGCGACCGGGGCGAGCATGGTCACGTCGCTCGCGATGCGCTGGTCGAGTGCCAGCTCCTGCTACCGCGCCCGCGTCGAATGGGGCGTGGGCGGGACAATCGGCTTGTCAGCCGTGGTCGGGAGCACGCTGATCGACACGTCCGTCAGTACCAGCCTCGCCTACACCGCAGGCCAGCAATACGAGGTGCGTATCAGGCTGATCGGGCACCGCATCCTGATGCGCATCTGGCCCACCGGGACGATCGAGCCGGCCGGATGGCAACTCGACCGGACCGCGATCAGCGGCACGATCGCGACCGGTCAGGTCGGCATCGGGGGTGGTGCGTTCTCCGGGAACACCAACGCGACCACGGAGTACCGGTTCGCGAACTGGACGGTCCTGTCCCCGCAGCGCATGACCGTGACGCGCTCGACGAACGGCATCACCAAGGCCCAGCTCGCGGGGACCGACGTCCGCCTGGCGCAGCCGGCGGTCACCAGCTACTGAGGAGGCCACGTGCCCTACCCCGTCATCTCCGCGGGCCAGCGCATCACTGCTGGCCTGCTCACCTCGATGCTGCCGGCACCGGTCGTCAAGCCGGCTGATGAGCTTCGGACCTCGACCACCACGAACAGCGGCGACGCTCACCTCCTCGTACCGGCCGCCGCGAACGCGACGTATCTCGTTACAGGGATGCTGCTCTACTCGGCGCGTACCGACACGGACATCAAGATCGGCTGGACGGGACCGGCCGGCTCGTCGATGGACTGGATCGCACACAGCCAGTCGCAGGACGGGACTGGCGGCATCGCTGCCGCCGGCGTGGTGGTCGACAAGCAGTCCATTGGCGCGACGTCGTTCCCGCTCGGCGGGTTCGGCGCGGAGAACACGACGATCATGACCGCCCCGCTGTGGGGTCGGCTCGTGACCTCGGCCACCGCGGGCACGCTCCAGCTCAACTGGGCCCAGCGCGTTACGAACGCGACGTCCAGCATCATGCGCGCCGGCTCCTGGATCCTCCTCACCCGCGTCGCCTGACCCTGCCCCACCCCGCACGCCCCGCGCCGCCGGTCGGGGCGTTTCTCATGCCCTGGAGGCCCTGATGGCCGATCCCCTGTCCGCCGACGCTTTCCTCGCCGCGCTGCGTGCGGAGGGCGTCAACGTCGTCGAACACGACGGCTGGCGTACCCACAACCGCAACCACAAGGGCCCCTGGGGGCCCGTCCACGGAGTGGTGGTCCACCACACCGTCAGCAGCGGCTCCGCATCCACGGTCGCCCTCTGCCGCGACGGGTACGACGAGCTCCCCGGCCCGCTCTGCCACGGCGTCATCACCAAGGACGGCGCCTTCCACCTGATCGGCTACGGGCGCACCAACCACGCCGGCGGCGGAGACCCCGCGGTGCTCCAGGTCGTCACCGACGAGTCGTACGGCGACCGCCCGCCCGGACCCCACTTCGGCAACTCCGACGGCACCGACGGCAACCGGGCGTTCTACGGCTGGGAGTGCGAGAACCTCGGCGACGGCCGGGACCCCTGGCCGGACGTACAGCTCGACACGATCGAGCGAGCGTCGGCCGCGGTGTGCCGGGCACACGGCTGGTCCGCGAAGTCCGTGATTGGGCACCTGGAGTGGTCGGACGACAAGTCCGACCCCAAGGGCTTCACGATGCCGTGGATGCGCGACCGGATCGCGGCCCGCCTCGGCAACACCCCCACGGCCCCGCCGGCCACCCCGGCGCCGACGGTCTCGGTGTCCCTGTCCCGGCTGATCGCCGCGGCGAAGGCCGACCCGCCGAGGGCCGGGACCCCGGTCAGCTACTCGGGGGTGAAGACGGTGGAGGACGCCCTCGTCGCGGAAGGGCTGCTCGCGGCCGGGCTGGCGGACGGCCACTTCGGCACTGCCACGGTCACCGCGTACGCGAAGTGGCAGCGGCGCCAGGGCTACAGCGGGCCGGACGCGGACGGGATCCCCGGCCGCGCCAGCCTCGTCGTGCTCGCCGCCCGCCACGGATTCACCATCACCAGCTGATCAAGGAGATCGCTCATGCCCCGTCTCATCGCCGACATCGTCGAGCGCACCATCGCCACCTACGCCGCGACCTTCCTCGGGCTGCTCCTCGCCGACGGTTTCGACCTCACGAGCCTCGGCGCTCTGAGGGCGGCCTCGATCGCTGCGCTGCCGGCCGCCCTGTCCGTCGTCAAGGGCGCGCTCGGCCCGCTGGTCGGGGACTCCGGCACCGCGGGCTGGCTGCCCCGGAGCGGCGGGTGAGCCCTGAGGAGTCCACCCGGGTCGCGGTCGAGCTGGCGGAAATGAGGGGCGAGATCAGGACCGGATTCGCCGAGCTGCGCGGCGACCTGAGCCTCGCCCTCCAGCGCACCGACCAGGCCGAGGCGGACATCGACGCACTCGAACAGCGCGTCGAGGCCCTGGAGCGCGCCCGCTGGCCGCTCCCCTCGATCGCCGCCGTGACCGCTGTGGCGGGACTCGGACTCACCCTGTACCAACTCGTCGCGAAGTAGGACCACGTGCCCCCTCTCGCCCTCGGGCGGGAGGGGGCGGTTTCTGCATGCCGGGCTAGCGGCTGGCGCCCTCGGGCCAGAGGACGCGCGCGGGAACGCCCGTTCGTTCGGCGTAAGCCACCACGTCGGCTGTGCCTCCGTAGCCCCAGGCCGGCTTTCCGTCCCAGACAGCCAGCAGTTCATCGACCAGACCGACGAGAATCTCACTGCCGGCCATGTGCGCCGCCGAATCCGAGGTGGACATTCCGGTCCGGTGGACTTCAGCGGCCCGTGTCAGGAGCTGGTCGTACACCGGCCAGTGCTCCTCGGGCAGGCCTTCGCGGTACTCCTCCGCTGGGATCACCACCTCCAGGCGCGCGCCACGGCCGAGGACGTACTCAGCGAACCAGGCGTCGGGGCCGTCTGCGATGCAGGAAACGCCCACCAGATCGATTGGGTCGTACTGGCTGACTGCTGCTTCGAGCAGCGCACGAACTTGGCCCTCCACCTCCGTGCTCAGTCCTCGGTGACCGGTGATTCCCACACGCATTCTGTGCCCTCCCCTACAGGTAGACGTCGTGGAGCTGCTCGTCGAAGTCGCGGACCACTCTGGGCGGTGAAGCGGTTCGGTACGAGCGTCGGACCGCGCGGGCACGGTCCACGATCCGCCCGGAACGGTACTGGACGCCGGTTTCCAGGGCGCGAAACGCCATCGCGAAGGCGGCCTCAACGCGGCCGGCTGCCAGGTGTCCCGCGGCGATGTCCAGGACGAGTAGCGCGCGTTGCTTGGCGTGCCCGGTTGCCAGGACTTCCGTGTCAGCGTCAAGAACCCAGCCGGGGAGTCCCAGCCGGGCCCCACAGGCGACACGCGCCGCAGCAACCTTGGCCTCGTTGAACTGGAACACCCAGGGCCACGGGGCGCCTTCCTCCGACTTCAGTCGTGTTGCCAGTGACCGGCTCCTGGTCAAGGCTCGGTCGGTCGCCGCCTCGTCTCCTGCGGCGGCGTGGGCCAAGGCTTCGACCGATGACAACCATGCGTCCGCGACCGCGGGCTGGCGCTCGTCCAGGAATCCCCGGGCTTTCCGCGTCCAGCTGAGTGCCTGCGCACCGTTACCAGCGTCCGCCTCAAACTGCGCCATGCTACCCGCCTGGTAGGCAGCCAGCAGAGGGTCCCCTGCGGCGCGGGCCGCCTTGATCGCAGAGCCGTACCAGCTCCGGGCCGACCCGTGATCGCCCATGTCCCACGACAGCCAGCCCACCAGGCTCGCCGCCTCACTCCCGACGGCCGCGAGCCGCGCTCGTTGCTGGTCGTCTCCAGCCGCCCGGCTCACGGTCTGCACAAGCCGCAGATGCGACTGCACCGCTTCCGACAGGTCACGTGACGGGGTGGCTCCGTCCAGGCGCCGGTATGACGCCGTGCCCAGCCTCAGGGTTGCAGCCTGTCCGACACCCTCACCCGGATCGGGTAACGCTGGGAGCGCTGGGGCAACTGCGGCGGCGGCCAATCCTCCTATGAAGCTTCGTCGTTCCATGTCGTACCCATCTCGTACTGCTGCGTCCGCGAGCCCTACGAGGGAGGCGGGGACACCCAGGTGCGCCGCCATCTTCGCCAGGACGTCTGTCGCGTACGCCCCGGGCCCGCGCTTCTCCAGCCGGGAGACTGCCGACTGCGACAGCCCGCAGGCCTGTCCTAACTGGGTCTGCGTCAGCCTCGCGCCTTTGCGGACCAGCTCAATGACCTTGCCGTAGTCCTTGGCCCTGGACGCTTCTCTGACTGCCGGCGTGATGCTCAACGTGCCCCCAGTCTTGGGTTTCAATCGCTGATTCGCGTGCCCGTACCCGCCGCGCGCATATCCGTATGCGCATGCCGCATCGGAGATGGTCCCACGCCAGCGCCCGGCTGTTGACTGGTCTCACCACCCGCTGACGACAGTAGGGAGCCACCGTGACCAGTCCGATTCCCCGTGCTGTGATGAGCCTGGACACCCTCGACACCCCGGGCGCCACCACGGCCCCGGTCGCCTTGCCCAGCCCGGACCTGCTCGACCGGGCCCGCGCCGGCTGGGAGCACTTCCTCGTCACGGCGAGGGAGACCTCCGTTGAGTGAACGGTACGAGTACCAGCCTCACCGCCTGCTCCGGCAGCGCGTCCGTGACATCCCGTCCGGCGCCGAGGGCGTGCTGATGGCCGTCATCACGGAGGACGTCTCGCCCAACGGGATCCCGCACTGGGTGGACCTGGCCTACATCCGGAACAAGTCCGGCCGCGAGTTCACCACCGCCGTCGGAAACATCGAACCCGCGTGAACCCGTGCGCTGAGCTGCACTGGCACGCATACGCCTACACCAGCCCGCCCGGAGCCACCCCGCACCACAACGTCGAGGTTCTCGACACAGACGAGTGGCTGAAGCGCCCAGCGTCGGAAATCGTGGCCACGTTCCTGGAGCCCGAGGCAGCGGCCACGTGGATGCGCCAACAGCTCGTCGCGTACCCACCGTGGTCGGAGGGCGCACACGGCTACGTCCACGCAACGCTGTTCACCCGTCAGTACCTCCACATCGATCAGCACCAGGCGCCATGGGCCCGCTACCTCGACCGGCGTGATCGGGTCGTCGTGCGGTATCTCGCCCCGTGCCCGCGGCCGCGGCCGCCCTCCAGGCCGGCCGAGCTCTACCCCTGGGAGAAACCCGCTCCGCCGTGCCCGCTGGCCGAGCCCGAGTCGTAAGGCCCTCAACCCCCCGCAGGACCGCGCCGTTGGGTTCCAACGTCCGGCGGCGGGCCCTCCTCCCTGCGCGCCGGCGCACAGCCCCCAGCCGCCTTCGCCCCGCGGGGGCTGTGTCCCGGCCCGCAGGGCCGACCAGCACCACCCATGGCACACAACCAAGGGAGAAGCATGTCCACTCCGGCCCCGCCCCCGCCGTGCAGCAGCAAGCCCCACACCCCTCCGACACCCGCACAGACAGGAGGCACCATGACCCTCACGCTCGAACCCGGCGTCCGCGACGCCCGCGCCCTGCTCAACCCGGACGACTTCATGGCCGTCACCGCGACCGTCGCCAAGGACAACCCCGACATGGGGTGGACGATGGCCGAACGAGTCGTCGTTGAGGGCCTCAAGTTCGTCGCCGTCGCGGCCGACGGCACGGAGCGCGGCATCGCGCCGTCGCGTGTCGTCGACGAGGGCTGGCACGCTCTGATCCTGCACACCGCCATCTACAAGGGCCTGTGCGAGCGCCTCGGCGGGTTCGTCCACCACTACCCCGAACCGCCGGACTCCGGCCGCTACGACCCGGAGTTCATCGACCGCACGATGGCCGCGATCGAGGCCGCCGGATTCCCCGTGGACCAGGAACTGTGGCGGGGCCCGGACAACGGGATCGTGGAGGTGTCGGCGTCCTGCCAGCACGCCCCGAACTGCGGTCCCATCCAGCCGATGCCCACCCCTCAGTGCCTCCCGGACCCGCCCCCGCCCGCGCCCAGCGCGCAGCAGACCGCCTGAACGCTAGGCTCCACTCCGATGGGAGGACTCATGCAGGAGTGGACAGACCCTCGGTACGCCGAGCTCGTCGACGTCTGGCGTGAGACGCAGCAGCCGACATCCCGCGACCCGGAGGAACGCCCGGCGCGCGGATTCATCACGCAGCCGCCGTCTCACGACTGACCGCAACCCCGGGCCCGGCCGCCTCGTGCGGCCGGGCCCCTTTCCTCTGCGGAGTCCCCCTCCATGACCACCGAGTCCAGCTGGGACAACTACGCCCGCCTCACCCCCGCCGACCTCCCGGGCCCCCCGCCTCCGTTCAGCTGGACCATCCACCGCGGGCACGGTCCGGGCGCCGAGTTACTCGAAGTCGACCCGGGCGCCAACGTCCTGGAGCTCGGGTGCGGCCAGGGCGACCGTCTCGCCGCCCTGGCCTCGGTGGGCGTGCATGCCGTCGGCGTCGACATCTCCGCCGTGCAGGTAGCGGCCGCGGCCGCCCGATGGGGGCCGGCGCTGGAGCTCCACCAGGCTGACGCCGTCCACTTCCTGCGCCACACCGCGGCCGAGTACGACGCCGTGTACTCGGCGTACGGCGCGCACTGGTTCACGGACCCGGACGTGCTCCTCCCTGCCGTCCGCGCCCGCCTGAGACCCGGCGGCGTGCTGGTCCTGGCGCACCTCGCCCCGGGGGGGCGCTTCGAGACCCACGGCCCAACGGCCAAGCGCCCCGACGCCGGCACGGTGCTCCGCTGGGAGGGGGAGGCGTACCAGTGGGCCAACCTGCTCACCGACCACGGGTTCCTAACCCCCTCCGTCTGCACCATCCACCCGCCTCACCGAAGCCCGGCAGCACCGACCGTCGTACTCCGCAGCTGGGGCTAGGCCGAACGGCATACGCCACTGGTGCCGTTCCCGGCCCACTGCTGCGAGGTCCGCTCCAGCCACCGCCCGTACCAGATCATCAGCTGGAAGGTGCTTCGGAGGCCGAGCCGCTCTCGGGCCTCCGCAAGGCCTCGATTCACCAACCTGTCGCTGATCCCGAGCCGCCGGCCCGCACTGTCCTGGGATTCGCCTGCGTGGAGCTGCTCCAGGATGTCCATCTGTCGATCGGTCAGTACGACCTCATCGGCCACGGCCACGGCCTGAGCCCACGGCATGGCGTTCTCCCAGTAGATGTCGAAGACGTTCCGGGCCCACATCACGGAGCTCCGGTCTGCCACGTGCCAACCGCTGTGGGCATCGGGTCTGCGGGTGACGTGGTCGTCGACGAACAGGCTCTTCTGGTCCACGATGATCATTCGCGGGAATCGGCCAGTCATCGCCCGCACCTCCCCACCCGCCTCGATCAACGCGGCCACATACGCCTGCGTGGAGCGGTCGGCCGCCGCCGTGGACCGATACAGCAGCCGGAGGGTTGCGCCGCGCTCCAGCGCCGCCAGGGACCGGTCATTGCCCAGCTTCCGGATCGCCGGGTCCCGGTCCGCGGGGAGGGCCGGCTGGGCCGCGAGCAGCTCGACGGCGGCTTTGCCCGTGATGGTTCCGATCCGGTCGTTCATCAGGCTCGGGGTGGGGAGGAACTCAGAGCCCATGTGGTCGAACCGGCGGCTGTGCTCGTAGCTGGGCGCCAGGCCCTCCAGGACGGGGATGGCGGCCAGGCGCTCCAGGCTGGCCGTCAGCTGGGCGTGCTCGGCTTCCAGGAGCCGCTGTATCGCGGCCCGAGGGTCTGTGGCGATGTGGGATCCCGCGTCGTACGGGTCGTCATCGACCAGCCCGAGGCTGGCGAGGCGGCTGAGGTCGGTCTCGGCTGGCAGGTGCTCGCCTGCGGCCAAGGCTTTGTAGTGGGCCTGGTCTTCGGTTGTGAGTTCGTGCGGGTCCTGAGAGTTCGTCACTGTGCACACCTATCCCCCTATTTGCCGTGTGCGGGATCCCGAAGTTCGGGTTCCCGAAGCGGTCAAGCCCTTGGATCGTGGCATGTGCTGGTGGCACGCTACATCTATCCGTAGCGCTGCGGAGAGGTGTTCGATATGTTCCACGGCATCACCGAAAGGACCGGTATGCGAAAGATCTTCCAGGTCACGGCCACCGCGCTCCTGACCGCCTCGGCACTCATCGGCACCGCGACGCTCGCGTCCGCCGACCCTGAGCCCAGCGTCAGCGGCGACGTGCAACAGATCGATGTCGGATGGGGCTCCGCGCCGGCCGCGGCTCCCCAGCCGACTCCGACCGCCACCGCCAGCGACGTTGGATGGGGGTAATGATCGAGTAACGCCGAATCAGAGCCCCGGTCGCACTCCGCATTCGACCGGGGCTATTCGCGTACCAGCTCGGCCAGCGACAGGCCGAGGGCCGCAGCGATTTGAAGCAGGACGCTCAGGGTGGGGTCCGACATCGCATACTCGATCCGGTGCACCGTTTTGAGGTCGATCCCCACGCGCTGGGCCAGCACCTCCTGAGTGAGGCCGGCATCCGCCCGTGCGTCTCGTACGCGCGCGCCGATCACCCGACGGCGGGCCAGGACCCAGGCCGGGGGCAGTTCTCTCGACACCCGTACACGTTGTGATGATCTTGCGTCATTGTCTTTACCTGACCAGGTAAATCTAACGATCTCGCACACATACCGGCCAGACGACCGAAAACCATTGCGCCAGCAGCTTCAACAAGTTGTGCTACTGACAGACCGACCGCATGACGATCCAGGGTGATGACGTGCACGACGAGCCGGACCCCGAACCACCCCTCCCCCCACTGACGCTCACGCAGCGAGCCCGGGTCGACGCCGCCACGCGCGCGCTCGCCTCATCGCGTATCGCCGACCTTGCGGCCCTCGACGGTGCGGCCTCCATCCTCATGATCGAGAGCCTGCGAAGCGCCCTTGACGATGCCCTGCGGGTGCTGGACGAAGCGACCCAGTAGACTCACGGACCGCCTCCCCGGCGCCTGAAGTGGGGGCGCCCGCCGAGTCGAACGTATGCGCAGTGAAATTTTCTCGGGTGCGCTCATGTGGGCGTACCACTTCAGCGAGTGGTGCTCGACGGCCCAGATCCGGTCGAATCCCATGCGTTCGGCGAAGACCGCCTGCTCGACGCAGTCGCGGATGACCTGGTGCTCCCGCTCCACGGTGGGGTCGGCCAGCTGAGCCTCGAAGATCACGGAGAATTTCAACGATGCCTCCAGAGATGCGTTCCGTGCCCGGACTTGCTTCGATCAGGAATATGACTAGTAGTCATATCGCCAACAAGCAAGACCTGCCGCCGACCGCCTGGGCGGTTCTGGGCCTGCTGTCCTTCCCCGGCGAGCGGACCGGCTACGAGCTCAAGAAGTGGGCGGACTCCTCCCTCCGCTTCTTCTACTGGTCGCCCGCCATCAGCCAGATCTACGCCGAACTGCGGCGGCTGGAGGAGCTCGGGTACGCCTCCTCCGCGCGCTCGGGGCCGGAGGAGGTCCGCGCCAAGCGCCGCTACGCCATCACGGACGCCGGCCGCGGGGCCCTCGCGGGCTGGGCGGCGGACACCGCCGAGGCCGGGCCCCCCGTGCTCAAGCACGGGCTGCTGCTGCGGATCTGGCTCGGACACCTGTCGGAGCCGGAGCGGCTGCGCGCGATGGTCGCGGACCACCTGGAGCGCACCCGGGGCGAACTGGCCGCCGTACGGGAGGCCATGGCGCACGCGGCGGACGTGCCGGAGTGGGCCTTCCCCGCCCTCGCCCTGCGCTGGAGCGAGCGCCAGCACCTGGCCGAGCTGGAGCTGGGCGAGGCCCTGCTGGAGGACCTCGCGGAGGCCGGCCGGCACGCGGGGGCGCACCCCGGGCGGGCGGGACGTCAAGCCGGCGGGGACGCGCCCACCCCCGGGTGACGCGGCGGGGCTCCCCGGGCCCGCCGCGGGGCTCACGGCCCCGGCGGGAAGCGGGTGGACGGCTTCCGCAAGCCCCCTGCACGCCCGGTCCCAACGCGCGCGGTGCGCACTAGCATGCGTCCTCACCGGGCGCGGCCGGTCGGGACACCGCGACCGCGCCGGGAGCCGCCGTCGACGGAAGCGAGAGAACCTTGACTTTCCTCACCATCGGTCACCGCGGGGTCATGGGTGTGGAACCGGAGAACACCCTGCGGTCGTTCATCCGGGCGGAACGCTGCGGGATGGACGTCATCGCGCTGGACGTACGCCTCAGCAAGGACGGCGCCCTCGTCGTCCTGCACGACGCCGAGGTGGACCGCACCACGGACGGCGCGGGCGCCGTCGCCGACCTGACCCTCGCCGAACTGCGCGAACTGGACGCCGGCCTGGGCGAACGGGTGCCGGTCCTGGAGGAGGTGCTGGACGCAGTCCGGCTCCCGCTCCAGGTGTCGGTCCAGGATCCGGCCGCGGCCGGGGCGCTCGTGGAGCTGCTCGCGCGCGAGGACCTCACCGCCCGGGTGGAGGTGGCCTCGGGCGACGCGGAGCTGCTCGGCGAGGTCGCCCGGCGGGCGCCCGGGGTCCGTACCGCTCTGCACGTGGAGCGGCCCGTCGCGGACGCCGGGGAGCTGGTGGCGTCGGCCCGGGCGGCGGGGGCCTCGACCGTCGCGGCCGACATCCGCCTGCTCAGCCTGGAGGCGGTGGAGGCGGCGCACGCGGCCGGGCTGCGGGTGACCGGCTGGACGGTCAACACCCTGGACCGGCTCCGGCTGGCGCGCGCCCTCCAACTGGACGGCGCGGCGACCGACTTCCCGGAGATCCGCAGCACCGGCCGGTTCACGGCCTGAGCCTCCCCGGACCGCCGGGGCCGTGCCCGCCGTCCGGGCGCGGCCGCGGCGGCCGGGGCGCCCCGGCCGTCAGAGCGCCTTGACCAGCAGCTCGAAGGCCAGGTCGTCGCGGAGCGGGATGCCGAAGCGCTCGTCCCCGTAGGGGAAGGGGCTCAGCTGGCCGGTGCGCCGGTAGCCGCGCCGCACGTAGTAGGCGATCAGCTCCTCCCGCACGTTGACCACGGTCATCCGCATCTCGGAGACCTTCCAGTCCTCGCGGGCGCGGCGTTCGGCCTCGGCCATGACCTCCTTGCCGAGGCCGGCCCCCTGGAGCCCGGGCCGTACGGCGAACATGCCGAAGTAGGCGTGGTCGCCCCGGTGTTCGAGCTGGCAGCAGGCGACGAGCTCGTCCCCGCGCTCGACGACGAGGAGTGTGCTGTCCGGGTCCGCGATGATCGCGCCGACCCCGCTCGGGTCGGTGCGCTGGCCGTCCAGGTAGTCGGCCTCCGTCGTCCAGCCGGCCCGGCTGGCGTCCCCGCGGTAGGCGGACTCGACGAGGGCCACCAGGGCGGGCACGTCCTCCTCCACGGCGCTGCGGAAGCTCAGGGCGGCGGGCTGGGCGGTGGACATCGGGCGCTCCGTTCGGTACGGCGGCAGAGCAGCGGCATATGACATGCCGCCGGGGTCGCAGAGAGCCTATCCCGGTCCCGCGTGAAGGGGGTGTGAGCAGGGCATCCCTTCCCGTGACGCCGACGAACCGGGAGGTTCCGCCGTGCACGGATCCGCGACGCCGCTCTCCGCCTCCGCCGCCTCCGCCTGGCTGCTGGTCCTGCTCTGCGCCGCGAGCGGTGCGTACTGCCTGCTGCGGGTGCGCAGAGCGGACCGCCGGGCCCGCGGCACGGCGGCCGGGGAGGCCGTGATGGGCTTCGGGATGGCGGCCATGGCCGTGCCCTCGGGCACCGGGCCGTGGGGGCCGCAGATCCTCCTCGCGGTCTGCTGCGGGGCCTCGGTGCACGCGCTGTGGCTGCTGCGCGGCGGGGGCCACCACGCGCACCACCTGGTGGGCACGCTGGCGATGGCGTACATGGCGCTGTCGGCGACCGCCGGGCACGGACACGGCCGGGCGGGTCTCCCGCTGGTGACGGGGGCGCTGCTCCTCTACTACTCCGGGTACGTGCTGCTGGGCGGGGCCCGGCTGGCGGCCGCCGGCGGCGCGCCGTACGCCGCGGCCGGCCCCGGGGGCAGGGGGGCCGACGGGGCCGGGGAGCTCGTCCGGGCCTGCCGACTGGCCATGGGGATGGGGATGTTGGCGATGCTGCTGAGCATGTGACGGCCCGTCGGGCGGGGCGGCGCGGGCCGGAACGTGTCCTGCGTCACCAATCCCCCGGGCCCGTACCCGTAGGTAGCCCGGCGCTCATAGGCTGGCGGACATGATGGTCCCCGCCGCCCTTCTGCTCCTCGGCGCCCTGACCGCGTTCCTCGCGCCGCGCCTGCTGGCCCGCGCCGCCTGGCCCGATCGGGAACCCGTGGTCGCGCTGTGGGTGTGGCAGTGCGTGGTGGGCGCGACGCTGCTGTGCCTGGGGCTGTCGATGCTGCTGAGCGCGGCCGCCGCCTGGCAGGCCGTACGGGGACGGCTGTTCGCGGCGGCCCCGCACGGGGTGGTGGACGCGTACGGGCTGGGCCCCGGGGGCGGGCACTGGGCCGCCGGCACCGCCCTGGCGCTGGCCTGCGGGGGGCTGTGGACCGGGGCGATGCTGACGCGGGAGGTGCTGCGGGCGCGGGCCCGGCGGCGCGCCCGGGGGGCCGAACTGCGGCTGCGGGCCCCGCTGCTGCCCGGCGAGGACCCCGCGGCGGCGCGGCTGGTGGTGCTGGAGGGCCCGCGCCCGGAGGCCTGGTGGCAGGCCGGGCCGGCACCGCGGCTGGTGGTGACGACGGCGGCGCTGGGCCGGCTCAAGGGGAGCCAGCTGGACGCGGTGCTGGCGCACGAGCAAGGGCACGTGGCCGCCCGGCACGACTGGCTGCTGCACTGCTCGCGGGCGCTGTCGCGGGGGTTCCCGCAGGTGCCGGTGTTCGCGGCGTTCGAGGCGGAGATGGACCGGCTGGTGGAACTGGCCGCCGACGACGTGGCCTCGCGCCGCTACGGGCGGCTGACGATCGCGCTGGCGCTGGTCGGGCTGAACGAGGACCGGGGCGTCTTCGGCCCCGCCTCCGCCCAGGCCCACGTGCCCGAGCGGGTACGGCGGCTGCTGTCGGCCACGCCCCGGCTGTCCGCCGGACGCCGGCTGCGGCTCACGGCACTGGCCACGCTGCTGCCGGCGGTGCCGCTGGTGGTGGCCTTCGTACCGGGTCTGAGCGCGCTGGCCTGACCCGGCCCCTCGAACGCGCCCGCCCGAGGCGATCCCCCGCGTCGCCCCGGGCCGACGGCTTCGCGCTGAGTATATTGGCTCGAAGCCAGTCAACGCAGGAGTAAGCATGTCCCCGCGCAGCGCATCGGTCAATGAAGAATTGCGCAGACGTTCCCGGGAGCGGCTGCTGCAGGCCACGGTCGAACTGGTTGCCGAGCGCGGCTACGAGGCCACCAAGCTCGGCGACATCGCCGACCGGGCGGGCGCGGCCCGCGGCCTGGTCTCGTACTACTTCCCCGGCAAGCGGCAGCTGCTCCAGTCGGCGGTGCACCGGCTGATGCACCTGACCCTGGAGGAGGCCCTGGAGCGCGAGCCGCGCACGGACGACGGCCGGGAGCGGCTGGCCCGGGCGGTCGACGCGATCCTGGGGCTGGCCCGCGACCAGCCCCGGCTGATGCGCACCCACATGGCCGGGATCCTCCAGGCGGAGGGCTTCATCCGGTGCCCGGAGCAGCAGCGGCTGGCGCAGCTGCTCCGGGACACGGTCACGCGCTACGGCTCGGCGGACGCGGACACCGACTACCCGCTGCTGCGCGCGCTGCTGATGGGTGCGGTGGTGGCGGTCCTGCTGCCGGGGGCGCCGATGCCGGCGTCCCGGCTGCGCGCGGAGCTGTTCCAGCGGTACGGGCTGGAGTGGGAGCGGGGGTTCCCGCCGGACGGGGGGCCGCCCGGCGGAACGTTTCCTCCGTGAATCCGGTCAGTGGTACTCGGGCTGGGTCTGGACGTTGAGCCGGTCCATCCGGACCCGTTTGGCGCCGTCGGTGCGCCGGTCGTCGAGCCTGAGCACGTCCAGGCCCTTGACGATGTCGTTCGAGTAGACGTGCCCGTTGTAGTAGTACGCCGACCAGGAGCCGCCGAGGCCCAGCTTGTCGGTGGTCAGCGGGCCGCGCTCGAAGTAGCCGATCTCCTTGGGGGCGGCGGAGTCGGTGAAGTCCCACACCGAGACCCCGCCCTGGTACCAGGCCTGGACCATGATGTCGCGGCCGTCGCCGACCGGGACGAGCGAGCCGTTGTGGGCCACGCAGTTCTCGGTGTCGGCCTGGTGGCGCGGGATCTTGAAGTAGCTCCGGAAGACCAGTCTGCGCTGGTCGCCGCGGCCGGTGATGTCGTAGATCCCGTCCGCGCCCCGGTTGGGGCCGGTGGCCTCGTTGCAGGTGGCGGCGCCGCCACCGCCGAGCTCGTCGGTGAACACCACCTTGTCCGCGCTCTCGTTGAAGGTCGCCGAGTGCCAGAACGCGAAGTTCACGTTGTCCTGGACCCGGTCGATGACCCTCGGGTGCTCGGGCTCGCTGATGTCGAAGAGGATGCCGTCGCCCATGCAGGCGCCGGCGGCCAGGTCCTCGGAGGGCAGCACGGTGATGTCGTGGCAGCCGGTGGTCTTGGAGACCCCGGGGTTGGCGGGCGCGCCGGGGTTGCCGCCGTCCGGGAAGAGCACCGGGAAGCCGACGACGGCCGCCCGGGTCGGGGCCTTCCTGGGGACCTTGACCACGGAGATGCCGTCGTGTGGGGGCTGGCAGTCGGGGAAGGCCTCGCTGGGCGCGTACGAGGAGACGTAGAGGTAGATGTCGCGGCCGCCCGGCACCAGCGTGTGGGTGTGCGAGCCGCAGGCCGTCTCGACGGACTTGATGTACTTGGGGTTCTTCTTGTCCTTGATGTCGAAGATCTTGATGCCCTCCCAGGAGGACTTCTCCGTGGCGGGCTGCGAGACGCTGTTGCAGGAGTCGTCGCTGCGCGAGGAGTCCGTGGAGAGGAAGAGCAGGTCGCCCGAGACGGAGACGTCGTTCTGGCCGCCGGGGCAGAGGACCTGGGTGACGATCTTCGGGGCCTTGGGGTCGGCGATGTCGTAGATCGTGAAGCCGTCGTAGTTGCCGGCGTAGGCGTAGTCGCCCTGGAACGCCAGGTCGGAGTTGATCCCCTTGAGGTTGGCGTTGGGGATGTTGGCCAGGGGTTTGACGTTGGCGCTGTGCACGACCTCGTCCTGGCCGGGGATCTCCCCGGGGGCGAGTTCGCGGCCCGGCGCGAGGTCCGCGCTCTGCCGGGAGCCCGCGCCGGGGGACGAGTCCCCGGGGTCGGGGCTGGCGGCCGCCGGTCCGGCGGCGGCGAGGAGCGTAGTGAGGAGTCCGGCGGCCGCCAGGGCCGCCCCCAGACTCCGGTGGCGCACTCTGACGGTGTGCAGCAAGGTCACTGTGCCTCCCGTGGGGGCCCTGCGCTCCGTTCCCGGGTGGGGAGCGGAACCTGGACCCCGGCAGTATCTTCCTTTCCATGGACATGGCAAACGCGTTACTCGGCCGATTCCTGGGGGCGGCGCTGGCCGCCTCACTCCTCCTCCCCCTCACCGGCTGCACCGGCGGCGGCGATGCCCCGCGGGGGGCCGGCGACGGCTCGCCGGTGGTGGTCGCACCGGGCCGGCCGGGAGAGGGATCCCGGACCCTCACTCCCGAACAGGCCGCCCGGCAGCGGCCCGACGACAGCCCCAACGCCGCCGACCGGGCGTACGTGCGGCGCATGATCGAACACCACCGGCAGGCCCTGGCGATGAGCGCCCTGGCCCCCGACCGGGCCTCGGCGGACGGGGTCAAGAGGCTCGCCGAGCGCATCGCGGCCGCGCAGGGGCCCGAGATCGGGGCCATGGAGAAGTGGCGGGCCCGCTACCCCGAGCCCGCCGGCGCCCCCGGCGGGCACGACCACGGCGCGATGCCCGGCATGGCCACGGAGCAGCAGCTGCGCGAGCTGGCGGAGGCCCGCGGGACCGCCTTCGACCGGCTCTTCCTCTCCCTGATGACCGCCCACCACCAGGGGGCGGTGACGATGGCGGGCGAGGCGCTGGCCCAGGGGAACAACGGCGCCGTCGAGGAGATGGCGAACGAGGTGGTGGCCGTCCAGAGCGCCGAGATCCACCGGATGCGCGCGATGGGCTGACGGGCGCGGGGGCCGGTGGCATCCTGGGGAGCACCTGCGGGAGGGAGTTCCGCCGTGCTTCGTGTCGCCGTCGTCGGCTCGGGCCCCAGCGGGGTCTACGCCGCCCAGACACTGGTCGAGCAACGTGAGGTCCCGGGCGTACGGGTCGACGTGCTGGACCGGCTGCCGGCTCCGTACGGCCTCGTCCGGTACGGGGTGGCCCCCGACCACGAGAAGATCAAGTCCCTGACCGGAAACCTGCGCTCCGTCCTGGAGGACGAGCGGATCCGGTTCCTCGGGAACGTGGAGGTCGGGGACGGACCGCTGACCACCGCCCGGATGCTGGAGCTGTACCACGCGGTGGTGTACTGCGTGGGCGCGGCGCGGGACCGGACGCTCGGGATCCCGGGCGAGGGGCTGGCCGGGGTGCACTCCGCGACGGCCTTCGTGTCCTGGTACAGCGGACACCCCGACGCGGGCTCCTTCGACCTGGGCGGGGTCCGCTCGGCCGTGGTAATCGGCGCGGGCAACGTCGCGGTGGACGTGACCCGGATCCTCGCCCGGGGCGTGCCCGAGCTGGAGCCCACCGACATGCCCCAGCCGGCGCTGGGCGCGCTGGCCGACAGCGGGGTGCGGACGGTGGCGATGGTGGCCCGGCGCGGCCCCTCGCAGGCGAAGTTCACCACCAAGGAGCTCCGGGAGCTGGGCACCCTGCCCGGGGTGGGCATCCGCGCGGACCCCGCCGAGCTGGCCCTCGACCCGGCGTACGCCGACCCGGCCGCGGCCGCGGCCCTGCCCGCGGCGGCCCGGCGCAACCTGGAGGTGCTGCGCGGCTGGGCCGGGGGCCCGGAGCCCGGCGGGGACCGGGAACGGGAGGTCTCCCTGCGCTTCTACCTGCGCCCGGCGGAGGTGCTGGGCGGCCCGGACGGCCGCGTCCGCGGGATGCGCTTCGAGCGGACCGCGCCGGACGGGCGGGGCGGGGTGGCCGGGACGGGCGTCCACGAGGACGTGGAGGCGCAGCTGGTGCTCCGCTCGGTGGGCTACCTGGGCGTCCCCCTGCCCGGCCTGCCCTTCGACCCGGCCACCGGCACCGTGCCGCACGCCGCGGGCCGGGTGCTCCGCGCCGGGCGGGCCTCGGTCGGCGAGTACGTGGCGGGCTGGATCAAACGCGGACCGACGGGGGTGATCGGCACCAACCGCCCCTGCGCCAAGGAGACGGTCTCCTCCCTGCTCCAGGACGCGGGCGCCCTGGCCCGCCGCGACCTCTCGGGCGACCCCCTGGACGCGCTCCGCGCGGCGGGGCTGCGCCCGGTGGAATGGCCGGGCTGGCTGTCGATCGAGGCGGCCGAAGCGGAACTGGGCCGCTCCCTGGGCCGCCGCTCGGTCAAGATCCCCGACTGGCCGGGCCTCCGCGCGGCGGCGGGCCTGGCGTAGGGTGACCGGTTCCGTCACCGGAACCCGGACGTCTACGGCATTCGGCGCGGGTCCGGCCCGGGCGGCGTACCGCTGCACCGTACGGACCACGCGCGGCTAGGGCGTCTGCGCCGGGGGGCGCTCCGCCAGCCTCGACTCCTGGGCGGCGGCCGCCGTCAGGAGGGTGTCGAGGAGGCCGGGGAAGAGGGACTGGAGGTCCTCGCGGCGCAGGCCGTTCATCTTGGCCGTGCCGCGGTAGGTCTGGCGGACGACGCCGCTCTCGCGCAGGACGCGGAAGTGGTGCGTCGTCGTGGACTTGGTCACCGGAAGGACGAAGTCCGAGCAGGCCAGCTCGACCCCCTGGTCCGCGAGCTCGCGGACGATGGACAGCCGCAGCGGGTCGGAGAGGGCGTGGAGCACCCCCTCCAGGCGGATCTCGTCCGCCTCGGGGTGGGCGAGGGCACGGGGCGCGTCACGTTCCGTCATGTCCTGCTCCACTCCTTCGGGTTCCGGCCGGGCCCCGGGGGCCCGGGTCCCATCGTACGAGAACCTTCGTACGAGCGGGCCGGGGCGGCGCCGGGGCGCGGGTGCGCACGCCCCGGCGCCGCCCGCGTTCACCAGGCGCGCTGGTACTGGCCGGGGACCGGGAGCTCCGCGCCGAGTTCGGCCGCCGCGCGGCGGGCCCAGAACGGGTCGCGCAGCAGCTCACGGCCGAGGAGGACGGCGTCGGCCTCGCCGTTGGCCAGGATCTTCTCGGCCTGCTCGGGCTCCGTGATCAGGCCGACCGCCGCGACCGGGAGGGTCGTCTCGGCCTTGACCCGGGCGGCGAAGGGCACCTGGTACCCGGGACCCGTGGGGATCTTCACGCGGGGGGCGAGCCCGCCGGTGGAGACGTCCAGCAGGTCCACGCCGTGCTCCTCCAGCAGGGCGGCCAGCCGGACCGTCTCGTCGGCGGTCCAGCCGTCCTCCTCCAGCCAGTCGGTGGCCGAGATCCGGAAGAACAGCGGGAGCTCCTCGGGCCACACGGCCCGCACGGCGTCCACGACCTCCAGGGCGAAGCGGGTGCGGTTCTCGAAGGAGCCGCCGTAGGAGTCGGTGCGCCGGTTGCTGTGCGGGGAGAGGAACTCCCCGATGAGGTAGCCGTGGGCGCCGTGGATCTCGAGGACCTCGTAGCCGGCGGCCAGGGCCCGCTCGGCGGCGGCGGCGAACTGGCCGGTGATCTCGCGGATCTCCTCGGCGCCGACCTCGTGGGGCACGGGGTGGCCCTCGTCGAAGGCCACCGCGCTGGGGGCGCTGGGCCGCCAGCCGTGCGCCTCCTCGCCGACCGGGCCGCCGCCCTTCCAGGGCTGGTCGGTGGAGGCCTTGCGGCCGGCGTGGCCGATCTGGATGCCGGGGACGGAGCCCTGGGACTTGACGAAGGAGGTGATCCGGCGGAGGGCCTCGACCTGGGTGTCGTTCCAGATGCCGAGGTCCTGCGGGCTGATCCGGCCCTCCGGGGAGACGGCGGTGGCCTCCTG
Source organism: Streptomyces sp. NPDC096136 (assembly GCF_044763325.1). Taxonomy (NCBI): domain Bacteria; kingdom Bacillati; phylum Actinomycetota; class Actinomycetes; order Kitasatosporales; family Streptomycetaceae; genus Streptomyces; species Streptomyces sp. NPDC096136. The sequence continues at coordinate 121,236 of NZ_JBIWFZ010000011.1, read as the reverse complement.
GATGATCAGGCCGGTGCCGCCGGTGGCGCGGGCCGCGTAGTGCGCGAAGTGCCACTCCAGGGCCACGCCGGCGTTCGGGCCGAAGGCCTCGGCGCTGTACTGGCACATCGGCGCCATCCAGATCCGGTTCGGGATGGTCACCGACCGGAGGGTGTAGGGCTGGAAAAGGGCGGCGAAGGCAGCGGGTGCGGCACTCATGGGGTTCTCCAGATGTCACCGGACGCGCACCGGGGTCGGCGCGGCGCTAAGTACGAGAGATACCGTACTACGAAATCTCTCGTAGTACGAGACCTCCCGTACAAGTGGCCCGGGGGTGCCCCGCGACGGCCTCCGGCCCCGCCTCGGCGGGCCCTGTCGGCGGGTGGGTGCACACTGGCGGGAAACCTGCCGTATCAGGACAAGGACGTCCGGAGGTGTCGGCCATGACCGACGTGCTGCTGCTCGCTGGGACCCGCAAGGGGCTGTTCATCGGCCGGCGCCGGGGCCCGGGCCCCTGGCGGTTCGACGGACCACACTTCAACGCCCAGGCCGTCTCGGCGGTCGCCATCGACGCGCGGGGCCCGGCGGCGCGCCTGCTGGTCGCCGGGGACAGCTCGCACTGGGGGCCGTCCGTCTTCACCTCCGACGACCTCGGCGGCAGCTGGCAGGAGCCCGCCGAGCCCGCCGTGAGGTTCCCGAAGGACACCGGCGCCTCCCTGGAACGGGTCTGGCAGCTGCACCCGGCCGGCCCGGAGGCCCCGGGCGTGGTCTACGCGGGGACGGAGCCGGCCGCCCTGTTCCGCTCGGTCGACCGGGGCGGCTCCTTCGAGCTGGTCCGGCCGCTGTGGGAGCATCCGACCCGCTCCGCGTGGGTGCCGGGCGGCGGCGGCGAGGGGCTGCACACGGTGATCACCGACCCCGCCGACCCGGCCGCGGTGACCGTGGCGGTCTCCACCGCCGGGGTGTTCCGCACCCGGGACGGCGGCGCGAGCTGGAGCCCGTCCAACCACGGGGTCTCGGCGGTGTTCCTGCCCGACCCGAACCCCGAGTTCGGCCAGTGCGTCCACAAGATCGCCCAGGATGCCGGGAACCCCGACCGGCTCTACCTCCAGAACCACTGGGGGGTCTACCGCAGCGACGACGCGGGCGCCGAGTGGACCGACATCGGCTCCGGCCTGCCCTCCGACTTCGGCTTCGCCGTCGCCGCCCACCCGCACCGCCCGGACACGGCCTACGTCTTCCCGCTGAACGCCGACTCCGACCGGGTCCCGGCCGGACGCCGCTGCCGCGTCTTCCGCACCCGCGACGCCGGCGCCACCTGGGAGCCGCTGGCCAAGGGGCTGCCCGACGGGGACCACTACGGCACGGTGCTGCGCGACGCCCTGTGCACGGACGACGCGGACCCGGCGGGCGTCTACTTCGGCAACCGCAACGGCGAGCTGTACGCCAGCGACGACGACGGCGACAGCTGGCGACTGCTGGCCGACCACCTCCCCGACGTGCTCTGCGTCCGGGCCGCCGTGCTGCCCTGACCTCCCGCGCGAAGGGACCCGCATCTGGGAGGCTGGCGGGCATGAGCGCGCACGAGCCCCCGGAACTGCGGCAGTTGACCCGACCCGAGGAGGTCGCCCCGGAGCTCCGGGAGGAGCTCGTCGACTGCTGGGAGGCGGTGGTCAACTCCGGCGGCGCGGTCCTCGCCGCCGAGTTCCCGCTGCCTCCCGTACGCCGGTCCCACGTCGCCCCCGTGGTCGACGGGCTCGTCCGCTCCCTCGACCCCGACCTCGGCAGGCTGCTCGTCGCCACCGTCGGCGGCGCGCTCGCCGGCTGGCTGGTCGTGCGCCGCGACCGCCACCCGCTCGTCGCGCACCGCGGGGCGGTCAACCACGTCCAGACCCTCCCCCGGCTGCGCGGCCGCGGGATCGCCACCGCCCTGATGAACCGGGTCCCGGCCGTCGCCCGGGAGGAGATGGGCCTGGAACGGCTGGCCATCGCCGTCCGGGGCGGCCTCGGGCTGGAGGACTTCTACCGCGGGCTCGGCTGGGTGGAGGTCGGCCGGTGGCCGGGCGCGCTGCGGGTCGCGCCCGGCGACGACCGGGACGAGATCCTGATGAGCCTCGTCCTCTGACAAAAATGCCCCGCGGGGGTTACGGTCTTATGACCGTTCGCCGGCACCGGTACGCATTCCTCGACGGAGAGGAACAGCTGGGATGAGCAACGACCCCTCGTACGGCGACCCTTCGCACCACGCCCCCCTGTACCTGGAACCGAGGCTCGCACCGCGCGCGGCGGCCCTCCTGGAATCGCCGGCGCTCCTGCACGCCCTCGTCGACGCCCTCGGATCCCCCCTCAACGTGATCCTGCCCGACCAGATCGCCGACAACGTCCGCGGCTTCCGCGCGGTGTTCGCCCGTCACCGGCTCGCCGGACGCGTCTACTTCGCGCACAAGGCCAACCGCTCCAGCGCCCTGGTGCGCCGGCTCACCACCACCGGAGCGGCCCTCGACGCCGCCTCGCTCACGGAGTTGCAGCACGCCCTGGGGTCCGGGTTCGCCGGAGCGGAGTTGATGGCCACCGGCCCCAAGGACCCCGAGTTCCTCTGGCTCGCCGCGCGCAGCGGGGCGCTCGTCAACGCCGACGGGCCCGGCGAGCTGGAGCGGGCGGCGGCCCTCGTGCGCGCGCACGGACTGCCGCGCCTGCGCGTCCTGTTGCGGCTGTCCGGGTTCGAGGCCGCCGGGGCCCGGCGGCTCTCGCGCCGCAGCCGCTTCGGCACCTCCGTGAAGTCCCTGCACCACCTGCTCGACGTCCTCGACCGCCACCGCGGGGAGCTGGAGCCCGTCGGCGTCGGCTACCACCTCGACACCACCAGCGTGGAGGAGAAGGCGACGGCGCTGGAGGGTTGCCTGCACGCCATGGAGGAGCTGCGGATGCGCGGCCTGCGGCCGACGGCGATCGACGTCGGCGGCGGCTTCGGCGTCGGATACCTGGCCCACGCAGCCCAGTGGGAGCGCTACACCACCGAGCTCACCCGCGCCGTCATGGGCACCCGCCCGCCCCTGTCCTGGGGCGGCCACGGCTACGGCCTGCGCGCCGAGAACGGGACCCTCCGCGGCGCGCTCGGCCTCTACCCGGCCCACCGGCCCACCGCCGGCCCCGGATACCTCGACGAACTGCTCGCGCATCCGGCGCCCGGGCTGGGCCGCCCGCTGGGCACCCTGCTCCTGGAGGGCCTCTACGACCTCTACGCCGAACCGGGCCGCGCCCTGGCCGACCAGTGCGGGCTCACCCTCGGGAGGGTCCTGGAGGTGCGGGACTCCGACGGCGGGGAAAGGCTGGTGCGCCTCGCGATGAACGCCGGCGACGTCGGTCTGGAGGACCACGGGGTCCTCGTGGACCCGGTGGTCCTGCCCCGCAGCCCGGCCCCGCCCGACGCGGGGGCCCCGGTGGCCGTGCACCTCATGGGCAACCTGTGCCTGGAATCGGACCTGATCACCCGCCGGACCGTGTTCCTGCCCCGGCAGCCGCGCCCCGGCGACCTCCTCGCCTTCGCCAACACCGCCGGCTACTGCATGGACTTCGGCGCCACCCGCGCCCAGGGGCAGGCCGTCGCGCGCAAGGTCGCCGTCCACCGGGAGGGGGACGGCGGCTGGCGGTGGTGCCTGGACGAGCAGTACTGGCCGCTCACACGGACGGGGGAAGCCCAGGGATGAGGTACGACAGCATCACCGAAGCGATCGGCGGGACACCGCTGGTCCGCATCGATCCGGCCGTGCACGGCCTGCGCCACATCGACCTCTACGCCAAGCTGGAGATGCTCAACCCCTTCGGCTCGCTCAAGGACCGGGCCGCCTGGAACATGACCCGCGACGCGCTCGCCGGCGCCGCCGGGCGCGGCGAGACGGTCGTCGAACTGTCCAGCGGGAACACCGCCAAGGCCCTGGCGCTCATCGCCGGACTGCACGGACTGCCCTTCAAGAGCGTCACCAACCGGATGCGCATACCCGAGGTCAAGGACCTGCTCCTGCTGCTCGGCGCCGAGATCGAGGAGCTCCCCGGCCGCAGCGAGTGCCTCGACCCGACCGACGAGGACGACCCGCTGACCCTCTTCCACCGCCAGCTGAACCTCCCCGGCAGCGCCCACCTCCACACCGACCAGTACTTCAACCCCCGCAACACCGAGGCCCACGCCTCCGGGACCGGACCGGAGATCATCGCGGACCTGGACGGCCGGGCCCCCGACTGGTTCGTCGCCTGCGTGGGCACGGCCGGCTCCTCCACCGGGGTGGCCCGGGCGCTGCGCGCGCACGACCCGAAGGTGCGCGTCCTCGGCCTGGTCGGCGAGAAGGCCGACTTCATCCCCGGCATCCGCACCATCGACGAGGTGCAGGAGGTCGGCATCTTCGACCCGGCCACCTACGACACCCTGGAGCCGGTCACCTCCGACGAGGCCATCGAGGGGATGCTGACGCTGCTGCGGCGCTGCGGACTGCTGGCCGGACCGACCGGCGGGGCCGCCTACTTCGGCGCGGTCCGCCATCTGCGGGAGCTCGACGCCGGGCTGACGGAGCGCAGGACGGCGGTGTTCATCGTCTGCGACCGGGTGGAGAGCTACACCGGCTACGTCCGCCGGCGCCGCCCGGACCTGCTGGGGCTGCCACCCGTCAGGAACTCGGTCGCCACCCTGACCGAGGCCGAGGCCGCCGCGGCCGCCGTCATCGGCGTCGACGAGGCCCGCACGTGGATCGCGGAGCGCGACCCGCTGGTGGTGGACCTGCGCGGCCCGTTCGCGTACGCCGCGCTGCACATCGAGGGGTCGGTGAACATCGTGGACGAGCTCTTCGACGAACTCGTACGCGGCGGGCTGCCGTTCGGCCGGAGCCGGCCGGTGCTGCTGGCCTGCCCGGTCGGCGAGAAGTCGGCCCTGTACGCAGCCCTGCTGACCCGCATGGGCCACCCCGACGTCCGCAGCCTGGCCGGCGGGATCATCGCCTGGCGGGACGCCGGCGCCCCCCTGGTGCGTGACTGACATGGCCGCCCCCGCCACCGAGCTGGCGGCGCTCGCCGACTGGCAGCGGCCGCTGCGCGCCCAGTTCCCGATCATCGGGGGCAACCCGGACCTGGTCTACCTGGACAGCGCCGCCACCTCCCAGAAGCCGCAGCCCGTCCTGGACGCGGTACAGGCGTACCTGACCACCTCCAACGCCAACGCGGCCCGCGGCTCCTACCCCTGGGCCAACACCACGACGGCGCTGGTGGAGGGCGCCCGGGAACGGGTCAAGCGCTTCCTCGGCGATCCCGATCCGGAGCGGTCCTCGGTCCACTTCACCAGCGGGACCACGGAAGGGCTGCGGACCGTGGCGCGGGACTGGCTGCCGGCCCTGCTCGTCGACGGCGACGAGATCGTCGTCCCGTTCGCCGACCACCAGGCGAACCTGTCGCCGTGGCTGGAGGCCCGGGACCTGCTGGCCCGGCAGGGCGTGCGCGTACGGGTCCGTGAGCTGCCGTACCAGGCCGCTTCCGGTGACTACGATCCGCGGGCGCTCGCGGCGGTCACCGGGCCGCGGACCCGTTTCGTGGCCGCCACCCACGTCCACCACGTCTACGGGGCGGACATGAACGTGCACCGGATCCGCCAGGTGGTCGGGCCCCAGGTGCCGATCTGTCTGGACGCGGCGCAGAGCATCGGCCACCTGCCGGTCTCGGTGGCCGGCCTCGACGTGGACTTCGTGGTGTTCTCCGGCCACAAGGCGATGGCCCTGCCCGGGTCGGGCGCGGTCTGGGCCCGCGGGCTGCGCGGCCCGCGGCTGCGGCCCGGCGGCTGGAGCGGGACCCCGAACACGGCCGGGATCGCGAGCCTGGCGGCGGCCCTGGACTGGCTGGACGCCGCCGGCACCGGCCGGATCGAGCGCTGGACGGTGGCGCTGACCGCGCTGCTGACCGACGGGCTGGACCGGCTGGACGCCTACGAGGTGCTGGGCTGCCGGACCAGCCTGGCGGCCGGGTCACGGGTCCAGCGCCGGCGCAGCCTGGTCACGTTCCGCCACCGGGGGATCGACTCGCGGGATCTCGGGTTCATCCTTTTCAGTCACGGGTTCATGGTGCGGACGGACGGCCACTGCCAGGCCGGACCCGGTGCGCGGGAGGGCTCGGTGCGCGTCAGCCTGCACGTCCACAACACCCCCGAGGAGATGGAACGGCTCCTCGCCGTCCTCGCCAGTCTGGAATGATTTCCATGAGCGGGTTGCGGCTTCGGCGACGGAGGCAGTGCGAGCGGCATGGGCACGGGCATGGGTGCGGGCGCGGGTGTGAGTACGGGGACGGCGGCGCGCTGGGTCGAGCGCTGGGAGCGCCAGCAGCAGTTGTACGCGGTCGACCGCGAGGAGAGGTTCGCGGTCATCGCCGACCTCGTGGAGCACGTCGCCGGCGGCCGGCCGGCTCCGCTGGTGCTCGACCTGGGCAGCGGCCCCGGGTGCCTGGCCGCCCGGCTCGCCGCCCGCCTGCCGGGAGCCGAGGTGCTCGCGGTCGACGCGGACCCGCTGCTGCTGGAACTGGGCAGCGCCCACTACGGCCGGGCCCTGCGCTTCGTCAACGCGCTGATCGGCGAACCGGGCTGGCTGGACCGGCTGGGCCTGGACCGGCCCGCGGACGCCGTGGTGTCGACCACCGCCCTCCACTACCTCGGGGAGCGGACCCTGCGCCGGGTGTACGGGGAGCTCGCCGGGCTGCTGCGGCCGGGTGGGATCCTGGTCAACGGCGACCACATCAGCCCGGACTCGGCCAGGATGTCCGAACTCGCCCGGGACGTCGGGCGCCGCCACGCCGCACGCCACGCCGTGTGCGGACACGAGGAGGACTGGGAGTCCTGGTGGTCGGGAGCGGCCGGCGACCCGGAGCTGGCCCCCCTGCTCTCCCACGGCGGGGAGGGCGGGCGGGCCCCGTGCGAGGGCAACGACCTCACGGTGTCCGGCCATGTCGCGCTGCTGCGCGAAGCCGGGTTCACGGACGTGGGGGCCGTCTGGCAGGTCGGCCCGAGCCACGTCCTGGCCGCCGTCCGCTGACCGGCGGTCCCGGCCGCCGGCCGCCAGCCGCCGGGTGTTACGGCAGGCGCCAGTCGACGGGCAGGCCGCCTTCCCGGGCGAGCAGCTCGTTCGCCCGGCTGAAGGGGCGCGAGCCGAAGAATCCGCGGTCCGCCGACATGGGAGAGGGGTGCGCGGACTCGATCACCGGGAGGCTGCCGAGCAGCGGCCGGCAGTTGCGGGCGTCGCGGCCCCAGAGGATGGACACCATCGGCTTGCCGCGGGCGGCGAGCGCCCGGATGGCCTGCTCGGTGACCTCCTCCCAGCCCTTGCCCCGGTGCGACCCGGGCTTGCGCGGCGCGGTGGTCAGGGCCCGGTTGAGCAGCAGCACGCCCTGCCTCGTCCACGGGGTCAGGTCCCCGTTGGAGGGCCTGGGCAGCCCCAGGTCGGTGTGCATCTCCCGGAAGATGTTCTCCAGGCTGCCCGGCACCGGCTGCACCTCGGGGGCGACCGCGAAGCTCAGCCCGATGGCATGGCCGGGCGTCGGGTAGGGGTCCTGTCCGACGATCAGTACGCGGACGTCGTCGAAGGGCTGCTGGAACGCGCGCAGGACGTTCGCCCCGGACGGGAGGTAGGTCCGGCCGGCCGCTATCTCGGTCCGGAGGAAGTTCCCCATGCCCGCGATGCGGTCCGCGACGGGTTCCAGGGCCTTCGCCCAGCCCGCCTCGACAAGTTCGTTCAAGGGTCGTGGTGCCACGCTGCGTCACTCTACTGGGTCACACTGACAGGGCGTTACCGGCACGTTCCGTCGACCGGTCCTCGCCGTCCGTCAGGTGATCCGGTTGAAGCGTGTATGACATTCAACGGATAAATGGGGACAGATGCCACCTGCGCGGGCCCTGCCCGAACACCTGCTTCCGATAAGCCAGTAGCATGCGGCGCCATGAGCTCCCCCACTGGGCCCGCAAACGGCCTGCCCGTACGAATGCCGCGACCCCGCCAGACCGGACGGCACCGCCGGCCCGAGCCCGCGGTGGCGCCCGAGGGCGCGCCCGCGCTGGTGCTCGCCGTGCCCGGTGCCCCCTCGGCAGCCTCCCGGGGCCTCGCCGAGGAGATCATCAGCATCGGCCGCTCCGAGCTGCCGGGCCTGGAGGCCCGGATCGGCTACCTGGAGGGCGAGGACACCGAGGACAGCGAGTTCCCCTCGCTGTCCGGCGTGCTGAGCGCCGTCGCCGAGGAGCGGACCGTGCGTGCGGAGTTCGCCCGCGCCGCCGGCCACGAGGTGCCCGCGCCGACCGGCCCGGACGCCGTGGTCGTGCCCCTGCTCGCCGGTCCGGACGCCGACCTGCTGCGCCGGATGCGCCAGGCGCTGATGGACTCCTCGGCCGCCGCCGAGCTGGCCGACGTCCTCGGCCCGCACCCGCTGCTGGCCGAGGGCCTGCACGTGCGCCTCTCCGAGGCCGGCCTGGCCCGCGCCGACCGCGCCCGCCTGTTCACCGTGGCCACCGCCGCCGACGGCATCATCCTGGCCACCACCGGCGGCGAGGAGGCCGTCCAGGCCGCCGGGATCACCGGCATGCTGCTGGCCGCCCGGCTCGCGGTGCCCGTGATGGCCGCCGCGCTGGACCAGGAGGGTTCCGTGGCCGCGGTCGCCGCGGAGCTGCGCGGTGCGGGCGCGGCCCAGCTCGCGCTGGCGCCCTACCTGATCGGCCCGGAGGCGGCCGACGGGCTGCTGGACACGGCCTGCAAGGAGGCCGACTGCGCCACCGCCGAGGTGCTCGGCGCCTACCCGGCGCTCGGCAAGCTCGCCGTCGCCCAGTACAGCGCGGCCCTGGGGATCCAGCTGGGCGCTCCGGCCCAGTAGCGGTACGACGAGGAGGGCCCGCCCGGATGCGTTCCGGGCGGGCCCTCCTCGTCGTACCGGCTCCGGCGCCCGGAACGCCTCCCGAGCGCCGCGTCCGCCCCCTGCGGCCCGCCCGCCGGCCGTACCCCGCGGCGGAGTTCAGCCGAAGACCACGCAGGAGGCCGCCGGTGCGGGCATGGAGCCGGCCCGGACCGGGCGGCCCGTCCGGGGGTCCACGTCGAACCAGGTGACGTCCCCCGAGCGCTCGTTGGCCGCGTAGAGGCGGCGCCCCTCCGGGTCCGCGGCGAGGTCGCGCGGCCACCGGCCGCCGCAGCCGACGGTGCTCGCGGGCCGCGGCTCCTCGGGGCCGCCGGCGAGCGAGAACGTGACCAGGGTGTCGGTCCCGCGGACCGCCGCCCAGACGAAGCGGCCGTCCGACGAGACGATGATCGCCGAGGGATAGGGCCGTACGCCGTCCAGGCCGCCCGCTGGGGCGACCGGGACCTCCGCGACCGGGTCGAGGAGCCCCGAGTCCGCGTTCCAGCGGCAGACGGTCAGCAGCGGCTCCAGCTCGTGCAGGACGTAGACCACTCCGCCCGACGGATGGAAGGCCAGGTGGCGCGGACCCGCCCCGGGGCGCAGCGCGGTCACCGCGTGGACGCGCAGCCCGCCGGTGACCGGGTCGAGCGCGAAGACCCGCACCTCGTCGGTGCCGAGGTCCACGCCGAGCACCCAGCGGCCGGCGGGGTCGGGCAGCACCTGGTGGGGGTGCGGGCCCGTCTGGCGGTCGGGGTCGGGGCCGGAGCCCTCGCAGGCCAGGACCGAGGCGGGCGCCGGGACTCCGCCGCCGTCGGCGAGCGGCAGGCTGCTGACGCTGCCGGAGGTGTAGTTGGCGGTCAGCAGCCTGCGCCCGGCCAGGCAGAGGTGGGTGGGGCCCGCGCCGCCGACCGCGACGGGGCCGCCGATCGCGGCGAGTCCCCCGGCGGTGGGGCGGAAGGCTCCCGCCGCGCCCCGGTCGGCCTCGCTGACCGCGTAGAGCACGCCCGCGCCCCGGTCGAACGCGAGGTAGGAGGGGTTTGGCAGGGAGCCCTCCGCCGAGAGCGGGGTCAGCGCCCCGGTGGCCGGATCCACGGCCGCGGTGATGACACCGCGGCCGCCCCCCGAGGTGAACGAGCCGATGTAGGCCCGGCGTCCGCCGCCGTGGTCCGTGCTGTGCGCGCCGTCCACCGGTGCCCCTCTCCGCCGTCCCGGATCCGTTCCGAGCCGACGGTAACAGAAGGTCTAGACCAAGTCTCGCCCCCAGGCCCGCTCCTGCGCGCCCTCGTGGTGCACGTACGCGGTCGCGCTCGGCCGGTCCTCGTAGGTCCGGTGGAAGACGGGGGTGGCGGCGCCGGAGATGGGCGGGACGATCCAGGACCAGTCCGCGCCCACCGGGCGGCCCTTGCTCTCCTCGCGCTCCAGGTGCGAGAGGAACCGGCGGGACTCGGTGTGGTGGTCGGCGATGGTGACCCCGGCCCGGTCGAAGGAGTCCAGCACGGCCCGGTTGAGCTCGACCAGGGCCCGGTCCTTCCAGAGCGAGCGGTCGCTGGAGACGTCCAGGCCGAGCCTGCGGGCGACGGCCGGCAGGAGGTGGTAGCGGTCGGTGTCGGCGAGGTTGCGGGCGCCGATCTCGGTGCCCATGTACCAGCCGTTGAAGGGGGCGGCCGTGTAGTGGACGCCGCCGATCTCCAGGCACATGTTGGAGATGGCCGGAACGGCGTGCCAGCGCAGCCCCCAGTCCGACCAGTCGTCCCGCTCGTCGGGGTGGCGGATCGGCACCTCCAGCACGGCGTCGGCGGGGGTGTCGAACCAGCGGGGCTTGTCGTCGACGCCCTGGACCACCAGGGGGAGGAGGTCGAAGGGGGTGCCGGGGCCGCCGGCCCAGCCGAGGCGCAACAGGGCTTCGGTGAGCGCTCTGTTGCGGGCGTCGCCGACGGTTATCGAGGGGTGGTCCCCGTAGCCGGCGTAGCGCACCAGCTGCTCGCTCCAGATCAGGGGGCCCGGCCGGCCCGGGGCGTCGGGGGCGAAGACCGTGATCGTGGGCCGGACCCGGCCGCCGTTGGTGGCCTCGCGCAGGTGCTCGAAGCACTCGGCTGCGATGTCCTCGGCGGCGGTCAGCCCGCGGCGGTCGCGGACCCGCAGCGAGTTCCAGTAGAGCCGGCCTATGCAGCGGTTGCTGTTGCGCCAGGCCACCCGGGCCCCGTGGACCAGCTCCTCGGGGGTGTGGCGGTAGGTGCCGGTCTCCGCGAGCTCGGCCCGTACGGCGGCGAGCCGGGCGCGCGGATCACCGGCCTGCGGATTCTCCCGGTGGAAGAGCCGGATGAACTCCTCGGCTTCCTCCCACACCTGAGCGTCGCTCGAGTGCTTCTGCAGAATTTCCATTCCGGGCGGTTACCCCCTGTCCGGACAGATCCACCCTGTGCATGCCGGATGAATGTGCAGTGAACAATCACCCGTTGTACATGCCGCAGGTCAGCGCCGGGCCCCTGGCGCCGGTGGAACACCCCTCCGGGTGATCTTCGAGCATTGGCCTGCGGTGGGGCGGTGGGGTGCCGTACCATCCCCGGAATTCCGGGAGTCGGGGCGCCGGCCGTCAGGCCGTGACCACCAGCGGGGCGCGGGGGTCGGTGCGCAGCGGGGTGGCGAGGGCGGCCAGGGCCGTTTCGAGGCCGTGCAGGTGGGCCAGGGCCGGTTCGGCCCCCGCGGGGCCGGCCGGGGTGGCGGGAGCGGCGCCCTCCGCCGCGCCCTGCGGGGCGGTGAGCGCCTCCACGGCGGCCTCGACCCGCCAGCAGGCGGCGGCGAGCCGGGCGTCGTGGGAGGCCTGGGGGTCCGCGGCGACGGAGACGAGCCCGCGCACCTCGCGTGCGCAGTCGTCGAGCAGGGCCAGGACCTGGCGGGCGCGGGCCTTGCGGGCGCGCAGCGGGCTCAGCGGGTGGACCAGGGGCGCGAGCGCCATCCGGACCCGGGCCAGGAGCAGTTCCAGTTCGGCGGCGTGCGGGGCGGGGTCGGCGTCGGGGTCTCCGGCGAGGCGGTCCAGGGAGGCCGCGGTGGAGGCCCTTACGCAGTGCAGGGCGCGCTGGATCCAGGCGTCGTTGGCGGCGTGCGTGGTGACCGGGAGGATCAGGCTGACGCCGAGGGCCGCGCCGAGCGCGCCGGCGGCGGTCTCCTCGAAGCGCAGGAGCAGCAGCCCGGGGTGGAGCACGCCGAGGAGCCCGTAGAGCAGCCCGGCCATGACGGTGACGAAGAACATCATCCAGGAGTACGAGGGGGCGGCCGTGTAGAAGATGCCGAACACGCAGACGGCGACCAGGGCGGCGGTGGGCGCGGGGGCGCCATGCAGGGGTACGGCGATCAGCAGGCCGGCCGCGATGCCCGCGACGGTGCCCAGGACCCGGCGGAAGCCGCGGACCAGGGTCTCGCCGCGCGAAGCCGTGTTGACGAAGATCCACCAGGCCGTGCCGACGGCCCAGTACCAGCGGTCCTCGGACAGGAACTGGCCGACGCCGAGGGCGAAGGCGCAGGCGGCGGTGGCCTGGAAGGCCTGGCGGGTGGTGGGCCGGGCGAGGCCGGTGCCGGGCAGCGGCGGCGGGGCGGCGGCCGGGGGCGTGCGGCGCTCGATGGGCCACAGCACGAACCGGACGGCCCCGGCCGACAGCAGCGCCAGGGCGACGGCGGCGAACAGCTCGGGCAGCTGGGCGGGCCGGGCGTGCAGGAACTGGGTGACGAAGAACATCATGAAGGCGAAGACGCCGAGGGCGTGCCCGCGCGGCCCCCACCGGCGGGCGTAGACCCCGGCGAAGACGACGGCGAGCCAGGCCGCGTCGCGCACGGGCGGCATGCCGTGCAGGGAGGTGGCCAGGACCAGGACGGGGAACCCGGCGACGGGCAGCAGGGCGGTGGTCAGCCGCTGGGCGCGGACGTCGGCGTCGAGGACGGTGAACAGCGCGAGCAGGGCCGCGAGCCCGCCGGTGATGGAGGCGGTGAGCGAGAGCCCCGCCAGTTCGGCCGTCGCGACGGCGAGGCCGGTGCCGATCACCGCGCGCGTCGAGTTCCTCAGTCTGGTGCGCCCCGGATCCGGAGCCGTGAACATCCTCTTCATGGCGGTGTGCCGCCCCCCTCGGAGTGGTGCGCGCCGGGCCGGTCTCCGCCCGGGGGTGGTGGGCGGCTCACGGGCACGGCGAAGGCGCCGCGCTCCGGTCCGGCGTCGTTGCCGGCCGGCGCTGCGCGGCGCCGAAAGTACATGGATACGACACAGATAAGCATCCGCAGGGGCATTGGCTCAAGGCGGGCTCCCCCCGCTGGGCCATTGGCCCTGCCCTCCGCGTACGTTTCCGGCCACGGGCGGGCCAACGGACCGCCGGTGTGCCGGGTCGTCCGCATCGGTCCCGGGACGTGCCGGGTGGCGGGGCCTCGGCGCCGGTGGCCACGATGGACGCATGAGCGGCGGAGCGGCGGACGTGCTCGTCGTGGGCGCGGGCCCGGTGGGCCTGACGGCTGCGGTGGAGCTGCGCAGGCGCGGGGTGTCCTGCCGGATCGTGGACCGGCTGCCGGCCCGGCTGCCGTACGCGAAGGCCGTGGGCGTCCAGCCGCGCACGCTGGAGCTGTGGGACCGGACGGGCCTGGTCGCCGACGCGCTGGAGGTGGCGGTCCCGCTGCGCGGGCAGCTGGTCTACGTCGACGGCGAGGAGCGGGAGCCGGTGCGGATGGCGCTGCCGCCGGAGGTGCCGTACGGGTTCGCGGCGCTGCCGCAGTACGAGACGGAGCGGATCCTGGAGGCCTTCCTGGCCCGCTTCGGGACCGGGATCGAGCGGGGCACGGAGCTGGTGTCCTTCACGCAGGACGACGACGGGGTGACCGTCCTGTTGACGGGACCGGGCGGCGGCGAGGAGCTGCGGACCCGGTACCTGGTGGGGTGTGACGGGGCGCACAGCACCGTCCGCAAGGGGCTGGGGCTGGCCTTCGGGGGCGGGGCCTTCCCCGAGGAGTACATGCTGGCCGACGTGGAGGTCGGCTGGGACCTCCCGTACGGCTACGCCGTCCGGGCGGTGCACCACGACGCCGACGGGCGGATCGACGACCTGCTGGTCTGCGTCCCGCTGCCCGGGCCGGGGCGCTACCGGATGTCCATGCCGGTGCCGCCGGAGCTCTCCGCGGCCGCCGCGCCGGCGGCGGGCGACGCGGTGGCGCACGGGCTGGAGGGCTCCCGGGCCCCCGCCCTCCGCGACGTGCAGGCCGTGCTGGACCGGATGGCGCCCCAACCGGTGACCGCCTCCGCCATGCGCTGGTCCTCGGTGTTCCGGATCAGCCACCGGATCGTGGACCGGTACTCCGACGGGCGGGTCTTCGTCGCCGGGGACGCGGCGCACATCCATCCGCCGACCGGCGCGCAGGGGATGAACACCGGTATCCAGGACGCCTGGAACCTGGCCTGGAAGCTGGCCCTCGCCGTCGGCGGCCGCGCGCACCCGGGGCTGCTGGCCAGCTACGACGCCGAGCGCCGGCCGGTCGGCGAGGAGGTGGTCGGCCGGACCGTGCGCCACGCCCGCCGGGCCCTCGGGGCGGCCGACGAGGAGACGGACGCGCTGCTGCGGGAGGCCCAGCTGCTGGTCGGCTACCGCGGCAGCCCGGTCGTCCTCGGCCCCGCCCCGGGGGAGGCCGACGGCGCCGGACCGGGGCCCGGCGACCGGGCACCCGACTGCGGCGGGCTGGCCGGGGACGTCCCCGCCTATCCGCTGCGGCTCCACGACCTGCTGAGGGACCGCGACCACGTGCTGCTGGTGTACACCGACGGCGCGTGGGACGCGTACGTTCCCGGACTCGCCGCACTGACGGGCGGGTCGCCGGCGGGGCGGCTCACGGCGTACGCGGTCCTCACCGAGGGCGGGACCGCGCCCGCCGGGGCCACGGCGCTGCCCGTGTACCGCGACGCGCGGGGCGAGTTCGCCCTGCGCTACGGGGTGCGGGAGCCGACCGCCTTCGTGGTGCGCCCGGACGGCTACCTGGGGGCGCGGCTGTGCCCGCCGACCGCCGAGGGGCTGGCCGGCTACCTCGCCGGGGTCTTCTCCTGAGGGGTGTCCGCGGTCAAGGGGTGTCCGGGGTGTCCCCGGCCGGTTCGGTCGGGACGCACAGGACCGGGACCGGGGAGAGGTGCAGGAGCTTGTGCGGGGTCGAGCCGAGCAGGGCGCCGCGGATCGGGCTGTCGCCCCAGGTGCCGACGATGATGACCCGGGCGCGGTGCTGTTCGGCGGCGGCGAGCAGGGCCTGGGCCGGCCGGTCGTCCATGACCTCGACGGTCGAGGGGACCCCGGCCTCGTCGGCGGCCTCGACGGCCCGCGCGAGCGCGCTGCGGCCCGCCTGGAGGACGGCCTCGCGGTGGGCGCGGTACTCCTCCCCCGCGGCGCCGGGCGCGGCCGCCCCGTAGACGAGGACCAGCGGTTCCCCGAAGGCGGAGGCCACCTCCAGCGCGACGCGCAGGGCGCGCTCCGCGCCGGGGGACTCGTCGTACCCGAGGACCACGGACATCCGGACCTCCTCAGTTCTTCCGGCCGCGGACGAGGGCCGGGTCGACCACGCCCCGGCGCTCCTGCCAGAACCTGCCGTCGCGGACCCTCCAGAAGCACATGAGGAGCACGCCGACGACCGCGATGCCGATCCCGATGACCAGCGGCGGGCCGAGGCCGAACCAGGAGACCCCGCTGGCCGAGTTCCCCGGGTCGGACATGTCCCCGATGGACTCCACGAGCAGCCAGGCCAGCAGTCCGGCGCCGACCAGCGGGCCGAGGCCGATGAGCACGAAGTTGTGCACGTTCGCCAGCAGGTGGCGGCGGTAGTAGACGACGCAGGCCACGCCGGTGAGCGCGTAGTAGAAGGCGATGAGCAGCGAGAGCGCGGTGAGGGAGTCGAGCAGGGCGTTCTCGCTGATCTGGTTGACGGCGAGGTACCAGGCGATGGCGATGGCGGCCACCCACCAGGTGCTGACGTCGGGGGTGTGGAAGCGGTGGTGGATGTGGGCGAGGTGCGGGGGCAGGGCGTGGCGGCGGGCCATGGACAGGGCGGTGCGGGAAGCCGGGATGATCGTCGTCTGGGTGGAGGCGAGGGCGGAGGTGCAGACGGCGAGGAGCACCATCCAGTCCCAGCCGCCCATCACCTCGTGCGCGAGGACGGCGAAGATCGCCTCCTCCTCTCCGGCGTTCTCGGCGAGGAAGGCGGTCCCGGCGTAGGCGACGATGGCGAAGCCGACGGCCAGGTAGGTGACGAGCAGGATCAGGGTGGACCAGATGCCGGCCTTGCCGGGCGCGGTGGCGGAGTCCTCGACCTCCTCGGTGAGGTTGACGGCGGACTCCCAGCCCCAGTAGATGAACACGCCGAGCAGCAGTCCGCCGGTGAGCGCCGCGCCGCCGGCGCCGAAGGGGTTGAGCCAGGTGACGGACGGGTGGATCGCGTCGAGGGTGCTGGTGCCGGCGTAGACGCGGTAGAGGGCGACGACGGCGAAGACCAGGAGGAACACGACCTGGGCGAGGATCAGGATGTCTTGGAAGTGGGCCGACACCTCGGTGCCGATGACGCACATCGCGGTCATCGCGAGGATCACCACGACGGCGAGGGTCTGGCGGACCACGGTGTCGGCGGCCAGGCCGTCGAGGCCGGCGGCGAGCAGCCCGAAGTGGACGGCGACGTCGGCGAGGGAGCCGATGACGAGGACGCCGGTCATGGTGATGGCCCAGCCGCCGAGCCAGCCCGCCCAGGGGCCCATGGCGCGGCTCACCCACGAGAAGGTCGTGCCGCAGTCCTGGTCGACCTTGTTGAGGTAGTAGAAGGCGGCGGCGATGAGCAGCATCGGCACGAAGGAGGCCAGCATCACGCCCGGGGCGTAGATCCCGACGAGGGCGACGATCGGGCCGATGACGGCGGCCAGGGAGTAGGCGGGCGAGGTCGAGTTCAGGCCGATGACGAGCGCGTCGAGGAAGCCGATCGCGTTGGCCTCGAGGGTGTCCTCGCCGGAGGCGGCGTCGGGGAGGCTGCCCTCCGGTCGGCCGCGTTCGCCCTGGTCCATGTACGCATGGTCACGCGGGGGGCGGTGGCGCGCGAGGCGGCACGGGTCGTCCGGGTGGCGGCGGCCGCCGCCCCGGCGGGGGCGGCGGCCGGGGGCTGCGCGGTGCCGGCTGCGGCCGCGCACGGGCTTCAGGGGCGGGTGTTCCAGCCCGCCACCACGGGGAGGCCGTGCTCCGTGGAGAGCGCGCTGACGGTGCCGGTGCGCAGTAGGAAGAGCCGGCCGTACGTCGGCGGCAGGCCGAGGTAGCGGGCGGTCAGGACGCGCAGGAAGTGGCCGTGGGCGACGAGGACGACGTCGCCCCCGTCGGCGCGCAGCGCCTCGCCGGCCCGGGCCAGTACCCGGTCCGCGCGGGCGCCGACCTGCTCGGCGTCCTCGCCCGGGTGCCGGGCGTCGCCCGGCGGGACGCCGTCGGTCCACAGCGACCAGTCGGGCCGGGTCCGCCGGATGTCGGCGGTGGTGACGCCCTCGTAGCCGCCGTAGTCCCACTCGTGGAGGTCGGGGTCGGGGATCCCGCCGGTGAGCCCGGCGAGTTCGGCCGTGGCCACGGCCCGGCTCAGCGGGCTGGTCAGCACCAAGGCGGGGTGCCGGTCGCGGAAGTAGGGGGCCAGCGAGAGGGCCTCGTCGGCCCCGCGGGCGGTCAGCGGGACGTCGGTGAGCCCGGTGTGCCGCCCGTTGGCACTCCACGCCGTCTCGCCGTGCCTCACCAGCAGAAGATCACTCATGCTCCGGACCCTACGGGGTGGGCGCGCGTGCCCGGCATGTCGGACCGGTGGAGCGGGGCGCGCGTGTCACTGTCGGGCTTCATGGACGTGCGTGCGTGCGGGCGGCTGACCCTCCTGCTGCTGGTGCTGACCTGGGTGACCGGGCTGATCGAGGCGGTCAGCCTACTGGCCCTGGGGCCGGTGTTCACCGCCATGCAGACGGGCAACGTGCTGTTCCTGTCGTTCGGGCTGGCCCATGCGGGGCACCTGCCCGCGCTGGCCTCCGGGGTGTCCCTGCTGTCCTTCTCGGCGGGGGCGGTGTGCGCGGCCCGGCTGGAGGGGGCGGCGCAGGCCCGGGGGCGGTCCTGGTTCGTGCTCGGGCTGTCCGTCGAGGCGGCGCTGATCACCGTCGCGGCGGCCATCGGCTGGGAGCTGGCGCCGCGGTACGGGGCGCCGGAGGCCCGGCACCTGATGACGGCGTCCGCCCTGGCGGTGGCGATGGGCTTCCGCAACGTCACCAGCATGCGGGTCAACCTGCCGGGGGTGCCGACCACCCTGGTCACCCGGTCCATGACGGCCCTGCTCGGCGGGTCGGCGCTCGGGCGCGACAGCGCCTTCGGGTACGGGACGGGGGCGTGGGGTCGGCGGGCGCGGGCGGTGGCCTCCATGTTCGCGGGCGGGCTGACGGGGGCTCTGCTGGTGCGGGCCGGGTGCCCGGTGAACTGGCTCCTGCTGCCCGCGGCCGCCGTGGTGCTGGGGGTGGCCCTGACGTACGTGAGGCAGCCGGCCCTGAGCGGCCTCGGGTGCTGCTGACCCGGTGGCGTGCGCTCAGGGGGCGGCGCCCTGCCGTGCGTCGTGGAAGCGGGCCTGGGCCTCGGAGAGGTCCACCACCGGCTCGGGGTAGTCGTACCGGGACCGCTCCCCGGCGGGCAGCCGCCAGGGTTCGTGGACGCGGGGCGCGGGCAGGGCGGCCAGTTCGGGGACCCAGCGGTGGACGTAGCGTCCCTCGGGGTCGTACCTCAGGCCCTGGCGGACGGGGTTGAGGACCCGGTTGGGGCGGGTGTCGGTGCCGGTGCCGGCCACCCACTGCCAGTTGAGCTGGTTGTTGGCGAGGTCCCCGTCGACGAGGAGGTCGAGGAAGTGCCGGGCTCCGGTGCGCCAGTCGGCGTAGAGGGTCTTGGCGAGGAAACTGGCGGCGAGCAGCCGGCCCCGGTTGTGCATCCAGCCCTCGTGGCGCAGCTGGCGCATGGCCGCGTCGACGACCGGGTAGCCGGTGCGGCCGTCCTTCCAGGCCTGGACCTCCTCCTCGGCGTCGCGGCCGGTGCGCCAGCGGTCGTGGCGGGCGCGGTAGTCCTCGGCCGCGGCCGAGGGGCGGGCGGCGAGCACCTGGTGGTGGAAGTCGCGCCAGCACAGCTGCCGGACGAAGGCCTCGGCGCCGGGGCCGCCGGCGGCGCGGGCGCGCTGCACGGCCTCGACGGGCGAGAGGGTGCCGAAGTGCAGGTGCGGGGAGAGGCGGGAGGTGGCGTCGGCGGCGAGGTCGTCGTGGGCGTCCTCGTACGCGGTGATGCCGGAGCGCAGCCAGCGGGTCAGCAGCCGGCGGGCTTCCGCCTCCCCGCCGCGCGCCAGGCCCGGGGAGGTCCCGGTGACGGCGGAGCGGCGGGGCAGGTCCTGCGATCCGATGCCGTCGGGGACGCGGACGACGCGCGGGGCGGCGACCGCCCGGCGCGTCCCCAGCTCGCTCCAGCGGCGCAGGTAGGGGGTGAAGACGGCGAAGTGGTCGGAGCCCGCGCCGCTGGGGAGCACCGCGCCGGGGGCGACCGCCGTGACGACCGCGTCGTGCGCGTGGAGGGCGGCGCCCTGCGCCCGCAGGGCGGTGCGCAGGCGCCGTTCGCGGTCCTGGGCGTAGCCGCTGACCCCGGCGGCGAGGTGCACCTCGCCGGCGTCGGCCTCCCGGGCGAGGGCGCAGACCTCCTCGACCACGCCGCCCGAGCGCAGGACGAGGCGGCCGCCGCGCTCGCGCAGTCCGGCGTCGAGGTCGGCCAGGCAGTCGGCGAGGAAGGCCGTCCGGTTCGGCACGGCGAAGCCGGCGCGCTCGACGGCCCCGTCGCGGACGAAGAGCGGCACCACCCGGTCGCAGGAGGCCAGGGCGGCGCGGAGCGGCGGGTGGTCGTGCAGGCGCAGGTCGCTGGTGAACAGGACCACGGCGGTCTTCACGGCGCTGGTCTCCCCCGTCCGAAGCATGGGCGATCCGGGTACACAGGACCATTGGTACATTCCTGTCATGGCGGTGGACGAGCTCGACACCCGGATCCTGCGCCTGCTGATCGAGCAGCCGCGTACCAGTGTCCGCGAGTACGCCCGGATCCTCGGCGTGGCGCGCGGGACCCTCCAGGCCCGGCTGGACCGGCTGGAACGCACGGGGGTGATCACCGGCAGCGGCCCCGTGCTCTCCCCCGCCGCGCTCGGGCACCCGGTGCTGGCCTTCGTGCACATCGAGGTCACCCAGGGGCACCTGGACGACGTGGGCGACGCCCTGGCCGCCGTACCGGAGATCATCGAGGCCTTCTCGATCACCGGCGGCGGGGACCTGCTGACGCGGGTGGCCGCGCGGGACAACGCCCATCTGGAGGACGTGATCCAGCGGCTGATCCGGCTTCCGGGGGTGGTCCGCACCCGCACCGAGGTGGCGCTGCGGGAACGGGTCGCGCACCGGCTGCTGCCGCTGGTCGAATCGGTGGGGCGGGCGGCCCGCACACCCTGACCGGACGGGCCGCAACGCCGCCCGCCCGGAGCCGGCGCGCACCCGCTCGGGACCGGGCGAGCGGGGCCGCCGCCGGGGGCTCAGCCCATGACCCGCGGCAGGCGCAGGCTGAGCAGGACCGTCAGGGCGATCAGCCCGAGCTGCACCAGGAGGGTCACGGCGAGGGCGTCGCGCATGCCGGACCCCGCGGCCAGCGCGAGGAAGAGGCTGCCGACGGTCGCCACGCCCAGGGCGAGCGCGGACTGCTGGGTGGTGACCATGACCCCGCTGCCCACCCCGGCCCGGTCCGCCGGCACGTCCGAGAGCATCAGCCGCATGAGCACCGGCAGCTGGAGGCCCTGCCCCAGGCCCGCCACGGCCACGCCGGGGGCGAGGGCCGCGAGCCCCAGGTCCGGCCAGCCGCGCCAGACGGTCACCAGCAGCAGGCCGATGCCGGCCGCCTGGATGATCCCGCCCGCGGTGACGACCCGGCTGCCGAAGCGGCCGACCAGCCGGGGCCCGGCGAGCGAGGCGGCGAAGAAGGCCAGGGCCATCGGCACCAGGGCGAGGCCCGCCGGCACCGGGCCCATCCGCAGCCCCTGCTGGAGCGCGACGGCGACGACGAACATGAAGCCGCTGAAACCGATCGAGAACGGCACCATCATCACCAGTCCGCGCCGCAGCGACACCAGCCGCAGCAGGCTCGGCGGTACCAGCGGGGTGCGCCCGAGGCGGTCGGCGCGGCGCTCGGTCAGGTAGAAGGCCACGGCGGCGAGCGGGGAGACGGCCAGGGACAGCCAGGTCCACAGCGGCCACCCGGCCGCCCGGCCCTCGGTCAGCGGGAGCAGCAGGGACACGAGCGTGAGGCCCAGCAGCAGCGTGCCGGGGACGTCGACCGACGCCGGGTGCTCGGAGCGGGTCTCCGGGACGGCCCGGACGGCGAGCACCAGCCCGAGCAGCACCACGGGCACGTTCACCAGGAACACCGAGCGCCAGCCGGAGCCGGCCACGTCGGCGGCCACCAGGACCCCGCCGAGGATCTGCCCGGCGACCATCGACAGTCCGGCGGTGGCCCCGTACAGGCTCATCGCGCGGGCCCGGCGCGGCCCCCGGGTGGTGGCCTGGATGGTGGCGAGCACCTGCGGCAGCATCAGGGCCGCCGCGGCGCCCTGGGCCACCCGCGCCCCGACCAGGGTCCAGGCGGTGGGGGCCAGGCCGCAGGCGAGGGAGGTGGCCCCGAAGGCGGCCATGCCGATGAGGAACAGGCGGCGCCGCCCGGCCATGTCACCGAGGCGGCCGCCCAGCACCAGCAGCACCGAGTAGGCGACCCCGTACCCGCCGACGACCAGCTCCAGCATGGCCGGACCGGCGGCGAGGTCGGTGTCGATGGCGGGCAGCGCCACGTTGACGATGAAGAAGTCGATGAGCGGCAGGGCCGCGCCCAGCAGCACGGTGAACAGCCCGAGCGGCGAGATCCCCCCGGACCCGGCGGCCGGGACCCCGGCAGGGGTGGGGGTGGACGGGACGGGTGGCGTTCGTACGGTCGTTTCGGTCACGGAAGAGACGATCCTCCGCCGCTGAGCCTGGTACCAGAGTCTCTTTATCCTGGTACTGGTAGTACCTGGCAACCGGCTGCGTGATGCGGCAGGCTGGACCCATGACCACTGTGGCCCCACCGAGCGACCTGCGCCGGCACGAGCTGGCCGACTTCCTGCGCAGCCGCCGCGAGCGGATCACCCCCGAGCAGGTGGGCCTCGCCCGCGGCAGCCGCCGGCGCACGCCCGGGCTGCGCCGCGAGGAGGTCGCCCAGCTCTCCGCCGTCGGCGTCACCTGGTACACCTGGCTGGAGCAGGCCCGCGAGATCCAGGTGTCCCCGCAGGTGCTGGACGCCTTGGCGCGCGCCCTGCTGCTGGACTCCACCGAGCGCGCGCACCTGTTCGCGCTCGCGGACAGCACCGACCCGGCGCCGAACACCCAGTGCGCGAGCGTGACCCCGGCCCTGCGGGCCGTGCTCGACCAGCTGGACCCGATCCCGGCGTGCGTGCAGAACAGCCGCTACGACATCCTCGCCTACAACGCCACCTACGGGCGGCTCCTGTGCGACCTGGACCGGCTGCCGCGCGAGGACCGCAACTGCCTGTGGCTGGCCTTCACCCACCCCGAGTGGCGGGCCTCGCTGGCCGACATGCCGGACGTGAACCGGCTGCTGGCGGCCAAGTTCCGCGCCTCGATGGCCGGCCACCTGGCCGAACCGGCCTGGAAGGCCCTGCTGGCCCGGGTGGAGGCGGCCTCGCCGGAGTTCCGGGAGATCTGGGCGCGGCACGAGGTGGTCGGGCTGGGCAGCAACCGGAAGTACATCCGCAACGCCCATGTGGGCCTGCTCCGCCTGGAGCACACCAGCCTGTGGCTGGGCCCGGCGGCAGGCCCCCGTCTGACGACCTTCGTCCCGCTGGACGAGGAGACCCGCCTGCGCCTGGAGGAACTCCGCTCCCTGGCGCCGGTCGCGGGCTGAGGCGGGGGCGGATCCGGCCCGCTCTCCCCCGGGAAGATCCCGCGCCACCCGCGAGTTGGTAGAACCGTGAACGACATGGTGCGGGACGCGGTGGACGTGGACGTGGTGGTCGTGGGGGCCGGGCAGGCGGGGCTGTCCAGCGCCCACCACCTGGCCCGGGCCGGCATCGGGCACGTGGTGCTCGACCACTCCCCCCGGCCGGGCGGAGCCTGGCAGTTCCGGTGGCCCTCGCTCACCTACGGCAGGGTGCACGGAATGCACTCCCTGCCCGGGATGGAACTGACCGGCGCCGATCCGCAGCGGCCGTCGTCCGAGGTGGTCGGGGAGTACTTCGCGGCGTACGAGGAGCGGTTCGGGCTGCGCGTGCGGCGACCCGTGGACGTGACGGCGGTGCGCGCGGGCGGGGGCGGACGGCTGCTGGTCGAGTCCTCGGCCGGGAACTGGGCGGCCCGGGCCCTCGTCAACGCCACCGGGACCTGGGACCGGCCGTTCTGGCCGCACTACCCGGGGCAGGAGCTGTTCCGGGGACGCCAGCTGCACACCGCCCGCTACCCGGGCCCCGGGGAGTTCGCCGGGGCCCGGGTGATCGTGGTGGGCGGGGGCACCTCGGCGGTGCAGCACCTGCTGGAGATCTCCGAGGTGGCGGCGGCGACCACCTGGGTCACCCGCACACCGCCCGTGTTCCGCGACGGCGGCTTCGGCGAGGCCGAGGGCCGGGCGGCGGTGGCGCTGGTGGAGGAGCGGGTGCGCCGTGGCCTGCCCCCGCGGAGCGTGGTCAGCGTGACCGGGCTGCCGCTCGACGCGGCCGTGCGGGCGGGGCTGGCCTCCGGAGTGCTGGACCGGCTGCCGGTGTTCGACCGGATCACCCCGTCCGGGGCCGCCTGGGCGGACGGGCGGCGCGTGGAGGCCGACGTGATCCTGTGGGCCACCGGCTTCCGGCCCGCCGTCGACCACCTGGCCCCGCTGCGGCTGCGCGAGCCGGGCGGCGGGATACGGGTCGAGGGGACGAGGGCGGTGCGCGACGAGCGGGTCCACCTGGTCGGCTACGGGCCCTCGGCGTCGACCGTCGGCGCCAACCGGGCGGGCGGGGCCGCCGTCCGGGAGATCCGCCGCCTGCTGGCCCGGGGGCCGGCGGTGTCAGCCCCGGTGTGACCCCGCCGGGCCGTCGACGGGGAAGCTCCGGTCGACCGTCCCGGACGCCTCGGCGTCCCCGGTCGCGTACACCCGGGCGGTCCCGTCGCGGATCCGGACGACCGGATCCGTCCAGTGCTCGCCGGGACGGGGGACCAGGACGTGCGCCAGGGCGCGGTCGGCGTCGTAGACGAGGAGCGACACGATCCGGTACAGCCAGTCCCCGAAGTCCCCGAGGCCCTGCGCCGGGTGGTCGGCGGGGCCGCCGATGCGGATCACGTAGAAGCGGTCGTCCTCCCAGTGGCCGCCGTTGTCGAGCCGCTCCCCCTCGCCGACGGGCGCGCCGTCCACCCACAGCCGGGCCGCGTCGGGGCCGCCGCGGAGCAGGAGCACGGCGCGGTGGCGGTCGTCGGAGGTGAAGTGGACGCGGACCTCGTGCGGGGTCCAGCAGTCGATGAACCGGCTGCAGGCTCCGGGGACCGGCCCGGAGCGCAGGCGGAGCCCGCCGGCGGGTTCCGGGTCGCGGCCGCAGACGCCGGGGGTGCGGCAGGGCCGGTCCACGCGCCGGGAGCAGCCCAGGCCCATGGCGGCGACGTCGCGGGGCGCGGCCCGGGACAGCAGGGCGGCGAGGCGCGCACGGTAGTGGTCCGCCCCGAAACGGGCGGTGAGCTCGCGCTCCCCGTGCCACCAGCCGACCAGTTCGGCGCCGGCGGGCGAGCGCGCCAGCCAGTCCCGCCAGTCCCCGGCCTCGGCCGCGGCCGCGGCCTCCTGCGGCCGGGGTTCCCCCGTGCGGGGTTCACGGCGCTTTCGCGCGCTCCATGGCCATCGCACCGCCCGCCCCCGCTCTTCCCGCATTCCGGACCGGCGGCCGATCCTAGGCGGGCGGCGGCGGGGCCGCCCCTCATTTCGGGGGTGCGGCCGGGGTGGCGGGCCGGGCCGGGGGGCCGGCCTGGGCGCGGGCCGGGCGGCCGGGGGCCGTGGCGGCGGGCGCGGCGGAGGCCGCCGCGCGGAGCCGGTTGAACTCGGCCACGTGCTTGCGGTGTTCCTCGTAGGTGGCGGAGAAGCGGGTGTCGCCGGGCTTCACCGTGACGAAGAACAGCCAGTCGCCGGGGGTCGGCGCGACCGCCGCCGCCATGGCCTGCAGGCCCGGGCTGTCGATGGGGGTGGGCGGCAGGCCCTGGCGCTCGTAGGTGTTGAAGGGGTGGTCGATCCGGGTGTCCGCGAGCCTGGTGTCCACGGTGGTGCGGTTCAGCGCGTAGTTGAGGGTGGAGTCCATCTGGAGCGGCATCGACCGGGCGAGCCGGTTGTGCACCACGCGGGCGACCTTGCCCATGTCCGCCGGGTTGTCGGCCTCCGCCTCGATGATGCTGGCGAGGGTGGCCGTCTGGTACGCGGTCATGCCGTGGGCCCGGCCGCCGTCGGCGACCGCCTTGGTGGCGAGCTTCTGGTTCGCCGTCCGCACCATGGCGGTGAGCAGGCTGGCCGGGGTGGACTTGGAGGTCACCGGGTACGTCGCCGGGAACAGGTAGCCCTCCGGGTTGCCCTTCGCCTCGGCGGGCAGCGGCAGGCCGGCCGCGGCCACGGCCGATGCGGTGGCGCCCGCGGGGAGCCGGAGCTCCTTGTCGACGGCGGCGTAGACCTGCGGGGCGCGCCACCCCTCGGGGATCAGCAGGCGACGCGGTTCCTCGGGCGCCTGCGTACGGGACAGCTGGGGGACGAGGACCGCCGCCCCGAGCCCGATCCCGAGCAGTGCGGTGAACAGGAGCAGCAGACGGCCTCGGCGGGTGAGCCGGGAGCGGCGCTGCGGCGGCTGGTACGCGTGAGGCATACCGGCACGCTAGCGCTCATACCGGATGGTTCCCGGCATCACACCCCGCTGCGGTCATACGATCACACGTTCACCGGAGCGGGTGCGGCGTCCGCGTCCCGCCCCTGCTCCCGCCCGGGCGCCCGGACCCCCTGGGGCGCGTGTGCGGCGTCGCGGTCCCGGCGGACCAGCGAGGCATAGCGGCCGTCGGCCCCCAGCAGCTCCTCGTGCGTGCCGCGTTCGGCGATGCGGCCGGCGTCCAGGACGACGATCTGGTCGGCGTCCCGGATGGTGGAGAGGCGGTGCGCGATGGTGATGGTGGTGCGGCCGCGCGAGAGGTTGTCGATGGCCCGCTGCACGGCGTGCTCGGTACGGGTGTCGAGGGCGCTGGTGGCCTCGTCCAGGATGAGCACCGGGGGGTCGCGCAGGATGGTGCGCGCGATGGCCAGGCGCTGCTTCTCGCCCCCCGAGAACCGGTAGCCGCGCTCGCCGACCAGGGTGTCGTACCCGTCGGGCAGGGACTCGATGTGCTCGTGGATCTGCGCCGCGCGGGCCGCCTCGGTGATCTCCGCGTCGGTGGCGTCGGGCTTGGCGAAGCGCAGGTTGTCGGCGACCGAGGCGTGGAAGAGGTAGGTCTCCTGGGAGACCACGCCTATGGAGCGGGCCAGCGAGTCGAAGTCCAGGTCGCGCACGTCCACCCCGTCGAGGACGACCTTTCCGCCGGTCACGTCGTAGAGGCGGGGCACCAGGTAGCTGAGGGTGCTCTTGCCGGAGCCGGTCGGCCCGACCACGGCCAGGGAGCCGCCCGCCGGGACGGTGATGTCGATGCCCGTGAGGGTGGGGCCGGTCTTGGCCTCGTACGCGAAGTGCACGTCCTCCAGGCGGATCTCGCCCCTGGCCCGGCCCAGCCGGACCGGCTCCTCGCGCTCGGTGATGTCCACCGGCAGGTCGAGGTACTCGAAGATCCGGGCGAACAGGGCGAGCGAGGTCTGGATCTGCACCCCGGTCGACAACAGGCTCACGGCGGGCCGGAACAGCCCCTGCTGGAGCGTGACGAAGGCGACGAGGGTGCCGACGGAGAGCGACGGGGCACCGGTCTGCAGGGCGATGCCGGCGGCCCAGTAGATCATCGCGGGCATCGCCGCCATCACGATGCCGATGGTGGACATCCGCCAGCGCCCGGCCATGCTGGAGCGCACTTCGAGGTCCACCAGCTTCTCCGACTCCTGGGCGAAGGCGGCGGTGAGGGACTCGGAGCGGCCCATGGTGCGGCCGAGCAGGATGCCGCTGACCGACAGCGACTCGGTGACCGTGGCGGCCATCGCGGCCATCTGCTTCTGCCGCTTCGTGGTGATCTTCTTGCGCTCGCGTCCGACCCGGCGGCTGATCCACACGAAGAGGGGCAGCAGGAGCAGGGAGACGAGGGTGAGCCGCCAGTCGAGGGCGAGCATCGCGACGACGGAGGCGATGACGGCGGTCAGGTTCGACACCAGCGAGGTCGCGGTCGAGGTGACCGTCGCCTGCATGCCGCCGATGTCGTTGGCTATGCGGGACTGCACCTCGCCGGTCCGGGTGCGGGTGAAGAAGGCCAGCGGCATCCGCTGGAGCTGGGCGTAGACGGCGGTGCGCAGGTCGTGCATGACGCGCTGGCCGACCGTGGTGGAGATGAGCGTCTGGAGCACGCCGAACACGCTGGTCACGACCGCCGTCAGGATCATGCCGAGGGCCAGCAGGCTGAGCAGCCCGGTACGGCCTTGGGGGATCGCGACGTCCAGGATCTCCCTCAGCAGGAACGGCGAGGCGACGCCGACCAGCGAGGACGCGCCGACCAGCGCGCCGACGACGGCCAGGCGCCCGCGGTAGGGGCGGAACAGGCCGAGGATGCGGCGCAGTTCGCGCGGCCGGTCGGCGGGGGCCGCGCGGCCGGGGTCGAGGGCTTCGTTCGACGGGGTCCACTTCGGCTCGTCGCTGTGCATGGGCCTCCTTTGGGCGGGGACTCCACTGAGCCTAGCTCATTGTTACCTATGCTCACAATGAATTCCGTCCTGCTACTGTTCCCAGTATGAGCACCGGTTCCGAGACCGACACCCGCGATTCGACCGACGGCGTCCTCGCCGAGCAGCTGCTGCGCCTCACGCGCCGGCTCCACCGGATCCAGAAGCGGCACATGGAGCCGCTCGGGATCACCCCGGCCCAGGGCAGGCTGCTGCGGATCGTGGCGCACTACGCGGACGGCACGCCACCCCGCATGGCCGACCTGGCCACGCGTCTCGAGGTGGTGCCGCGCGCCGTGACCACCCTCGTCGACGGTCTGGAGGCGGCCGACTGCGTGCGCCGCGCACCCGACCCCGCGAACCGGCGCGTGATCCGCATCGAGCTCACCGAAGCCGGTCGCGCCACGCTGCGCCGCCTGCGCAACGCGCGGACGGACGCGGCAGAGGAGATCCTGGCTCCGTTGACCGCCGAACAGCGCGAGGTGCTCGGCGGCCTGCTCGACGCGCTCGCGGACGTCCCGGCGGAGCGCCGCTGCTGAAAACGGGCCCCGGAGGGCGCCGCGGGCGGCGGGGCCGGGCGTCCGCACGGACAAGGGACCGCACATGCCGCTGCTCGAACCGAAGCCGGGAGCCCTGCGCCCGCGCCCCGGCGCCCCCGCCCCCGACCGGGTCCCCGACCGGAGGGCCGCCGGCACCCCGCGGACCCTGCGCGAGGAGCTGACCGCCCTGCTCGGCGCGGAGAAGGTGCTGTGGCGGGTCTCCGACCTGGTCCGCTACGCCACCGACGCCTCCCCGTACCGCTTCGTCCCGCAGGTGGTGGTGGTCGCCGAGGACGTCGACGACGTCTCCGCGGTCCTCTCCTACGCCCGCGGCCGGCAGCGGGAGGTGGTCTTCCGCGCGGCCGGCACCTCGCTCAACGGCCAGGCGCAGGGCGAGGACATCCTGGTCGACGTGCGCCGCCACTGGCGGGGCGTCGAGGTCCTCGACGCGGGGCGCCGCGCCCGGATCCGCCCCGGCACCACCGTCTTCCGGGCCAACGCCGCCCTCGCCCGCCACGGCCGGGTCCTGGGTCCCGACCCGGCCAGCGCCGTCGCCTGCACCCTGGGCGGGGTCGTCGCCAACAACTCCTCCGGCATGACGGCCGGCACCACGAGGAACGCCTACCGCACGCTGTCCTCCCTCACCCTCGTCCTGCCGACCGGAACCGTGGTGGACACCGCCGACCCGCTCGCCGACGAGGAGCTGGCCCGCGCCGAGCCCGCCCTGTGCCGGGGGCTGATGGAGATCAAGCGGGACATCGAGGCCGACCCGGCGCTCGTCGCCCGGATCCGGGCCAAGTACGAGATCAAGAACACCACCGGCTACCGGCTCGACGCCTACCTGGACGGCACCACGCCCGTCGAGATCCTGCGCGGCCTGGCGGTCGGCTCCGAGGGCACCCTGGTCTTCATCGCCGAGGTCGTCCTCGACACCCTCCCCCTCGACCGCGAAGTCACCGGCGCGCTGCTCTTCTTCCCCTCCCTGCCGGCCGCGGCCGCCGCCGTCCCGCTGTTCAACGCGGCCGGCGCCCTCGCCGTGGAACTGATGGACGGCAACACCCTGCGCGCCTCGGTCAGCGTCGCCGGGGTGCCCTCCGACTGGGCCGGGCTGCCCCGGGACACCGCCGCGCTGCTGGTGGAGTTCCGCGCCCCGGACGCCGCCGGGCGCGCGGAGTACGAACGCCGGGCGGCCGCCGTCCTGCCCTCGCTGGAGCTGGTCGCGCCGGTGCCCTCGGTCACCAACGCCTTCACCCGCGACCCCGCCGTCATCGCCGGCCACTGGAAGGCGCGCAAGGCCTTCGTCACCGCCGTCGGCGGCGCCCGGCCCCCGGGCACCACGCTGATCACCGAGGACTTCGCCGTACCGCCGTCGCGGCTCGCCGAGGCCTGCGGGGCGCTGCTGGCCCTCCAGGCGGAGCACGGCTTCGACGCGGCCGTCGCCGGCCACGCGGCCCACGGCAACCTGCACTTCCTGCTGGCCTTCGACGCCGCCCGGCCCGAGGACGTCGACCGGTACGCGGCCTTCATGGAGGCCTTCTGCCGGCTCACGGTGGAGCGGTTCGACGGCTCCCTGAAGGCAGAGCACTCCACCGGCCGCAACATGGCCCCCTTCCTGGAGCTGGAATGGGGGCCCCGGGCCACCGGGCTCATGTGGCGCACCAAGCGGCTGATCGACCCGGAGGGCGTCCTCGCCCCGCGGATCCTCCTCGACCGCGATCCGCGGGCCCACCTGCGCGGCCTGAAGACCATCCCGCGGGTGGAGACGGTCGCCGACCCCTGCATCGAGTGCGGGTTCTGCGAGCCGGCCTGCCCCAGCGGGGACCTGACGACCACTCCGCGCCAGCGGATCGCGCTGCGCCGCGAGATGACGCGCCAGCCGCCCGGCTCCCCGGTCCTCGACGGGCTGCTCGACGCCTACGGCCACGACGCCGTCGACACCTGCGCGGGCGACTCCCTCTGCGGGCCCGCCTGTCCCGTCGGCATCGACACGGGCGCGCTGATGCGGGACTTCCGCCACCGGCGGCACGGTGCGCGCGAGGAGCGCGCCGCCGCCCTGGCCGCCGAGCGGTTCCGTACCGTGGAGGCCGCCGCGCGGCTGGCCGTGGCCGCCGCCGACCGGGTCGGGCACCGGCTGCCGGCCGCCGTCACCGGGGCCCTGCGCAAGGTCGTACGCCCCGACCTGGTGCCGCAGTGGCCGCCGCGGATGCCCGGGGCGGCGCCGCGCCGGCTGCCCCCGACCCGGCGGGTGGGCGCGGTCGCCGTGTACTACCCGGCCTGCGTGAACCGGATCTTCGGCGGCCCCGGGGACCGCTCCGGGCCCTCGCTGCCCGAGGCGGTGGTGGCCCTCGCGGAGCGGGCCGGCAGGCCGGTGTGGGTCCCCGGGGACGTGCGCGGCACCTGCTGCGCGACGATCTGGCACTCCAAGGGGTACGAGGCCGGCAACCGGCTGATGGCCGACCGGATCGTGGCGGCCGCCTGGGGCTGGACCGCCGGGGGCCGGCTCCCGCTGGTGGTCGACGCCTCCTCCTGCGCCCTGGGCCTGTCCCGCGAGGTGGTCCCCCACCTGAGCGAGGACAACCGGGCCCTGCACGCGGAACTGCGGATCGTGGACTCGGTCGTCTGGGCGGCCGAGGAACTCCTGCCGCACCTGGAGGTCCGGCGCACCGTCGGGTCGGCGGTCCTGCACCCCACCTGCTCGATGCGGCACCTGGGCGACGAGGAGCAGCTGCGCACGGTGGCCGGTGCCTGCGCGGACGAGGTGGTGGTCCCGGACGACGCGGGCTGCTGCGCCTTCGCGGGCGACCGGGGGATGCTGCACCCGGAGCTGACGGCCTCGGCCACGCGGCGGGAGGCGGCGGAGGTGGCCGTGCGACCCTTCGACGCGTACCTGTCGGCGAACCGGATGTGCGAGGTGGGCATGGAACGGGCCACCGGGCACGCCTACGCCTCGGTCCTGCTCGAACTGGAGCGCGCCACCCGGCCCTGAACCGCCGCGCGCGCCCCGCTCACGCCCCCGCGCCGGGCGCGCCCCGGGCGTGCAGGGCATGCGCCGGGAGGCGCTCCCCCGCCGGAAATTCGATTGCCCGGCCCACGACCGGAAGGCGAACCTTGCGTGGTTTGCACTCACCGAGCCGTGATGGGGCGTCATGCAGATCAGCGACCTTCCGTATCCGGATCCCGGGGTGCCGGACGCCCGCTCCGGCCCGCGTTTCCTGTGGTGGCTGGGCCGGGGCCAACTCGGCGGGCAGGCCCGCAGCCTGGCCTGGGGGCTGGTGCACTTCTGCGGCATCGCCGGGCTGCCGTACACGGTGGGTCTGGGCGTCGAGGCGGCCGTCGACCGCGACGGAGGACGGCTGCTGCTGGTCGGCGGGCTCCTCCTGCTGGTCGGCACGGCCATCGCGGTCGGCGACGCCATGCTCCACCGCACCGCCGTCACCAACTGGATCACCGCCGCCGCCCGTGTGCAGCAGCTGCTCGCCCGCAAGACCGCCGAGCTGGGCTCCGCCCTGACCCGCCGGGTCGCGGCGGGTGAGGTGGTGGCCGTGTCCACGGGGGACGTGGAGAAGATCGGCTGGTTCGTCGAGGCGGTCTCCCGCTTCCTCGCCGCCGCCTTCGCGGTCGTCGCCATCTGCGTCGGGCTGCTGTTCTACGCGCCCGCGATCGGCGTGGTCGTGGCGGCGGGCGTACCGGTCCTCGCGCTGTCCGTGCTGCCGCTGCTGCCGCGCGCCACGCGGCGGGCCGACGTCCAGCGCGAGAAGGCGGGCAGGGCCACCGAGCTGGCCTCCGACACCGTGGCGGGCCTGCGTGTGCTGCGCGGCATCGGCGGCGAGGAGCTTTTCCTCGACCGCTACCGCGAGGCCTCGCAGGAGGTCCGCAGGGCCGCGGTGCGCAGCGCCCGGATGTGGGCTCTGATCGCCGCGGTCCAGGTGCTGCTCCCGGGCGCCCTGATGATCGCGGTGGTCTGGTACGGCTCGGTGCTCGTCCGGGACGGCCGGCTGGCGGTGGGCGAACTGGTCGCCGCCTTCAGCGCGGTGGCCACGATGCTGTATCCGCTCCGGCACTTCGAGGAGATCGCGATGTCCTACTCCTTCTCGCGGCCCTCCGCCCAGCGGGCGGCCCGGGTGCTGTCGCTGACGCGTACGGACGACGGGGCGGATCCCGTCGCCGCTCCGCCGCCGCAGGCTCCGCCGCCGGGCGGGGACCTGTACGACCCGGCGACGGGTCTGCTGGCACCGGCCGGGCGTCTCACGGCCGTGGTGTGCGGGGACCCGGACCTGGCGGGCCGGCTCGCGGAGCGCCTGGGCGGGCACGCCGTACACCCCGGGGACGGGGCCGGGGCCCCGCCGTCGGCGCTGCTCGGCGGGGTCGCGCTGGACGGGCTCGCGCTGGAGACGGCGCGCGGGCTGGTCCTCGTCCAGGACAAGGACCCGGTGCTGCTGTCCGGGACGCTGCGCGAGCTGTTCGACGTACCGGCCTCGGGCGCCGTCCCGCCCCCGGCGGCGTTGGCGGCGGCCCAGTGCGCGGACGTCCTGGACGCCCTGCTCCAGGCGGCCCCCGACGGGGTGGACGACGCCATGGACGCCCGGATCACCGAGCGCGGCCGGTCCCTGTCCGGCGGGCAGCGCCAGCGGCTCGCACTGGCCCGGTCCCTGGTCGCCGACCCGGAGGTGCTGGTGCTGGACGAGCCGACCTCGGCGGTGGACGCGCACACCGAGGCGCGGATCGCCGACGGGGTCGCCGCCCTGCGCGCCGGCCGCACCACCGTGGTGCTGGCGTCCTCGCCCCTGCTGCTGGACCGGGCCGACCGGGTCGTCCTCGTCCACGGGGGCCGGGCCGTGGCGGCGGGCACCCACCGCGAGCTGCTGCGCGCCGAGCCCCGCTACCGGGCGGTCGTCACCCGGGAGCCGGACGGGGAACAGGGGCGGGTCGGGGAACAGGGGCGGGTCGGCGGCCCCGCCGGGGACGCCACCGGGGAACTCACAGGGATCGAGGAGTCAGCATGATGGGCGTGGCACGGCCGGAGTACGATCCGGCGGCCCCCGAGACGGCCGCGACGCTGCCCGTCGGCACGTCGGCGACCGTACGGGGCTATGTGCGCGGCCTGCTGCGGCGGCACCGGCGCGCCTTCGCGGCGCTGGTGGCGGTCAACGCGGTCGCGGTGGTGGCCTCCATGGTCGGCCCGTACCTGCTGGGGCGGGTGGTGGACGAGCTCTCGGCGGGGGCGCGCGAGCTCCATCTGGGGCGCGTGGCAATGCTGTTCGCGCTGGCGCTCGCCGTCCAGACCTGCTTCGTCCGGCTGGTCCGGCTGCGGGGGGCGGTGCTCGGCGAGGAGATGCTGGCCGACCTGCGCGAGGACTTCCTGGTGCGGTCGGTCGGCCTGCCGCCGGGGGTCCTGGAGCGGGCCGGCACCGGAGACCTGCTGTCGCGGATCACCACCGACGTCGACCGGCTGGCGAACGCGATGCGCGAGGCCGTGCCGCAGCTGGCCATCGGCGTGGTCTGGGCGGGGCTGCTGTACGGCGCGCTCGCGGTCACCGCGCCGCAGCTGGCGCTGGCCGCGCTGGTGGCGCTCCCGATCCTCGTGGTGGGCTGCCGCTGGTACTTCCGGCGGGCGCCCTCGGCGTACCGCTCGGAGGCCGCCGGGTACGCGGCGGTCGCGGCGGCGCTGACGGAGACGGTGGACGCGGGGCGGACGGTCGAGGCCCACCGCCTGGGCGGGCGCCGGATCGCGCTGTCGGAGCGGCGGATCAGGGAGTGGACGGCCTGGGAGCGGTACACGCTGTTCCTGCGGACGGTGCTCTTCCCCGTCGTCAACGCCACCTACGTGACGATCCTCGGCGCGGTGCTGCTGATCGGCGGGTACTGCGTGCTGCGCGGTTGGATGTCGGTCGGCCAGCTGACCACGGGGGCGCTGCTGGCGCAGATGATGGTCGACCCGATCGGTCTGGTCCTGCGGTGGTACGACGAGCTCCAGATCGCGCAGGTGTCGCTGGCGCGGCTGGTGGGGGTCCACGAGATCGAGCCGGCGGCGGGTGACCGCGCGGTGGCCCCGGAGGGCCGGGACGTGCGGGCGGACGAGGTCCGGTTCGGCTACCGGGAGGGCGTGGACGTCCTGCACCGGGTGTCGATGTCGGTGCCGCCGGGCACCCGGATGGCGCTGGTCGGCCCCTCGGGCGCGGGCAAGTCCACCCTGGGCCGACTGCTGGCGGGGATCTACGCACCGCGGACCGGGGAGGTCACGCTGGGCGGGGCGAGGCTCTCGCGGATGCCCGCGGAGCGGGTGCGCGAGCACGTGGCGCTGGTGAACCAGGAGCACCACGTGTTCGTGGGCTCCCTGCGGGACAACCTGCGGCTGGCCCGGACGGGCGCCGAGGACGCCGAGCTGTGGGCGGCGCTGGGCGCGGTGGACGCCGACGGCTGGGCGCGGGCCCTGGACTCGGGGCTGGACACGGAGGTGGGTTCGGGCGGCAGCGCGCTGACCCCGGCGCAGGCGCAGCAGATCGCGCTGGCCCGGCTCGTGCTGGCCGACCCGCACACGCTGGTGCTGGACGAGGCGACCTCGCTGCTGGATCCGCGGGCGGCCCGGCACCTGGAGCGGTCGCTGGCGCGGGTGCTGGACGGCCGTACGGTCATCGCGATCGCCCACCGGCTGCACACGGCGCACGACGCGGACGTGATCGCGGTGGTCGAGGGCGGCCGGATCAGCGAACTCGGCTCGCACGACGAGCTGGTGGCGGCCGACGGGGCGTACGCGGCCTTGTGGCGGTCCTGGCACGGGTGACCGGCGGCAGCCCGCCGGGCGGGTCCTCCCGCCCGGCGCGGCGGGCGCTCGGCGGGCCCCGCTGGCCCTCGGGAGGGCGTCGCGGTCAGGCGGTCAGGCGGTCAGGCGGTCAGGCGGTCAGGCGGTCAGGCGGTCAGATGAAACCCAGGGCCGAGGCCCCGCCGACGCCGCCCAGGAGCATGAACACCGGCATGAGGACCTTGAGCTCCACCCAGCTGCCGGCGCGGAAGCGCATCGCCTTGGGCGGGCCGATCGGGTACCAGCGCTTGCCCTTGATCGGCAGGGGCCAGAGGATCGGGCAGCCGGAGACGGTCAGCGCGTCGCCGATGTCGTGGACGAGGGCGCCGAGCAGGATC
The DNA here is from genome assembly GCF_044763325.1 of Streptomyces sp. NPDC096136. NCBI lineage: Bacteria > Bacillati > Actinomycetota > Actinomycetes > Kitasatosporales > Streptomycetaceae > Streptomyces > Streptomyces sp. NPDC096136. Next base: position 85,748 of record NZ_JBIWFZ010000011.1, on the reverse strand, counting down.
GGCAGCCCGAGCCAGAGGTACTCCTGCCCCGGGCCGGCGAACAGCCAGCCGGCGCCGTTGCCCGGCTCGTCGAGGACCCCGGCCAGGATCCAGGCGCTGGTCGCGCCGAGCAGCCAGACCAGGACGTCGCTGGACATCCGCGCGGCCCGCCACAGCAGGCCCTCGACGGCCAGCACCAGGTGGACGAAGAGGAGCACGAGGACGCCCCAGCGGTCGAAGCACACCGCGACGGCGGAGGAGCCGGCGCCTATGAGGACCGCCCACAGCCAGGTGTGGGTCAGGGTGCGGTGGCCGCCGCTGCGGCGGGCGTCGCGCGGGGCCCGGGTGGCCTTGTAGACGGCGTACGAGATCTTGTCGACCACCTCGCACAGGCCCCGGGACAGCGGCCCGAAGGCGCGGGAGATCGTCGCCGACTTGTGGTCGAGGTCGGGGGCGAGGGCCGCGCCGGCGCAGATCAGGGCGCCGACGACCAGTACGGGCCAGGGCATCGGGTGGCCGGAGGCCGCGGTCGCGGCACCCACCCCCAGCCAGGCCGCCGCCCCGGACAGTGAGTGCGCCGGACCCATCATGCTCGTTTCCCGCCCCGGTCCTGTCGTGGTGGGGCCCCGTCGACGTCTTCGGTCGGGCCGCCTCGACGGCCCAGCGTACCTGCGATGATCTTCTTTCCGTCCGCCGGTTCCCTCTTCCGGCGGGAAGACAGGCAAGATGGGGGCGTGACCCTCATTGATCAGCTCCCGCCGACCGCCGACCCCGACGCCCTCTTCGAGGCTTTCTCCTCGTGGGCGGAGGACCAGGGCATCACCCTGTACCCGGCGCAGGAGGAGGCGCTGATCGAGGTCGTCTCCGGCGCGAACGTCATCCTGTCGACCCCGACCGGCTCCGGCAAGAGCCTCGTGGCGGCGGGCGCGCACTTCACCGCACTGGCCCAGGACAAGGTCACCTTCTACACCGCCCCGATCAAGGCGCTCGTCTCGGAGAAGTTCTTCGACCTGTGCAAGCTCTTCGGCACCGAGAACGTCGGCATGCTGACCGGCGACGCCTCCGTGAACGCCGACGCCCCGGTGATCTGCTGCACCGCCGAGGTCCTGGCCTCCATCGCCCTGCGCGACGGCAAGTACGCCGACATCGGCCAGGTCGTGATGGACGAGTTCCACTTCTACGCGGAGCCGGACCGCGGCTGGGCCTGGCAGATCCCGCTGCTGGAGCTGCCGCAGGCGCAGTTCGTCCTGATGTCGGCGACGCTCGGCGACGTGAAGCGGTTCGAGGAGGACCTGACCCGGCGCACCGGCCGGCCGACCTCGGTGGTCCGCTCCGCGACCCGGCCCGTGCCGCTCTCGTACGAGTACGTGACCACGCCGATCACCGACACCATCACCGAGCTGCTGGAGACCCGGCAGGCGCCGGTCTACATCGTGCACTTCACCCAGGCCCAGGCGGTCGAGCGGGCGCAGTCGCTGATGAGCATCAACATGTGCACCCGCGAGGAGAAGGACAAGATCGCGGAGCTGATCGGCAACTTCCGCTTCACCACGAAGTTCGGCCAGAACCTCTCCCGCTACGTCCGCCACGGGATCGGCGTGCACCACGCGGGCATGCTGCCCAAGTACCGGCGGCTGGTCGAGAAGCTGGCCCAGGCCGGCCTGCTGAAGGTCATCTGCGGTACCGACACCCTCGGCGTGGGCGTCAACGTCCCGATCCGCACGGTGCTGTTCACCGCGCTCACCAAGTACGACGGCAACCGCGTCCGCACCCTGCGCGCCCGCGAGTTCCACCAGATCGCCGGCCGCGCGGGCCGCGCCGGCTTCGACACGGCCGGCTTCGTGGTCGCCCAGGCGCCCGAGCACGTCATCGAGAACGAGAAGGCCCTCGCGAAGGCCGGCGACGACCCGAAGAAGCGCCGCAAGGTGGTGCGCAAGAAGGCCCCCGAGGGCTTCGTCGCCTGGTCGGACACCACCTTCGAGAAGCTGATCGCCGCCGACCCGGAGCCGCTGACCTCCCGCTTCAAGGTCACCAACATCATGTTGCTGTCGGTCATCGCCCGGCCGGGCGACGCCTTCCAGGCGATGCGCAGCCTCCTGGAGGACAACCACGAGCCGCGCAAGGCGCAGCTGCGGCACATCCGCCGGGCCATCGCGATCTACCGCTCCCTGCTGGACGGCGGCGTCGTCGAGAAGCTCGACACGCCGGACGCCGAGGGCCGCACCATCCGCCTCACCGTCGACCTCCAGCAGGACTTCGCGCTGAACCAGCCGCTGTCCACCTTCGCGCTGGCCTCCTTCGACCTGCTGGACCCGGAGTCCCCGTCCTACGCGCTGGACATGGTCTCCGTCGTCGAGTCCACGCTGGACGACCCGCGCCAGATCCTGGCGGCCCAGCAGAACAAGGAGCGGGGCATCGCGGTCGGCGCGATGAAGGCCGACGGGATCGAGTACGAGGAGCGGATGGAGCGCCTCCAGGAGGTCACCTATCCCAAGCCCCTGGAGGAGCTGCTGGTGCACGCCTACGACGTGTACAGCAAGAGCCACCCGTGGGTCCGCGACCACCCCGTCTCCCCGAAGTCGATCATCCGGGACATGTACGAGCGGGCGATGACCTTCACGGAGTTCACCTCCTTCTACGAGCTGGCCCGCACCGAGGGCATCGTGCTGCGCTACCTGGCGAGCGCCTACAAGGCCCTCGACCACACCATCCCCGACGACCTGAAGTCCGAGGACCTGGAGGACCTGATCGCCTGGCTGGGCGAGCTGGTCCGCCAGGTCGACTCCAGCCTGCTCGACGAATGGGAGCAGCTGGCGAACCCGGAGGTGGAGACGGCCGAGCAGGCCCAGGAGAAGGCCGACCAGGTCAAGCCGGTCACGGCCAACGCCCGCGCCTTCCGCGTGCTGGTCCGCAACGCGATGTTCCGCCGGGTCGAGCTGGCCGCCCTGGACCACGTCGACCAGCTGGGCGAGCTGGACGCCGAGTCCGGCTGGGACGCCGACGCCTGGGGCGAGGCCATGGACGCGTACTGGGACGAGTACGAGGACCTCGGCACCGGCCCCGACGCGCGCGGCCCCAGGCTGCTGCAGATCGAGGAGGACCCGGCGCACGGCCTGTGGCGCGTCCGCCAGACCTTCGCCGACCCGAACGGCGACCATGGCTGGGGCATCAGCGCCGAGGTCGACCTCGCCGCGTCCGACGAGGAGGGCCGGGCCGTGGTCCGGGTCACCTCGGTGGGCGAGCTCGGCGCGCTCTGACCTCCCCCGGACCGTGTCCGGGGGGATCCGCGATGCGCAAGGCACCGGCCCGGGCGGACCCGCCCGGGCCACCGGACCCGCCGGACACGACAGTGGAGAGCCCGTGATGACGAACCCCGCCGAGAGACTGGTCGACCTGCTCGACCTGGAGCAGATCGAGGTCAACATCTTCCGGGGGGCCAGCCCCCAGGAGTCCCTCCAGCGCGTGTTCGGCGGGCAGGTCGCCGGCCAGGCCCTGGTGGCGGCCGGCCGGACCACCGAGAGCGACCGCCCGGTCCACTCCCTCCACGCGTACTTCCTGCGCCCGGGGATCCCCGGGGTCCCGATCGTGTACCAGGTGGAGCGGGTCCGCGACGGGCGCTCCTTCACCACGCGCCGGGTCACCGCCGTCCAGCAGGGCAAGACCATCTTCAACCTGACCGCCTCCTTCCATCACCCGGAGGAGGGCAGCATCGAGCACCAGCTACCTCCCCGCCTCGACTTCCCCCACCCGGACGAGCTCCCCAAGGTCGTGGACGAGATCCGCGAGCACCTGGGCGCACTGCCCGAGGCGCTGGAGCGGATGGCCCGCCGCCAGCCCTTCGACATCCGGTACGCGGACCGGCTCCGCTGGACCCCCGAGGAGCTCGAGGACGCCGATCCGCGCAGCGCGGTGTGGATGCGCGCGGTCGGCCCGCTGGGCGACGACCCGCTCGTGCACACCTGCGCCCTCACCTATGCCAGCGACATGACCCTCCTCGACGCCGTCCGCATCCCCGTGGAGCCGCTGTGGGGCATGCGCGGTTTCGACATGGCCTCCCTGGACCACGCCATGTGGTTCCACCGGCCGTTCCGTGCGGACGAGTGGTTCCTGTACGACCAGGAGTCCCCCATCGCCCACGGCGGCCGGGGCCTGGCCCGCGGACGCATCTACGACCTGGAGGGCAGGCTGCTGGTCTCCGTGGTCCAGGAGGGCCTGTTCCGCCCCTACCCGGCGGAGAAGGCGATGCCGGCCGTGTCCCCGCAGTAGGGCGGCCCCGCCGGCCCACCCGGCCCGCCGCCCCTCCTCGTTCCTCCCGTCACCCCTCCCGTCCCGAAGAACTGAGCCCCTCCATGACCACCCCGGTCCTCCCCTGCCCCTGCGGGCTGCCCGCCGCCTACCCGGCCTGCTGCGGCCGCTTCCACTCCGGCGCCCAGCAGGCGCCCACCGCCGAGCTGCTGATGCGCTCGCGCTTCAGCGCCTTCGCGGTCGGCGACACCGCCTACCTGCTGCGGTCCTGGCACCCCTCGACCCGCCCGGGCCGGCTCGACCTCGATCCGAACCAGCGCTGGGAGCGGCTGGAGGTCCTCGCGACCGAGCGCGGCGGGATCTTCGAGACCGAGGGGTCGGTGGAGTTCCGCGCGCACTACCGCGAGGGCGGGCACACGGGATCGCTCCACGAGAACAGCGCCTTCTCCCGGGAGGGCGGCGCGTGGGTCTACGTCGGCCCCCTCTCCCCCGTCGAGTTCGACTGATCCCGCGCCCCGGCCAGGGCCGAGTCCAGCCTGGCGCGGTACCGGACGACCTCCTCCGGCCGCTGCGCCAGCAGGAGCGGGCGGGCCACCGCCACGGCCGCCGGAACCTGCGGGTGGCCGTAGGGCGGGGGTGGTGCGAGCGCGGCGAGCACGATCCGCTCGGCCGGGTCGGGCACGGCGGCCAGGACCTCCTCGTCCGGGAGCACGGAGGCCACCACGGCGGCCCGCTCCCACGGGTCGGCGGTCCGTCTCAGCAGCAGCCCCACATGCCGTTCCCGCCACTTGAGCGGGCGCAGGTCCGCCCGGGCCGCCCACAGCTCGCGGTCCGCCGGGGGCGCGGCGCCCCGCAGCAGCCCCGGCTCCCGGGCGGCGAACTCCCTCAGCTCCGCCGTCAGATAGAGCCAGACCAGGGCCCGGTAGCGGTTGACCCGGTAGCCGACGGGGCCCAGGTGCCCGCAGCGGGCGAGCCGGGTGAACCGGGTCGGCCCGGTGCCCAGCACCCGTGCACCGTGGTCCGCGCCGGCCACCGTCTCGACCTGGGCGCGCAGCGCCTCCGGGAATCCCCGCGCCGCCTTGACCCGCTCCAGCTCGGCCCGGGTGAAGCGGGCGGCGGCGCCCGCCGTACGGGGCCCCTGGCGCACCAGCCCCAGCTGGACGGCCCGGACGAACTCACCCCGCCGCAGACCCAGTTCCGCCGCGGCCTTGACCCCACCGACCAGGGCCTCCGGCTGCGCGTCCGCCTCCGGCCGCGCGTCCGCCTCCCGGGCCGTCCCGACGGGCGCGCGCTCTCCCGTGTCCACCTTCATCACGGTCCTCCCCCACACCTGGCGACCGCCCCCCGGCGATCACTCTGTGTAAAGACCGTAACCGAGAGCTACGACATCGCGCCCGGCCTGTGGACAACTCCCCGACCCCGCCGGTTCCCCGCCCCATCCGAGGACCCGGCCGGCTCCTCGGACTCCCCCGGCCGCCTTCCGCTCAGCCCCCGGTGATCCGCCGCTCCGTGACCCCCAGGTGTTCCCCCACCCGGTTGACCAGCAGCGTCATCTCGTACGCGACCTGCACGATGTCCGCCTCGGCGGCGCTCAGGGCACACAGGCTGCTGCCCGACCCGGCCGCCACCACGAAGAGGAAGCCCTCGTCGTACTCGACCATCGTCTGGCGCACCTCACCCGCCCTGAAGTGCCGTCCGGAGCCCTTCGCCAGGCTCTGCAGCCCGGCCGCGACGGCGGCGAGGTGCTCGGCGTCCTCCCGCGCCAGGCCCGCGCTCGCCGCCGTCACCAGTCCGTCGTTCGACAGCACCACCGCGTGGCGCACCTGCGGGACCCTGCGCGTCAGATCGTCCAGCAACCAGTCGAGCTGCTTGTCCAGTGCCATTTCCAGCCCCTCCCCGTTGACCCGGCCGACGTGGCCGCGCCCCTCCCCGCGTGGTCGTGCCGCAAGCCTTCCCCACCAGGGGCTTTCCGGCAAGGAGGACGGACGCATGGCACGGAAGATGACTCAAGAGGAATGGCGGGCGTCCGTCCCGCGCTCCGCCCGCGCCGGAAGGCCCTCCGCGCCCCGCGCGGACGGGCGCCCTCCCACCCCTCCCACCCGGTCCGTTCCCGACGGCGGCGGCTCCGCGTGCACCACCGCGGCCGACACCGTCAAGAGGTGGAATCCGGACCTTCACGCGGAACCGGCCTGCGGCCCCACGGCCTCCAGCAGCCGGGCGGTGTGCACCCGCCCCGCGTACTCGACCAGCCGGATCAGCACCTCCTTGCCCGAGTCCTTGTCCCGCGCGTCGCACAGGACCACCGGCGTCCCCTGCTCCAGGTCCAGCGCCCGCGACACCTCGTTCGCCCCGTAGCGGCGGGCGTCGGCGAAACAGTTGACGGCGACCACGAAGGGGATCCGGCGGTGCTCGAAGTAGTCCACCGCCGGAAAGCAGTCCTCCAGCCGCCGGGTGTCGGCGAGCACCACCGCCCCGAGCGCGCCCTGCGCCAGCTCGTCCCACAGGAACCAGAAGCGGTCCTGGCCCGGGGTCCCGAACAGGTACAGCGACAGCCCGGCGCGGATGGTGATCCGCCCGAAGTCCATGGCCACGGTGGTCGTGCCCTTCCGTTCCACCCCGCCGGTGTCGTCGACCAGCTCGCCCGCCTCGCTCAGCAGTTCCTCCGTCCGCAGCGGACGGATCTCGCTGACCGCGCCGACCAGCGTGGTCTTGCCCACCCCGAACCCGCCCGCCACGAGGATCTTCAGCGCGAGCGCGGCCAGATCGGCGTCGCCCGCCGGGCCCCCCGTCCCCGCGGTTCCGTCGTCGTGCAGTCCCATCACAGCGCTCGCAATCCCTCGATGACTTCCCGCAGAATCCGCAGCTCCGGCAGCCGGGCGGGCGGCACCGGACGGCTGACCTTCACCTGCCCCGCCTCCAGCAGGTCCCCCAGCAGCACCCGCACCACGCCCACCGGGAGGTCGGCCTCGGCGGCGAGCTCCGCGACCGACTGGGTCTCGGACCGGCAGAGCCCCAGCAGGGCCCGGTGTTCGGGGCCCAGCAGCCCCCCGCCCCCCGCCCCGTCCCCCGCCCCGCCGGCCGCGGCGTCGACCACGACCAGGGCGATCAGGTCGAAGCGGACCCCGTGCGGCCCCGGCTTCGTACGCCCTCCGGTCAGGGCGTACGGGCGCACGAGCGGGCCGGCGTCGGCGTCGTACCACCGGCCGTCCACGTGCCGGGCCTTCGCTCTCACCCGGCGGCCGGCGGGTGGTGGACCGCGTACCGGGGCGGGGTGTGGAGGTGTTCGCCGACCCGTTTGACCAGCCGGGCCATCTCGTACGCGATCAGGCCGACGTCCGCGCCGGCCGTGCTGAGGACGGCCAGGCAGGAGCCGTCCCCGGCGGCCGCGACGAAGAGGAACCCCTCGTCCATCTCCACCATCGTCTGGCGCACGTCCCCCGCGCGGAAGTGCCGGCCCGCGCCCTTGGCGAGGCTGTGGAACCCGGAGGCCACCGCGGCCAGGTGCTCGGCGTCCTCCCGGCTCAGCCCGCTGGAGGAGCCGACGGCGAGCCCGTCGTTGGACAGGACCACCGCGTGCCGCACCTCCCGGACCCGCATCACCAGTTCGTCGAGCAGCCAGTCCGGCCCGCTCGTCCGGCGGACGCCGCCGAGCGCGGCCCTGTGGTGTTCGGTCATCACACTTCTCCTTCGCTGCCTGCGTGGGGGGAGTCGTCCCGGGAGCCGCGCGCCCATCCGGCCCGGTAGGCCGCCATCCGGTCCCGCACCTGCTCCGGGCTCCGGCCCGGAGGCCCGGCGGCGGGCCGCTCCCAGGCCGGGGGCGGCACGGCGGGGGCCTCGCGCAGCTGCGGGACCAGGCTGGCCTGGCGCACCCGGCGCGGCAGTTCGGACGCGGGGACGGCGGGGAGCGGGAGGGCGCGGGGTGCGCCGGCCGGTGCGGCGGGAGGTGCCGCCTGCGGACGCGGCGACGCGGACGCCGCGGCGGTACGGATGCCCGCGCCCCCGGGGGCGCGCCGCCGCAGGGCCGCCACCGGGGCGGGTTCCGGTTCCCGGGGCACGGGTACGGGGCGCGCGACGGGTCCGGCCGCGGGAGCGGGGACCGGGGCCGGGGGCTCGGGGGCGGCGGATTCGGGGGCGACGGATTCGGGGGCGACGGGGGCGGCAGTGGCGTCGGCGAGGGCGTCGGCCTGCGGGCGGGCCGGGCCGGGGGCCGGTACGCCGCTCCCGGTCTCCCGTGCGCCCGCCGTCCGCAGCCGCTCCGGCCGCTCACCGCCGGCCGCGCCGTACGCCTGCGCGGGCTCCGCCGCGGCGTCCGGCGGGGCGTCGATCGCGCCCTGGAGGAGGGCGAGCGGCAGCAGCACCACGGCGGTGGTGCCCCCGTACGGCGAGGGGCGCAGGTGCACCCGAATGCCGTGGCGGGCCGAGAGCCGGCTGACCACGAAGAGTCCGAGGCGGTCGCTGTCGAAGAGGTCGAGGTCCTCGGACTGCTCGATCCGCCGGTTCGCCTCGGCGAGGGCCTCGCGGCCCATGCCGAGCCCGCGGTCCTCGACCTCCAGCACGTAGCCGGCGCCCACGGGCTCACCGCTGACCCGGACCTTGGTGTGCGGCGGCGAGAACTGGGCGGCGTTCTCGATCAGCTCGGCGAGGAGGTGGGTGAGGTCGGCGACCGGTCCGCCCGCCACGGAGGTCTCGGCGAGCCCGCGCACCTCGACGCGCGGATAGTCCTCGATCTCGGAGACGGCCGCGCGCACGACGTTCGTCAGCGGCACCGGCCTGCGCCAGGCCCGGCCGGGGGCCGCACCGGACAGGATGATCAGGCTCTCGGCGTGGCGGCGCATCCGGGTGGTGAGGTGGTCGAGCCGGAAGAGGTCGCCGAGCTCGCCCGGGTCGTCGGCCCGGCGCTCCATCGAGTCCAGCAGGGTGAGCTGCTTGTGGACCAGGACCTGGCTGCGGCGGGCGAGGTTGACGAAGACCCCGCTGACCCCGCTCGCGAGTTCGGCCCGCTCGACCGCGGCGCCGAGGGCGGCCCGGTGGACGGTGGACAGGGCCTGGCCCACCTGGGTGATCTCGTCCTCGGCGGGCGGGCCGGACGGGGCCTCGGCCTCGATGTCGATCTCGTCGGCCCGGCCGGCCCGGATCCGGTCCATGGCGTCGGGGAGCTTGCGGTGGGCGATCTCCAGGGCGGAGTTGCGCAGCGTCACCAGCTCCACGACCAGGAAGCGGCCGATGCGGACCGAGATGACGAGCGAGACGGCGACGGCGGCCAGGCCCAGCAGCACGGCGGCGCCGGCCGGGCTGAGGGCGGTCTCGGCGAGCGGGTCGGCGCCTCGGGCGGTCTCGGCGTGCGCGGCCTGCCGGATCTCGCGCATCGAGCTGCTGACGCTCGTGTACGCGCCGTCCCACCCCGGGGGCGTGCCGCGCGGCTCCTTCGCAGCCGAGCCCGGGGAGGCCGCAGAGCCCGAGGAGGCCCCGGAGCCCGCAGAGCCCGCGGAGCCCGAGGACGCCCCGGAGCCCGCGGAACCGGAACCCGCAGCGGTCGCCGCCGGGGCCGTCACGGCCTTGTCCTCGGCGGCGGTCAGCTCGGTGTAGGCGGCGCTGCTCGCCACGGACCGCCAGACCGCCCGCTGCCCGGGGGGCAGGTCCCCCGCACTGGCCGCCGTCAGCGCGCGGCGGGACTCCACCATGCCGGCCAGGCGGCGCTGCGCGTCGGCGTTGCGGGTGCCCGGCAGCGCGAGCAGGGCGTCCTCGCGGGAGAGCAGTTCGGCGGCCCGGGCGAACTCCAGCAGGACGCGGGCGTCCGGTCCGAGCTCGGCGTCCCGGCCTCCGGACAGGGCTCCCTCGACGGCGAGGGCGGAGTCGGCCACGCGGGTGTACGTCTCGTAGGCCCCCTCCGGGGTGGCGCGGCGGGCGGCGATGTCCCTGCGCGCGGAGCCGAGCGCCTCGGCGTCGGCGACGAAGGCCCGGAGGCGGACGACCACGTCGGTGCGGTGGTCGCCGGAGTCGGCGACGGTGTGGCGGTCGCCGAGGCGCAGCCGCCCCACCGCCGCGTCGGTGCGACGGGCCTGCTGTTCGAGGGCGGACTCCTGGTCGGAGGCGGGGTCGGCCAGGAAGCGGACGGCCGCCCGGCGCTCCGCCTGGAGCTCGGTGAGGGCGGCGGCCACGGGCGTGCGCATCCCGGCGTCGACCTGCCGGACGCGGTCGAGGCGGGCCACGTCCTGGGCCGCGCCGACGGTGGCGAACCCCCAGAGGGCGAGCAGGGAGACCACCGGGACCATCAGCAGCGAGACGACCTTGGCGCGTACGGTGGCGGGCCGCAGCCGGACCGCCGGTCGCGCCGGACCGCCGTCGCCCGCACCGGCGCCCCCGCCGGGGAACCCGGACCCGGCCGCCTCCTCGGCGGGGGGACCGGCGTGGGCGCGGCGGCCGCGCACCGGGGGCGCGGGCGGCCGCGGCGCCGCTGGTTCCGGTCTTCTGCGGGGTCTGCGCATGGGCTCCTCGTTCCGGGGAGGTTCGTCTGGACGGGGCGCGGGGGGTCAGCGGGAGGGTGCGGCGCGCTCCACCGGGCTCCGGGCGGAGGACGGCGCCGAGGCCCGCGCGGACAGGGCGGCGGACGGCACCGCGGGCGGCGATGCGGAGGCCGCGGCGGAGGCCGAGTCCGACGCCGCCCACTCGTCCGCCGTCGGGGACAGCGCGACGAATGCGGCGGTGATGAAGAGGTACGAGCCGAGCCCGACCGCGAGCGGGAAGACGAACTGCAGCGCGGTGGCACCCGGAAGGGCCTGGTCCGAGGGGGCCACGCGGACGGCGACGGCCATCATCCCGGTGTAGTGCATGCTGCTGACGGCCCCGCCCATGACGAGGGAGGCGACGGCCACGGCCAGCGGCGACCTGATGTTGAGGGCGGCCCACAGCGCGGCGGTCGCGGCGACGACGGCGATGGCCACGGACAGCCCGACGGTGAGCGGGTCGTAGGCGATCCGGCCGTGCAGGCGCAGGGCGGCCATGCCGAGGTAGTGCATGCTCGCCACGCCGAGGCCGGTGGTGAGGCCGCCGAGGACCAGGGCGCGGCCGCGGTCCCTGCCGTAGCCGACGGCGAAGACCCCGGCGCCGACGACGAGCACGGCGACGAGCAGGCTCAGCAGGGTCAGCGGCACGTTGAAGTGGATCTCGGTGCCGGTGACGTGGAAGCCGAGCATGGCGATGAAGTGCATCGTCCAGATGCCGGTGCCGATGGCGGAGGCCGCGGTGAGCAGCCAGTTGCGGCGCGAGGCGCCCGTCGCGGCGAGCGCGCGGACGGTGCAGCGCAGCCCCAGGGCGGCGCCGATCGATGCCATCACGTACGACAGCACGGGTGTCAGCCAGCCATAGGCGGCGTGGTCCAGGTGTCCCATGGCCACGGGACGCTAGTCCGGGTGAGGGCACGAACAAGGGGAGCATTTCGAAAGCCGCTGGAACTGCTGGAATATGACAAAGCTACGTTCGTCTGCGATCACACCACGCGCCACCTTGCACACGGTGCGCAGGGACCCCAAGGAAGCGGCCCGCGGGGCCGCACAGGGCCCCCGGGGCCCCGGACCGGGCGCCGGGTGCGGAATCATGGGGGCATGGACACGGTGAACCGCAGGAGCGAGGACCAGGCGCGCGTACAGGAGTTCTTCGGGGCGCGTGCGGACGCCTGGGACGAGAAGTTCCCGGAGGACGGGCCCGCCTTCACGACGGCCGTCGCCGAGCTCGGCATCGGGCCCGGCGACCGGGTGCTCGACGCGGGCTGCGGGACCGGGCGGGCGCTGACCCCGCTGCGCGCGGCCGTCGGCTCCTCGGGAACCGTGCTCGGCGCCGACCTCACCGAGCGGATGCTGGCCGCCGCCCGGCGGGCGGGGCGCGGGGCGGACGGGACGCTGCTGCGCGCGGACGTGGCCCGGCTGCCGCTGCGCGACGGGGCCCTGGACGCGGTGTTCGCGGCGGGGCTGATCGCACACCTGCCCGAGCCGGCGGCGAACCTGCGCGAGCTCGCCCGCGTGGTCCGCCCCGGTGGGCGGCTCGCGCTGTTCCACCCGATCGGGCGAGCCGCGCTCGCCGCGCGCCACGGCCGCGAGCTGACCCCCGACGACCTGCGGGCCGAGCACAACCTCGGCCCGCTGCTGTCCGGTTCCGGCTGGGAGATGACCTCGTACGCCGACGAGGACGCCCGCTTCCTGGTCCTGGCCGTACGCCGCGCCTGAGGCGCGCCTCCCCGCCCCTCCGCGCCGGCCCGTCCGCCCGCCCGCCGGGGGGGCTATGCCGGGGGCTGGGCCTCCGCTCCGGCCGGGCGGCGCGGGTGGGGCACGGGGCAGCCGCTCGCCCCGGGCACCGGGAAGGTCCCCAGCTCGCCGACGTCGTAGCCGTCGGGGTAGCCCTTGATCTCCGGGTTCTGGCGCGCGTAGTGCGGAGCCTTCCGCGGCGGCAGCAGCCGTACCGCCCGGCCGCGCAGCCGCAGGGCTCCCCGGACCAGGCGGCTGAGGGCCGGATGCGGGCGCTCGTAGCGGAAGGCGTCCAGCAGCGGCTCGTCGAGGAGGGCGCGGCTCGCGCGGAGCACGGCGGGGGCGAGGGGCGCCGGATACCAGGAGGCCATCAGGCCCAGGGTGGCGTCGGCGACCCCGCGGCCCCCCTCGTCCCAGCCGAAGTGGGCCTCCTCGTAGGCGTCCAGGATCGCCTCGAACTCCTCGTAGGAGCCGGGGACGTCCTTGATGCCCAGGTGCTTGCCGAGCGTCGCGTAGTAGTTCGCGCAGGCGCGGCGCTCGTGAGGGGTCAGCGGGCGCCAGCCGTAGGCCTCGATCCAGCGCGACGGGATCACCACGAACGTGCACAGGACGTAGCGCATGTCGTCGTCGGAGATGTCGTAGCTGCGGTGCATCTGGTTGACGCGGCGGATCGCGGTGCGCGCCGTGTCGTGGTCGAAGCCGTGCTCCACCACCGCGTCGAGCAGCAGCGCGGTGTCGTCGTAGCGCTTCTGGGGGCGCTCGGTGAACTCGGCCGTCTCGGCGAGCAGGCTGCCGATGCTCGGGACGGCGTAGGTACGGAAGAGGGCGAGTTCCAGGGCGCGGGTGAAGTCCCAGGGGAACTCGTAGGTGGCGGTGAGCCGGTAGATGGCGAGGAAGTCCTTGTCGGGGTCGAGCCGGAGGATCTCCTTCAGCCGGTCGTAACGCTGCACCGGTCTCCCTTCTCTGTGGCGGGTGGTCAACTCTACGTGCAGGTAGCAGGCTTGAAAATCGCCGCCCGCCGGGTCTCGACGTGCGAGTTACCCGCTGGTTAGGGTGCGCCGACGGGACTGCGATCGGGAGGCCACGTGTCGGACGAGGAGGGCGGGGGTTCGCTGTACGTGCTGAGCGCCGTGCTGCTGACCCCCACGCAGTTCCCGGCGCTGCTCGGCGACGACTTCCCGGAGGCCTGCGCCCTGCTGGGCGTGGCGCCGGCCGCCGAGGGGTACGGGCTGGTGCTCGGCCAGGACGAGGAGGGCGCCCGCTGGACGGTCGTCGTGGACGACGTCTCGCTCGTGGCCGCCGCCATCGCCTCCTGGGACTGCGGCATGGAGTACGACCTGTCGCCCGACGAGCGGACGGTGGTGCTCTCGCTGGCGGGCTGGCCGCTGGAACTGACGGTGTCGACGCCCGGCATCCCGGCGCCCCACGACCCGGAGCGGGGGGCGGACGGCACCGGGCGGGTACCGCTGGCGCCGCCGTCGGCGGACGCCTGGGGGCCGGTGCAGCGGCGGCTGGGCGCGGACCAGATCGCCCGGGAGTGGGCGGACTGGAGCGGGCGCGTGGCGGAGGACGGCGGGGCGGCGGCCGCGGCGCACCCGGGGCTGGCGCGGGCGCTGCGGGAGGCCGTGGACTACGCCCGGCAGGCGCCCCCGCCGGGGCGGGTCCGGTCTGCCTTCGCGGGTGAGGGCGTACGCACCTTCCGGGCGGACGGGCCCGGCTGGTCGCTGGTGGCCCGGACCGGCGACGCGGCCTTCGTCCTGCTGGACGAGGAGCCGGGCGGGGTGCTGGCGGTGCCCCGCGAGGGGGCCGAGGGGCTGCCCGGGCTGTCCGCCCTGCTGGCGGCGCTGGACCGGGCGGCCGTGCGGCCGGCCTGAGAACGGATCCGGAACAGGCAACAGGCAACAGGCAACGGGGAACGGGGAACGGGGAACGGGGAACGGTGATGGTGGAACCGGTGGGCGTGGTCGTGGGCGGACGGGCCGAGGTCGTGGACGACGACTGGGGGCGGGAGCGGGCCGTGATCCGGCTGGACGCCGGACGGTTCGGGCCGGAGGCCCTCTACGGTCTGGAGGACTTCTCGCACCTCGAGGTCGTCTACCGGTTCGACCGGGTCCCGGCGGACGCGGTCGAGACGGGCGCCCGGCATCCTCGGGGGAACCGGGACTGGCCGCTGGTGGGCATCTTCGCGCAGCGCGGCAAGAACCGGCCCAACCGGCTCGGCGTCTCCCGCTGCCGGGTGGTGAAGGTCGACGGCCTGGACGTGCACGTGGAGGGCCTGGACGCGGTGGACGGCACCCCGGTGCTCGACCTCAAGCCGTACATGCGGGAGTTCGGGCCCCGCGGCGAGGTCCGCCAGCCGCAATGGGCTTCGGCCCTGATGCGCGACTACTACTGAGCCGGCGCCGCCGGGCAGGACCGGACCGGACCGCCGCACGCGGGGAGAGCCGCATCCGGCCGGGCGCGTGCCCGCGCACGGCTCAGACCCGTTCGAGCGGTATGTGCGGCGGGGGCGGGAGGGTGACCGAGATGGCGTCGCCGGGGCGGACGGTACCGCCCTGCTGGACCACGCCCATGATTCCGGCCCTGCGGACCGGCCGGCCCTCCTCGTCCCTGCCGACGACCTGCTTGAGCAGTCCGTCCTGGAAGGCGTTGATCTGCGGGCACGGGTTGCGCAGGCCCGTCACCTCCACGACCGCCTCCTCCCCGATGCCCAGCAGGGTGCCGGTGGGCAGGGCGAGCAGGTCGATGCCCTCGGTGGTGACGTTCTCCCCGAGCTGGCCGGGCGCGACGCTGAAGCCGGCTTGGGCGACCTCGTCGAAGAGCTCCCGGTGGATCAGGTGCACCTGGCGCAGGTTGGGCTGCGTCGGGTCCTGCGCCACGCGCGAGCGGTGCCTGACCGTGACCCCGGCGTGCACGTCGCCCTCGACACCGAGGCCGGCGAGCAGGGTGATGCTCTCCCGGTTCGGCTTGGTGAACGAGTAGACGCCGTTGCTGCTGACCGCCGCGACCTGTGCGGTGGTGTTCATGTGACCGCTCCCCCCTCGGCCGCCCTCAGCGGCCGAGCTGCTTTCTCGACATGCCCCGCACCCGACGCCTCTGGGAGGGGTCCAGGAGGAGGTAGGCGAGCACCGGGACCCCGATCAGGACCGCCAGCGCCGGCCAGAACCCGAACAGCCAGAACAGCACGACCGCCCCCGCGATCGCGACGACCGCGGTCCTTCCGCTCTTCGACATCTGCGGACACCTCCTCCTGCGTCGGCCACTGCCTGCTCAACCTGCACAACGCGCCGCGGCGACGGTCCGTTCCCGGCCACGCGGGACGCACCCCGCGCGAGGTGACCGGCGAGGAGGCCGCCCCCTGCGGCGCCCCGGCGGCACCCCGGCGGGCACCGGCGCGGGACCGGCCGGGTTTCGGCGAGAACTGGCCGACGCGGCGCTTGCCGGGACCGCGGACCCGCACCACGATGGGGCCCTCCGCTCACCGCGGCTCCACGGCCCCTCGGGAGGGTGACATGGGCGATCCGTCGCCGGCGCTGCCGGGCGGGGCCGACCCCGTCGAGCGCACGCGCGTCCTGCGGCGGGCCCACGACGCCTTCACCCGGGACGGGCGGGTCGAGCCGCCGGTCCGGGCGGTGATCGCGAAGTCCTGGCGGCGCTGCGCGCGGGCCCGGGTCAGCCCCGAGTGCGCACCCCGGCTGGAGCGGCCGGAGCCGGAACTGCTGGCGTACCGGGAGCGGCATCCGCTGGCCCGGGTGATGCCGCTGTTCCGGGATCTGGTGGGGGCGTTCGCGGCGCACGGGGCCCATCTGCTGGCGGTGTGCGACGCGCGGGGCGGGCTGCTGTGGGTCGAGGGCGAGCCCGCCACCCTGGGGCGGGCCGAGGAGCTGGGCTTCGTTCCGGGTTCGCGCTGGGCGGAGACGGCGATGGGGACCAACGCCCCCGGTACGGCGGTCGCACTGGGGGAACCCGTCCAGGTCTTCGGAGCCGAGCACTTCAGCCGCCGGGTGCACCCCTGGACCTGCGCGGCCGCCCCGGTCCGGGACCCGCGCACCGGCCGGGTGCTGGGCGCGGTGGACATCACCGGCGGCGACGGGCTGGCCCATCCGCACTCGCTGGCCTTCGTGCAGGCGGTGGCCCGGGCCGCCGAGGCCCAGCTGGCGCTGCTGGCGCCGGAGCCGGACGCGGCAGCCCCCGACACCCTCACCGTCCTCGGCCGCGACGAGGCGCTGCTCGTGCTCGGCGGGCGCCGGATCACGCCGGGCCGGCGGCACAGCGAGATCCTGGCCCTGCTCGCACAGCATCCCGAGGGGCTGTCCGGGGACGAGCTGGCCTACGCCCTGTACGAGGACGAGTCGGTGGCGGCGGTGACGCTGCGGGCGGAGATGTCCCGGCTGCGCGCCCTGCTGGGCGCCGGGAACCTGCTCTCGCGCCCGTACCGCACGGCCGTCCCGCTGGAGGCCGACTTCGCGGCCGTGACCCGGCACCTGGCGGCGGGAGCCGTCTCGGCCGCCCTCACCCGCTACCCCGGCCCGCTGCTGCCGTCCTCCTCGGCGCCCGGCATCGTCCGGCTCCGGCGCCGGATCGAGGACCAGGCGCGGGCGGCGGTGATCGCGCGGGCGGACGTGGGACTGCTGTCCGACTGGGTGTGCAGCCCGTGGGGCGCGGAGGACCCGGCGGTCTGGCGCGCCCTGGCCGCGGCGCTGCCGCCGCGGGACCGGCCGGCCGCGCTGGCCCGCGTACGCTCCCTCGACGAGGAGCTGGGCGCGGGGCGCGCAACGTTCCCGCAACCTGCCCGCTCCTAGCCTCCCTCCCGAGCGCTGTCCGACGGCGGCCGGCGCCCGGCAAGGGGAGGACCACCATGGCCCGTTACGCTGCGCCCGGAACCGAGGGCGCCCTCATGGCGTACGCGTCCCGCTACGACCACTACATCGGCGGCGAGTACGTGGCACCCGCCCGCGGCCGGTACTTCGAGAACCCCTCCCCCGTCACCGGGCAGCCGTTCACGGAGGTCGCCCGGGGCACGGCGGAGGACGTGGAGCGGGCCCTGGACGCGGCGCACGCGGCGGCCCCGGCCTGGGGCCGTACGTCGGTCACGGAGCGCGCGGGCATCCTGCTGCGCATCGCGGACCGGATGGAGCAGAACCTGGAGGCCCTGGCGGTCGCGGAGACCTGGGAGAACGGCAAGCCGGTCCGGGAGACCCTCGCCGCCGACCTCCCGCTCGCCGTCGACCAGTTCCGCTACTTCGCGGGGGCGCTGCGCGCGCAGGAGGGGTCGCTCAGCCAGCTGGACGACGACACGGTGGCCTACCACTTCCACGAGCCGCTGGGCGTGGTCGGGCAGATCATCCCGTGGAACTTCCCGATCCTGATGGCGGTGTGGAAGCTGGCCCCGGCCCTCGCCGCCGGCAACACGGTGGTCCTCAAGCCGGCCGAGCAGACGCCGGCCTCCGTCCACTACTGGCTCGGCCTGGTGGCGGACCTCCTTCCCCCCGGGGTGGTGAACATCGTCAACGGCTTCGGCGAGGAGGCGGGCAAGCCGCTGGCGTCGAGCCCGCGCGTGGCGAAGGTGGCCTTCACCGGGGAGACGGCGACGGGCCGGCTGATCCTGCAGTACGCGGCGGAGCACCTGAAGCCGGTCACGCTGGAACTCGGCGGGAAGAGCCCGAACCTCTTCTTCGACGACATCTGGACGAAGGACGACGACCTGCGCGACAAGGCCCTGGAGGGCTTCACAATGTTCGCGCTGAACCAGGGCGAGGTGTGCACGAGCCCCTCGCGCGCGCTGATCGAGCGCGGCCGCTACGGCGACTTCCTGGACGCGGCGGTCGCCCGCACGGAACGGATCGTGCCGGGCCACCCGCTGGACACGGACACCATGATCGGCGCGCAGGCCTCCGAGGAGCAGCTGAAGAAGGTCCTCTCGTACGTGGAGATCGGCCAGCGGGAGGGTGCGAAGATCCTGACCGGCGGCGGCCGCATCGACCACGGCGGCGACCTGGCGGGCGGCTTCTACGTCCAGCCGACCGTCTTCGAGGGAGACAACCGGATGCGGATCTTCCAGGAGGAGATCTTCGGCCCGGTGGTGTCGGTGACCTCGTTCGAGGACTTCGACGACGCGGTCCGCATCGCCAACGACACGGCGTACGGCCTCGGCGCGGGCGTCTGGACCCGCGACGTCAACACGGCGTACCGCGCGGGCCGCGCGATCCAGGCGGGCCGCGTCTGGACGAACTGCTACCACGCCTACCCGGCCCACGCGGCGTTCGGCGGCTACAAGCAGTCGGGCATCGGCCGCGAGACCCACAAGATGATGCTGGAGCACTACCAGCAGACGAAGAACATGCTGGTCAGCTACTCCCCGAAGAAGCTCGGGTTCTTCTGAGCGCCTTGGAGGGCGTCTCATTCGACAACTCTTGACCGCGCGGAGTTTCGACGGGTCGGCGTCGGCGTGGTCCCGGGCGAGACCGGACGGCGGTATGGCGCGTATGTGCGGCACGACCGGCATCGTGCCGCACGAACATCACGTCACGCGAGACACCTCTAAGCCTTGACTGGTGCGGCCGACCTGGCGGCCCACTCGATCTTCGCCCAGTGGGTTGCCCTGGCCTCGTGGTCGACCTGCTTCTCGTGTTCGGCGCGCAATCCGGTCCGGCCGTCGATGCCCTCGCGCAGGATGTCGGCGTGCCCGGCGTGCCGGACGGACTCGCTGAGGACATGGACCATGACGGCGAACAGGTTGGTGTTCGGAGCCGGCTCCGGCCACCACGGCACATGGCCGGGGGCATCGAGGGGAAGCACGTCGATCGTCGCGTCCGAGTGCTCCCACGTGCGCCGGTAGAACCCTATGATCTGGTCGCGGCTCTCGCCCTCAGCCGCCCACAGGTCGCTGCCGTCGGAGTCCTGCCACCGGCACAGCGGTTCCGGGGAGGGGCGGTCGAAGACCTCGCCGAAGTACCTGGCCTCGACGGTGGCCACGTGTTTGACCAGGCCGAGGAGGTTGGTCCCGGTCGCCGTCAGGGGCCTGCGGGCGTCGTACTCGGAGAGGCCGTCGAGTTTCCAGAGCAGCGCCTCGCGGTCCCGCCGCAGCCTGCTGTGCAGGTTGTCCTTCGCGAATTCATCGATCATCTGCATGAGCCTTTCCATTGGCTGTTCGTAGTCTCAAGATCCCGTACGTGGTCAGCAACGGCTGGCGGAACCAAGGGCCTGTCAGAGAGCCGTGGGGGTGGGGGTCGGGTGCGTGACGGCTCGCGGCCGTCCCGACCTGCGACGGTCAGCGCGCAGGAGGCTTCACGCATGCTGTTCGGTGCCGGTCTCTGATCCCGTTGAGTGGTTCGGGACAGGGACCGGGGAGGTGGGCGGGTGCCAGGTGAGGATCCAGCCGGCGGTAAGCGCCGCCGCGCCGCCTGCCAGTGCGATTGCGCCGCCTGCTGCGGTGCCTGCGGCCACCGTGCCGAAGCAGGCCGGTCCGAGGCCCTGGAGCGTCATGCTGCCGGAGCCGAGCAGGCCCAAGGCCTGGCCCTGGCGATCCTGCGGCAGGGCGTCCAGGAACAGCCGTTGCGGGCCGAGACCGTAGGCGAATCCGAATCCGGAGAGCAGCAGCAGACAGCTGCGCAGCCGCTTCGCGCTGTCGCCCGCAATGGACCTCTGCTTTCTGCTGCGCTCGCTCGCCGGCCGCGGCCAGCCGCTGCCGCAGGCCTGGGCCATGCGGCTCTTGCCGGCCTTTGAACGGCTTCGCCGCGAGACTGAACTGGACGCCGCCCTCGCCCTGCACACCTCGCATTCCGGACCGAACTTCGTCGCCCCGCCCCCGCGCGGCCTGGGCCAGACCTGGGCGGACGACCTGGCCGCGATCCGGGCCACACCGCTGGAAGCGGCCCGCCACGAGATCGCCACCAACGCGACCGGCCCGTCCGCCCGCGATCCCCGCGTCCGCGCAGTGCTGGACTCGCCGGACGTCGTCTCCAGGATCGCCGAGGCGATGGACCGGGCGTGGCACGAACTGCTCGCCACCGACTGGCCGCAACTGCGCGCGATCTGTGAGCGCGACGTCGTGCACCGGGTGGGCGTGATCGGCGAGCACGGCTGGGCCACGACCATCGAGAGCCTGCACCCGGGCATCGCCTGGCGCGCCGACGGCATCGAGATCGGCTTCCTCCGAGGCGGAACACTCCGGCTCGCCGGCGACGGGCTCCTGCTGATCCCTTCGGTCTTCGTCGGGCATGTCGCCGCCCACGTGGAAGACCCCTGGCCCAGGACCTTGATCTACTCGGCCCGCGGCACCGCCGCCCTGTGGTGCGAACAGGAGACCGTCCCCCAACCGGACGCGCTGGCCGCTCTGGTCGGCCGGGCCCGAGCCCGGCTGCTGTTGGCGCTGGCCGCTCCCGCGAGTACCAGTCACCTCGCCCGAAGCCTCGCCATGGCACCCGGCGCGGTGGGAGACCACCTCGCCATCCTGCGAGGAGCGGGGCTGCTGGTCCGCACCCGGTCCGGACGGTCGGTGCTGTACCGGCGCACCCCGCTCGGCGAGGCACTGGTCGCCGGTACGAGCCAGGGGCTCAGATCACCACTGTTGTTTGGCGCGCCGCCAGCAGGACGCGCCGCCCGGCAGCAGGCGCACTCCAGCAGTCCACGCAGAGGGCTGCCCGATCCTCGGAAGGGCCAAATCTTGCTCAAGGCCGGGCCTGCACCCGCCGCCCGGGCATGGGAGGCGTCTAGCTTGTCCGGACATGAGTGTCGATCGTGGCTGTGGGTCGGAGGTGTCCGTCGCGCGTCGCCGACTGGTGCGTGCAGGGTTGAGCGGGGCCGCGGCGTTAGGTGCGGGGCTGGTGTGCGGGGGGTCGGCCGCCTCGGGGGCGCGAGCCGGGGCGGCAGCCGCCGGTGGGTCGCAGCCGTGCGCGCCGGGGTCTGCGTGGCGTGAGCTGATGGCCGGGAACCGGCGGTGGCGAACGTTTCACGAGAGCCATCCGGACCGTGCCGGGAACGTGCGCCGGGCGCTGGTGGGCGGGCAGCACCCGTTCGCGGTGGTCCTGGGGTGCGTCGACTCGCGGGTGCCGCCGGAGTTGGTCTTCGACCAAGGGCTGGGCGATCTGCTCACCGTGCGGTCGGCGGGCGAGGTCCTGGACGAAGCGGTGCTGGGCAGCATCGCGTACGGGGTGCTGGAACTGGGCGTCCCGCTGATCGTCGTCCTGGGCCATCAGCGGTGCGGAGCGGTCGCCGCCGCTGTGCACGCCGAGGCCGGCGGCGCGCTCCCCGCGCACATCCGCTACCTGGCGGAGCGGATCCGGCCGGCGATCGATCACGGGCTCGAGGGCGAGGCCCGCATCGACGCGGCGGTCACCGAGAACGTGCGCCGGGTCCGGACGCGCCTCACCGCCGAGCCGGACCTCGCCGCCCGGGTCGCCGACGGCTGCCTGGCCATTGTCGGCGCACGCTACGAGCTGACCAGCCAGCTGGTGCGCAAGGTGCCCTGACCAGCCGTGGCCGGTGAACTTCCGGGCGGACCCGCACCAGCTAGACTTGCAGAGTTATGCAATTTACTAGTTCTGGATATGGCGGACGGGGGTTGCGGTGTGGCCGGGTTCGAGGAAACGGCGCTGGAACGGGTCCGTGTGGCGCGTGCTCGCCTCCAGGCTGCGCAGGAGGCTGACGATGCCTTCGATGAGGCGCAGGCCGCGGAGGAGCTGGAGGACGCGCTGCGCGTGGCCCACGATCACGGCGTGGCCACCGACGCCGGGGACGGCCGATGAACCTCGGGGTGCCCTCGGCGGGTCTGGGGCGTCGGTGACGGTCAGGGGCCCCAGCGGGCAGGCGGCTGTCGAGGTGCGCAAGCACGTGTGGACGGTGCCGCTGGTGCCGGGTTCCGTGCGGGCCGCGCGCGAGCGCAGCGAACGCTCTCTGGTCCTCTTCGGGCTGGAGAGCTCCTCGGCGTTCTTCGGAGCCGTGCTCCTGGTGGTGAGCGAGCTCGTGACCAACGCCGTCCGGCACGCTCAGCACTCCCCGGACGCAGAGGTCACCCTCCACATGACCGAGCACCTGCTTGTGGTCTCCGTCGGTGACCTGGATTCGCGCCCGATCATGCTGGCCGACGCCGGCCGGACCGCCGGGCAGGGGCTGCGCACGGTGGCCGACTTGGCGCGGACGTTCGGCGGTGACGTCCGTATCGAGCCTTCCGCCGGTGAGTGCGGCAAGACGGTTGTCGTCCGCTTCATCCTTCCGGAAGGCACGCCGTGACCAGCAGCAGCGAGGCCGCCCAGTTGTACGAGATCACTTACCTCGGCACCGGCCCTGCGCCGGTGGTCCGCACGGTCGAGGCCGGCGAGGTCGCAGCCGTCATCGAGTACGCGGGCGAGCACGGCATGCAGGTTCTCGTCCGCCCGTGCCGCCCTGCCGGGGAGCCGGGAACCAGGAAGGAAGATGCCTCATGACGGACAAGCCGCCCGAGAAGGACACGGCTGCCGAGCACGAGAAGTGGAAGGAGAAGGGCGTCGCGATGCGTGCCTTCTTCTACATCTTCGGCACGCACGTGTTCGCCGGGTTCATCTGGTTGCTCTTCTTCCTGGGGCAGCACGCCCAGAAGTGAGACCGGGACCGACGGGGGATCCAGGCACGCCTGGGGTGCGGGTCCGGCACAAGAGAGAGCGGCCGTCTTCCGGTGTCAGAAGCGCGTTGAACCCGCACTAACGGAAGACGGCCGCCGTATGTGGGGTGCGGGCCCGTAGGGCCGGCACCGGCTGGGGTGACGTTCAGGTGTGGCGGCCGGCCTTGAGGTCGGCCAGGAGTTCCGCCTGGCCTTCCAGGACGCCGGAGAGGATGCCGCGGGCGACCCGCAGGAGCTCGGCGACCTGGGGATGGGTCAGGCTGTAGTAGACGTTCGAGCCTTCGCGGCGGGTGACCACCAGGTTGGCCTTGCGCAGGACGGCGAGCTGCTGGGAGAGGCTCGCGGCTTCCACGCCGACCTCGGGCAGCATCTCGGCGACCGCGTGCTCGCGTACGGACAGGAGCTCCAGGACGCGGATGCGCACCGGGTGCCCCAGCGTTTTGAAGAATTCCGCCTTCAGCTGGTACAGCGGCGTGCTCACCCGTGCACCTCTCCCCTGACTGCCCATCTCATCCACCCGGAACCGTTCCTTCGTGGGGCACCCGTTCGCCCCTCTCCACACCTTGCGACCTCCACAATTGCAGATCCCTGCAACTCGCGGGTCCTTGCGGGGTGCCCTCGTGGCCTTCGACTCCCCGGAGCGGGGCCTTCGCCGGTCAGGTCTTCCTGAGGAACCCGGCCTTCAGGACCAGGCCTCTGGACGGTGGGGCTGGTCTCAGATGAGGGCGGGCGCCAGGGGCGACTGCCCGGTGGGCCAGTCGTCGGTGGGCCAGTCGTCGGTGGTCCACTGCTTGACCGTCCCGCGAGCTCCGTGGGCGGCCAGAGCGGCGGCGAGGTC
Source organism: Streptomyces sp. NPDC096136 (assembly GCF_044763325.1). Taxonomy (NCBI): domain Bacteria; kingdom Bacillati; phylum Actinomycetota; class Actinomycetes; order Kitasatosporales; family Streptomycetaceae; genus Streptomyces; species Streptomyces sp. NPDC096136. The sequence goes on along the minus strand of NZ_JBIWFZ010000011.1, from coordinate 61,852 downwards.
GCAGTGGACGGGCACGGGCGGGCAGGTCGCATCGGGGACGAGCGAGCCGTCGGCGGGGATCGCGGCGAGCTCGAGCCGGCGTCCGCTCTCGCCGAGACGGCGGGCGGCTTGGGCGACCGCGATCTGCCCGCCGGCCGACCAGCCCAGCAGTCCGGTCAGATCGAGGATGACCGGGCCGGTGCCCCGGGCCAGCGCCCAGCCGATCGCGCCGGTGAACCGGTCGGCGGCCTCCGCGCCGAGGTACCCGGCCAAGGACAACACGCCCAGGTCCTGACGGGTGGTGTAGCGCCATTCAATCGTCATCGTCAGCTCCTCGGCTTCACAAGGGAAGGGTGATCCAGATGGCCTTGCCTCGGCCGTCCGCATCCGCCCGAACGACGGCGGTGCCGCCGAGCTCCATCGTCATCTCCACCACCATGGCCAGGCCGCTGCCCGGCACGGTGCCGAGCGCACCGAACAGAGCGGGCTGATAGGGGTGACGGTCGTGGACCGCGAACGCAAAAGCGCCGGGTCCGTGGGCGTAGGTCACGGTGATCACCGGTGAGGCTGCGGCGGCGTGACGGACGGCGTTGGTGACCAGCTCGGCCACGATCAGCAGCGCCGGTCCCACGCTCGGATGGCGAAGGCCCACCCCGCATTCCACAAGGACCAGCTCGGTGGTCTCCCGGGCGATACGCACGGCCGAGCCCATGGCCGGCACGTCCAGCACATGCCGGTAGGGCATCGCCTCGACCTGGACGCTCACCGGCCCGCCCCCGAGACCGTACGGGCGAGACGGAACCCGGACACCGACTGGGGGTGCAGGCGCAGCAGGGTGTCGTGGGGGCCGTGGCTCCAGCCGGGCAGGGTGCGCCGGTAGTGGGCGGCCTCGTCCGGGTCGGCGATGACGTCGGCCGGACCGTGGGCACTGACCGTCCAGCCGGTCCCCGCCGGGGTACGGATCTCGTCGACCTGGTAGGTCAGCAGCGCCCGGCCGGGGATCGTGGCGGCTTGTACCGGGGCTCGGACGACGAGGCGTCCGTACTCCATCACGTGCGCGGCGGGCCGTACGACGGCCACCTCCCGCTGGACGTAGACGAGGCGGCCCTGAGCGGCGCCTTCCAGGAGCCACAGGGCTTCGGTGCCGGAGACCTCGATCATGCGGAGGTCGGCGGGGACGGTCATCGTGCGGCCTTCCGGATGCGGTGCGGTCGGTGGTGCGTACGGGGCAGCAGGCCCTCTTGTTCCAGGTACTTGCGGGCCCCGACGATCGCCTCGGGGGTGGTGCCGTACTCCCGGCCCTCCAGACGCAGCAGTTCCAGGGCGCCGACGGCTTCCAGGGCCTGGCGCTGGCCGGGTCGGATGCCGGAGGTCATGACGGCGATGCCGCGCCGGTTCAGCCTCTCCACGGCGTCCTTGAGGACGAGGGCGCCGGTGGCGTCCAGGGTGGTCACCCGCGCCATCCGGAGGATGACCACCTTCACGTCGGCGACCTCGGAGAGTTCGAGGAGGAAGCGGTGGGCGCCGGCGAAGAAGAGCGGTCCGTCGATGCGGTAGGCCACGATGTGCTCGGCGAGCAGGGCGTGTTCCTCGTCGCCGTGCTCGCCGGGCAGGTCGGGCCGGAAGTCGACCTGCTCCATCCGCGCCTGGCTCGCCACCGCCTTCAGGGCCAGGGCCCCGGCGACGACCAGGCCGATGATCACCGCGTACACGAGGTCGAGGATCAGGGTGGCGGCGGCGGTCAGGACCAGGACGGCAGCGTCCGAGCGGGTCGCCTTCGCCATCGCACGCAGCGATCCGACCTCCACCATCCGGACCGCCGTCGCCAACAGCACCCCCGCGAGCGCGGCGAGCGGGATCTTCGAGACCAGAGGGGCGGCAGCGAACACGATCACCGCGAGTACGGCGGCATGGGTCAGTGCGGCGAGGCGGGAGGAGGCGCCGGTACGGACGTTGACTGCGGTGCGCGCGATCGCGGCGGTGGCCGGGACACCGCCGAACAGCGGGGCCGCCAGGTTGGCGATGCCTTGACCGAACAGCTCCTTGTCCGGATCGTGCTGCTGCCCCACCGTCATCCCGTCCGCCACCGTCGCCGACAGCAAGGACTCCAGCGCCGCGAGCGCCGCGACCGCGACCGCCGGCGCCAGCAGCGAGCCGACCGCGGACACGTCGAGGAAGGCCAGTGACGGGGCGGGGAGCCCGGCGGGAAGGGCCCCGATCGGGGCCGCCGAGTCGAGATGGAACAGCCGCGCGACCACGGTCGCGGTCATGACCGCGACGATCGAGAAGGGGACCGTCGGCCGCCACCGTGCCCCGGCCAGCATCACCGCCGCGACACCCAGAGAGAGGCCGATCGCCGTCCAGTTCGGGGAGGCCACGAATTCCACGCAGGCCCGCCACGCCACCAGCAGGACCTTCTCGCCCTCAGGCTTCTCGACCCCGAGTGCGTTGGGTATCTGCTGGAGGCCGATCACGCACGCGATCCCCAGGGTGAAGCCCTCCACCACCGGCGCCGGCACGTACCGCATGTACTGCCCCGCCCGCAGGAGCGCGAGCCCGATCAGGAGGACGCCGGCCATCAGCCCGACGGTGAGGACACCGCCGGGCCCGTACCGGGCGACGATCGGCACCAGGACCACGGTCATCGCCCCGGTCGGTCCGGAAACCTGGAGGTTCGATCCGCCGAACAAGGCGGCGAGCGCGCCGGCGACGACGGCGGTGGCCAGTCCCGCCTCGGCACCCAGACCGGAGGAGACCCCGAATCCGAGCGCGAGGGGAAGCGCGACGATCGCCACGGTGAGGCCGGCCAGCAGGTCTCGGCGGGGGCTGCGGGCCATCACCGCGTAGTCGGCCTGGGCGGGCAGGACGGAGCGAACCCGGCCGAGCACGGCCGTCAGCGCAGTGTTCACACTCACGAGGCCGCAACCTCGGACTCGCGCAGTTCCTCCAGCAGCACGCTCTGCCCCGTCAGGACCTCGGTCAGGATCCTCCGCGCCGCCAGCATCAGCTGCGCCACGTCCCCTCCCGCCAGCTCGTAGACGACCGTCGCGCCGTCCCGGGTCGAGATGACGATCCCCGACCGGCGCAGGACCGCGAGCTGCTGGGACAGGGCGGAGGGCTCGACCTCGATCGCGGCCAGCAGGTCGCGTACGGGCATCGGGCCGTCCTGCAGCAGCTCCAGGACCCTTATCCGCACCGGGTGCCCGAGCATCCGGAAGAACTCGGCCTTGGCCTGGTACAGCGGAACCGGCACGGTCTCGCACCCTTCTCACCACCCCGGACGGGGCAAACGCCTGGTGCCGTGCCCGCGGCTACCTACGGACACAGCACCTGCAGCATCTATGAAATTGCAGAGTTTTGCAATTTGCTATTATGGCTACTCCAGTGCAGGGGTGCCCGTCGGTCGGCCAGCCGGTCCACTCCAGGGCGCACCCGCTTCCCGACGTCCAGAAACCCGCGTGAATGAGCGACAACCTGCCTCCGTGTCCGAAGTGCTCCAGTGAGTACACCTACGAGATGAACGCTCTGGTGGTCTGCCCGGAGTGCGGCCACGAATGGGTACCCGCCGTGAGCGCTGAAGGCGACGCCGGCGCCACCGGGGAGCGTGTGGTCAAGGACGCCGTCGGCAACGTGCTGCGCGATGGCGACAGCGTGACTGTCGTGAAGGCGTTGAAGGTCAAGGGCAGCCCCTCAGGCATCAAGGCGGGCACCAAGGTCCGCAACATCCGCTTGATCGACGGCGTCGACGGCCACGACATCGACTGCCGGATCGAGGGGTTCGGAGCCATGCAGCTCAAGTCGAGCGTGGTCAAGAAGGCCTGACCCGCGGATCGCGCACGCAAGATCGGCGTCTTGGCCGCCCGGAGCACAAGCCGGCACCGGACCGGTCCCCCGTTCCGGTCGCGGCCAGCTGGCCTTGGCGTCGGCCTCGGTTCAGCAGCCGCCGGTGGGGACGGTCGCTGCGCCGATGCGATCGCGGCGGGGGGCGGCGCAGCAGCTGCCACCGCTCTCCTCAACGGCCTCCGGCTCGTCGAAGAGGCCCCGCCCCGCCGCACACGCCCGTTTCAGGGAGGGTGAGTTCGACCCTTTCGGCGGCCTCGCGGTCCCCGGCGAGTGCGGCGGCGACAGCACGCACGTGCTCGGAGCAGGTCACGGCGAGGAAGGTGGGGACGCCGTGACCCTCGAAGAGGCCGTCGCCCAAGTCCCCGCCGTCAAGCTGCGCACTGCCGTCACGGCTCTCGCTCTCGGCGACAACATCATCTCGCAGTGGTGCCACGGCCTGGAAGACCCACACGACCCGCCGCCGACGGACTGGATCAACAGCTACCCCAACGCCGTCGACACCTGGGTCTTCGGCCATCTCCGCGGCCTGCTGCCCGTGCAGGCTTCGAGCCTCGCCGGCTCGGAGTGACTGCACACGCCCGGTGGTCACTCGTCTTCGCCCTCGGTCATGTGCTCCGTGCGTCGCTCCAGGACCTCCCCTGCGAGAGCCGGCGCCCGCTGCAGTCAGGCCGCGACGAGCTCCCGCTCGCGGTCCGGCGTCGCGGCCTTGGGCTTCCTGTTCGGCAGCGAGAGCCGGACGACCTTGCGCCACGCGGAGAACACCTGCTTGGGCAGCGGCCCGGTGACGTACTCCAGCTCGTACTTCTCGAACAGGGCGCGCACCTTCACCGCCACCTCGGCGTACCGGTTGCTCGGCAGGTCCGGGAACAGGTGGTGCTCGATCTGGTGCGACAGGTTGCCCGTCATGAAGTGCATGGCCTTGCTGCCGCTGATGTTCGCCGAGCCCATCATCTGGCGCAGGTACCACTGGCCGCGCGTCTCGCCCTCGATCGACCGGCGCTCGAAGACCTGCACGCCCTCGGGGAAGTGCCCGCACATGATCACCGAGTGGGACCAGATGTTGCGGACCAGGTTCGCGGTGAACGTGGCGGCGAGCGTCGTGAGGAACGACGGGCCCGAGAGGAGCGGGTGGATCACGTAGTCCTTGAGCACCTGCTTGCGGATCTTGCGGCCCACGGCCCTGGCCCGCGCGCGGAACTCCGGGTTCTTGCGGCGGCGCTTGTGCAGGTTCTTGCCGAGTTCCAGGTCGTAGGCGGCGATGCCGTACTCGAAGAAGCAGGCGTTGACGAAGTTCCACAGCGGCTGCCCGAGGTGGAACGGGTGCCACTTCTGGTCCTCGTCGACGCGCATGATGCCGTAGCCGAGGTCGTTGTCCTTGCCGAGCACGTTGGTGTACGTGTGGTGCAGCTCGTTGTGGGAGTGCTTCCACTGGTCGGCCGGCGAGACGTGGTCCCAGTCCCAGGTGGTGGAGTGGATCTTCGGGTCCCGCATCCAGTCCCACTGGCCGTGCAGGACGTTGTGGCCGATCTCCATGTTCTCCATGATCTTCGCCACGGACAGGCCGGCGGTGCCGATCAGCCACGCGGGCGGGAAGATGGAGAACAGCAGGACGCCCCTGCTGACCAGCTCGAGCTTGCGCTGTGCCGAGATGACCTTGCGGATGTAGGCGGCGTCCTTCTCGCCCCGGCTGGCGATCACCTCGTCGCGGATCGCGTCCAGCTCGCGGCCGAGCTCCTCGATCTGCTCCGCGCTCAGGTGGGCGGTGGGGTCGATGGCGGTCAAGGTGCTCCTACCGTTCGATGTCGCAAGGGCCCGCCGCGGCGGACACGCAGGTCTGGATGAGGACGCCCGGGCCGGCCTCGGTGATCTCGCCGGTGCGCAGGTCGCGGACGGCGCCCGCGGTGAGCGGCGTGACGCAGCCGAAGCAGATGCCCATGCGGCACCCGGAGGGCATGAGCACGCCGGCCTCCTCGCCGACGTCCAGCAGCGGCGTGGCGCCGTCCGCGTCGACGGTCCTGCCGGTGGCGGCGAACGTGACCTCTCCACCGTCGCCGGTGACGACGGCGCCGGGGCGGAAGCGTTCCGTGTGCAGGCGCTCCGGGACGCCGTGCTCGCTCCAGTGGTCCTCGGCGGCGTCGAGCAGGCCCGCGGGCCCGCAGGCCCAGGTCTCGCGCTCGGCCCAGTCGGGGACGAGTTCGCCGAGACGGGCGATGTCGAGCATGCCGTCCGTGTCGGTGTGCAGCTCGGTGAGGCGCAGCTTCTTGTCCGCGACCAGGTCGTGCAGGTCGCTGCGGAAGATCACGTCGTGCGGCCGCGGTGCGGAGTGGACCATGACGACGTCGTCGAACTCGGTGTCGCGCAGCATGCCCATCACCGGCGTGATGCCGCTGCCGGCCGTCAGGTAGAGCACCTTGGCGGGCTTGGCCTCCGGGAGCACGAAGTCACCGGCCGCCTGGTCGAGGTGGATCAGCGTGCCCGGCTGCGCCCTGCGGACCAGGTGGTTGCTGACCTTGCCGTCCGGGATCGCCTTCACGGTGATCGTGATCCTGCCGTCCCGGCGGTTCGTCGGCGAGGTGACCGAGTAGGCGCGCCACAGGCGCACCCCGTCGACGTCGACACCGATCCGCACGTACTGACCGGCCGTGTGGCCGCGCCAGCCCCGTCCCGGCCTGATCACGACGGTCGCGGCGTCACCCGTCTCGGGGTGCACGGCCTCGATGCGGCCCCGCAGGTCGGCGCCCGCACGCAGCGGGCTGACCAGGTCGAGGTAGTCCGACGGCAGCACCGGCGTCGTGACCATCTCCAGCAGTTTCCACGCCCTACTGCGGAGGGCTGCACTCGTCATGACCCCAGCTTGATGTGCTTCAGGGGGTAGAGTCCTGTCCGTAGGACGTGAATCTGATCGGCTGAATTGTTCGCAGGGAACAAAGACGTGAGCCATGCAGTCCGGAGGGCCAGCGAACTGGTCCTGGATGAGACGACGGTCACAGCGCTTCGGGCCGTACTGAGGACCACCGCCGACGAGGTCGTCCAGGCGATCATCGACGAGGTCCCGCCCTACGCCAACGCCCTTTCGGGCCGCATGGGCGCCACCATCCGCAGGGCCGTCCGCACCGCCCTGGGCCTCTACCTCGACCTCGCGAGCGGGAACGCCACGGGCGTCGACACCGGCGCCGCGGCCTACGAGCTGGGCCGCGGCGAGGTCCGCGACGGCCGTTCGATGGACGCCCTGCTCAGCGCCTACCGGGTCGGCGCCCGCGTGGCCTGGCGGGGCCTGGCCGCAGGCGCCGTACCCGCAGGGCTGCCCGCCGCCCAGGTCGCCAAGTTCGCCGAGCTGACCTTCGCCTACATCGACGAGCTCTCCGCCGCGAGCGCCGCGGGCCACGCCGACGAACTGGCCGCGCGGGGCCGGGCCCACGAGCGCCACCTGGAACAACTGGCCCGCGACCTCCTCTCCGGCGCGAGCCCGGACGTGCTCCTTGCCGCTGCCCAGCGGGCCGGGTGGCAGCCGCCGGCCTCGCTGACCGCGGTCCTGCTGCCCGCCGCCCAGGCCCGTCCCGCCTACCGCACGCTCGACCCGGGCACCCTTGTCCTCGACGACCTGCCGGACGCCTCCGGCGTGCTGCTCGTCCCCGATGCCGACCGGGCACACCTCCTGAGGCAGCTGCCCGACCGCACCGCCGTGGTCGGCCCGGCCCGGCCATGGACCCGTGCGTCCGCCTCGTACGCGCGAGCCGTACGCGCGCGCTCCCTCTCCTCCGACATCCGCGACACCGAGGACCACCTGCCCGAGCTGGTCCTGAGCGCCGACGCGGACGCGTTCGCCGACCTGCGTGCCCGAGCCCTCGCACCGTTGCGGACCCTGCCGGCCGCGACCGCGCGGCGGCTCGAGGAGACGTTGCGGGCGTGGCTGCTGCACCAGGGAAGGCGGGACGAGGTGGCAGCGGCGCTGTTCGTCCACCCCCAGACCGTCCGGTACCGGATGTCGCAGGTGCGAGAGCTGTTTCCGGATCTCGGGTCGCCCCACCGGGTCCTCGAACTGACGCTGGCGGTCGGTCTCCGGGTGGGCTGACCGCGTGTGCGGCGGTGCGCGCGGGCGCCGGGGCGGTCGCTGCGGCAGTGATCGACAGCGCCTCCGGCAACGAGACGGTGCGAGGCGAGGCGCGCCGCGCCGTGTCCCATGGGGTTGGATGTACTCCGGTCGGCCCGGTGTTCCCGGTGGTGTGATCGTCCACTGCGTGGAGCGACCGGCGCCCGGCTGATCTGTACGAGGGATTCCGGCGGAGAGTGGTGTGGCTGCGATGGGTGGAGCGACGAAGCCCGAGGTCGAGGTTCCGGCGGGTGATGCTCCCCAGGAGCTGACGGTCCGGGACCTCGTCGTCGGGGACGGGCCCGAAGTGAAGGCGGGCATGGTGGTCAAGGTCCACTACGTCGGGGTGACCTTCGAGACCGGGAAGGAGTTCGACTCCTCCTGGGACCGGGGCGAGCCGTACAAGTTCGCCCTGGGCGGCGGCAAGGTCATCAAGGGCTGGGACCGGGGAGTGAGGGGGATGAGGGTCGGCGGTCGGCGCGAGATCGTCGTTCCCCCGCGCCTCGGCTACGGGAAGCAGTCGCCCTCGCCGTTGATCCCGGCGGGGTCGACCCTGGTCTTCGTGGTGGATCTCGTCGACTCGTATTCCGGCACGGCCGGGTGGAGCACGGGCCGGTGAGCCCGGCCGGGCGTCCGGCCGGGGACGGCGCCTGACGGGGGACGGTCCCCGGCCGGGCGCCGTCGCCCGTGGCAGGTGCCGGTCAGTCTCCGAGGACGCGGCGGGCCTCCGCGAGCAGGCGCAGGAGTTCGGCGCGCGACGGGTCCTCCGGGGCTTCCGGGGCCGGCCGGGGGGCGCGGGTGGTCAGGACGTGCAGGGCGACCGCCGCCTGGCGGGCGAAGAGGCCCAGCAGGTCGAGTTCCGGCAGGCCCGAGCGGGCCTGCGGGGACGGGTCGAGCACCTCCAGGACGCCGAGGACCCGGTCCCCGCGGACGAGCGGGGCGGCCATCAGCGCGTTCGGGACGTAGCCGGTGGACTCGGCGATGTCCCGGTCGAAGGAGGCGCTGTCGTGCAGGTCGTCGACCACCATCGGCTCCCCCGAGGCGGCGACCCACCCGGCGATCCCCCGGCCCGCCGGGAACCGCCGTCCCACCAGGAACTCCTGTCCCTGTCCGGAGACGGCTTCGAAGACGAGCTCGTCCGCGTCGAGGAGCAGGATGGAGCTCGCCTGCGCGCCGAAGATGGCGCGTGCGGTGTCCACCACCGACCGCAGGAGCTCGGCCACGGCCGGATCCGGCCGGGGTGCTGCGGACACGGCGGGGGCGATCGTCTGGGTCATGGGGCTTCCCTTCCGGCGCCGGGCGTTACCGGCGCCCGTGGACACGGACGTTGGCTGCGGACAGGTACAGGGCGTTCTTCAGCTGGAACGGCGTCAACCGGGGGCTGCTCGACAGGATCCGCGCGCAGAGCCCCGCGATGAACGGGGTGGCGTAGCTGTTGCCCGAGCTGCGGATCGACGTGCCGCCGAGCCACGCCACCCGGACCTTCTGGCCGGGGGCGAAGAACTCCACCGGGGGCTCGGGGTTGTAGAGGTGGAGGTCCGGGTCGTCCTCCTGGTGGCTGCCGACCGAGATCACCGAGGAGAAGCGCCAGGGGAAGCTCTCCACCCGCGTGTTGTGCGCGGAGGCGACGATCACGGTCTGCTGGAAGTACGCCTCGTCGGCCAGCCGGCGCAGCTCGTCCACGAAGCGCTCGTGGGTGGTGGACAGGCTCAGGTTCACCACGTCGAACCGCTGGCGCACGGCCCACCGGATCCCTTCGAGCAGGACGTCCCCGCTGCCGGAGAACCGGTCTCCGAGCACCCGGACGCTGGAGAGTTCGCAGTCCGGCGCGGTGCGCCGGATGATCCCGGCGCAGGCCGTGCCGTGCCCGCAGGCGTCCCCCTCCTCGGTCTCCTCGACGTGGACCCCGTCGCCGTCCTTGAAGACCCGCCACGACTGGGCGACCGGGCCGACCATGGGGTGGTCCCGTTCGACGCCCGAGTCGACCACGCAGACGCGTACGCCGCGCCCGGTGCCTCCGAGGAGGCCCCTCTCGGGCGGGTCCGGCGGGCCGTCGGCCTCCACGGGGACGTCCGCGGGGCCCCTGCCGCGCAGGCCCCAGGTGAGTGCGGGCGCCACTTGCTGGGCGGTGGTCATCGTGGTGCTTCCTTTCCGACTGCGGTGAGTCGTCCGATGGCTGGTCCGTCGCCGGGCGCGTGGCAGCCGGAGACCAGCGCCTCGGCCTGGCGTACGGCGGGGAGGTGTCCCTTCGCCGCGAAGTGCAGGCGGGCGCGCGTCGCCGCCGCGGCCGCGTCGGCCGGGCGGCCCAGGGCGAGTGCGGTGCGGGCGAGGTCGAGGGCGGCGGTGCCCTGGACGACGGGCGAGTCGGTACGGGCGGCGGTGGCGAGCGCCCTGGCGGCCAGCCGGCCGGCGGTCCCTGCCCGGCCCTGTGCGGCGGCGATCCGGGCCCGCAGGCCGTCGAGGTCCGCCGACTCGGCCCGCGGCCGGGACGGCCGCGCCCCCTCCCCCTCCAGTTCGGCGAGGGTGTCGCGGGCGGTGCGCCAGTCGCCGAGGTCCAGCCGGATGCGGGCGGTGTCCAGCAGGGCGCTGCGCAGCAGCGCCCCGGCGCCCAGGTCCCGTGCGGCGGCCGCGGCCCGCTCCAGGCCCAGGAGCGCCTCCTCCCGGCGGCCGGTCAGGTCGGCCACGGTCGCGGTGAAGATCGGCAGGAAGGCGTCGGCCTCGGCGTAGCCGAGCCGCTTCGCGAGGTGCTCCGCCTCCGCGAGGCAGGCCAGGGCCCCGTCGCGGTCGTCGTGGAGGGCCAGCACCACCGCCAGCGGGCAGTTGAGCGTCAGCCGGACGGCCCGGCGGCCGGACCCCTGCTCGGCGAGGAGCTCGCGGCACCGGGCGACCGCGTCCGCGACCGGCTGGGGGCCGCGCCAGAGCGAGACCCCCGTCGCGCCGAGGGCCGCGGCCCGCTCCGGCTCGGCGTCGGCGCGTACCGCGTGGCCCAGCGTGCGGGCGAGCAGGCGCTCCGCCTCCCGGTGCCGGCCCTGTTCCTGGGCGCGCTGGGCGAGCCGCAGGCAGGCCCTGGCCTGGCCGAGGTCGTCGCCGGCCGCCGCGAAGACCGGCAGGGTGGCGTCGGCGGCCTCCGCCGGCGACCCGTCCGGTCCCGCGGACCGGCCGCCCGAGGCCAGGGCGAGGCGGGCGTGCGCGGCCTCCACCGCGTCCCCGCCGCCGGACCGGGCCTCGGCCAGCACCTCTTCGAGCAGCGCCCGGCCTTCCGTGCCGCGCCCCAGGTCCAGCAGGGTCTGGCCGAGCCTCCGGCGGGCGGCCGTGCTCCCCGGCTCGCCCGCCGCGTACCGGGCCGTGGCCCGGGACAGCACGTCGGCCGCCCAGACGGGGTCGGCGTGGGCCAGGGCCAGCCGCCCGGCCTCGGCGAGCGCGTCGGCGGCGTCCCGGCGCAGCCCGTCGGTGTGCGCGTCCTGGGCGCCCAGCTCGGCCCGGTAGCGGTACGCCTGTTCCAGGTGGCCCCCGACCGCCGCGGCGCCCCGCCCGCGGACCGAGTCCAGTCGGGCCGCCCGTTCGTGCCGGTCGGCCCGGTCCTGCTTGGACTGGCTGGCGTAGACGACCTCCTGGATCAGCCCCCCGGCGAAGCGGAACGCCCCGCCGTCCGGCCTGATCAGGCGGTGCCGGACCAGCCGGTACAGCAGGGGGCGCAGCTCGGACCCGGTCCACTCCGGCGCGGGGTCCCCGGCGAGCGCGGTCAGTTCGTCGGCGGTGAAGTCGCCGCCCAGCACGGACGCCAGGCCCAGGGCCCGGTACTCGGGCGGGTCGAGCGCGTCGATGCGGGCGCCGATGAGGGCCTGGAGCGGGAGCGGGACGCTGTCCGCGGCGACGGGGTCGCCCGCCACCAGCAGCTGTTCCAGGTGCAGCGGGTTTCCGCCCACCCGTGCCAGGACCCGCGGGCCGAGCGGCTCGCCCTCCGCCGTGCCCCCGGTCAGCTCGGCCGCCAGGAGCTGTGCCTCGGCGTCGGAGAGACCGCCGAGGGGCACGGCGTCCAGGACCAGCTCGGGCCGTACGTCGAACAGTTGGGGGCGGGTGAGCAGGACGATCAGCACGGCCGCGTCGGCGAGGGCCCGCAGCAGCCGGTCGAGGGCGTCGAAGAGCGGTTGTGCGGCCCAGTGGCAGTCGTCGATCACCAGGACCACGGGCTGCGCTCCGGAGAGGCCGGCGAGGACCTTGGCGAGCGCGGCGCAGGTGTCCGCGGGCGACGGGTTGGGCGTTCCGTCCAGGAGCAGGCCCTGGTGGAGCAGGTCCGGTTCGGGCGACGGTACGGGCTCGCCGCCGGTCTTCAGCAGGTCGGCCACGGCGTCGGCGAGCGGTCCGAGGCTGGGCTGTTCGCCCCGGGCCCGGCAGCGCCCGACGCCGTGGCGCGGGCCGCCGGCGGTGGCCGCGGTCCGGTGGAGCCACTCCCGCACGAGTCGGGTCTTGCCCTGGCCCGCCTCGCCGCCGACCACCACGCGGTCGGCCCGGCGGGTCCGCACCACACGGTCCAGTGCCCGGTCGAGCAGGGCGAGTTCACCGGTCCGGCCGACGAAGGCGAGGTCGAAGCGGCGCAGCGCCTCCGGGCCCCCGTCCTCGTCCAGGCCGAGCAGGCGGTGGGCGGCGACCCGGTCGCTCTTGCCCTTGAGCAGCAGCGGGCCGGTCTCCGTCGTCCGGACGCCCGGTCCGGCGGCCGCCAGGGTGTCCGGCCCGATGAGGATCTCCCCGGCGGCGGCGTTCTGCTCCAGGCGCGCGGCGACGTTGACCACCTCGCCGGAGACCATCGCCTGCCGCAGGGTCGCCGAACCGGTCACCGCCTGACCGGTGTTGAGTCCGATGCGCATCTCCAGCCGTACGCCGACGCCCTGCTCCAGCCGGGCGTTGAGCCCGGAGAGCGCCTCCCGCATGGTCAGGGCGGCGGCGACCGCCCGGCGGGCGTCGTCCTCCCGTACGGCGGGGACGCCGAAGACGGCCATCACGGCGTCCCCGATGAACTTCTCCACGGTGCCGCCCTGCTCCTCGATCCGCAGCCTCATCAGGTCGAACCAGCGGAGCGTCACCGAGCGCAGGGTCTCCGCGTCCAGTGCTCCGGAGAGCGCCGTGGAACCCACCAGGTCGCAGAAGAGGACGGTCACCACCTTGCGGCCGGTCGGCTTGACCGTGACCGGCCCGGGGGCGCACGGGCTGCCGCAGAAGGGGCAGAACCGGGCGTCGGGCGGCAGTTCGCTCCGGCAGGAGGCGCAGGACATGGATTCCTCCGGTGGACGGGGGCAGCGGGACGTCGGGGCGTTGGGGTCGGAAGGGGGCGCCGGGGGTCAGAAGAGGGCGCCGCCGGCCACGTCGGCGTGGGCCTGCACCTCGGGTGCCGCCGCGTCGAGGCGCCCCCTGATGTCGACGAGCAGGGCCAGTTCCTCGGGGGCCAGGGTGCGCAGGACCTCGTGCTGCTCCTCGCTGAGGGCGTCGAGGTCGAAGCCCGCGGCGGCCAGCGCCTCCAGGGTGGGCTCGGACGGGGCGTCGTCGTACGGCGTGGTGTGCTCGGTCACGGGTGTCCTCCGGGGTCGGCGGCGAGGGAGAGGAAGAGGCGGGTGAGCAGGTTCGCCGTGTGCAGCGCGCTGACGGAGACGGCGGTCTGCCGGTCCGGGTCCGGCGCGAGCCGGTCGAGCACCCGGTGGAGGTCGTCGAGGTGGCCGCCGTCGAGCTCGGCGTGTTCCCTGAGGGTGCGGAACGCCGCGCCGGGGAGCCCGGTGGCCTCGGCGAGGCGGTCGGCGAGCCGGGGACCGGGGGCGTTGCCCTCCAGGACCGCGATGTACCCGAGGAGGGCGGCGGGGTGCTCGTGCTCGATCCGGTAGTACTGCGCCCCGGCGAGTTCGACGACCACGGGGTGCGGGACGGCGGCCGGCCGGGCACCGGCGGCGGCGAGGTCCTCCAACAGCCAGGTGTCGTGGTCGCGCTCTTCCTCGGCGTGGCGGGTGTAGTACGCCGCGAGGGTCCGCGCGGCAGGGTCGTCCAGGTCGGCGCACCGTTCGGCGGCCCGCTCCAGCAGGGGCACCGAGGCGCGGACGAGCGGATGCATGGCGGCCAGGTAGCGCAGGTACCGCTGCCGCAGTCCGTCCGGTCGCCAGAGGGCCGCGGTCGCGGCCCTCAGGACGGTGGTGGTGGGCGTGAGCTTGGTCCTGAGCGCGAGGGACGCGGTGGCGGTCATCGGGAGCCCTCCTCCGGTGCGGGAAGCGTCTCGACCAGGTGGGCGTAGCGGGCGCAGCCCATACGGCTGACCAGGGCGGCGGGTCCGGCGGCGAGCTGCTGCTGGGCGCCGAGCCGGTCGAGGAGCTCGCCGACCCGGCCGCCGGCGTCGCGGGCCGCGCCCGCGAGGACCTCGGGGCGGTCGGCGAGGGCGTGGCAGCTGCGGCAGTAGCCGGCCGGGGCGGGCTCGGTCCCGTAGCGGGCGTGCAGCCGCCGGGGGCCGACGGAGCGGAGCAGGCGCAGCACCGGGGAGCCGAGGGAGCGTTCGCGGACGGCCTGCCAGTCGTCGTCGGCGATGTGTCCGAGGCGCAGGTGCGGGGGAACGGGGCGGCGGTCGACCGTCCACTGGTTGCAGCAGGCGGCCACGGTCCCGTCGAAGGCGACGACCGGCCAGGCCGCGAGGGTGCACGGCGCCGCCACGGAGCCGTCCGGTCCGGGCGGTGTGGCCCGGACGAGGCCTGCGGCGCGGCCGAGCGGCCGGACCTCGTTGACGAGCAGGGGCACCCGGCCGCCGAAGGCGCGGCGGACGTCCGCGACGGCCTCCGCGAGGTACGGGTCGTCGGGCCCGGTACCGGTGAGGTGGACGCTGGCCGGGATCCCGGCGTCGAGCACGGCCCGCAGGGCGCGCAGCACGTCCGCCCGCGGGACCTCGCGCTCGTGGTGGACGTCCATGCTGGCCGAGAAGTGGTCGAGGGCGGTGATCGCCCGCATGATGCGGTCCGGGACGCGCCCGTCCCGGGCGAAGAACATCCCGCTGAGCAGCGCCACCCGGGAGCCCGCGGCGCGGGCGAGGCCGGCCAGGCGGGCGGCGAGTTCCGGCAGCAGCAGCGGTTCGCCGCCGGTCAGCATGACCACCTCGGGGCGGTCCTCGGCGCCGAACGAGCCGACGAAGCGCAGCAGGTCCTGCGGGTCGGGCTGGTCGGAGGCGGTCATGGAGGAGTTGGTGGAGCAGTGCGCGCAGCTCATGGGGCAGCGGCGGGTGAGCGCCACCAGCAGTCCGCCACAGGGCACCGGCCTCAGGCCGATGAGCTCCGCGAGCTCCACGTCTCTTCCTCCGTAGCTCGTACCGCGCGCTCGGGTCGCGCGCGTGCATGGCCCGGATCGTGCCCGTGCGCGGCAGGCTTCCGGTTCACGAACGCCTGGTGATCGGTTCATCCGCAGGTCAGGGCGGCCGGAGGGCGGGGCGCGACAGGGCGTGCGGCGGGGCTCGGGGGCCGTACCGCGTCGGTGAGCTCGGCGTATACCGGTGCCGAACCGGTGGCCAGGCGTTCCCGTACCCGGGGTCCGTAACTTTCTTCTCAGACGGCGGAACGACGCCGGCAAAACAAAGGAGAAGAACATGAGCGAGAACATCAACCCCGAGGCCGAGACCGAGAACGAGGACATCGAGGTCGTCGCCCACAGCGAGGACGGCGTGGTCGACTCGGGCGCCTGCATCATCAACCACTCCCACGAGATGTGACGAGTCCTCATCTCGTCTGATGACCGCGCGGGCCCCCGGCTCTCGGCAGCTTCTGCCGCGGAGCCGGGGGCCCGCGGCCACCCTGGCATCCGCCACACCGTGAGGAGCGGCACACCATGAAGATCCTTCTCTGTCCGCTCAGTGACGGCGGCTACCTCTACCCGGCGATCGCGGCCGGCCGCGAACTACGGCGCCGGGGCCATCACGTCAGCGTGCTGGGCCGGTCCACCGCAGCGCCCGTCGCCGCCGATGCCGGACTGCCGTTCGCGGCGGCCGAGGACTTCGGCGGCCGCCGGGCGTTCTCCGCCACGTGGTGGGGGCCGCACGGTGCGGCGCAGTACCGGGCGACCGTACGCGCGGCCCGCGAGACCGGGGCCGACCTGCTGGTCACCTCCGTGCTCTGCAACGGCGCCCTGCTCGCCGCCGAGGCGCTGGACATCCCGGTCGTGGTGGTCGGGCTCGCGGCGCACCTGTGGGACTACCGGTCCGGCGGCGACGACGAGCCGCACCTGGGCCGGACCCGGCGGAGCCGGACCGAGGGCTGCCTGGGGCTCTACACCGACCTCCGGGAGGAGGCGGGTCTGGCGGGACGCGCCTCCCGCTGGGGGGACGAACCGCTGCTGGGCGACGCGCTGCTGCTGCGCGGGGATCCGGAGCTGGAGTATCCGGGTGCGCGGCTGCCGGAGCGGATCCGGCACGTGGGACCGCTGTCCTGGGAGCCGACGCCCGACCCGGCGGAGGTCGAGGCGGTCGACGATCACCTGGCGCGGTCCGGGAAGCCCGTGGTCTACGTCCATCTCGGCCGCTTCTTCGAGGGCACGAACCTGTGGCCGCGGCTCAACGAGGTCTTCACCGGCGGCCGGTTCCAGGCGGTGGTCGAGCAGGGCCGGTCCACCGACCCGCAGCCCGCCCCGGGCGCCGACGTCCTGCTGGTCCGCAAGCGCTGGATGGGACCGCTCGTCGACCGCGCCGGCCTCGTGCTGAGCAGCGGCACCTCCGCGCCCGTACTGGCCGCGCTCCTTCGCGGCCGGCCCCTCGCACTGTCACCCAACGGCTCCGAGCAGCCCCTGCTCACCGGCGCCTGCCTGCGGGCCGGCGTGGCCGTGCACTTCCGGAACAGCCCGTCCGTGGCGCCTTCGGCGCTGCTGGAGTCCGCGTGGCAGGACGCCGGCCTGCGGGCCCGCGCCCATGCGCTGGGCGGCAGGCTGGCCGCGATCGACAGCGCGGCACGCGCGGCCGACGTCGTCGAGCGGGTGGCCGGGGTGTCCACCGCTCCCTCGGCCGGGGCCACCCCCGCCTTCCCGGCCGGGGCCACCCCCGCCTTCCCGGCCGGGGCGTCCGCCGCCCCCTCGGCCGAAGCGCCCGTTTCCGCAAAGGAGAACCATGAGTACGCGATCAGCAGGCCTCGATGAGGCCGTGACCCGCCTGTCGGCGGGCGCACGGCGGTGGACGGGGCTGCACGCGGCCTACCTCGACTCCCCGGCGGCACACGCCGAACTGCCGGTGGTCCCGCGTGCGAAGGCCCTCCTGCAGCTCGCGATGCTCCGCCGCTACTGGGAGAAGTGCGCCCCCGCGGACCCGGCCCTGGCCGAGGTGACCCGGGTCGTCGAACAGGTCTGGCAGCGGCCCGACTTCACGCAGCTCCTCACCCTCGACGGAGGGCGTGCACGCCAGTTCGAGCTCATGTACGCGGCGCTGGCACCGACCGGGTCGGCCACCGGGGCGCCCCGCGCCCTGCTGGACCGGCTGGCGGCCGACGGCTACCTGGTGCCGGGCCGGAAGTCGCCGTTCGTGCATCTGGAAGCCAGGTTCTACGCCGATCTCGCGGGCGTCGAGCACAAGTTCGCCCCGTACGAGGAGCTGTACGAGGCGAGTCCGCTCCCCCGCGCGGCCACGCTGCCCGTGTCCGACCTGGACGGCTGCCAGGTCGCGCACACCCTCTTGTACCTCACCGACTTCGGCCTGCGCGACCTCCTCCTTCCCGAGGAGGAACGTGACCGGGCCCTGCGCGTGGTGGAACGCCTGACGGACCACTACGCGGTACTCGGCGACTGGGACGTCGTGCCGAAGCTGCTGCTCGCCCAGTACGCCCTGGGCGCGGATCCGCTGCGCACACCCTCCGGCGCGGCCGGCCTGCGGATGCTCGTCGCGGCCCAGGCCCCTGACGGAGCGATCCCCGGACGCTCCGCCGACGAGCGGGTCCCGGCGGACGCCACGCCCGTCGAGTACTTCCGCAAGTCCTACAAAGTGACCCTCGTCGTGGCGCTGATGACGCTGGTCGTCACCGGCGGCCGGACCAAGGAGCCCGCCCTGACGGCGGCAACGGCCATACGGGAGACCCTGTGAGCATCGACCAAGCAGTGAGCATCGGCCTCCCCGTGAGGATCGGAGCGGGCGCGGACGCGGGACCGCAGGCCACGGCCGCCGGGAACCCCGCGCCCCTCCCCGCCGGCGCCCGCCTCCTGAAGGGCGAGCGGAACTGGTGGTTCCTGGGTCCGGGCGGGGTCGCCCGTCTGCGCGACCGGCACGTCACCGCCGACGGGGGCCTGCGTCCCGAGGCGGAGCGGCGGCTGCACGAGACCGGCATGCTGACCACCGGCCGGATCAGCTCCTACGCGCTGACCGTCCTCACCAGCACCCACTGCAACCTGGGCTGCGGGTACTGCTTCCAGAACACCGCCCAGGACCAGTTGGGCGGCAGCCGGCCGCCCCGGATCGCCCAGACCCGCCTCACCTCGCAGACCATCACCGACATCCTCGGCTTCACCGAGCGGCAGATGGCCGCCGCGGGCCTGGAGAAGCTCAGGATCCTGCTCTTCGGCGGAGAGCCCCTGCTCAACCCGCGCGGCTGCCTGGAACTCCTGGAGCGGGCCGCGGAGATCGCGCCGACCTCGGCCTGGATGATCTCCAACGCCACGCTGCTCACCCCGTCCCTGGCCCGCCGGCTCTCGGACCTGGGGCTGACGTCCGTCCAGGTCACCTTCGACGGCGACCGCGCCGACCACGACCGGATCCGGATCGGCCGGGCGGACGGCGGTGCCACCTTCGACAAGATCGTCGGCAACATCGCCAAGGCCTCCGAGGCCACCCCGCTCCAGTGGACGCTGCGGGTGAACGTCTCCCAGGAGACCTTCCACGGCGTGGACGCCCTGGTCGACCGGCTCGCCGGCGCGCTCGACCCGACCCGGTGCACGCTGTACTTCGCCCGGATCGGCGACGTGGGGGTGGGCTACGCCAACAGCCTGCTGCACACGGGCGAACTCCCGGCCGCCTTCAGCCGGTGGCAGCGCCGGGCGCTCGACCTCGGCTTCACCGTCGCCCGCCCCGGCTCCCGCAAGACCTGCGCCACCTGCGGTCACACCGACGGCCGCTACGGCGCGGTGGTGAGCGCGGACGGCACCCTGGCCAGCTGCTGGGAGACCGCGGGCAAGCCCGACTGGGAGGTCGGCACGGTCGCCGACGGCTACCGGCCGGGCGAGGAGACCCGCGACCGCTGGATCGGCTGCCAGGACCTCTACCGCTACGACGAGGACGCGCGGACGCTGGCGAGGTTCGGCGACTCCGTCGACACGGCCCTGCTCGACTACCTGCAAGAGACGGGGCGCCTGTAGTCATGTCCGCACCCCTGGACCGGCTCTCCGCCGGCGCGCTCGGCTGGCTGAGCGGGAACCTGGACCACTTCGACCCGTTCTCGGCGGGCGCCCCGGCGCAACCCCTCGGACGGGCGAAGGCGGCGCTGGAACTGGCGCTGCTCTGCCACTGCGCGGCCCGTCTGCCCGACCCCCCGGAGGCGCTGGACGGGGCGCGGGCCCTGGTCCGCAAGCTCTGGCAGGACCCGGACCTTCCACGGCTGTTCGCCGGCATCCCGAAGCACGGGTCCGCCTACGGGTTGATCTACGCCGCCCTGGCCCCCGACGCCATCGACGACACCCAGGTCCGGGCGGCACGCGCCGGACTCGACGCGGAGTTCCTCTCACCACGGGGGAAGTCCGCCTACCAGCGCATCGAGATCCGCCACTACGCGGACAAGGCCGGCGTCCGCCACACGGTCGAACCCTACGCCGAGCTCCTGCCGGACAGCCCGCTCGTCGCCTTCCGCGCCGCCGGGCCGGGTGACCCGGTCCCGGAGGACGGGGCGCCGCTCACCGAGCCGCAGGCGTACGCCGTGACGCACACCGCCTTCTACCTCGGCGACTTCGGCCGGACCGCCCCCGGGCTGGACGGGGGCGCCCTGGAGCACGCCCGGGACCTGGTCGACCGGTCGCTGGTCCACTGCGTCGCACACGACCGGTGGGACCTCGCCGCGGAGCTGGTCCTCACCCAGTACGTCCTGGGGAGCGCGCCGCTGGAGACGCCCTCGGGAGCCGCGGCCGTGGAATGCCTGGTGCGGGCCCAGCGGCCCGACGGGGCGATCCCCGGGCGGTCGGCGGCGGTCGCGGCGGACCCGTCGGCCCCGAGCAGGGAGTTCTTCGAGAGGGCGTACCACACGACCCTGGTCACCGCCCTCATGGCGCTGGTCGTCTCGTCGCCGGGGCGGCCGTCATGAGGCCGCGGCTGACCCTGATCAACCGCGACTACACCCGGCTCTGGTTCGGCCAGGCCGTCTCGTCCGTCGGGGACGCCGTCTTCGGTACGACGCTGGTGCTGTGGGTGGCCACCGTGCTGGCGAAGGACGAGTCGTGGGCGCCGCTGGCGGTCAGCGGCATCGTGATGGCGTCGAGCGTCGCCGTACTGGTCATCGGCCCGCTCGCGGGCGTGTTCGTCGACCGCTGGGACAAGCGCGCCACGATGCTGCGCTCCGAGGTGCTCCGCGGCGGTCTGGTGGCCGTACTGACGGCCGTCACCTTCCTGCCGGCCGACGCCCTCCCGACCGGTGTCTGGCTCGCCCTGGTCTACGCGACCGTGCTCCTGCTCAACGCCGCCGGCCAGTTCTTCTCCCCGGCGCGCTTCGCGGTGCTGGCGGACCTGGTGACCGGGGACGCCGACCGGGCCCGGGCGGCCGGCATCGGGCAGGCGACCGGTGAGACGGCCTGGATCATCGGGCCGCCCCTCGCCGCGCCGCTGCTGTTCACCGCCGGGCTGCAGTGGGCCCTGCTCTTCAACGGCCTGTCGTACGCGGTGTCCTACGTCGCCATCCGCTCCATCCGCGTACCCGGGCCCGGCACGGGTTCCGCCGGACCGGGCCGCGCGCGGCAGCCCGCCGGGCGGCAAAGGGCTCGACTGCGCCGGGAGTTCACGGACGGCCTGCGGTTCTTCGCTCGAAGCAGGTTCCTGGTGACGCTGCTCCTGCTCTCCGTCATCGGCCAGTTCGGCGTCGGCGCACTGAGCACCCTCAACGTCTTCTTCGCCACCGACCACCTCCACACGGACGCCCACCTCTACGGGTACCTCGGCATGGCCATGGGTGCGGGTGGCATCACGGGAGCGCTGGCCGGCGGCCGGGCGGTGCAGTGGCTCGGGGCTCGACGGACCACCTGGATCGCCCTGCTGGTGAGCGGTCTGCTGCTGGTCGCCTACTCCCGGCAGACCGGCTTCCCGGGCGCTGTCGCCCTGCTGTTCGTGTTCACCGTTCCGCTCACCCTGCTCAACACCGCGATGTCACCGCTGCTGCTCGCGGCGGCGCCCGCGGACTACCGGGGCCGGGTGATGGCCGTGTTCTACCCGGTGACGAGGCTGGCGTCGATGCTCTCCGCGGCGCTGTCCGGCTGGCTCGCCGGATCCCTGCTGCGGGACGTCGGCGGCTCGCTCGGCGGATTCCGGTTCGGCCCCGTCGACACGGTCTTCGCCGTGTCGGGGCTGGTCGTCCTCCTGGCCGGGTTCTTCGCGATGGCCGCCCTGCCCGGCACCGAAGGCGCGGGGAAGGCCGCGGCGGAGGCCGGCGGGAAGGCCGGCGGGAGCTCCGGCGGCACCACGGCAGCGCCGGCCGGTGACCACCCGCCCGCGTCGCGCCCCGTCGCCGGTGCGCCCCGACCGCCGACGGGCGTCCCGCGCGGCGGGTCCGCGGGCCGCGTGCCGGGCCGTCCCGGCGCGACGGGCGGGGCCCCGGCCCCGGAAAGCACCGGTCCGACGGCCCGCTGACGCGCCGGCTCCGGCCGCCCGGGGGGATGGCCGGAGCCGGCGCCGGAGGGCCCGGGGGGGGTCCGCAAAGGAGCGCCGTCCGCCCGCAGGCACTGCTTCGCGGACACCCCTTAGGCCGGCACGGGGGTGGCGAGTCCCGAGCCGCGTGCGTACAGCCGTATCAGGTGCGGCAGTTCGTACTGCGCGGCGTGCGCCGTGACCTCGCCGCAAGGCGACGTCACGACGCCGGCGTCGATGAGCGCCTCCACCACCCGTACGGCGTGCCGCTCGTCGCAGCCGAGGGCCTCGGCCGCCTCGGTCAGGCCGAAGGGGCCCTCCCCGGTGCCCGCGGCGAGCCGTCCCGCGTCGCGGCCCCACTCCTCGGGCAGGGCCTCCCAGCCGTGGGCCAGCCACCGACGGACGGACACGTCCCCGGAGGTCAGCTCGTCCAGCGCCCCCGCGGGGTCGGCGAGCCGGTCCGCGAACTCCCTCAGCGGCAGGTGGCGCAGCACCGCGAGCCGCATCCCGCTCACCCGGACCGCCAGCGGCGACCCGCCGCAGGCGCGCACGATGCGCAGGGCGGCCTCCCGGTCGGCCCGCACCCGGCCCTGGCCGACGAGCCCCGCGAGCAGCTGGACCGACTCGGCGGTGCCGAGCGGCGGGACGGAGAGCCGGTGCACCGGCGCCAGGCCGCCCAGCTGGCCGCGCGCGGTGAGCAGCACCCTGCCCCGCCCTCCGTGCGGGAGCAGCGGCCGTACGGCGCGCTCGTCGGGCACGTCGTCCAGGACCACCAGTACGCGGTGCTCCTCCAGCCACTCCCGCCAGGCCTCGGGCCCGGACGCCGTGCTCCGGCCGGTCCGTTCGCCGAGCTCCGCGAGCACCGCGGGCAGCGGGCGCGGGAGGCCGTCGGCGTCGCGCAGGGAGACGCAGATCCGGCCGTCGGCGAACCGGTCGCCGAGCAGGTGGGCGGCCCGCACGGCGAGGGTGGTCTTCCCGGCCCCCGCGGGGCCCGACAGCAGCACGGTGCGGCCGGCGCCGTCGTCCTCCAGGAGGTCGACGAGGTACCGCAGTTCCTCGCCGTGTCCGGTGAAGTCGGCGAGGTCGGGCGGCAGGGCGGTCCGCGGCCGGGCGGCCGCGGACGCCCCGGCCCGGGCGTCGCCCGCGAGGATCGTGCGGTACCGGGCCGCCATGGCGCCGCCCGGCTCCAGGCCCAGTTCGCGGGCGAGGAGCTGCCGGTAGTCGTCGTACGCCGCGAGCGCCTCGGCCTGGCGGCCGGACCGGCCCAGCGCGCACATCCAGGCGGACCTGAGCCGCTCCCGGAGCGGGTGGCGCTCCACCAGGTCGCGCAGTGCCTCGGCCACCGCCGGCGCACCGCCCAGTTCCAGCTCCGCCTCCGCCCAGCCCTCGCAGGCCGTCAGATGGCGCAGCTCCAGCCGCTCGGCCTCCTCGGCCAGCCGGGGCGACTGCCGCAGGTCGTCGCCCAGCGGCGGCCCCTGCCACAGGTCGAGGGCCTGGCGCAGCAGTCGGGCGGCCGGGCGGGGCCCCTGGCCCTCGGCGGCCCGCACCAGGGAGCGGAATCCCAGGAGGTCGAGCTCGTCTTCCGCCACGCGCAGTACGTATCCGCCGCCCGTGTGGGTGAGCCGGGGGCGGTCCGCGCCGTCGTCCGCGAGCAGCGTGCGCAGGGCGCTCACGTAGACCTGGAGGTTCTTGCGGGCGGTACGCGGGGGGTCCTCCTGCCAGACCGCGTCGGTCAGCGCGTCGACGGACACCGGGCTGTTGGCGGAGCCGAGCAGGGTCGCCAGCACGACCCGCTGCTTCAACGGGCCGAGGGGCAGCGCCCGGCCGTCCCGGTGGACCGTGAGCGGGCCGAGGAGGGAGAACCTGAGCGTGCCGGGTGACGCTGCGGGCTGCGCGGACGGAAGCGGCATCGAACCTCCGTAGGGTGACGGGAGCGGATCGGTCCCCCCGATGATCAGCGGCCCGCACCCCGTCACACATCGGTACCGGGCCCGCAGACTCGCGCCGCCCGTGACCGTGCCATGGGGGTCCGGCACCCCCCTATGGGGGTCCGGACCCCCATGTTGACGGGGGCGTCCCCAGCCCGGCCCCCAGCCCGCCCCCAGCCAAGCCCCACCGGGCCCCCGCCGCCCGCCGCTACTCCTGCGCGCACTCCGCCGACAGGGCGCACAGCGCCGCGCGGTCCGCCGAGCCGGTCTTCACCATCAGGCTCGCCATGTGCTTCTCCACGGTCCGGGGCGAGATGCACAGGCTCTGGGCGATCTGCTGGTTGCCCGGCCGCTGCGCGAGCAGCACGAACACCTCGTACTCGCGCGGCGTGACGCCCGCGGTGCGCAGGCCCGCGGGGATCCGCTCCCGGCCGCCCCGGCGCTGCGGGACGCTGACCCCCGCCTGCCGCAGGACGGCCCGGCAGGCCCCGGCCACCGGAGTCACGCCCGCCTCGTGGAAGTACTCCTCGGCGGTCCGCAGCCAGGCGACCGGGTCGCCCCAGGAGTCGGCGAGCGCCGCCTCGGCGGTCAGCCGCAGCGCGAGGTGCCACGCCTGCGGGAACACCGTCGCCGCCCGGCCGGCCCGCTCCACGGCGCGCAGCGCGCCGTCCGGGTCCCCGTCCCGGCCGCGCAGCACCGCGTCCGCCAGGCCGAGGAACATCCGGTTCCAGGCCAGCTGGCCGCCCGGCGAGTCCAGGGCCTCCCGGTACGCCTCCCGGCCCGCGTCCTCGCCGTCGAGGATCCGCAGCAGGGGGCCGAGCCCGTAGCGGCCGCTGAGGTAGAAGAAGCTCGGGTGCTCCCGCTCCCACTCCAGCGCCGCGTCGAGTTCGGCCTTCGCCCGTTGCCGGTCCTCCCCCATCAGCGCGCCCACGGCCTGGCACAGTCCGCGCTGCAGCGGTACGAGCATGGATTCCTCGCCGCCCGCCCGGCGGAACCGGACCAGGGCCCGGTCCTGGTCGCGGGCCCGCCCCTGGTGGGCGGCGAGCGTGGCGTCGACGAGGAGCAGGTAGCGGTGCGTCGACAGGTTCTGGAGGCGGGCGCTGGCCTCCACCGACCGCTCGACGATCTCCCGGGCCCGGTCCCATCGCCCTCCGAGCACGCTCTGCATGGCGAGCAGGCCGTCGACGGTCTGGAGCAGGGCCAGCGAACCGAGTTCGTGGGCGGCCGTGCGGGCGGCCTCCAGACGGGTCGCCCCACCGGTCCGCATGAACGCGTTGGTGCCGAGCCGCACCAGTGCCTCGGCCCGGTACAGGGCCAGGCGGTGCTCCTCGGCGACGGCGAGCATCCGTTCCAGGCAGGCGTCGGCCTCGTCGAAGCCGCGCTCCCGGGACAGCATCGCCAGCAGCTGCCACGCCTGGCAGGCCACCACGGGCCGGCCGCGCTGCTCCGCGGTGAGCGCGGCGCTCCTGGCGGAACGTTCCGCCTCTTCCCGTCGCCCGCGGCCGTCCTCGCCGTCCCGGACCGCCGGGTCGCTCCTGCCGCCGTCCTGCTCCGGCAGCAGCGCGAGATGGCCCTCGACCACCGCGAGCGCCGCCTCCTGTTCCGGTCGCGGGGCGGCCCCGAGCAGGGTGCGGGCCGCCCGGATCCGGCGGCCCGCCTCCTCCTGCTGCTCCGCCATGGTCGCGACCCAGGCGACCTGCGTGTGCGCCTGGGCCCGCTCCTCCGCGGCACGCGACCCGGCGGCCGCGGGCGGAAGGTCGTCGAGGAGTGCGGCCGCCTCGTGGAGGCGCCCGGACTCGGCCTGGGCGATGGCGAGTTGCACCGTGACCTCGTCCCGCTCCTCGTCGGAGGCGAGCCCCCGGGCGCGCTCCAGCAGCACGGCGGCCGAGCCCGACGCACCGGCGTCCAGCATCTGCCTGCCGACCTGGGCGAACTGCCGGGACGCCGCCACCCTGTCGCCCGCCGCCAGCCGCAGCGTGGCCACCAACTGGCGCTGGTCTCCGCAGAGTTCCGCGGCGGACTCCTCGATGGCCGAGGCCGCGCGCCGGGCCAGCGCGGCCTGTTCCGCGGGCGGCAGCGAGGCCCTGAGCGCGTCCGCCGTCAGGGCGTGCCGGAAGGTGTAGTGGTCGTGGGCGGCCCCGTCCGGGGCGATGATCCCCACCTCGAAGGCCGACCGGAGGTGGGCGAACAGCGCCCGGTCGTCGAGTCCGGTCACCGCCCTGAGGGCCCCGACGGAGAACCGGCCGCCGAGCGTCGCCGCGACGAGCAGCAGTTCTCGCACCGGTTCGTCGAGCCGGTCCAGCCGGCGCGCCCAGCTGCGGACCGCGCCCGCCGGCACCGTCGCCCCGTCCTGCTCCGCCAGCCGCCAGCCGTCGTCGGTCCTGCCGAGCCGTCCGGTGTCCAGCAGGTCGGCCAGGAGCACCTCCACCAGGTACGGGTTCCCGCCCGCCCACTGCGCGAGGTGGCGGTGCGCCGCCGGGGGCACCTCTCCCGGCCCGGCGTCCAGGCACGCGGCCGCCATGTCCCGTACGGCGCTCTCGTCCAGCGGCCCCAGCTCCCCGAGCGAGGCGGTGTTGCGCAGCTCGGCGGCGAGCGCGAGGTCCAGCGCCGGGCCGGGGTCGGGCCGGAGCGTGCCGACCAGGAGGACCGGCAGTTCCGCCAGGTTGTCGACGAGGTACTCGACGACCGCGATCGTCTCGGTGTCGGAGTCGTGCAGGTCCTCCAGCAGGATCAGGCAGCCCCGCTCGCGGCCGAGCACCGCCAGCAGCCTGAGCAGCGCCTCGGCCAGTTCGACCAGGGAGATCGCGTATCCGGGCGCCACCGCAGCGGCCCGCCACTCGGGTACGAGGCCGGCCAACGCGGGCCGGTACGGCTGGAGTTCGGGGTCGTCCGGCGCGCCGGCGGCCCGGAACCGCGAGGAGAGGGCCTCGACCAGGGGGCGGAAGGGCACGACGAGCCCGGTGGACGTGGCGCGTCCGCGCAGGACCGGCATGTCCCGGTCGTAGGCGCGCAGGGCGGACTCGCCGGCCAGCCGGGACTTTCCGATCCCCGCCTCGCCGACGAGGAACACCGCCCGTCCGGCACCCTGCCCGGCGCTTTCCAGGGCCTCGTCCAGAAGCCGGATCTCTGCGGCCCGCCCCACGATGACCGACGACGTCGCTCGCATGGGCGCAGGCTACTGGATCTTGTTCAAACACGGCAAAGGCCGGGGAATCCCCCGGCCTCCGCCCGATCCGCCACGTCAGCGTCCCCGACACGTCCCGCCCCCGCGCGACGTGTCCGTCCTCCCCTCAGAACCAGTGGGAACCCGTGGTCCAGCCCGTGAGGGCGCCGGCCTCGGAGTCCGTGGTGCTGAGCAGCTGGCTGCGCAGCCCCAGCAGCCCGCCCGCTCCGAGCATCACCTCGCCCACGGGGTGGTCGTGGGACGCGGTCTCCGCGCCGGCGCCGCCGTCGACGTACGTCATCGAGTCGTTGATCTGCATGGTCCTCATCCGTCCTTCGTATCCGCTGGAGTGGTGGTCGTGCCGAGCTGTGCGGTGGTGCGGTGGGTCCGGTCGTGCGGTCGGGGTGTTCCGTGGGCCGCGTCCGGACGGCGGCCGTACGTGACCGGCCCTCAAGCCGTCTGCAGGAGGAGCAGGGACGGCACGCGCTCCGGGAACCCCGCCCGGAGGAGTCCGTGCCCGATCCCCGCCAGCCCGGTCAGCAGGCCGGGATGCGCGACCCCGTCCGGGGCGCCGCTGCGGGCACCGGTCTCCTCGACGGAGGCGAGGAGCGCTCCGGCCCGACGGATCCAGTGCGGGCGTGCCTCCGGGACGGCGCCGTGGCCCAGGAGTTCGCACAGTCCGGCCTCGCCGTGGCACAGGCTGTCGTCGGCGGCCGGCCTGTCCCGGCCCAGCCCTTCGACGGTCCGGCGGGACCAGGCCGCGAGGTGCGGGTCGTCCAGGGCGCCCGGCGCGTCCAGCACCGCGAGCGCGATGCCCGCGCGCCCCCGGCACCAGGCCGAGGCCCGCGCCCGGCCCGCGGGCCCGTCGGCCGGCTCCGCGCCCACGGCCGCCCGCAGCGCGGACAGGCCCGCGAGCCGGTACCGCTCGCCGCCCCCGGCCGCCCCTCCCCCGGACCCGGCTGCGGCCTCGGCCTCGGCCTCGGCGAACCGCAGCAGGGCCCATCCGAGCCCGGCGGCCCCCGTCGTGAATCCCCGCCCGCCCGACGTGGGATCCGCGGCGGCCAACCGGTCCGCGCAGGCCCGCGCGTCCCGCCAGGTCCGCCGCTCCTCGTCGCCGGCAGCGGACCCGGCACCGGACCCGGCCCGGTGGGCGGCCAGCAGCGCGACGAGCCCGCCCGCGACGCCCGCCCCCACCCCCTGCTCGCTCTCGGACAGGGCCGCCGCGCCCGCCAGCCGCAGCATGGCCGACGCCCACGAGCCGACCTCCGGATCGTCCAGCAGCCGTGCCGCCTCGGCGAGCGCGTACGCGATGCCGCCGAGGCCCGAGAAGGCCCCCGAGCCCACCGCGGAGAGGTCCGCGGGCCGGGCGCGCAGCGCGTCGAGCAGCCCGGGCACCGGCGCCAGGGCCGTACGGGCCGCCTCCGCGTAGTGTCCGGCCCCGGTGAGCGCCGCCAACTGCGCCAGGAACAGGGCCGGCCCGGTGTAGCCGCCGGCCAGGTCGGCCGGCATCGGACCGATCCGCCAGTAGCGGTCGTCCAGGAGCTCCAGGCCGATCCAGTTGCTGCGCGGTCCCTCGCGGTACGCGAGGGAGACCAGCCGGTCCCCGACGGACCGGGCCGCCGACAACAGCCGCTCCGGCTCAGGGGCGCGCTCCGCCGTACGGGTGCGCCGGCCGTCGACCGGCCGGTGCACGGGTGCGCGGGAGGCCGTCGCCATCGCGGCCCGCACGATCCATTCCTGGTCCTGGCGGTCGACGGTGTCCAGGGCGGCGAGCCGCGCGGTGACGCGGGCGATCCCGGACAGGTCCGTACGGCCGGCCAACGGCCGCTCCGGCGCGCCCCACAGCCGGTCCCGGCCCGGACGGGCGGTGAACAGCGGTACGTCCCCCTCCCAGAGCTGGGCGATCTCGTCGTCGACCAGGTCGGGCGCGGGGACCGGCCCGAACACGCCGGTCCGCAGGGTCTCCAGGACCCGCTGGCGCTCGCCCGCGTCCTTCAGCAGATCGGGGTGCGTCGACTCGTCGAGCAGAGTGGCGTACACCCAGGTCGGACGGACCACCACCCGTACCTCGTCCTCGGCGAAGGACTTCAACAGGGCCGTCTCGTGCAGCAGTTCCTCTCTGGCCGCGCCGATCGCCGTGTACCCGGCGCGGAATCCGGCGCAGAGCGCCTCGACGTGGGCCGCGGGGTCGACGGGCCCGCCGTCCGCGAGACGCGGCCGGTTGGCGGACTCGCCGAACGTCCCGGCCCTGCGCACCAGGCGCATCCGGTCGGTGCCGGCGTCCTCCCAGTCCGCCCGGGCGACGGGCGACACCGCTGCGCGGCCGCCGCCGACCGCGGACATGTCCAGGGCGCTGTGGTCGCCCACGAACAGTTGGGGCAGCAACCCGACGCGGTACACCGAGTCGTGGAGCGCGCGGGCGGCGGGGTCCTCCGTGGCGCTGCCCGCCGGCGGCGGGTGGAACAGGGTCTCCAGGTCGATCAGCACCGGGTGGGCGCCGGCGGCGATCAGGTTCTCGTGGTGCAGATCGGTCCCGTCGACCAGGTGCAGCAGCGCCAGCAGCGCGCCCTGGCGGCGGTAGAACGTCTCGACCTCCGCGGTGGAGGCGCAGGGCTCCGCGGCGACGAACTCCACCCACCCGTGGCCGCCCCGGTCGAGCAGCCGCAGCGTACGGAGGCCGACGGCGTCGGGCAGCGCGTTGAACCAGGCGACGAGGTCGTTGAAGTGGCGGTGCACGGCGAGCGGCCGCGGCTTGTACACGAGCCGGGTCCCGTCGGCGAAGCGCAGCAGCATCACGCTCCGTCCGCCCCGGTGCCCGTCGCCGGCGCCCGGCTCGACGCCCACGAGCGGACCCGGGTCGCCGCCGGACTCCGCCAGGAGGCCGGCGGTCAGGAGGGCGTGGTCGTCCGCCAGCCGCTCCAGCGCCTCCGCGACGGCGTCCGCCGCGTCGAGCGCAGCCCGCCCCAGGATCCGCGCCAGCACCGGCCGGCCGGCCAGCAGGGCCGCCAGACCGCGCCGGGACGCCGTACGCCCCAGGAAGTCGCGGAACCGGGCCCGGGTGTCGTCCCCGTCCAGCAGCCCGGCGGTCCGCGCCCCGTACAGCTCCAGCACCAGCGTCCGCGCCGCCGTCCGCGCCAGCCTGCCGCCGAGGTGCCGCTCCAGGTCGCCGCGCACGGCGGGCACGTCCACGAGCCGGCGCGCCCGCTGCGACAGGCCCCGCTCCAGCCGCTCCCCCGCGTGGACGGTGAACGGCCGCAGCACCCACTCGAAGCCGCTCAGCCCCGGGTGGTCCCCCTCGGGCGCCACCGCCTCCTCGGGCGCGCGGGCCGTCGCCCCTTCGGCGAACGCGGCCCAGTCCGGCCGCCCGTCACCCCCGCGGCCGACGAGCCCGGCCTCCCACCACCGCCCGCCCGCCGGCGGCGAGCCCCCCGCCCGCACCTGCCCAGCCACCCGCGCCCCTCCTCGACCCCGACCCCCACGGCTCCCTGCCAGGCACGATCCTGGTACGCGGGCGCCCCCCGCACATGGGGGAGAGTCCCCCATGTTTTCCACCGCGCCGCGAGCGGCCCTCGAGCGGACCGGCGTCGGATGCCCGGCGCGCGCCGGCGCAGCCCCGGCGGTGCGGGAGGCGGTCCCGCCCGATACCGGTCGCATGCCGCCGCCGAACCGTTTCCATACCCTCCGGCCCTAGCGTCCGGCACGAACGCCGTGGACCGGTGCGGCCGCCCCTCCCCCCTCCCCCTGCAAGGAGACCCCGTGCTCGAAGGCTTCGGCGAAGCGCTCGCGGACAAGGAGTACTACCTGCCGCTGACCAGCGTGGCCGACCCCGGGCCGCGCTTCGCCCCCGGCGAGGTGCCGCCGGGCCTGCGCGGCTCCGCCCAGGGCATCTGGACGTTCTGGGGCGCTGCGCGGACCGGCTTCGCCGAGCAGGGCTGGAAGATCCACGTGTCGGCGCGGCTGGACCGGGCCCAGCACGTGCTCGACACGGTAGCCGGGATCTGCTTCTCCGAAGGCGTGCCGTTCAAGCACCTGAGCGCCCGGCTCTTCTTCCTGTACCTCCACCACAAGCACGCCGCACGCGCCCAGTCGGGCAAGTTCTGCGCCGTCTACCCGCCCGACCAGGCGACCGCGCGCCGGCTGCTGGAGCGCCTGCGCGACGCGCTCGACGGGGAGGAGGGCCCGTACGTCCTCACCGACCGGCGCTTCCGCGACTCGCGCACGGTCCACTACCGCTACGGCGCCTTCGGTCCGCGCGGCCGGCTGCGGGCCGACGGCACCCGGGAGGGACTGGTCACCGACGGCTCCGGCCGCGAGGTCGTGGACCTGCGGCTGCCCGCCTTCCACCTGCCCCCCGGGATCACGGACCCCTTCGTCGAGCAGGAGGAGCAGCCGCACGCGGGCCCGATCCTGATCCGCGACTACGAGGTGACCCGCGCGGTGCGCCTGAGCAACGCGGGCGGCACCTACCGGGCCCTGGACCGGCGGACCGGCCGGACGGTCTTCCTCAAGGAGGCCCGCGCCCACAACGGCCTGGTCTTCGACGGGACCGACGCGCAGCAGCGGCTGCGGCACGAGTACGAGGTGCTGAGCGCCCTGCACGCGGCCGTCCCAGGGGTGGGGCCGGAGCCGCTGGACCACTTCACGGAGTGGGAGCACGACTTCCTCGTCACCGAGTTCGTGGAGGGGCAGCCGCTGGTGGCCTGGCTGAGCCGGTCCACGCCGCTGGCCCGCGCGGACCGCACGGACGCGTCCGTCGCCGCCTACTACGAGGCGTGCCGGGGCCTGCTGGCCCAGTTGGACGCGGTCCTCGCGCGACTGCACGCCACCGGCCACCGGTTCGGCGACCTCAGCCCGGGCAACATCATGGTCACCCCGTCGGGCGGGCTCCGGCTGGTGGACTTCGAGGCGGCCACGCTGCTGTCCGCGGCGCCCTCCGGCGTCAGCACCCCGGGGTTCACGCCGCCGCCCGGCCTGCTGCGGGCCGGCACGGATCCGCGGCTGAGGGACCGGTACGGCGCGGCGGCGGTCGCGCTCGCCTTCCTCGCGCCGTTCACCGAGACCGCCGAACACGCGCCCGGCAACCTCGCGCTGCTGCGCCGCGACCTGGCGGACGTGGCTCCGCCGCAGGACCTGTGGCAGCGGGCGACGGCCTTCCACGCGGCGCGGGAGCGGACGCGGGACCAGGACGGCCCCGGCCGCCCGCCCTCCCCCGCCGAGCTGGACGCCGACCCCCGGGGCTGCCTCACCCGGCTGGCCGACGAGGTGGCCGAAGGGCTGCTGGGGACGGCGGACGCCGACCGGCCGGAGTGGGCCTTCCCGCCCTCGGCCGAGGCGTTCGGGACCAACAACGTCTGCCTGGCCTACGGCACGGCCGGGGTGGTGCACGCCCTGCGGCGCGCCGGGGTCGCGGTGCCGGCGGAGATCGGCGAGCGGCTGCGCCGCGACGCGCTGGCGCTGCGCGGGGCGCTGCCTCCCGGACTGCTCGTCGGCTCGGCCGGCATCGCCCCGGTGCTGGCCGGCCTCGGCCTGCTGGACGAGGCCGTCGACCTGATGGAGGACGCCGACGGCCACCCGCTGACCGCCTCCTGCGCCACCCTGGCCGGCGGGCGCGCGGGGGTCGGCCTGGGCTGGCTCGCCCTGCACCGGCTGACCGGGGAGGACGGACACCTGGAGCGGGCCGTCGCGGCGGCGCAGGGCCTCCTGCGCGCTCCCGACCTGCCGGCCACCCTCGGCGAGCACGACGCCCGCGGTCTGCTGCACGGCCGGTCGGGGGTCGCCCTCTTCCTCCACCGCCTGGCCGGCGCCACCGGCGAGGCCCGCTGGATGGAGGCGGGCCGCCTGCTGCTCCACCAGGAGCTGGACCGCACCTTCGCGCTGGACGACGGCGCCCTGTCCGTCTCCGACGACGCCCGGCTCACCCGTGCCATGCCGTACCTGGCCACGGGCGCGGCCGGGGTCGCGGCCGCGCTCACCCACTACGTGGCGACCGCGCCGGACGAGCGCTGCGCCGCGGCGCTGCCGAAGCTGGTGGCCGGGATCCGCGTCTCCTGCGCCACGAAGGAGGCGGGCCTGTACCGCGGGCTGGCCGGACTGACCTGGTTCCTGACCCGGCACGCCGAGCTCACCGGCGCGGACACCGCCCGCGCGGACGCCGTGCGCGCCGCGACCGGCCTGGTCAAGTACGCCGTCCCGTACCGGCGCGGGGTGCGCTTCCTCGGCGCGGGTTCGATGCGGTACACCGCCGACCTCTCCAACGGCGGGGCCGGAGTCCTGCTGGCCCTGCACCGCCTGCTGGCCGGCCCGCTCCTGGCGGAACCCCGCCGCGCACGCCCGCCGGTCCCGGCGGCCGGCTGACGGCGGCCGCCCCCTGAACGCCCCGGCACGGAACGACCGACCCCGCGCCGGGGGTGCAGTGACCGACCGAACGATCCCGAACAGGAAGTGAGACCACCATGAGCCAGATCCTCGCGCTCCAGGCCCTGGACACCGAGCCGGAGGACTTCCTCCCGCCCTGCTTCAGCGCCTCCTGGAGCATCGGCGACATCTTCCCCGAGCCGATGTAACGAGCCGGCACCCGGAGGGCCGGGACCGGTGGCCCCGCCACCGGTCCCGGCCCGGTGCGTTCGCCCGCCGGGCACCCTCGGCGGCGACGGCCCCCGTGCGGGCCGTCCGGGGCTCAGGTGGGGGTGTGGGCGGACTCGTGCGTCGTGGTGCCGTCCTCTCCCCGGGCCGGCGGGGTGGGCGGGGTGCGGACCAGGAGGGCGATCAGGACGGTCAGGACGCCGAGTGCGGCGCCGATGCCGAACCCCCAGCGCACGCCCGCGGCCAGGGCCGCGGTGGCGTCGGCTCCGTCGGCGGCCTCCGCGGCGGCGTGTCCCGACATGACGCTGATGGCCAGGGCGGTTCCGGCGCCGGCCGCGACCTGCTGGAGCGAGCCCAGGACGGCGGAGCCGTGCGGGTACAGGTGCGGTGGCAGGACGGACAGGCCGGAGGTGAAGACCGGGGTGAAGACGAACGCCATGCCGGCGCTCAGGGCCACGTGGAGGGCGAGCACCAGCCACGGCGAGGTCCCTTCGCCCGTGAGGGCGAACAGCGCGAGGCAGACGGCGATGAGGACCGCTCCGGGTACGACCAGCCGCGGTGCGCCGAGCCGGTCGTAGAGCCTGCCGACCTGCGGTCCGAGCAGGCCCATGGTCAGGCCTCCGGGAATGAGGAGCAGCCCGGTCTGCAAGGAGGTCAGGCCGCACACCTCCTGGAGGTAGATCGGCAGGAGGATGAACGCGCCCATCAGGGCCATGAAGGACAGGCACATCAGGGCGAGGGCCACGGAGAAGTGGCGGAAGGTCAGGGTGCGCAGGTCGAGCAGCGGAGTGGACGAGCGCTGGAGCGCCAGCTGCCGCCAGGCGAACAGGCCGACCAGCAAGGCGCCCGCCAGGGTCGTGGCCGCCGGGGGGACGGGGGCACGGACCGCGTCGCCGGCGCCGAGCTCGCCCAGTCCGTAGACCAGGGCGCCGAAGCCCGCCGCCGCCAGGGGGACGGACACCCAGTCGATCGGGCCGGCCTGCGGTTCGCCGACGTTGACCAGGTTGCGCCGGCCGAAGACGGCCATGGCCCCGGCGATGGGCAGCACCGCCAGGAACAGCAGGCGCCAGCTCCCCAGCTGCAGCAGCACGCCGGAGACCGCGGGGCCCAGGGCGGGCGCGACGGAGATGACGAGGGTGATGTTGCCCATGACGCGGCCGCGGTCCTGCGGGGGCACGAGCGTCATCAGGGTCGTCATGAGCAGCGGCATCATCACGGCGGTGCCGCCGGCCTGGACGACCCGGGCGGCCAGCAGCACGGGGAAGGCGGGCGCGGCCGCGGCCAGGGCCGTACCGGTCAGGAACAGCGCCATGGCCAGGCCGAAGGCGGTCCGCGTCGTCACGCGCTGGAGGAACCAGCCCGTGACCGGGATGACGACGGCCATGGTGAGCATGAAGGCCGTGGACAGCCATCCCGCGGCCGCCGCGGTGACCTCGAACTCGCGCATGAGCCGCGGGATCGCGTTGATCATGATCGTCTCGTTGAGGAAGACGACGAACGTCGACAGCACGAGGATCCGCAGCACGGCGGTGACGCGGGCGGGCGAGAGGGCGGGCGTGGCGAGGGGTGCGGGCATGGTGCCTTCCGTCATGTGAGCCTCCTACGCACGTGACAGGTCACCCTGACAGACCGCTTCGCCGGGGAGAACTCATCGGTGTCCCCCTCGATCCTGTCGCTGCCGCCGCCGGGGCTCACCCCATTTTGTCGACCGGGAGCCCGGTCCGGGAGCGGGAGTGACCCCCGCGCGCCGACGCACGTGAGGCGGCGTCGGGCGCCCTCCGGTGCGCTGGGGGGCAAGGGGGCGGGCACGGAGGGGCAACTGCGGCGGGACGGACGGGCCTACGTTCGGGTGGCGGGCCGGTCAGCAACACATGACCGGCCGTCAATTTCCTTGTATGCGCTTTGCCTTGTGAGAGGACCCCTCATGTTCGACATCTCGCGGGTGCAGGCCGCACCCGGCGCCGATCTGCTCACGCCCGACAACGCGGTCATGCTCTTCGTGGACCACCAGCCCCAGATGTTCTTCGGCACCGGCAGCGGCGACCGCGCCGCGATCGTCAACAGCACGGTGGGCCTCGCCAAGGCGGCGCGTGCGTTCGGCGTGCCGGCCGTGCTCACCACGGTCGCCGCCGACTCCTTCTCCGGGCCGCTGCTGCCGCAGCTGGCCGCCGTGTTCCCCGGGCAGAAGGCCGTCGACCGCACCAGCATGAACGCCTGGGAGGACGAGGCCCTGGTCGAGGCGGTCCGGGCCACCGGCCGCAGGAAGATCGTCCTGTCCGGACTGTGGACCGAGGTCTGCCTGGTACTGCCCGCCCTCTCGGCGCTGGAGCAGGGCTACGAGGTGTACGTGGTGGCCGACGCCTCCGGCGGGGTCAGCCCGGCCGCCCACGAGCACGCGCTCCAGCGGATGGTCGCCGCCGGCGCGGTCCCCGTGACCTGGGTGCAGGTCCTGCTGGAGCTCCAGCGCGACTGGGCGCGCCAGGAGACGTACGGCGCCGTGATGGAGATCGTCAAGGAGCACGCGGGGGCGTACGGGCTGGGCGTCGTCTACGCGCAGGCGGTCATCGGCGCGCACGCGGCCGGCTGACCCCTTGGACATCGGCCTCCTCGCACTCCGGCTGCTGGTGGGCCTGCTCGTCGCCGGCCACGGAGTGCAGAAGATCAGCCGGCGCCTGGGCGGCAAGGGACTCGACGGCGGTGCGCGGGAGT
Organism: Streptomyces sp. NPDC096136; assembly: GCF_044763325.1. Classification (NCBI taxonomy): domain Bacteria; kingdom Bacillati; phylum Actinomycetota; class Actinomycetes; order Kitasatosporales; family Streptomycetaceae; genus Streptomyces; species Streptomyces sp. NPDC096136. Next base: position 25,760 of record NZ_JBIWFZ010000011.1, on the reverse strand, counting down.
TCCGCGCGGACGGCTTCCGCGGGGGCGCGCTCACGGCCCTCGCGGCGGGCGTCGGCCAGATCGGGTCCGGGCTGCTGCTGGCCGCCGGACTGCTGACCCCGCTCGCCGCGACCGGGGCCGTCGGGGTCATGACCGTCGCCCTCACCGTGAAGTGGCACAACGGCCTCTGGGTGCAGGACGACGGCTACGAGTACCCCCTCGTCCTGATCGACACCGCCGCCGCCCTGGCGGCCACCGGCCCCGGGGCCTGGTCCCTGGACCGGGCCCTCGGCCTCGGCGGCCACCCCGTGTGGTGGGCGGCCCTCGTGCTCGCCGCCGGGATCGGCAGCGGACTCCTCACCCGGCTGGCACTGCACCGCCCCGCGCCGGACGCCTGACCCCCCTCGTCCCCGCCCTCCGCGGTCCGGCCGTCCGCCGGGCCGCGCCCGATCGAACAGGAAGACACGCACATGCCGTACATCAAGGTCGCGGAAGGCAACTCCGCGCCGGTCGAGCTGTACTACGAGGACCACGGCGCGGGCCGGCCCGTCGTGCTGATCCACGGCTGGCCGCTCAACGGGGCCTCGTGGGAGAAGCAGACCGCCGCGCTGCTCGCCGCGGGCCACCGCGTCATCACCTACGACCGGCGCGGCTTCGGGCGTTCCGACCAGCCCTCCGACGGCTACGACTACGACACCTTCGCCGCCGACCTCGACCGGCTGCTGACCGCACTCGACCTGCGCGACGTCGTCCTGGCCGGGTTCTCCATGGGTACCGGCGAGGTGACCCGCTACCTCGGCACCCACGGCTCCGGCCGCGTCGCCAAGGCCGTCCTCATCGGGGTCGTCCCGCCGTTCCTGCTCAAGACCGACGACAACCCGGCCGGGGTCGAGGCCTCGGTGTTCCGGGGCATCCAGGAGGCGATCCGCGCCGACCGCTTCGCGTTCATGACCGACTTCCTCGCCGACTTCTACAACGTCGACGTGCTGGGCGGCGAGCGGATCAGCGAGCAGGCCGTCCGGGCCAGCTGGAACGTCGCCGTCGGCGCGTCCGCCAAGGGCACCCTCGACTGCGTCGACGCCTGGCTGACCGACTTCCGCGCGGACCTGCCGCGCATCGACGTCCCCACGCTGATCATCCACGGCGACGCCGACCGCACCCTGCCGATCGACTCCACCGCCGTCCCGCTGGCGCGGCTCATCGCCGGGGCCGAGCTGAAGGTGATCCCCGGCGCCCCGCACGGCCTGCTGTGGACCCACGCCGCCGAGGTCAACTCCGCCCTGCTCGACTTCCTCGGCTGAGCGACCCCTCCGCCCGCCCGTGCCGGCGGCCGTCCCCCACCGGGGACGGCCGCCGGCACGGCCCCCGCGACCTCCCCCACCCCTGGAGCCCCACCATGTCCCACCAGCCCGCCCCGGAGCCGGGCATGCCCGTCGCCGGGCTGCGTCCCACCGAGGGCCGAGGCGGCGCGGCCGACCTCCTCGTCCGCAACGCGAAGGTGTTCACCGGCGACCCCCGCCGGCCGCAGGCCCGCGCGGTCGCCGTCCGCGACGGCCTGGTCCTGGCCCTCGGCGACGACCACGACCTGGCCCCTCTCGTGGGCCCCGCGACCCGGGTCGTCGACGCGCTCGGCCGCCGGGTGGTGCCCGGCCTGAACGACTCGCACCTCCACGTCGTCCGCGGCGGCCTGCACTACGTCCTGGAGCTGCGCTGGGACGGGGTGCGCAGCCTGCGCAGGGCGCTGGAGATGCTGCGCGAGCAGGCCGGCCGGACGCCCCGGGGCCAGTGGATCCGGGTCGTCGGCGGCTGGACCCCCGAGCAGTTCGCCGAGCGCCGGATGCCGACCGTGGCCGAGCTGAACGCCGCCGCGCCCGACACCCCCGTCTTCGTCCTGCACCTGTACCAGTCGGCCCTGATGAACCGGGCCGCCGTACGGGCCGCCGGGTACAACCGCGACACCCCCGACCCGCGGGGCGGGCAGATCGTCCGCGGCCGGGACGGCGAGCCGACCGGCGTGCTGCTGGCGGCCCCCGGCGCACTCGTCCTGTACTCCACCCTCGCCAAGGCCCCGGTGCTGGACGCGGCCGACCGGCGCACCTCCACCCGCCACTTCCTCAAGGAGCTCAACCGCTTCGGCCTCACCTCGGCCCTGGACGCGGCGGGCGGCTTCCAGAGCTTCCCCGACGACTACGCGACCGTCGTGGACCTGGCCCGCTCGGGCGAACTCTCCCTGCGCATCGCCTACTACCTGTTCCCGCAGACGGCCGGGCAGGAGCTCGCCGACCTGCGGCGCTGGACGCGGACCGTCCGGCCAGGGGACGGGGACGCGTGGCTGAGGCTGGCCGGCGCCGGGGAGAACCTCACCTGGGCGGCCGCCGACTTCGAGAACTTCGCGCAGCCGCGGCCCGAGCTCGAACCCGGCTACGAGGCCGAGTTCGAGCAGGCGGTGCGGCTGCTGGCGGAGAACGGATGGGGCTTCAGACTGCACGCCACCTACGACGAGACCATCCGCCGCGACCTGGCGGTCTTCGAGAAGCTCGCCGCGGAGGGCCTCTTCCCCTCCGGCGAACGCTGGCTGTTCGACCACGCCGAGACCGTCTCCGACCACAGCCTGGACCGGATCGCCGCGCTCGGCGGCGCGGTCTCCGTGCAGAACCGGATGTCCTTCCAGGGCACCGCCTTCGTCGAGCGGTACGGGTACCGGGCGGCGCACCGGACCCCACCGGTCCGGGCCATGCTGGAGCGCGGGCTGACCGTCGCCGCCGGGACCGACGCCACGCGCGTGTCGTCGTACAACCCGTGGGTGTCGCTGCACTGGCTGGTGACCGGCCGCACCGTCGGCGGGACGGCCCTCTACCCCGCCGCGAACCTGCTCGGCCGGGAGGAGGCGCTCGACCTGTACACCCGGGGCGGGGCGCGGCTGACCGGGGAGGACGGCGTCAAGGGGATGCTGCGCGAGGGGTACTACGCCGATCTGGCGGTCCTCTCGCAGGACTACTTCGCCGTCCCCGAGGCCGCCATCCCCGACATCGAGTCGGTGCTCACCGTCGTCGGCGGGCGCGTCGTCCACGCGGAGGCCGAGTACGCGGGCCTCGACGAGGCGCTCCCGCCGGTCGCCCCCGGCTGGAGCCCCGTCGCACACTTCGGCGGGTACGCGGCGGCCGGCGCCCGGCAGGCCGAGGCGATGGCGGAGGTCGCCGAGGAGTCGGAGCGGCACCGCCTATGGCGCGCGGCACGGGACGGCGGCGAGGGCGGCCGGCCTCCGGCGGACCCCGTCGACCCGTGCTTCGCGCACTGAGCGGGGAGGGCCCCGTGAGCGAGGAACTCCCCGATCCGGCCGGCCGCCGCTTCGAGCCGGACCTGCGCGCGATGACGCGGATCAACCTGCACCCCGTCGCCTCGCCGATGCCGCTCGGCTTCTTCACCGTGGCGATCGCGTCCGTGATGACGGGCTGCCTGCAACTCGGCGTGTTCGACGGCTCGGCCCGGCGGGCGGTCGCCCTGTGCGTGCTGCCCGCCTTCGCCCTCCAGCTGCTGGTCTCCGTGCTGGCCTTCGGGGCGCGGGACGTGATCGCGGCGACCCTGATGGGCACGTTCGCCGGCAGCTGGCTGGCGTACGCGCTGGTCCTGGGGAGCGGTGCGGACGGCGGGCCCGAGGTGCTCGGCGTGTTCAACCTGGCGTTCCTGTGCTTCGGCGCCCTGATGGCGGCGGTGACCCGGCCCAAACGCGCCCTGTGGCTCGTCCTGGCGGTCTCGCTGCCCCGCTGGGCGGCCGGGGGCCTGGCCGGGGTCACCGGGGCGGAGTGGCTCACGCGCACGGCCGGGGCCCTCGGGATCGCGGTGGCCCTGGTCTGCGCGTACACGGCGTTCGCGCTGCTGCTGGAGGACGTGCGCGGTGAGGAGGTGCTGCCGCTCGGCCGCAGCGGGCCGGCGCACCGGGCGGTCGAAGGGGACCTGGCCGTGCAGTTGCGGAACCTGGAGCGGCAGGCGGGCGTGCGCCGCACCCTGTGAGCCGGGGCCCGGCCGGTCAGCCCAGGCCGGCGCGGGCGGCCGCCTGCCATTCCCGGGGGGACATCCCGTACGCCGACCGGAAGGCCCGGCTGAAGTGGGAGGGGCTCACGAAGCCCCACCGCTGCGCCACCGCCGCCACCGCGGGCGCCGCGCCGCCGGGGCGGGACAGCTCGCGCCGGCACCGCTCCAGCCGTTCGCGGTGGATCCAGCGGCCCACCGTGGTCCCGTCCGAGCGGAACAGCTTGTGCAGGTAGCGCACCGAAACGTGGTGCGCGGCCGCGATCCGCTCGGGCGAGAGGCCGGGGTCGCCGAGGTTGCGCAGGACGTGCTCCTTGATCCGGGCGAGCATACCCCGCGCCGCCTCCGGGGCCCGCGGGTCGAGCCGGCCCTGGCGCTCGCGGACGAGGAGCGCGAGCAGGTCGGTGGTGGTCAGGGCGAGCCGGTGGCGCGTGTACCCGTCGAACCCGGCGGCCTGTTCGGCGAGTCGGCCGAGATAGCCGGCGACGAGCGCGGAGGTTCCGGAGTTCCCGCTGAACAGGGTGCCGGTGACCGCCCGCAGGTCGCCGTCCGTGACGCCGAGGTCCTCCTTCGGTACCCGGAACGCCGTGAAGCGGAAGTCCGCGGGCTGCTCGCGGCGGTAGGGCCGGCCTGCGTCCGAGCAGGTGAACGCGCCGGGTCCGACCAGGGCCTGGCGCCCGTCCTGGGTGAGCCGACCGGTGCCGCGGTGCTGGAGGGTGACGGTCAGGTACTCCCCTCCGCCCTGGGAGATGCGGCGTTCGCTGCGCGAGACGGTCTGCGGGCCGGCCTCGACCACCGAGATCTGGAGCGGGCCGAGCCGATGGCTGGAGATGGTGCCGGCGGAGGGTACCGGCTCGTGGAGTTCGACGTCGAGCGGGACGAAGGTGTCGGACACCAGGTCGTGCCAGTAGTCGGCGCGCTGGGAGGGCGGCAGCGGCGAGGTGGACAGGACGACGGGCATGGGGACTCCGGGTGCGGTGCAGAGCGGTGCGGGGTTGTGCTCCCACTCTCGGACCGGGCGGCGGCGCGGCCATCCGTCACATGACTTGCGTCGTGACAGGGCCCGCGCCGCCGCGCCGGTTCCCGCCCGGTCCTCAGTCGCCCGGCTCCTGTGCGACGACGTCGCGCAGCTGGCTGCGGGCGGTCACGCCCAGGACGGGAAAGGCCTGGTAGAGGTGGGTCCCGACGGTCCGCGGCGACAGGAAGAGCCGCTCCCCGATCTCCCGGTTGGTCAGGCCCTGCGCCGCCAGCCGGACGATCCGCTGCCGTTGCGGGGTGAGGGAGCGCAGTGCGCTGGGCCTCGCCGACTCGACGGCGACCCCCGCCGCCCGCAGCTCGGCCTCGGCCCGCGCCCCCCAGTGGACGGCCCCGAGGCCCTCGAAGACCTCCCGGGCCTTGGTCAGGGCCGTGCGGGCCTCGGCGATCCGCCGCTGCCGGCGCAGCCATTCGCCGTACTCCAGCCACAGCTGGCCGCGTTCGAAGGGCCAGCGCTGTCCGGCCGGGTCCTCCAGGGCCCCGGCGAAGAGGGCGCCGGCTTCGGCAGGCCCGGCGAGGAGCGCGGCGGCCCGCAGCAGGATCTGCCGCAGCCGGGGCGAGGCGCCGTCGCCGACCTCGGCGGTGACCCGGTCGAGTGCGGTACGGGCCTGCCCCGCGTGGCCGGTGAGCACGGCGGCGGCCGCGTGGTCGGCGACGGCGTAGCAGGACAGGTGGTAGTGGAGCGGCGCCCCCGAGCCGTCGAACAGCGCGCCGAGGTGGCGGTGGGCGGCGGCGTGGTCGCCGAGGGCGGTGGCCGCGAAGGCGGCGGCCCGGCGGGCGCGGACGGTGGTGGCGAGCGCGTGGGCCGGTTCGGTGACGGCCAGGACGGCGGTGGCGTGCCGCAGGGCCGCCTCGGGCTCCCCGGTCAGGGCGCTGAGGGTGGCGAGGACGGCGAGGGCCCGGACGGATCCGAGGTTGCGCCGGCCGTCCAGGAAGCGGCCCGCGAGCCGTTCGACGCCGAGCCGGGCGTCCGCCCAGCGACCGGCGTCGAGGTGGGCCAGGGCGAGGTCGGCGGCGGTCGTCCCGGCGTGGAAGTCGGCGGCGTCCTCCCACTGCGGGTTGACCACCTCGCCGAGCAGGCCCACCGCGGTCTCGGTCTCGTCGAGCAGCATGCTCAGGACGCCGAGGGTGTGCTTGAGGGTGGGGAGCAGGCCCGGGGCGGTGGTGAGCGCGGGGAGGTGGCCGCGCACCGTGTTCCCGTACCGGTACGGGTCGGTGGCGCCGAGGTCCCACAGGTGGAAGGGGTGGGCGGCCATGCCCTCGTCGTCGCCGCGCGCGGCCAGCATCGGTCTGATCCGCTCGCGCTGGGCGGGTATGCCCGAGTGGTAGACGATGCCCGTCGCGATGGTGGAGACGCCCGCGTCGATGCGCTCCGCGCCGGGCAGCCCGTCCGGCACGACCAGGCAGAACGCGCGCTCCATGCGCAGCATCAGCATGTCGACCAGCCCGCTGAAGGCGGAGATCCACCGGGTGGCCTCCGGGTCGCCGTCGGACCGGGAGGCCCGGGCGGCCAGCTGCCGTGCCCGGTCGACGTCGCCGACCACGATCGCGGCGTAGGCGGCGGTGGCCAGCAGGCGGCTCCGTTCGTCGGCGGACGGGTTCAGCTGGGCGGCGCGCTCCAGGGCGGCCAGGGCCTCGGCGACGGCGCCGCGGACCAGGGCGCGGGTGGCGGCGTCCTCCAGTGCGGCGGAGACCGGGGCGTCGGGTGCCACGGTGGCGGCCGACAGCTGCCAGGCGCGGCGGTCGGGGTCCGCGGCGAGGGCTTCGGCGAGGGCCAGGTGGGCGCGGCGCCGCTCGGCGAACGGGGCCGCCCCGTAGATCGCCGACCGGACGAGGGGGTGGCGGAAGTCGACGCGGTCGGCGTGGACCCGTACCAGTCCCGCCCGCTCGGCGGGCAGCCAGACGTCGACGGGGGACCCGGGCTCCAGGGCGGCCTGGACGTCGGACAGGGCGGCGCCCTCGGCGGCCGCGGCGACCAGCAGGGCCTCGCGCGTGGCGGCGGGCAGTTCGTCGACGCGGGCGGCGAAGGTCCGTTCCAGCAGGTCGGTGACGGGGACGGGGGCCGCGGCGGGGAGTCCTCCGTCGCGCGCCGCCGACCGGGCGAGTTCGACGAGGGCGAGGGGGTTTCCGGCGGCGGTGGCGAGGACGTGGCGCCGGATCGGCCCGGCCGGCGGGTGCGGCTGGGCGCTGAGCAGTTCCTCCGCCTCGGCGGGCGGGAGCGCGGGGACCACGAGGAGCGGGACCGAGGGGTCCAGCCAGTCGGGGTGGTGGGTGCCGCGCGCGGCGACGAGCAGGCCGATGGGCTCGCCGGCCAGGCGCCGGGCGAGGAAGCCGAGCACTTGCCGGCTTCCGTGGTCGAGCCACTGGGCGTCGTCGACGGCGAGCAGGAGCCGGCCGGTCGAGGCGGTCTGCGAGGCGAGGGTGAGGACGGCCAGGCTCATCATCATGAGGTCGGGCGGGGCGGGGTCGTCGCCCAGCCCGAAGGCGGCGAACAGGGCGGCGCGCTGACGGGCCGGCAGCACGTCGGCGCCGTCGAGGACGGGCAGCAGGAGCTGGTGCAGGCCGGCGAAGGCGAGCTCGGCCTCGGCGGCGTTGCCGCGCACCCTCAGGACCCGGGTGCCCTCGCGTACGGCGTCGGCGACGGTGGCGTCCAGCAGCAGGGTCTTGCCGACGCCGGGCTCCCCGAGCAGGAGCAGCGACGCGGTGGCCGCCCGGGGGGAGAGTGCCGCGGCGATGAACGCCCGTTCTTCCTGACGTCCGATCAACACTGGACTCCTGTAGACCCTTTGCGCGCGATGTGCGGTCCGCCCCGTCCGAACGGGCGGACGGGGCGGGCATGTGCCGGAGCATAGTCGGAGCGCGTGCGGGGACGCATTCCGCAGGGTCGGCGCCGGGGGCCGCCGCCGGCCGGAGATCCTCCGGCGGCGGCCCCGGTTCCTCAGCTCCTTTCCCGTTCGAAGGTGCACAGGAGGTCGGCCGCGACGCCCACGGCGATCGCGGCGGGTTCCTTGCCGGTGATCTCCGTCATCCCGATCGGGGTCTTGATGCGGTCGATGGTCGCGTCGTCGTGGCCGCCCTCGGTGGACAGGCGGTGGCGGAACCTGGACCATTTGGCGGCCGAGCCGATCAGTCCGATCGTGCCCAGGCCCTCGGTGCGCAGGGCCGCGTCGCACAGGGCGGCGTCCTCCGCGTGGTCATGGGTCATGATCAGGACGTGGGTGCCGGGGGCCAGGTCGGCGAGCACCTCCTCCGGGAGCAGCGGGGTGTGGTGGACGTGGACCTGCGCCACCGCGTCCCCGAGCACGGCGAGCCGCTCCTCGGCGAGCTGGCCCGGGCGGCTGTCGACCAGGTGCAGGTCGAGGTCGAAGCGGGCCAGGATGCGGGCCAGTTCCAGTCCGACGTGCCCGACGCCGAAGACCGCCACCGCCGGGACCACCGGCAGGGGTTCGAGCAGGACCGACACGGCGCCGCCGCAGCACTGCACGCCGTGCCGGCCGGTGACCTTGTCGTTGAGGGCGAACTCCATCAGCTCCGGCTCCGCGTCGGGGGTGTCGATCACCTCGCGGGCCCGGTCGACGGCGACGGCCTCGATGTTGCCGCCGCCGATCGAGCCCCAGGTCCCGTCCCGCCCCACCACGAGTTTGGCGCCGGCCTTGCGGGGTGCGTGGCCGCGCACGGTCGCGACGGTCACGAGCGCGCCGGGTTCCCGGCGGGCCCGCAACCGCGCGACCGCGGCTACCCAGGTCATGTCAGGCATGGCTCGAAACGCTCGCGCCGGTAGGGGCGACGGCGCCGGCGCGGGCCGCTTCGACCGCCCAGAACACCGCTTCCGGGGTCGCGGGGGAGGCCAGTTCCACCGAGGCCCCCGGGGGTCCGAAGGCCGCGGCGGCCTGCCGCAGCGCCTCCCGTACCGAGAACGCCAGCATCAGCGGGGGCTCGCCGACCGCCTTCGAGCCGTAGACCGCTCCCTCCTCGGTGGCGTTCCGCAGCAGCGTGACGTTGAACTCCTCGGGCATCTCCGAGAAGCTCGGCAGCTTGTAGGTGCTCGCGGCCTGGGTCAGCAGCCTCCCGCGGTGCGGGCCGTCTCCGGTGTCCCAGCGCATGTCCTCCAGGGTCAGCCATCCCGCGCCCTGGACGAAGCCGCCCTCGACCTGGCCGATGTCGACCAGCGGGGACAGGCTGTCGCCGACGTCGTGCACGATGTCCACCCGCCGGATGCGGTACGCGCCGGTGAACCCGTCCACCTCCACCTCGGCGGCGGCCGCGCCGTGGGCGAAGTACTTGAACGGCGAGCCCCTGAAGGCCTTCGCGTCCCAGTGCAGCCCCTCGGTGCGGTAGAAGCCGGCGGCGGACAGCTGGACGCGCTGGAGGTAGGCGGTGCGCACCAGGTCGTCCCAGGCGAGTTCGCGGTCGTCGCCGAGGACGCGGGCGACGCCCTCGACGATGCGCACGTCCGAGGCGTTCGCGCCCAGCCGGGTGCCGGCCACCTCCAGGAGCCGCCCGCGCAGCTGCTCGCAGGCGTTCTTGACCGCCGCGCCGTTGAGGTCCGCCCCGGCGCTGGCCGCGGTGGCCGAGGTGTTGGGCACCTTGTCGGTGCGCGTCGGCGCCAGCCGCACCTTGTGCAGCGGGATGCCGAGGGTGGTCGCGGCGACCTGGATCATCTTGGTGTGCAGGCCCTGGCCCATCTCGGTGCCGCCGTGGTTGATCAGGACCGAGCCGTCCTTGTAGACCAGCACCAGCGCGCCGCCCTGGTTGAAGGCGGTGAGGTTGAACGAGATGCCGAACTTGATGCCGGTGAGCGCCAGGGCCCGCTTGGTGTGCGGGTGCGCGGCGTTGAAGGCGGCGATCTCCCGGCGCCGGTCGGCGATCGCGCCGTTCTCCTTGACCTGTTCCCAGACGGCGGAGATCCGTTCGGGCTGGGTGACCGGCTGCCCGTAGGGCGTGTGCTGGCCCTCGCGGTAGAAGTTGCGCTCCCGCAGCTCCGTCGGGTCCAGGCCGAGGAGGGGGGCGCAGCGTCCCATGATGTCCTCGATCACCAGCATGCCCTGGGGTCCGCCGAAGCCGCGGAAGGCCGTGTTGGAGACCTTGTTGGTCCGGGCGATCCGGCCGGCGATGCGCGCGTGGGGGATCCAGTAGGTGTTGTCGATGTGGCACAGCGCGCGGGCCACCACCGGCTCGGACAGGTCCAGGCTCCAGCCGCCGTCCGCGGTCAGGGTGGCGTCCAGGGCGCGGATGCGCCCCCCGGCGTCGAAGCCGATCTTCCAGGAGGCGTGGAACCCGTGCCGCTTGCCCGACATGGTCAGGTCCTGGGTCCGGGTGAGCCGTACCCGGACGGGCCGGCCGGTGAGCCGGGCGCCGAGGGCGGCGACGGCCGCGAATCCGTGCGGCTGCATCTCCTTGCCGCCGAAGCCGCCGCCCATCCGCAGGCACTGCACGGTCACCTCGTGGCTGTGCAGCCCGAGGACGTGGGCGACGATCTCCTGGGTCTCCGAGGGGTGCTGGGTGCTGCTCTGGACGAAGACCTGTCCGGCTTCGTCGATGTGGGCGAGGGCCGCGTGGGTCTCCAGGTAGAAGTGCTCCTGCTCGGAGAACCGGAACTCGCCGGTGAACACGTGCGCGGATTCGGCGAAGCCGGCGTCGACGTCGCCGGCCAGCATCACGGGGCGGGCGCCGTGGAAGCTCTCGGCGGCGATCGCCTCCGACAGGGTGACCAGCGAGGGCAGTTCGTCGAGTTCCACCTCGACGGCGGCCGCGCCGAGCCGCGCGGCCTCCAGGGTCTCGCCGAGCACCCAGGCGACGGCGTGGCCGTGGAACATGACCGTGTCGGGGAAGAGCGGTTCGTCGTGCTTCATGCCGGCGTCGTTGACACCGGGCACGTCGGCGGCGGTCAGGACGCGGACCACGCCGGGGACGTCGAGCGCGGGCGCGGTGCGCAGGGCGGTGATCCTGCCGTGGGCCTTCATCACCTGGACCGGGTGGGCGTGCAGGACGTCCTTGGTGCGGTGGATCAGGTCGTCGGTGTAGAGGGCGGCGCCGGTGACGTGCAGGGCGGCGCTCTCGTGCGGCAGCGGGAGCCCGACGGCGGGCTTCTCGGGGCGCTGGGACAGGTGGCTCACGACGACACCGCCTCGGTGTGCTGTGCGTACAGTTTCAGCAGGCTCCGGCCGAGCATGGCCGAGCGGTACCCGGCGCTGGCGCGGTGGTCGTCCATCGGCGTGCCCTCGGCCTCCAGCACCCGGGCCGCGGCCTCGACGGTCTCCGCCGTCCAGGCCCGGCCCTCCAGGGCGGCCTCGGCGGCGAGGGCGCGGATCGGGGTGGCGGCCACGCCGCCCAGGCCGATGCGCGCCGTGCGGACGGTCCCGTCCTCGATGTCGAGCGCGAAGGCGACCGCGACGCTGGAGATGTCGTCGAAGCGCCGCTTGGCGATCTTGTGGAAGGCCGTGACCGGGGACAGCGGCAGCGGCACGCGCACGGCGAGGATCAGCTCGCCGGGGCGGCGCACGCTCTGCCGGTAGCCGGTGAAGTAGTCGCGCAGGGGGACCTCGCGCCGGCCGTCGGCGTCGGCGAGCACCACCGACGCCTCCAGCGCGAGCAGCACCGGCGGGCTGTCGCCGATGGGCGAGCCGGTGCCCAGGTTGCCGCCGAGGGTCGCGCTGTTGCGGATGAGGCGGGAGGCGAACAGGGGGAACAGCTCGGCGAGGAGCGGGACCCTGCCGTCGAGGCGGCGTTCGATCTCGGTGAGGCTCTGCGCCGCGCCGATCTCGATGTGGTCGGAGGCGACGTGCAGGGTGCGCAGTTCGGGCAGCCGGTCGACGGCGATCACGCAAGGGGCGCGGCGGGAGCGGATGTTGACCTCCACGCCCCAGTCGGTGCTTCCGGCGACGACGACCGCGTCGGGGCGCTCGCGCAGCAGCCGCAGCGCTTCGTCCAGGGTGCCGGGCCGCAGGAACGCGCTGTCGTCCCGGGTGTAGGCGGTGGCGACCGGTGCGGGCGGGGACTGCTCGCGGCGCCGTGCCAGCGGGTCGTCCCCGGCGGGGGCGCCGACGGCGAACGCGGCGTCGCGGATGGGGCGGTACCCGGTGCAGCGGCACAGGTTCCCGCTCAGCGCGTGCAGGTCGAAGCCGTTCGGGCCGTGCTCGAGGTCGGCGCCGTCGGCCTGCCCGTCGTGGGCGCAGCGGCCGGGGCGGTAGTACTCGGCGGCCATGCTGCACACGAACCCCGGCGTGCAGTAGCCGCATTGGGAGCCGCCGCGGACCGCCATCTCCTCCTGCACGGGGTGCAGGGCGGGCGGTGTGCCGGGCTCGCCGGCGGTGGCGAGGCCTTCGGAGGTGACGACCTCCTGGCCGTCGAGTGCCGCGGCCGGGATCAGACAGGCGTTGACCGCCACCCAGTCGGTGGGCTTGTCCACGCCGGGCCGGGCCACCAGGACCGAACAGGCGCCGCATTCTCCTTCGGCACAGCCCTCCTTGGTGCCGGTGAGGCCGCGCTCGCGCAGGAAGTCCAGCACCGTGGTGTGGGGGGAGGCCGGCTCGATCGGGGTCTCGCTGCCGTTGACGGTGATCCGCGCCGCTACCATCGCACGCCCTCGATTCGGAACGTAAAGGGCATGATTCTTCTAGTCGCCATATTTCAGGAGCTTTCTCTTTCGGTGGCGCTGCTCTCACGGCCCGCGGAGCGCATGCCGGCACACGGCGGCGCACCGCGGGCGATGGGGAGGAAAAGGGAAGCCCGGGGCCGCGAGGGGGCGCACCGGGAGGAGGGGGGGCCGTTCAGCAGCCGTGTGCTACACGGCCGGGAGCCCAGGCGACCTCGTGCGCGGGGCGCGGCGGTGCGGAGGGGGTGGACATCCGACGCCGCCTCCTTCCCGGGCTCACGAGTCGTTGCGCCCGAAGCTACGTCGCGGCCGGTTGATCGGTCAAGCAGTGTCCACGGCGTGGCGCCGCCGCCGCTGCGGAGGGTTCAGGGACCGGTCTCGAAGGCCGGGGCCCGCAGGTCCTTGAGGCACGCGGTGTCCGGGGCCGTCGGGTCGTCGAGGAAGGAGCCCGTGATCGCCTGGGCGCACTTCGACGTCGCGAAGACCACGTGCGGCTCGTACGGGACCGTGACGACGGTGGCCCGGGGCAGGGTGCGGGCGACGTACGGGCCGTTGTCCGCGCCCGTCTGGGCGTCGAAGCCGCCGGACAGGGCCAGGGTGGGGATGTCGCTGCGGGTGGCGTCGCGGATCGACGGCGGGGCCGCGGGGACGTTCCACACCCTGCAGTCCGGGCGGAGGTAGGCCAGCTGCGGGGCCTGGGCCTGCACCGAGGGCGGGAACGCCGGGAAGGCCCGGCGGCCTCCTTCGAGCGCCTGGGCCTGGGTCTCGTACGGGGTCCACTCGCTGCAGAAGACCCCGTATTCGAGGCCGTGCGACACGCTCCCGACGGCCTGGGGGGCGAGCCGCCAGGCCGCCCACTGCCGGGCGATCCGCTCCGGCCTGCCGTGGGCCAGCTCGTCGAGGGAGCGGGGCACCCCCTCCGCGGCGTGGGTGGCGGTGGTCAGCCAGGTCACCAGCGCCGAGCCGTCCAGGACGACCTTCACCGGCTTGGGCTGTCCGGGAACGGTGACGGTGGTGGTGACCGGCCTGGCCTCCAGCTCACGCACAAGGCGTTCGAAGGTGGCGGACAGGTTCGGATAGCGGCGGTTGCAGGCGGGCTGCTGCGCGCACGCCTTGAACAGGCCGTCGAATCCCTGCCGGGCGCTGCTCCACGCCGCGGCCGAACCTCCCCTGGAGGGCGGCAGGATGCCGTCGAGACCGACCGACCGGATGCCTTCGGGGTGCAGGCGCATGGTGGTGAGCGCCAGCTGGGTTCCGTAGGAGATCCCGAAGAGGTTCCACTCCTTGACGCCCAGGGCGGAGCGCAGGTCCGCGTAGTCGGCGGCGCTCTCGATGTCGTTGTAGGCGCCGAGGTCGGCCCCGGTGGCCGCCAGCTTGTCCCGGCAGGCCTTCGTCGCGTCGAGGTGCGCGCGCTCGGTGGACGGGGCGGCGGCTACGAGGCCGATCACGCGCGCGTGGAACTCGTCGACGTTGGGGCACAGGAGCGCCGGGTCGGCCGAGTACGTGCCGCGCTGGGACATGAGGACCACGTCGCGGTCGCGGTTGAGGCCGCCGTCGACCGCCAGTTCGGCCTCCCCGACGGCGTCGTCGCCGGGTCCTCCGGCGAGCCAGACGACCGGGTCGGGGCGGGGTGCGGCCGAGACCGCCGGGACGACCGCCACCCCGAGCCTGATGGTCCGCCCGTCCGGTGCGGAGCGGTTCTCGGGGACGGTGAGCGTGCCGCAGCGGGCCCCTTCGAGCTCGGCGATCGGCTGCTGGGTCCGGGGGCAGTCGCCCGGCTCGTAGCGGGCGCCCCCGGACGCCGTCCCCGCGACGCTGCCGAGCGGCGCCGCGCCGGGCGTGGGGGTGGGGCCGGCGGTGCCGTGGGCGTGGGCGGGCGCGGTGACCAGGCCGGTGAGGAGCAGTCCGGTCGCCAGTCCGGCGGAGGTGGCGTGCAGCCGCCGTACGGAGCGGCCATGGCGGGACGCGCGGGTGCGGGCCATCGGTCCTCCCGGTCACTTCGGGGTGAGGGTGAACGGCGCCGGCCCGAGGCCGGCCACGCAGCCGGTGTCGGGTGCGGTCGGACGGGCGAGGAAGGAGGCCAGCACCTTCCGGGCGCAGGGCGACTGGGGGACCACCCAGTGCGTGACGCCGGGGATCCTCACGGAGGTCGAGCGGGAGAGCGTACGGGCCGCGTCCCGGGCGAAGGACGCACCCGTCTTCGCGTCGAAGGTGCCGGAGAACAGGAGCGCCGGCACCCGGCTGACGGTGGCGGTCCGCTGCTCCGCCGAGCGGTCCGGCACGTTCCAGATCCGGCACACGTCGTGCTCGAAGGGGAGTTGCGGCGCCTGGGCCAGGACGGTCCGCGGCCACCCGGGGAAGGCCTCGCGCCCCGCGTCCAGCACGTCGGACTCCGAGGCCCCGGGCACCCATTCGGCGCAGGCCACCGACTGGGTCAGGCCGTGCGCGGTCATGCCGGCCGCCTGGACCGAGTCGGCGGCGCGGGCCCGCGCGAAGCGCTCCGGCCGGCCGTGGGCGAGCTCGTCGAGGGCGGCGGGGACGTCGGGGGGCCGGACGGCGTTGGCGACCAGCAGGTTCAGCAGCGCTCCCCCGTCGAGGACCACCTTCACCGGTTCCCCGCCCTTCGGCGGCCGGGCGGTGAGCGTCAGCGGCTTCGCCTCCAGCCTTCGCACCTGCTCGGTCAGGGTGCGCTCCAGGTCCGGGTAGCGGCTCTTGCAGGCGGGCTCGGCCGCGCACGCGGCGAGGACGGCGCCCGTGCCCTCGCGCGCGCTGGGCCAGCCCCAGGGCAGGATCGCGGCCTGCGGGGGCGTGAGGGAGTCGAGCGCCACCGCGCGGACCCCCTCGGGGTGGGTGCGCAGGTAGGTGAGGGCCAGGTCGGAGCCGTAGGAGTAGCCGTACACGTTCCACCGCGGGATGCCCAGCGCCGTGCGCAGGTCGGCGAAGTCGGCCGCGTTCTCCAGGGTGTTGTAGGCCCCCAGGTCGGTGCCGTCCGCCGTCAGACGGTCCCGGCACTTCGTGAACGCTTCCAGCATCAGCCGATTCGCCTCGGCCGAGTCGTAACCGAGGCCCGGGTAGCGCGCGTTGAACCGGTCCACCTCGGGGCAGGCGAGGTTCGGCTCGTCGTAGCGGTTGCCCCGCTGTGCCATGACGATCAGGTCGTGGTCCCGGTTCAGGCCCGCGTCGACCAGGACGGGGATGTCGTCGAAGGTCTCGCCGCCGGGGCCGCCCGCCATGAACACGACCGGCTCCGCGGCGGGCTCGGCCGAGGTGGCCGGGATCACCGCGGCGGCCAGTCGGATGGTGCGGGATCCGGGGCGGGCGCGGTCCTCCGGGACCTCCAGCCGGCCGCAGCGCGCCCGGGCCAGGGCGGGTACCGGCTCGGCCGTCTTCGGGCAGGGCCCGGGCACGAACCGCGCCGGGGTGGAGGGGGCGGGCGCCGCGCCGGGAGCGCCCGGGCGCGCGGCGCCGGCCGGCGCCGCCGCGATCGCGGCCAGGAAGGCCAGGGCCGCCGCGGCCGCCGCGCTGCGGGTGTGCTTCGCCATGGGATCCCGTTCCTCTGCCGACTCCTGCGGCCGGCCGTACCGGGCGGGCGTCGCGGCGCTCTGGGCGGAACGTACGCATTCGACGCTACCGGCTCCCGCGGGCGCCCGCACGCCGGAGGCGGGCGGGCTGCCGGTGGCGCGGCCGGTCACCGGCAGCCCCCTCGCCCCCGGTCCGCTACGGCACCGGCTGCTGCTGGGTCACGCAGTGGATTCCGCCCCCGCCCGTGCCCAGGCGGTCGATGTTCAGCTGCTCGACCGTGCGGCCCGGGTAGAGGCGCGCCAGGGTGGCCCGGGCCGCCGAGTCGGCGCGGGTGTCGCCGAAGTGGGCCGAGACGACGGCCCCGTTGCACAGGTAGTAGTTGGCGTACGAGGCGAGGAAGTCCCGGTTCGTCGAGCGGATCTTGTCGTAGTCGGGGCCCTGGATCTGCTCGACGGCCATGCGCGTGCCGTCGGCGGCCGTGGCGGCGGACAGGGCCCGGTACTGCAGGCGTGCGTCCTTGGCGTAGGCGTCGGTGTCCGTGGCCAGGGGCATCTGGACCGCGGCCCGGCCGGGGGCGAGGAAGCGGGAGGTCGCGTCGACGTGGTCGTCGGTGATGTCCTGACCGACCACGCCGTCGAACCAGATGACCTTGGAGGCCCCGTAGGCGGCGCGCAGGGCCGCCTCGATCTGCGTCTGCGAGGCGCCCGGGTTGCGGTTCTTGTTGACGAGGCTGCTGCGGGTGGCCATCAGGGTGCCCGCGCCGTCCTGCTCGACCGCGCCGCCCTCCCCCACCACTCCGGCGGCGGTGAAGGGGACCCCGGCGTAGGCGGCGATCCGGCCGGCGACGAGGGCGTCGCGGGCGTGGGTCTGCTTGTTGCCCCAGCCGTTGAAGTTCAGGCCGACGGCGTCGAGGCCGCCGGCCCCGTCGGTGCGGAAGACCGGTCCGCTGTCGCGCATCCAGCAGTCGTCGACCGGGATCGAGGTGAGGACGGTGACGGTCGGACCGCACAGGGAGCGGGCCTTGGCGGCGCTGGCCGCGTTGGCGCAGAGGTGGACGGGTTCGTACTTGGCGATGGTCCGGGCGATCAGGGCGATGTCCGACTGGACCCCGGAGAGCGCGCCGCCCCAGATGGCGCTGCTGTCGGGGAAGGCCATCCAGGTACGGGTGTGGCGGACGTCCTCGGCCGGTACGCGGAAGGCGCCCGCCGCGGCGGGCCGGGGCACGGAGGCGGAGGCGGCCCGGGCGCGCCCCCCGGACGCCGCGAGGCCGGCGGCGGCGATCCCGGTGGCGGCGGCCGCCGTCAGGAATCTGCGCCGGTCCAGCGCCCCGCCCTCGGGCCGGTTCACCATGTGGTCGTTCATGACGGTTCCTCCCATGCTCCAACTCCCCACGCGGTAGGTGGGGTTGGCCGGAAAGCTAGAACTGGCCAAGCGCTCGGTCAATAGATGCGACAGGGTTCTTCCGGCGGATCGGGGAAAGCCCCAGGTCGCGTGGTGGAGGCTGGTTAGAGTGACGCCCATGGCAGCTTCCGCGCAGCATTCCGAGGTACCGCCCGCCCCGCCCGCGCGGGCCGCCCGCCCGCGGGCCTCGGCGAAGGGCGAGCAGACCCGGGCGCGGCTGATCGCCGCCGCGCGGACCCTGCTCGCCGGAGAGCCGGGCGAGCGGTTCACCACGCGCAACGTGGCCGCGCTGAGCGGGGTTTCGCACGGGATGTGCCACTACCACTTCCAGGACCGCACCGATCTGGTCCTGGCGGTCATCGCGGACATCCACCCCGAGTGGATCACCCCGCTGGAGGAGGCCGTGTCCCGCCCCGGCACCTTCGCGGAGCGGGCCGAGCGGGTGGTCGGGCTGCTGGGCCGGCCCGAGGGCGCGGAGCTGTCGCACCTCCACTCCGCGCTGCACTGGCACGCCCTGAACGACTCCCGGGTGAGGGTGGTGCTGGACGCCGAGTACCGGCGCTGGCGGGCCTGCTTCGTCGCCCTGTTCCAGGTGCTGGCCGACGAGCGCGGCGGAGCACCGGACCCCCGCCCGCTGGGGCTGGCCGTGGCGGCGGCGGTGGACGGGCTGGCGGCCATGGAGTCCCTGGGGGCCGACGGCGGAGCCGTCTTGGGCGACGGCGGCGAGCCGGTCCTGCGGACCTTGATCCGCACGCTCGCCGCCGGCGCCTGAGCCCCCCTGTTCCCCTGTTCCCCCGTTCCCCCCGTCCTAGAGCGCCCTGCGGGCCGCGGCGATCGCCTCCGGGTCCCAGCCCGGGCGCGGCACCGACTCCAGGAGCAGCCGGGTGTACGCGTGCCGGGGCGCGGCGAGCACCTCGGCCGTGGCCCCCGCCTCGACGATGCGGCCGTGGCGCATCACGACGATCTCGTCGGTGACGCACCGGACGACGCCCAGGTCGTGGGTGATGAAGAGGTACCCGATGCGGGTCTGCTCCCTGATGTCGGCGAGCAGGTTGAGGATCTGCGCCTGCACCGAGACGTCGAGGGCGGCGACCGCCTCGTCCAGGACGAGGACGGCCGGCTCGACGGCCAGGGCCCGGGCGATGGCCACGCGCTGGCGCTGGCCCCCGGACAACTGCCGGGGCAGGGCGTCGGCGGCCCTGGTGCCCAGGCCGACCTGGTCCAGCAGCTCGCCGACGCGCCGGGTGTGGTCGCGGCCGGGGAAGTGCAGGCCGAGCGGTTCGCGCAGGGCCTGCTCCACGGTCGTACGGGGGTCGAGGGAGAGGTACGGGTCCTGGAAGACCATCTGGACCTCGCGGGCGCGGGCCAGCCGGCGGGCCCGGCCGCGTCCGCCGCCCGGCGCGGTCCGGGACCGGCCGCCGACCAGGACCTCGCCGGCGTCGGCCCGTTCCAGGCCGACGACGATCCGGGCCGTGGTGGTCTTGCCGGACCCGGACTCCCCGACGATCCCCAGCGATCCGCCCGCCCGGAGGGAGAAGGACACGCCGTCCACGGCGCGCACGGCTCCGTAGGAGCGGTGCAGCCCCTTGACCTCCAGTACGTCCCGTACGTCGTCCACGTCATCGGGCATCGACGGCGCTCCCTTCGAGCCGGTCGCTGTGGTGGCAGGCCGCCCGGTGCTCCGGGCGGTCCGGGGCGGCGGCCGGCAGCGGGGCCCGCTCGTCGCAGACCTCGGTGGCGAGCGGGCAGCGCGCGGCGAAGGCGCAGCCGGGCAGTTCCCGGCGCAGGTCGGGCGGCTGGCCGGCGATGGCGGCGAGCCGGCCCCGGGGGCCGCCCATGCGCGGGGTGGAGGCGAGGAGGGCCGCCGTGTAGGGGTGGCGGGGGCGCGCGAAGAGGGCCTCGGCGGGGCCGGTCTCGGCGATCCGTCCGGCGTACATGACGTAGACCCGGTCGCTGATGGCGGCGGCGAGGTCGAGGTCGTGGGTGACGAACAGCAGTCCGGTGCCGAAGCGTTCGCGCAGTGCGGCCAGCAGTGCGATGACCTCGGCCTGGCTGGTGACGTCGAGCGCCGTGGTCGGTTCGTCGGCCAGCAGGAGCGCGGGGTCTCCCATGAGGGCCGCCGCGATGACGACCCGTTGCAGCATGCCGCCGGAGACCTGGCCGGGGTACTTGCGCAGGACGGACGCGTCCAGGCCGACGGCCCCCAGGAGTTCGGCGGCCCGCGAGGCGGCCCCGTCGCGCCCCATGGCCCCGGTGAGGGTGACGCTCTCGGTGAGGAAGTCGCCGATCCGGCGCAGCGGGTTGACGGCGGCGCGCGGGTCCTGGAAGACCATGGCCGCCGTGCCGGACCGTACGGCGCGCAGTGCGGCGGCGTTCAGGGTGAGGACGTCCCGGCCGCCGACCCGTACCTCGCCCTCGACGGCGGCGCCGGGCGGCAGCAGGCGCAGGGCGCTGCGGGAGGTGAGGGACTTGCCGGAGCCGGACTCGCCGACGAGGGCGACGGTCTCGCCGGCGGCGACGGTGAGGTCGATCCCGTCGAGGACGGGCCGGGCGGTGCCGGGCAGGGTGATCCTCAGGCCCCGGATGTCGAGCGCGGGGCCCGGTGCGGCGGCGGGTGCGGCGGACGGATTCGGTGTTCTCATCGGTCTCTCCTGGCGACGAGGTCCGCCCAGCGCTCGCCCACCACGTTGAAGGCGACCACGGTCAGCACGATGACGGCGCAGGGCAGGATCGCGGACAGCGGGTAGCCGTGCTGGACGGCGGTCTGTCCGTCGAAGACCATGCGGCCCCAGTCGGGCGTGAGCGCGGGGACGCCGAGTCCGAGGAAGGACAGTCCGGCGAGGTCCATGAGGGCGTAGCCGAAGTTGATGGCGGACTGGGCGAGGACGACGGGCGCGATGTTGGGCAGGACGTGGCGCAGGCAGATCTGGAGGGCGGAGTGGCCCTGGACCCGGTAGGAGCTGACGTACGGCCGGGCCCGTTCCACCAGGACCAGGGAGCGGGTGAGGCGGCTGACGTAGGGCGTGTAGGCCACGGCGAGGGCGAGGACCGGGGCGAGCAGCCCCTCTCCGTAGACGGAGATGATCAGGATGGCGAGCAGCATGCCGGGGAAGGCGAAGACCAGCTCGGTGCTGCGGGAGAGGACCGAGTCGAGCCAGCCGCCGCGCCAGGCCGCCGCCGTGCCGATGGCGATGCCGGCGACGGTGGAGAAGGCGACGACGCCGAGCGGTCCCAGCAGGGAGGTCCGGGCGCCGAGCACCAGCCGGGAGAGGGTGTCGCGGCCGGCGGCGTCCACGCCGAAGGGGTGTGCGGCGGAGGGCGCGGCGAGGGCGTCGCCCAGGTCGACCGTGTTGGGGTCGTGCGGGGCGAGCCAGGGTGCGAGCAGGGCGGCGAGGACGACGACGGCGACCAGCGCCAGGCAGGCGATGTGGAGCGGGGGGGCTGCCGCGCGGATCCGGGCGAGGCCGGGCCTGCGGGTCAGTACGGCGGTCACGCGGCGGCCCTCCTGGATCCGAGGGCGACCCGGGGGTCGACGAGGGGCAGGGCCAGGTCCACGAGCAGGTTCACGGTCATGAAGAGGGCGACGATGATCAGCGATATGGCCTGGACGGTCGGGAAGTCCTTGGTGGTGGTGGAGAGTTCCAGGAGCTGTCCGATCCCGCCGACGCTGAAGGCGGTCTCGACGAGGATGGTGCACACCAGCAGCGTGGAGACGATCAGGCCGCCGGTGGTCAGGACGGTGCCCAGCGAGTTGCGGAAGACGTGGCGGCGGATGACCTGGCGTTCGGGGACGCCGCGGCTGCGGGCGACGGTGACGTGCTCGCTGTCGAGGGCTTCGAGCATGGCGGAGCGGGTGACCCGGGCGAGCATGCCGATCAGGTACAGCGCGAGGGCGACCGAGGGCAGGACGAGGTGCCACACGAGGTCCCCGAAGCCGCCCTCGCCCGTACCGCTGCTGGGGAACCAGCCGAGGTCGACGGCGAACAGGCCCTGGAGGAGGACCGCCGCGACGAAGGAGGGGGTGCCGACGGCGAGGGTCGTGGTGACGAGGATCGCGGAGTCGGCGGCCCCGCCGCGGACGGCGGCGATCCGGCCGAGGAGCAGGCCGGCCGCGACGACCACGACGAGCGACATCGCGATCAGCACCAGGGTCGTGGGCAGCCGGTCGGCGAGCAGGCGGGAGACGTCGGTGCGGTAGGTGATCGACCGGCCGAAGTCCCCGTGCAGGACGTCGCCCAGCCAGCGCAGGTAGCGGACGAGGAAGGGGTCGTCCAGGTGGTACTGGGCGTTGACGGCGGCGAGGGCGTCCGGCGAGGCGGAGCGGCCGGCGAGCAGGAAGCTCGCCGGGTTGCCCGGTGCCAGGTACAGGGCCCCGAAGACGGCGAACGAGGCGACGAGCAGGGTGGCGGCCATCTCCGCCACCCGTCGTACGGCGAATCTGAGGAAGCTCACTGGGCGGCCCCCACGTCGGCGGCCCACGGGTGGTACATGTACGAGATGGTGGTGGGGGCGCCGGTGATCCGCTTGTTCATGAACAGGGCGGTGGGCCATTCGGCGACGGGGATCCACAGGAGCTGTTCGGACGCCTGGTGCTGGAGCTTGGCGGCGATGTCCATGCGCTCCTCCGTCGGGTAGGCGGCGGTGGCCTGGTCGACGAGGCGGTCGTACTCGGGGTCGCTGTAGCCGCCGAAGTTGAGGTAGGCGCCGGTCTTGAAGTTGACCAGCAGGTCGAGCGGGTCGGTGATCGAGTCGTAGTAGGTGAGCGGGAACATGTCGATGCCCTCGCGCGCCCGGGGGTCGGTGAACAGGGCGGTGAAGGCGTTCGGGGCGATCGTCTTCAGCCGGACGTCCAGTCCGATGCGGGTGCCGGCCGCCTGGACGGCGGTGGCGAGGAGGGAGACGTCCTGGCCGATGGAGCTGGTGGCGACGGTCAGGGTCTTGCCGGTGGCCCCGGCCTCCTTGACCAGGGCCGTGGCCTTCTCGATGTCCTGGCCGGTGGGCGGCAGGCCGTCGAAGGCGGTCTTCAGGGTGCGCTCGGGCGCGGCGGCCCAGGCGGCGCGGGTGGTGAGGGAGTTGGTGACGGTGCCCGCGCCGCCGAGTCCGGCCTTGACGAAGCCGGTGCGGTCGAGGGCCAGGGACAGGGCCCGGCGGACGCGGATGTCGCCGAGGGGGCCCTTCATGTCGGTGACGTTGAGGTTGACCGTGCTCAGGCCCTCGCCGAAGTAGAGCGTCCCGGTCCCGCTGTCGCGCAGCCGGGCGTAGCTCTCGGTGGGGATCAGGTAGCCGCCGTCGGCCTCCCCGCTGAGCAGGGCGTTGGTGCGCGCGGAGGGGTCGGTCAGGATGCGGAAGACGGCCTTCTTCGACTTGGTCTTGGGGCCGCGGTAGCCGTCGAAGCGGTCCAGCTCGATCGACTGCCCTTTGTTCCACGGGCCGAGCTTGAACGGGCCGGTGCAGCCGAGGTCGCCGGTGGTGCCGTAGTCCTTGCCCGCGGCCTCGACGGTGGCCTTGGAGGCGACCACGCCGGCGGCGGTGGCCATGTACTGGGGGAACTGGGAGTCGGGCTTCTTGAGCTTGACGGTGACCTGGAGCGGGCCGGTCTCGGTGACGGCGGCGACGTTCTGGAACACCTGCGCCCAGGCGGCCGCGTTCTCGGGGTCCATCTGCCGGGCGAGGCTGAAGACTGCGTCGTCGGCGGTCATCTCCCGGCCGTCGTGGAAGCGGACGCCGGGGCGCAGGTCGTAGACCCAGGTGGTGGGGTCGGGGTTGGTCGCCTGCCGGGCGAGGCCGGGCTCCGTGGTGAGGGAGGGGGTCCAGCGCATGAGGCTCTCGCACACGTTGGAGAGCACGGTGTTCTGCGGGTAGTCGAAGGCCGCCGTGTAGTCGAGGGTGGGCGGTTCGGCGTAGACGGCCCAGGTGAAGGAGTCGATCTCGCCGCGGGCCTCGGGGGTGGAGGGGGACAGCGTGACGTCGGTGACGCCGCCCGCCGCGTCCTTGGGCGGGCCGGAGCAGGCGGAGAGGAGGGCGCAGGAGGTCAGGAGGGCGGTGAGGGCGGCCGCCGCGCGGAGGCGGGGGCGGGGGCGTCTGCTCGTGCGGGGTGGGGAGCTGGTCATCGTCGCGCTCTTTCGTTCCGTGAGGGTCGGGGGGAGGAGCGGGCGGACCGCCGGGGCGGGCGGTCCGCCTGGAGCGGAAGGGCGTGGGGATCAGCCGGCGGCGGGCGGGGCCGGGATCTGCTGGGTGATGCAGTGGACACCGCCGCCGCCGAAGGCGATGGCGAGCGCCCGTACGCCGACGACCTTGCGGCCGGGGTGGGCGGAGGCGATCACGGCGAGGGCGTCCTCGTCCTGGGGCACGCCGGCGACCGGGACGACGACGCCGCCGTTGGCGATGTAGTAGTTCATGTACGACACCTCGATCTCGCCGTCGGCGAGGTCGGTGAAGGCCGTCTGGGGCACCTCGACGACCTCCAGGCGCCGGCCGCGGGCGTCGGTGACGGCCTCCAGGACGGCGCGGTTGGCGCGCATCCGGGCGTAGTCGGGGTGGGCGGGATCGGAGGGGAGGGAGACGACGACCGTGCCGGGTGCGGCGAAGGCGCAGACCCCGTCGACGTGGCCGTCGGTCTCGGTGTCGCGCAGGCCGCCGTACGGCAGCCAGATGACCTTGGTGATGCCGAGGCGGGTCTTCAGCTCGTCCTCGATCTCCTCGCGGGTCATGCCGGGGTTCCGGTTGGGGTGCAGGAGGCACTGCTCGGTGGTGATGAGCGTGCCCTCCCCGTCGACGGTGATGGCCCCGCCCTCCAGGACCATGCCGGAGGCGATGCGGTCGACCCCGAGGTGCTCCAGGAGCAGGGAGCTGATCCGGTCGTCGGCGTCGAAGGGGTGGTGCTTGCCGCCCCAGGCGTTGAAGCGGAAGTCCACGCCCGCGCGCCGGCCGTCGCCGTCCAGGACGAACAGCGGGGCGGAGTCGCGGAACCAGGAGTCGTCGAGCGGCAGCTCGATGACGGTGATGCCGTCCCCGCAGTGGCCGCGGGCGTCCTCGCCGTGTCCGGGCGGGGCGACCATGGTGACGGGCTCGAACGCGGAGATGGCGCGGGCGACGTTCGCGTACTCCTCCTTGACGTCGTCCAGGACGCTGCCCCACAGGTCCTCACGGGTGGGCCAGGCCATCAGACAGCCCTCGTGCGCGGACCATTCGGCGGGCATACGGTATTCAGCCATCAGGTGTCTCATTTCTTCTGTCGGTGGAGTCTTCCATCGAACTGAAAATTCAGTCAAGAGCTGAGCGGTGGGGCAGGACGGGCGGCGGGACGGCCTCAGAGGAAGTAGAGGCGGTTGAGGGAGACCCGGTCCGCCGGCTCGGAGCGCAGGGGCTCCCCGTCGAGGGTCACGAGGCCGCTGCGGGGGTCCACGTCGACCTCCCCCAGGCGGGCGTTGCCGACCATGCTCCCCGGGCCGATGCCCCGGGTGCCGCGGACGGCCACCCTGCGGCGCCGGGTGCCGAGGGCGTCGTACGGGGCGCCGGAGGAGCCGGACTCGGCGGCGGCGCGGCTGACGAAGGCGACGGAGAGGTCGGCGGGGGCGGCGCCGTGGGCGCCGAAGAGCGGGCCGAGGACCAGCGGTTCGCAGCAGTCCGTGGCGGCGTTGGGATCGCCGGTGACCCCGTACGCCGGGAATCCGGACTTCAGGACCATCTGGGGCTTGGCACCGAAGAACGGGGGGCGCCACAGGACGATGTCGGCGAGCTTGCCGACCTCGATGGAGCCGATCTCGTGGGCCAGGCCGTGGGCGATGGCCGGGTTGATCGTCAGCTTCGCGATGTACCGCAGGACGCGGGCGTTGTCGTCGCCCTCCCCGTCCCCCTCCATCGGACCCAGATCCGCCTTCATCTTCCCGGCCATGGCGAAGGTCCGGCGGACGGTCTCGCCGGCGCGGCCCATGCCCTGGGCGTCGGAGGAGGTGATGGCGATGGCGCCCAGGTCGTGCAGGACGTCCTCGGCCCCCATCGTCCCGGCGCGGATGCGGTCGCGGGCCATGGCCGCGTCGCCGGGGAGGTCCGTCTTCAGCGCGTGGACGGAGACGATCATGCCGTAGTGCTCGGCGACCGCGTCGCGGCCGAAGGGCAGGGTGGGGTTGGTGGAGGAGCCGATCACGTTCGGCACGCCCGCCATCTTCAGGACGTTGGGGACGTGTCCGCCGCCGCAGCC